>JBFWYP010000069.1:0-2846 GCA_050186295.1 Thermoanaerobaculia bacterium | reverse complement strand
AGGAGGCTCTTCGTTGACGATACCAGCGGACCCAACAAGGTCGAGGCTACCGTTCCCCCGCATGACAAGAACATCGCCGCGCCCAACTCGAAATGGACACGCATCCGAGGCGTCGATCTCTGCGAATTCGGCGATACGAACGATGCCATCTCGCACCGCCGCGATGGAAAACGTCGGTACGGTTGCTGCGCCCGAATTGGGAGGAGAAACTCCATTGCGAGGAGGTTCCCGCAGAACCCAACGGAGCTTCTTCACTTCCCAATGCGCCGGGATCTCCCCCAGCCACGGAATACCGGAGTCCTTCATCGGCACGTTCGGGTCGAGGCCCTTTGTGACGGCTTGGGTGATGAGTGCCTGGCGCTTCTCCTGGAGCAGCTCGATCAGGCGCTCCTTCTTGCGGATCAGGTCGTCGATAGCCCGCGTCTTCCGGTCGAGGAAGTCAGCGATGGCGCGCTGCGTGCGGCTCGGGAGGGCCGGAACGCGAAAGTCGCGGATGAAGCTGTCCGGAACACGTTGCTGACCCGCAGCGCCGGTCATCGCTGCCGCGCCGTAAGCGCGAAAGATGTGCGAGATAGTGACGTAAAATAGGTATCGCGCATCGATGCCGCGACCTGGGCGGAGGCAGATCAGCTCAGTGCTTCCAAAGCCGATCCCATTCGCTAGTCCATTGGCCAGCGCGCCCTAGCCGTTCTCGAAACAGGGCGTGATCTTCGCAAGGAGTACGTCGCCGTCGCGGAAGTACGAGTATCCTTGGCGGACCTCTCCTACGAGCCGAGTCTGGACGTCGCGGATTCCGCCGAATTCACCGACCGCTTCCATGGGAACGAAGCTCACCGGGGTTTCCTCCGGCAAGTGGGCCACTTCTCGCCTCGATGGATTCACCTGAGCGAGGAATCGTAGCCGAACGGTCTCTTCGCTCAGCACGATGAGCTCAAGCTAGCTAAGCGATGCGCAATCTCGCGTTCGAGCTGCTGTATCTCCGCCTCGATCTCCGCCAGCGACCGCAGCGGCTTGTGCTCGTAGAAGTGCCGCGTCAGCGGGATCTCATAGCCGACCTTCGTCTTCGACTCGTCGATCCAGGCGTCAGTTACGTGCGGTAGCACCTCGCGCTTGAAGTAGTTCGCGACGGCCTCGGTCAGTGGCACGTTCTCGGTATCGCGCAGATCGGGGTCGGGTTCAGGGTGGCCCTTGGGATCGGTGCAGACGGCGGCCTCCTCGTCGCGCTCGGAGAGGGCAAACAGGATGGCCTTCTTGGGGGCGGGCGGCAGCGTCACGTGCGCGGCCTTAATCGCCTGCTGGAGCGCGGCGTCGAAATCGGTGCGGCTGCGGTACAACGCACCGGCGTCCATCGTACGCAGGGCGGTGAGGATCGCTTCCTGCAGCGCCTTGCCGGCCTCGATCTCCTTCAGGCCGGCGGCGCCCTTCTTCTTGCTGGTGGCGAGGTTCTGGAAACCGCTCTCGTCTGCGAGGCGGGCGAGGCGCTCGGGCGAGACCTGGAAGTTGAGCTTCAGCGGGCGCTCGACGGTGATGCGGCGGTAGCCGAAATCCTCGTTGCGGAAGATCTTCGATTGCTTCGTCTCGGCGAAGTCGCCGTAGAGGCGGGTGATGGCGGCGATGTCGTCGTCGCCCAGCTCGTTGCGCTTGTTGCCGAGCGACTTGCGCATCTTCCTGAACAGCGCGACGGCGTTGATGAGCTGGATCTTCCTCTTGCGCGCCGCCGGCTTCCGATTGGTGACGATCCACACGTAGGTGTTGATGCCGGTGTTGTAGAAGAGCTGGTCGGGCAGGGCGACGATGGCCTCCAGCCAGTCGTTCTCGATGATCCAGCGGCGGATCTCGCTCTCGCCCGAGCCGGCGTCGCCGGTGAACAGCGGGGAGCCGTTGAAGACGATGGCGATGCGGCTGCCGCCCTCCTGCGCCGGCTTCATCTTGGCGATCATGTGCTGCAGGAACAGGAACGAGCCGTCGTTGATGCGCGGCAGGCCGGCGCCGAAGCGGCCGGCGAAGCCCAGCGTCTCGGCCTCGTCGCGGATGACCTGCTCGACCTTCTTCCATTCGACGCCGAAGGGCGGGTTGGAGAGCATGTAGTCGAAGCGGGCACCGGCGTGGCCGTCCTCGCTGAACGAGTTGCCGCGCGCGATGCGGGCCGGGTTCTGGCCCTTGACCATCATGTCCGACTTGCAGATGGCGAAGCTCTCGTCGTTCAGCTCCTGGCCGAAGACCTCGAGGTGCGCCTCGGGGTTCACCTCGCGCAGGTACTCCTCGGCTACCGAGAGCATGCCGCCGGTGCCGCAGGCGGGGTCGAAGAGCGTCTTGATGATGCCCGGCCGGGTGAGCACGTCGGCGTCCTCGATGAACAGCAGGTTCACCATCAGCCGGATCACCTCGCGCGGCGTGAAGTGCTCGCCGGCGGTCTCGTTCGACTGCTCCGCGAAGCGCCGGATCAGCTCCTCGAACACCAGCCCCATCTGGTGGTTCGGCACCGCCTCGGGGTGCAGGTCGACGGCGGCGAAGCGCTGCACCACCTGGAAGAGCAGGTTCGCCTCGTCGAGCTTGGCAATCTGTTCCGGCAGCTTGAAGCGCTGCAGGAAGATCTCTCGCACGTCCGCGGAGAAGCCCTTCACGTAGGCGGTCAGGTTGGCGGCGATGTCGTTGGGGGCGCCGAGCAGGCGGCGGAAGTCGAGCGGACTGGTGTTGTGGAACGGCACGCCGGCGACCTTGTTCAGCACCACGTCGAGGCTCTTCAGGTCGCCGCCCTTCAGCTTCGCGTGCCGGTCGATCACCTTGGCTTTGGTCGGCTCCAACACACAGTCGAGCCGGCGCAGGACGGTGAACGGCAGGATCAC
>JBFWYP010000068.1:0-3366 GCA_050186295.1 Thermoanaerobaculia bacterium | reverse complement strand
CGACTCGTGGGGGAAGCCCGTGACCGAGATCGCCCGCAGGTGCCGGTCGCCGACCCGCGGACTGAATCCGCCGTAGAGGTCCTGCGACGCGAGCAGGACGTCGAGGTAGCAGGGCGTGTCCGGCACCGAGACGCGGTGGTAGAGCCCGGTCAGGCAGGTGTGCAGGTGCGTCAGCAGCGCCTCGGACGTGAGGCGGGTGAGCGCCAGCGACGCCGAGAGGCGATCCTCGATGTCCTCCAGCCGGTCGACGAAGGTGTCGACCTGGGCCCGCCAGTCCGGCCCCTTGCGGTCCTCGCCGCTGATGAACCAGCGCGCAAGGCTCGACTGGAGTTCGTCAGGCGGCAGCCACGAAACGCAGAGGGTGTAGGTCGTCTCGAAGTTGCGGCGGCCCGACTCGTACTGCTCGCGGCGCTCCTCGTCGAGAAGCTCCGAGACCGGGTCCGGGAAGGGACCCGGCGGCGGGTAGTCGCGGCTCGGCCGCCGGATGGCGTCGGCGTTCAGGAGCCACTCGTCGCCGAGCGGCAGGAGCGCCTGGTTGAAGTGCTGCGAGAGAAGCGCCAGCTCCTCGGCCGTGGCGGCGTCGAGGTCGGGACCGGTGTAGCTCCAGCCGGCGAGGAATGAGCCGTCCTTGTTGACGGCGATCCCCTCGCCGACCAGGGCGGCCCAGTTCAGGAGGTCGGCGAGACCCTGCGGCTTGTGCCGATGCTCGCGCAGGATCATCGTGTGTCCCCCCGGAAGACAGGCACGCGCGAGATCGGCGCGCCGACTGCCGCCGTCGCCGGGTAGAACGGCTGGTAGAGCCGGTGACGGGCGAAAACGCGTGTCGCCTGGGGGTCCTGGCGGCCGATCCAGACCAGGATCCGGTGGCCGACCGTGCCGAGGAGCAGCGCCAGGCTCAAGCTCGCGAAGCGGAAGCCGACGCCGAAGAGCAGCGCCGCGATCACGCTCACCTCGATGATCACGAGGTCGCGCTCGGCCCCGCCCAGGAGGATCGGCCGCGTCAGCGAGCTGTGCAGCGGCACGGTCCGGAGCGACCTTCGCTTCACGGTCATCAGAGAACTGCCCCGGAGAAGCCGAGTGCCGTGACGAAGCTCACCGCGCCGAGCGCCACGCCGGCGCCGAAGATGACCTGCGACACCCGGCGCATGCCGGTGCCGTGGTCAGAGAGCGCCCACATCACGCCAGCGAGCGCGACGGCAATGATGATGATCGCGCTCGCGACCGGGCCGGTGAGGTTCTCCTGGATGCGAATGAGCGGTTCGTCCCACGGCATCGACGTTCCGCCCGTGGTCGCGAAGGCGGCCGGTGAGGTCAACATCCAGAGAGCGGCGAGCGCCCCGAGCTTCTGTCCCTTCTCCCTCCAGTGCTTCATGGCTTGTCACTCCTCCTCGGTAAGCCGAGCCGCAATCGGCTCGAGTTGAAAGCTGCCGTCGCCGGCGAGGCCGGCGACACGAACGAGCTCGGAGACGCGGCGGCCGCGACTCCCTCCCTCGATGTGGACGACGAGGCCGACGGTGTCGGCGATCAGGGCGCGCTGGGAGGGCACCCCCGCCTCCTGCGCGAGCTGGTCGAGCCGCTGCAGGGCGGCGATTGCGTTGTTGGCGTGGACTGTCGTGCAGCCGCCGGGGTGACCGGTGTTCCAGGCCTTGAGGAGGTCGAGCGCCTCGCGCCCGCGGACCTCACCGATGATGATCCGGTCGGGATTGAGCCGCATCGTCGCCTTGACCAGGGTGGCGAGGTCGACGTGGCGTGTGGTGCGGAGCGCCGTGTGGTTCTCGGCGGTGCACTGGAGCTCGACCGTGTCCTCGAGCAGGATGAAGCGTTCGCTCGGCTCGCCGAGCCGGACCATCTCGTCGAGGATCGCGTTGACGAGCGTCGTCTTGCCCGAGCCCGTACCACCGGAGACCAGGATGTTGCGCCGCTCGGCGATCGCCGACCGGAGCAATTCGGCCTGAGCCACAGTCATCGAACCGGTTTCGATGTAGTGCGAGAGCGGGAAGACCCGCGTCGCCCGTTTCCGGATCGCGAAGCACGGGCTCGCGACGAGCGGCGGCACCATGCCCTCGATCCGGCTCCCGTCGAGTGGCAGCTCGGCCTCGATGATCGGGTGCTCGGCGTCGATCTGGGACCCGAGCATGCCGGCGATCGAGGCGAGGATTGCCTCCGCCTCCTGCGGCAGCAGCCGCGAGCCGGAGTCGTACATCCCCTCGGTGCGCGAGTCGAGCCAGATCCGCCCGTCCGGGTTGAGCAGCACCTCGACCAGGTCGTCGTTTCTGAGGGCGCCGACGATGGTCTCCCCCAGCTCGCGGACCAGCCCCTCAGTCCAGCGCTGCCGCTGCTCGTCGTGTGGTCCCTGCCGCATGGACGGGGACACTACACAAGCGTTGAGAGTATGTCAACAGATGTTGAGGTGCCGCGGGTGGCTTCGGAGAATCAGGCCCGACGGCCGATTTCCTCGTCGAGTGCTCGTTCGCGGTCGAGCGTTGAGGTGAGGGCGCCGAACGGGCCCGAAGCCTCGATGGCTGGCGCGCACAAGCCTGAAATGGGTGCCAACTTCTCCCAAGGGGAGGGAGTCCGACTCGCGCGACCCGATGTCGCGGGCGCCGAGAGATACGCTCGCCTGGAAAGCTCCCGGTCCACGAAGTAGCGGGACTTCGCGACGTACAGGGGCTGCTGCCCTGCGACGAACACCACCTCGTGGTCGGGATCGAGACGCATCGCCTCGTCGGGAGTGAGCAACCGGCGCCGAATCTCCTGCTGGGTGGTGTTCCTGTCGCCCATCATCAGGCTCCCGCCGCGGTAGGAGATCTGCTTGTGGGAGACCGTGGTGTCGCCTGCCATCTGCGACAGCAACTCCGCGGTCTCCGGCTTGTTGGCAGCGAAGGCGATGCGGACGTGGCAGTTCGCCGTGATCGACTCCTGCTTGCCGTAGACGCCCTGGTGCTGCGAGAGATCCTGGGTGATGAGCATTGCCCGGATGTCGTAGCCGGCGAGGTAGGCCAGCGACTCCTGGAAGAACTGGAGCTTCCCGAGCGCGGGGAACTCGTCGAGCATCAGGAGGAGCGGGTGCTTCCCCGCCCCTCTCCCCCGACCCGCCGAGAAGTCCATCCGCTCCGTCAGGCGCCGGCAGGCCTGGTTCAGGAGGAGCCGGACGAGCGGCCGGGTGCGGCTGAGGTCGGACGGCGGGACCGTCAGGTAGAGACTGACTGGCCGCTCGTGGCTCACCAGGTCTTCGAGCGCGACGTCCGAGACGGCGGTGTTCTGGGCCAGGATCGGGTCGCGGTAGAGGTCTAGGAAGCTGAGCGCGGTCGAGAGAACACCGGTGCGCTCGTTCGGCGACTTGTCCATCAGCGCCCGTGCCGCGGC
>JBFWYP010000067.1:0-3474 GCA_050186295.1 Thermoanaerobaculia bacterium | reverse complement strand
GCGAGATCGGCACCGGGCGGCCGCCGTCGTCGAGCAGGAAGCCGCCTTCGGACGGCGGCTCCTTCGTCGCCCGCGGCCAGAAGACGGTCGCCAGCGCGAGGAGCGTCACCAGCGCCACGCCCCACCGCGGATCGATCCGCGGACCGGCCGGGCGCTCGTCGACGAATCCGGTGTCGCTCACTCCTCCATCCTAAGGCCGGAAGCGGAAAGGCGGTATCCTTGACCGCCTTGGCTGCCCGGCAATCGCGTACGAGCGACGACACGAAGGAGAGCTCCGCGCCCCCGATGCGGGCGGCACGGCCGCCGGGCGAAAAGCGGCGCGCCTATCTCGTCGGCGTCGCCCTCCCCGGCCTCTCCGGTTTCGAAGCGGAAGAGCATCTCGCCGAGCTCGCCGCCCTCGCCGACACGGCCGGGGTGGAGGTCGCCGGCGAGACCATCCAGGCGCGCAAGGCGCTCGACCCGAAGACGTTCATCGGCTCGGGCAAGGCGCTCGCGGTGCGCGACGAAGTGGCGCGGCTCGACGCCGACCTGGTGATCTTCGACGACGACCTCTCGGGCGGGCAGGTGAAGAATCTCGAGGAGATCGTGCGCGTCCAGGTGATGGACCGGAGCGGTCTGATCCTCGAGATCTTCGACCAGCGCGCCCGCAGCCGCGAGGCGCGGACCCAGGTGGAGCTGGCGCGCTTCCAGTATCTGCTGCCGCGCCTCACCAAGCAGTGGCAGCACCTCTCGCGCCAGGCGGGCGGCATCGGCGTGCGCGGCGGCGAAGGCGAATCGCAGCTCGAGGCCGACCGCCGGATGATGCGCCGCCGCATCACCAAGCTCAAGGCCGACCTGGTGCAGATCGACCGCATGCGCAAGGAGCACCGACGCGGCCGTGCCGGCGTGCCGGTGGTGGCGCTCGCCGGCTACACCAACGCCGGCAAGTCGACGCTCTTCAACCGCCTGACGCGCGACGAGACGCTCGCCGAGGATCGCCTCTTCGCGACGCTCGACTCGCGCCTGCGCCGCGGCGCGATCGACGACCGTGGCACGATCGCGGTCTTCGCCGATACGGTCGGCTTCATCCGCAAGCTCCCGCACCATCTGGTCGCCTCGTTCCGCTCGACGCTCGACGAGATCGCCCAGGCCGACGTCGTCCTCCACGTCATCGACCGCAGCCACCCGCGCTGGCACGACCAGAAGGAGGTCGCGCTCGAGGTGATGGACGATCTGGGGATCGAGCGCTCGAAGGTGATCGAGGTGCACAACAAGATCGACCGCCTGGCGCCCGAGGAGCCGGGTCGCGGCAACGGCGCCTACCCGGTCTCGGCGGTCTCGGGTCAGGGCGTGGACGCCCTCCGGGCCGCCATCGCCCGCGCCCTCGGCTTGTCCGGAAGCGGCCGCGTCGCATAAGATCCGCGGCGCCAGTGGGGCTGTAGCTCAGTTGGGAGAGCGCTTGAATGGCATTCAAGAGGTCGACGGTTCGATCCCGTTCAGCTCCACCAGTTTCCTTCTCCTGATCCCGACAGACCGGCCGTAACTCCCCGGATCGCCAGATTCGGCGCCCGGACCGCGTCCGGGAGAGGCGTGGACGATCCCTCTCCGCGCGGCCCCGGCGCGCCGCCCCGGCCACCGGCGGCGCCGCGCCTCCTCGACCGGCTGAGCTCGGAGTGCCGGCGGCGCCGGCGGAGCCTGCGGACCGAGCAGGCGTACCGCCACTGGGTGCGCCGCTACGTCCTCTTCCACGGCAAGCGGCATCCGACGGAGATGGGCGGGCCGGAGATCGCCGCCTTCCTCTCGCACCTGGCGGTCGCCGCGAAGGTCTCCCCGTCGACCCAGAACCAGGCGCTCGCGGCGCTCCTCTTCCTCTACCGCGAGGTCCTCGAGGTGCCGCTCGGCGTCCTGCCGCCGGCGGTGCGGGCGAAGCGGCCGAAGCGGCTGCCGGTGGTGCTCTCGCGCGACGAGGTGCGCAAGGTCCTGGCCGCGATCGAGGGGGTCGAAGGTCTGGTGGCGCGCCTCCTCTACGGTTCGGGTCTGCGGCTGCACGAGGCGCTCCGGCTGCGCGTCCAGGATCTGGATCTCGACCGCGGGGAGGTCGCGGTGCGCTCGGGCAAGGGGAACCGCGATCGCCGGACGACGCTGCCGCGCGCGCTCGCGGCGCCGCTCCGCGAGCACCTCGCCCGGCTGCGCCGACTCCACGAGAGCGGGCGCGGGCCGGACGCGCTGCCGGTGCCGCTGCCGGATTCGCTGGCGCGCAAGTACCCGGGCGCCGGGACGAGCTGGCTCTGGCGCTGGGTCTTCCCGGCCGCGGAGGGGGCGAGCGATCCGCGCACGCAGCAGCTCTTCCTCTGGCACCTGCACCCGCGCCGCGTGCAGCGGGCGCTCCGCCGCGCGCTCGCCGCCACCGGCATCGCGAAGCCCGCGACGCCGCACACGCTCCGGCACTCGTTCGCGACGCACCTGCTGGAGAGCGGCCACGACATCCGCACGGTGCAGGAGCTCCTCGGCCACCGCGAGGTGTCGACGACGATGATCTACACCCACGTCCTCAACCGCGGCGGCCTGGGAGTCCGCAGCCCGCTCGACGACCCATAACACCCGCCAACCGGCGCTACACGACAAAACCCGCCCCTTTTCCCGGGCCTCACCCCAACGGTGCTACCCTCGCAACAAGCTGTGGAGGCAAGGAGATGCGGCAATCCCCACAACCCCGACCGACCACCCCCACCGTCCCCCCACCCGACGCGTATCACCGAACCCAGCGTCGTCGAATCAATAGTTAGACGACGCGGGAAACATCACCTTGCGCTCAGCGCTCACCTCTGTCGCGCTCTTCGTTTCGATGGTCTTGATCGGCGCGCGAGATTCGAAGGCCTGTATCTGCGGCGGCGAACAGCCTCTTTCATACGCGGTCGCGAACCACGACACAATCTTCCGAGGCGTTGCCAAGAGCGTGGAAGACAAGCAGTCGATGTTTGAACGGCTGTCGATATGGCTCCAGTTGAAGTTTCGAGGCCGGACCAAGTTCGAGGACACGGACCAGTTCTATGAACGGCATGGCTTTCGAACCACCTTCGTCATCACGGAATACCTTGCGGGTGGGCAGTTTGAGACTGCCAAAGTGTTCACCGGTCGCACGGAAGGCGATTGTTCTTTTCAGTTCGAAGCGGGCCAGGAGTACCTCGTGTATGCCCGCACTTCCAAACGCGGAAAGCTCGTGACTGATCGGTGCACTCGAACGAAGCTTTCGGATAATGCAGTGCCCGAGATAGAGGCCCTACGCAAAGAACTGTCGGGCGCCGCTAGTGGCGCGTCGTCTAACAACTCGCTCGAGCGGACAACAGGGCTTCGCCCTGTTGCCGCTCAGCTCATGATCCGTTAGGCGGCGGTGCAGTCATGTTCGCTCTTGCGACACTCCTGCTCTTTCTAGCCGGCACCCCCGACAGTGCCGAGCAGCGAGGCCTCGAGCTCGCGGTCGCAACTGCGAAGGAG
>JBFWYP010000066.1:0-4382 GCA_050186295.1 Thermoanaerobaculia bacterium | reverse complement strand
TGGCGGCCTGGATCGAAAGGTACCGTCAGCTCTGGCACGCGCGTTTCGACGATCTCGAACGGGTCGTCGAGGAACTTCGACGGACCGAAAACGTACCTTCACGGAAGAAGAGAAAGTGAGCCCCTCCTCATGAGCCACCCCACGACCGTCGAACGGAAGTCCGAGCGCGAGCTCGTCATCACCCGAACCTTCGACGTCCCCGCGCGCTTCGTCTTCGAGGCCTGGACCCGGCCCGAGCTGATCCAGCGCTGGTGGACCCCGAAATCGTTCGGCATCACCTTCGTTTCCTGCGAGCTCGACGCCCGCACGGGCGGCTCCTACCGCTTCGTGTTCCAGCACCCGGACTTCGAGCAGCCGATGGCGTTCTTCGGCAAGTACCTCGAGGTGACGCCGTACTCTCGCATCGTCTGGACGAACGAGGAGAGCGCCGAGGGCTCGATCTCCACCCTGACGTTCGAGGAAACCGACGGCAGGACGCGCCAGGTTCTCCACGAGCTCTTCCCCTCCGACGAGGCCTGCCTGCAGGCGCTCGAATCCGGAGCTTCGGGCGGAGCGGGTCAGCAGTACGATCAGCTCGACGAGGTCCTCGCCACGATGGCGAGCGCCTGAACGGACCGTCGAGCCCGAAGCCCGAGGCGTCTCCGGTCCTCTCGTCCGGAGGGGACCCGGAAGCCCTGGAATCAGCGAATGTCTCGACGAGACGGAGGGAGACTGCGATGCGGACAAAGGCCTTGCCGGGAGTGGCGTGGGTACTGGCGGTGGCGATGGCACCGGCGGTTCCGGCCGCAGCGGCAGAGCCAACTCCGGTCACGGGCTACGCCCCCGTCCACGGACTCAGGATGTACTACGAGGTCCACGGCAGCGGCGATCCGGTGGTGCTGCTCCACGGCGGGTTCATGACCATCCCCATCAACTGGGAGGGATGGATCGACGGGCTTTCCGGGACGCGCAGGGTCATCGCCGTCGAGATGCAGGGTCACGGGCGGACGGCCGACATCGATCGCGATCCCACCGCCGAGAACCTCGCCGACGACGTCGCGGCCCTGCTCGACTACCTGAAAGTTCCCCGGGCGGATCTCATCGGCTACAGCATGGGCGGCGGCGTCGCCATGCAGATGGCCGTGCGGCATCCGGACCGGGTGCGCAAGGTGGTCATCCTGTCGGCCCCGTACCGCCGTGACGGCATGGTCCAGGAGGGGAGCGACGCGATCGGGAAGATCACCGCGGAGCTCTTCAAGGGCTCGCCGCTCGAGTCCGAGTACCTGCGGCTGAGCCCGACTCCGGAGCGGTTCTCCGACTTCGTCGACCGCATGGTCGCCGCCGATTCGAAACAGATCGATCTGACGGCCGCTCAGTTCGGAGCGACCACCGCCCCGATGTTCTTCGTCCACGGCGATGCCGACGGCATCCGCCTCGAGCACGTCGCGGAGATGTTCCGGCTGAAGGGCGGCGGGACCCACGGCGACCTCGGACCGCGCTCCGCATCGCGCCTCGCCGTCCTGCCCGACACCACCCACGTGACCCTGCTGGAGCGCAGCTCCATCGTCGTCCCCTGGGTGAACGACTTCCTCGACGCCAAGCCGTAGCCCCGGGACCGTTCGCAGCGCCCCGGGGCTCCGCCGCGCCGCGCGCTGCTATGCCTCGTCGTACGCGCGCTCGAGCGCGGCGACGTCGAGCTTGACCATCGTCATCATGGCCTTCATCACGGCGCCGACCTTCCGGGAGTCCCGGTCGCGGATCAGCTCCATGAACCGTCGCGGGACGATCTGCCAGGTGAGGCCGAACGGATCCTTGATCCAGCCGCAATGCATCGGCTCTCCCCCGGCCGCGACGAGCGCGTCCCAGTAGCGGTCGACCTCGGCCTGGTCCTCGCAGTCGACGAAGAGCGAGAAGCCTTCGGAGAACCGGAAGTACGAGCCGCCGTTGTAACCCATGAAGAGCTGACCGCCGACGACGAACTCGGCGGAGGTGATCGGACCGTCGCCGCCGGTGCGCGCGACGTTCCGGATCTCGGAGTCCGGGAAGGTCGCGGCGTAGAACTCCATCGCCGCCTCGAGCTGGTCGTCGAACATCAGGAACGGTGTGACCTTGGACATCAGCGGTTCTCCTGTTTCGCGGCTCCCGGGAGCCGGAGCCAGAATAGCCGCTCGAGCCGGCCGGGGCCCGTCACGAATCGGTCCGCTCTCTCAGCGAATCCACCATCTCCGCCCAGACTTTCCAGTCGGGGTCGTCGTAGATCTCGATCTCGAGGGGATAGGCCGGATGGCCCGCGAGAAGCTCGTTGAATCGCTCGAGGAAGATCCCGCTGTCCCTGGCGTAGAAGATCCACTCCTTCAGGCCCAGCCCCGTCGACACGTGGACCAGCTCGGATTCCTCGCTCGGCATGAGAGGGTCCAGTGCCCGCTCGAAGTCGAGCTGCAGCCGATTGGTCTCGGGCGGCGGCATCCGATTCTCGCTCTCGTACGGCCACTTGACGACGATTGCCGCACGCAGGGTCGCGAGGTCGGCTCGACCCGGTTTCTCGAAACGGACGCGCATGACGACGGACTGGCCGAGCTCGGCGTTGCGGATGGTCACGACGCTCCACTCCTCCGGCTTCGGCTCCAGGTCCTCGGGCGCGACCGCTCCCTTGCCGTCGCGACGGCCCCGGAAGAAATCGAGGAGCTTCATGGGCGGTGGTGGCGGCCGGACCGCCCGCTGGCGTACGAGCTCCCGGGACGACCGTGCGTCCGCGCGAAGCGTGTCCGCGGCACACCACGAGTGGCTCCACGAAGTCCGGTCCCGACGCCCATGCGGGCCCTAGACTATGCCCACCGGAAGCCGCCGAGAATCCGGAACGAGACGGCCAACGCAACGCCTGCGATCAGGAGCGCGGCGCCCACCGCGAGCCTGGCCCGCGCAGTGGCCGTCTTCGAGAGCACGACCGCCGCCAGGCCGACGACTCCGATCCCACCGGTCGCCCAGGCGAGGCCGAGGCTGGCGAAGCCGAAGACGTAGGGATCGACGGGATAGGCCGCGACAAGAGCGACCAGGACGAAGAGGGTCCACGCCCAGTAGAGCTTCGGATTCCGCACGACGGTCGCGAAGTTGGCCATCCGATTCAGACCCTTCGTTGTGTTGCTGTCCGCTGGATCAGGAGCTCCCGGGCAACCGGGCGAGGCCTGCCCGAGTGCAGCATGTCGTCAGGCGGCATGAACCGGCTCAGCGCGCGCACCGGTAGTGCATGGCGACCGCCCCGTTGCGGAACGGTTGCGCCGAGAGGAGCTCGAGCCGCCGCGTGCCCGGCAGACCTCTCTCGAAAAGGGTCGGGCCGTGGCCGGCGATCCTGGGATGGACGAGGAACCGGTACTCGTCGATCAGGTTCAGCCGGTCCAGCGCGGTCGCGAGCTGGCCACTGCCGAGAAGCACGCCGGCCGGGGTCGCCTCCTTGAGCGTCTCGACGGCCGCGCGCAGGTCGCCCGTGAGGTGGTGGCTGTTGGTCCAGGGGAACTCGGATCGCGTCGAGGAGACCACGTACTTCGGCTTGGCCTCGAGCTTCTCGGCCCACTCGCGCGTCGCCGGCGGTGCCTCCACCTCGCCGCGGGCAACCGCGGGCCAGTAGCTCTCCATCATCTCGTAGGTGACGCGGCCCCACAGCATCGCCCCGCCCTCGTTCATGAGCCGGGTGAAGAATTCGTGCGTCTCGTCGTCGGCGATCCCCTCCCGGTGATCGACGCAGCCGTCCAGGGTGACGTTGAGGCTGAAGGTCAGAAGGCCCATGGCGTCCTCCGGTCTCGTCGTCTAGCGGATCATGATCCGAGCGGCGGACGGGCGAAGCCGAGCCTTCCACTCGAGCGGGTTGTCAGGCGGCATGCCACGCTAGCCCGGCAGCACTTCGTAGATACCGTACCGCTCGCCATCCACGACCGCGGATGAAAAGTGGCTCAGTCGGACGATCGTCAGCAAAGGCGCGACTTCGAGGCCCGACACGTCGATCGCGTGACCATCGCCGAGCTCCGCTTCCATCGAGAGCGCTCCGAGGCCCGTGAGCAGGTCCTGCGTCTCATCTTCGGAAAGGGGCAGGCGACAGAGGAGCTCGAAGCGCTCGCCTTCCGCACCGGGGATCTGTTCCGGAACCAGCGACAGCTCGCACGTCACGAAGGCGTGTTGCCCTGGAACCCGGACCATCGAGACCGGGCCGCCGGCAGTGAATCCGATCACGGCCGTCATCGTCTGGGGAGACAGCGCACCGAGTCGCTCGACGACGCTGGCGAACAGGGCTTCGTAGTGGGCTTGCGTCGAAGTCATGTCGCCAGCGAAGCGCCGAAGAAGTGGTGGAGTGGATCCCGGGAGATCGACGACGGGATCCGGGCCGTCCAGCTCTGCAACGTCCTACCCGCCTG
>JBFWYP010000065.1:0-4470 GCA_050186295.1 Thermoanaerobaculia bacterium | reverse complement strand
GGGTCGGGGTTCGGATCGGTGCCGCAGCCCCGTCTCGCGGGCGAGACGCGGAGGGCGGCGCGTCGAGCAACCTGGTAGGCGCTCCCGGGCTCGAACCGGGGACCTCTACCGTGTGAAGGTAGCGCTCTAACCAGCTGAGCTAAGCGCCTGGCTGCCGTACTGGGTCCTGCCGGAATACCTGCGGAACGGGGGAGCGCGACTGGTAGGCCCGAGTGGGCTCGAACCACCGACCTCAACGATGTCAACGTTGCGCTCTAACCAACTGAGCTACGGGCCTCCGAGACTGCCGCCCACCGTCCTGCAGCGCCGCGATAAGCCGCTGCGGCGCTGGAACTTAGCAAGCGCGGCGCGGCGCTGTCAACCGAGCCTCCCGCGCGCCACGGCGAGCCAGCCCTTGAGGTATTCGCCCTGCGGGTGGAAGACCGAAACCGGGTGATCGGGCGCCGCGGCGAGCGGCTCGACGAGCGCCAGATCGACCCGCGCCTCGACCGCCGCCGCGAACAGGATCTGGCGGAACAGTTTCGAGTCGATCGCACCGCTGCAGCTGAAGGTCATCAGGAGGCCGCCCGGCGTGAGCCTCTCGAGCGCCAGACGATTGAGATCCTTGTAGGCGCGGGCCGCGCGCTCGACGTGCTCCTTGCGACGCGCCAGCGGCGGCGGATCGCAGACGACGAGATCGTACGTTTCGCGGCGGCTCCGCAGGTCCTCGAACACATCCGCGGCGACGAGCCCGGCTCGCGAGGCGTCGAGCCCGTTTTCCGCGATCCCGCGCCGCGCGAGCTCGAGCAGACGGGCCGCCGAGTCCACCATCGTCACCGATCGCGCGCCACCCCGGAGCGCGTGCAGGCTGAAGGCTCCACTGTGCGCGAAGAGGTCGAGGACCGCGCGATCGCCGGCCAGCTGCGCGGCCCGCCGCCGGTTGTCCCGCTGGTCGCAGTAGAAGCCGGTCTTCTGACCGCCGGCGAGCTCGGCGACGAAGCGCAGCCCGCACTCCTCGAAACCGGATTCGGGGAGCTCGTCGCCGGCGATCCACTCGTTGCGGCGCGGGAGCTTCTCCTCCTTGCGTGCGGCGATGTCGCCGAGATGGAGGATCCGGCTCTCCGGCCAGAGGGCGGCAAGCGCAGCGTAGGCCTCCTCCTTCAGGCCTTCGAGACCGGCGACCGTGATCTGACTCACCAGGACATCGCCGAAGCGGTCGACGGTCCAGCCGGGGACCCCGTCGCCTTCGGCGTTGAGAACCCGGTACCCGGTGGTGCGCTCGGGCAGGAACCCGCGCCGCCAGGCGGCGGCCGCCGTCAGCTTCCCGGTGAAGAAGGCACGATCGATCGCCGTCCCCGGCGGCGCGAGCCGGCGCACCCGGATTCTCGAGCCGGCGCTGTAGAACCCGACGCCCAGCGTGCGGCCGTCGCTCGCAACGATCTCGGCGAGCGCGGCTCCGGCCCCGTTCTCCTCGCGCGCCACCGAGCCGGAGAAGATCCAGGGATGACCGTCGAGCACCGACTTCTCGCGTCCGGGCCCGAGGACGACGCGCGCGCGCGTCACTTGAGGTAGGCCAGCATCTCCTTGGCGGTCGCGAGGTCCGGATCGTCCGCCGCCGCCTTGGCGATGAACGTCTCCATGCTCTGCTTGGCTTTGGCGTTCTGACCGTTCGAGACGTAGCACATCCCCAGCATGTAGTGCACCTTGGCGTAGTCGGCGTTCGCTTCCGCCGACTTCTCGAAGAAGCCGAGCGCCTTGGCCATGTCGCCGGCGTTGTACGCCTGCACACCCTGGTTGTAGAGGTCGGTCGCAGCCACGGTCGGGTCGAGAGCGCCCAGCGCAGTCGCGGCGGCGGCGGCCTTGTCCTTCTTGCCGAGCGCCCGGTAGCCGTCGACGGCCACCCGCAGTGCGCGTTCGTTCTGCGGCTCGACCGCGAGGACCTTCTCCGCCTCGGCGACCGCGACATCCCACTCCTTGTCCTGCGCGTGGAGCGACGCCAGCGCGCCGTGCGCCGCGAGGAGCGTCGGATCCTCGGCCAGCGCCGCCGTCATCTTCTGCTTGGCGGTGACCGTGTCGCCCATCTGGAACGCTTCGGCCCCCTCGTTGAACAGTCCGATGGCGAGCTCAGTGCTGCTCGGCGCAGCACTCTCCTCGGCGACCAGCGGCGCCATCGAGAAGTCGCGGCGCTCGTTGGCACCGATCGGCAGCTTCAGGTCCTGCTCCATCGTCTGATAGCCGGGCTTCTCGAACTTGAAGTGATGCGACTTGGTCGCGTCGATCAGCGTCACACCCCACTTGCCCTTGGCGTCGGTCTTGGCGTCGATCCGGATGGACGCCACCTCCGGGCAGGTCACCGTGATGACCACCCCGGGGAGCGGCTTGCCGTTCTCGTCGGAGATGACGCCGAACATGCGCGCCTGATTGAGTGCCCATGCTGCACTGGCGGTCCCCAGGGCGGCCACCAGGAGCGCTCCGCCGACAAGAATCCCGTGCTTTCTCATTTCGAACCTCCGTCCCGATTCTAACGGACCCGGCCGGGCTGCGGTCCCGGGTTTCCTATACTCATCCAACTCATGCCACCCCTTCTCTTCCTCTCCGGATCCTCCGAGCTCGCGATGAGCCCATGGATAGCGCTGGTTCTCGGCATCCTCCTGGTCTTTCTGAACGGCTTCTTCGTCGCGGCGGAGTTCGCCCTGGCGAAGGTGCGCCCGACACAGATCGAGCCGCATGTCCTTCGCGGCGGGCGACGAGCGATGCTCGCCAGCCAGATGCTTCGTCATCTCGACGCCTACCTGTCGGCGACGCAGCTCGGAATCACGCTGGCGAGCATCGCGCTGGGTTGGGTCGGCGAGCCGGCGTTCGCCTGGCTTCTGCACCCGATCATCGACCGGGTACCCGGAATGACCCCCGATCTCGAGCATTCCATCGCCCTCACGACCTCGTTCGTCGTCGTCAGCATTCTTCACATCGTCTTCGGCGAGCTGGTGCCGAAATCGATCGCGATCCGCCTTCCCGGACCGACTTCCCTGGCCATCGCGATCCCGCTCTACGCCTTCTACTGGATCGCTTTCCCGGCGATCTGGGCGCTCAACAAGACCGCGAACGCGCTCCTCCGGCTGGTCGGCATCCAGCCGGCGAGCGAGCACGAGCTGGCGCACAGCGAGGAAGAAGTCCGGCTCCTGCTGGCCTCCCAGGAGGCTTCGTCGCTCACCGACCAGAAGCGCGATCTGCTCGAGAACGTCTTCGAGCTCTACGACCGGAACGCCCGGCAGATCATGGTGCCGCGCGGCGACGTCGTCTATCTTTCGACCGCTGCTCCGATCGAGGAGAACCTGCGCCTGGCGCGAGAGAGCGGCCACACCCGTTTTCCGCTCTGCGACGGCGACCTCGACCGCGTGCTGGGCCTGATCCACATCAAGGACCTGTTCCGGGCTGCCGATACACCTTCGGACCTGACCCGGATCGCCCGCCCCTTGAAATTCGTTCCCGAGACGATCACGCTCGACAAGCTTCTCGCCCGGATGCGGACGGAGCGTCTCCATATCGCCGCCGTGATCGACGAGTACGGCGGGGTCGCCGGAATCGTCACCCTCGAAAACGTGATCGAGGAGATCGTGGGCGAGATCCAGGACGAGTTCGACACCGAACGGCCCGAGCTGGTCGACCGCGGCGGAGGTGTCTACCAGGTCTCGGGGTCGATGCTCGTGGTCGATCTGGAGGACGAGCTGGGGACCGAGCTGTCGCCGCGGGACGAAGACACTCTCGGCGGGGTCGTCCTCTCGGAGCTCGGCCGGCGCCCGCGCGTCGGTGACCGGGTCCGGTTCGGACCCGCCGAGCTCGAGGTGCTCGAAGTGTCCGGGAACCGGGTCCGCACCCTGCGGCTGACGCTCGACGCCAAAGAGCCCGAAGAGGGCTCCGGGACCTGATTCGATCCAATTGGCTGGAGTGCGAATCAAACCGCTGAATCGCCCCCGGGGCCGGCCCGCGGATCGCCCTTCAACCGACCGGATCAACGGCCGCAAAGGGTTCGTTTTCATCAGGTTGGCAAATCCAACCAAATGGTCGCCGCAGCCTCGGAACTGGCACGAACTTCGCCTTCCTTCAAGGCATCGTGGGAGCCATGGGAAGTTAGAGATTCCGCCCCTCCGCTGTGATAGGGTCGTCACATCTTTAACCCCCTTTTTTCTGGTTGCCGGAATGGTTCCGGTGCCAGGAACCCATTAACAAAGATGGAGGTCATCAGATGACGTACAAGAGAGAATGGTGGAGAGTCGGCGCCACCGCCATCGCGATCGCGCTCATGGCGTTCGTGCTGGCCGTGCCGGCGAGCGCCCAGGAGCAGGTGGGTGCGATCACCGGAAAGGTCACCGATTCGTCGGGCGCCGTCCTTCCGGGCGCGACCGTCGAGGCGGCGAGCGCCGGTGGCACCCGGCTTTCGACGACCACGGGTTCGAACGGCGAGTACCGTTTCCCCCGCGTCCCGCCCGGTGT
>JBFWYP010000064.1:0-4707 GCA_050186295.1 Thermoanaerobaculia bacterium | reverse complement strand
GATTCCTCTCCGGGGCTTGGTCGGGACCCCGGATTTCAGAGAATCCGGAGGACGGGGGCCCCCGCCACGGCGCCCCGGCGAGGAATCGCTGCCCCGGCCTGGGGCGGTGGTCGCTTGCCGGGGGGTCGCCGGGCTCGGGCTGTCGCTGCGCTCCAGCCTGGCGGGGTCGGTGGGGCCGCTTTATCCGCCGAGGAGGCCCACGACTTTGCCGTCGACCCAGTCCATCACTTCGCTCTGGGGATTCTTGGGCAGGCCGGGCATGCGGATGATCTCGCCGAGGAGCGGCACGAGGAAGCCGGCGCCGGCGGAGAGGAGGACGCGGCGGACGGTGACTTCGAAGCCGCTCGGGCGGCCCGCCAGGGACGGGTCGTCGGAGAGGGAGTTCTGGGTCTTGGCGACGCAGATCGGCAGGCCGGCGTAGCCGAGCTTCTCGATCAGCTTGAGGTCGCGGAGGGCCGGTTTCGCGTAGGCGACGGAGGCGGCGCCGTAGATCTTGGTGGCGATCGCCTCGATCTTGTCGCGCACCGGCAGCTCCCAGTCGTAGAGCGGCGTGTAGTGTCCCTCGGCCTTCGCCGCCTGCGCCACGACCGCACGCGCCAGCTCGGTGCCGCCGGCTCCCCCCTTGGCGAAGATCTCGGCGAGCGCCACAGGGACGTCTTCGGCCTCGGCCAGACGGCGCACGGTGGCGAGCTCCTCTTCGGAGTCCGTGGCGAAACGGTTCATCGCCACGACCGGCGTCCGGCCGTACAGGCGAATGTTCTCGATGTGCTTGCGGAGGTTGTCGAAGCCGCGCTCGACCGCGGCCGGATCGGGATCGGCCAGCTTCTCTTTCGCCACCCCGCCGTGGCGCTTGAGGGCGCGCACCGTGGCGACGAGGACGACCGCGGCGACGTCGAATCCGGCGTAGCGCGCCTTGATGTCGAGGAACTTCTCCGCTCCGAGATCGGCGCCGAAACCAGCCTCGGTGACCGCCCAATCGGCGTGCGCCAGCGCCATCTTGGTCGCCAGGATCGAGTTGCAGCCGTGGGCGATGTTGGCGAACGGTCCGCCGTGAATGAACGCCGGCACGCCTTCGATCGACTGCACGAGGTTCGGCATCAGGGCGTCCTTCAGCAGCACCATCAGCGCGCCCACCGCCTTGAGATCGTCGGCGGTGACGGCCGTGCCGTCGGCGCGGACCGCCACGATCAGACGCGACAGCCGTACCCGGAGGTCGACCTCGTTCTCGGCCAGGCAGAGGGTCGCCATGATCTCGGAGGCCGGGGTGATGTCGAAGCCGGTCTCGCGCGGCACCCCCTCGGTGGCGCCGCCCAGGCCGATGACGACGTTGCGCAGCGCCCGGTCGTTGAGGTCGATCACCCGGCGCCAGAGGACGCGGCGCGGATCGATGCCGAGCTCGTTCCCCTGATGCAGGTGGTTGTCGAGGATCGCGGCCAGCATGTTGTTGGCCGAGGTGATGGCGTGGAAGTCGCCGGTGAAGTGGAGGTTGATCTCCTCCGCCGGAACGACGATCGACTTGCCGCCGCCGGTGGCGCCCCCCTTGAGGCCGAAGGTCGGCCCGAGGGACGGCTCACGGAGGGCCAGCGCCACCTTCTCGCCGATCGCCGCGAGCCCCTGGGCGAGGCCGATCGAAATCGTGGTCTTGCCCTCCCCGGCGGAGGTCGGGGTGAGCGCCGAGACCAGGATCAGCTTGCCGTAGGGTCGACCCGACTCGAGGGCCGCGAGACGCACCTTGGCCTTGTCGGTGCCGTAGGCGACGAGGTGGTCCGGGTGGATGCCGAGATCGTGGGCGACCTGGGCGATCGGACGGGGCTGACCTGGCTGCGCGGACTGGCTCATCGGCGGGATCTCCTCTTTTTCTCCCTTGAGACTACCGTTCCGGGTCGTCTCGGGCCAAACGGTCCGGTCACGAAAGCCTCACGATCGGTCTCGCGATGGGTCGGGGGACGGCGCTGCGCGGCGCGGTGCTGGCGCTGCGCGCCGCGGTCTTGGCGCTGCGCGCCGCGGTCTTGGCGCTGCGCGCCGCGGTCTTGGCGCTGCGCGCCGCGGTCCTGGCGCTGCGCGCTGCGGTCCTGGCGTTGCGCGCCGCGGTCTTGGCGTTGCGCGCCGCGGTCCTGGCGCTGCGCGCCGGCGGGTGGACGGAATTCGGCTTCTTGATATCAGGACACCCCATGATTTTCTTATTCCGGAGGGTTGGGGGCCCTCCTGTTTCGCGGCGAAGCCGAATTCCTTCCACCGGCCGTCGCTTGCGGCGAACGGATGGGGGCAGGCGGGGCGGTCCGGGGGTGCTTGGGGGCGGTTGTTGGTGGAGGGCAGTCGTGCCTTCCTGGTTGCGGTGGACCCGAAATTTCTCCGCCGGGCGGCGGAAAAAGGCGCACAATTCGCGGCGAGGAAATCGCTCCTCGCTCGCCTTCCGGAGGTTCGTTCCATGCGTGTCTCCACCCTCGCACTCCGCACCACCCTTCCCCTTCTCGCCCTGTTGTCCGGCCCGCCGGTAGGCGCCACGATCACCGTCGCGCCGATCGGCGGCGCGGTCACCGCCAACAGCATGGCGGCGGCGCTGCTCAACCCGTCGTCCGGAATCGTCATCAACAGCGCCACGTACGTGGGCGCCAACGGCGCGTCGGGCACGTTCAACGTCGGCACCGACATCATCGGCATCGACCGCGGGATCCTGCTCACCAGCGGCTCGGTCTTGCACGTCCCCGGTCCGAACGACGACCCCGGCGCCGGCGACGACAACGCTCTCCCCGGCGACGCGCAGCTCGACGCGCTGATTCCGGGCGGTGCGACCCAGGACGCTTCGGTCCTCACGATCCACTTCACTCCCACCGGGAACCAGGTGCGCTTCTCGTACGTCTTCGCCTCGGAGGAGTACAACGAGTTCGTCGGTTCGGAGTTCAACGACGTGTTCGCCTTCTTCGTGGGCGGCGTGAACTACGCGGTCCTGCCCGGAACCAGCACTCCGGTGGCGATCAACAACGTCAACTGCGGCAACCCGCCGCTGGTGCCGCCGACGAACTGCAGCTACTTCATCGACAACGAGCTCGGCGGACTCGACACGCAGATGGACGGGATGACAACGGTGCTGACCTTCACAGCGCCGGTCAATCCGGGGGTCCAGAACACCATCCGGCTCGCCATCGCCGACGTCAGCGACGGCATCCTGGACTCGGCGGTCTTCCTCGCCGGCGGTTCGTTCACCGACACCGGCGGCTGCATCCCCGACGCCACGACGGTCTGCCTGCTGAACAACCGGTTCGAGGTCAAGGTGAACTGGGAGAACTACCAGCACCAGCACGCCGACGCGTTCGTCGCCTCGGCCGGCACACCGGATTCTGCGATCTTCTACTTCAATCCGCTCTATCCCAACAACTGGGAGTTCCTGATCAAGCTGATCAACGGCTGCGGCCTGAACGACCGCTACTGGGTCTACTTCGCCGCGGCGACCGACGTCGGCTACACGGTCACCGTGCGGGACACGCAGAGCACGGTGCCTCCGAAGCAGTACACCAACGTCCTCGGCCACGCCTCCCCGGCGGTGAACGACAGCAGTGCGTTCGCCACCTGCCCCTAGCGAGGGTTCGCGCGAGTCGGCCGGCAGCTACCCGGGAAGCCGGACCCGCTCGGTCCGGCCGTAGAGATTCATCGATCCGGCCCTGACGAACGTCGCCAGCGTCAGGCCGTAGCGCTCGGCGAGGGCGACGGCGACCGACGAGGCGGCGCCGACGGAGACGACGATCGGGATGCCGGCGACGATCGCCTTCTGGGCGATCTCGAAGCCGAGCCGGCCGGAGACGGCGAGGACGGCATCGGTGAGCGGCAGGCGGCCGTTCCGCGCCGCCCAGCCGATCAGCTTGTCGACCGCGTTGTGGCGCCCGATGTCCTCGCGCGCCGCGAGCAGCTCCCCAGCGCCGTCGAAGAGCGCCGCGCCGTGGAGTCCGCCGGTCTCGGCGAAGGCCGGCTGGGCGGCCCGCAGCCGCTCCGGCAGCGCCTCGACGAGCCCGGCCGGGAAGACGAGACCGGATGCGACCGGCTCGGCGCGGATCTCGAGGTCGGCGATCGAGCTCTTGCCGCAGACGCCACAGGAGGCCGAGGCGAAGAAGCGGCGCTCGGTCGCGGGACCCGCGCCCGGTTCGACGAGCTCGACGGCGAGGAAGTTGTCGCAGTCCCCTTCGACGAGCGACTCCGGGCGGCTCAGGGCACGGATCGCCTCCGCCGAGGCGACGATCCCCTCGCTCACCAGAAAGCCGGTGACCAGCTCCTCGTCGGCTCCCGGGGTACGCATGAGGACGGTGAACGACTCGGAGCCGAGGCGGATCTCGAGCGGCGCCTCGACGGCGAGGAGATCGCGCTCGGTGCTCGCGACGCCGCCACGGAATCGCCGCACCGGAGCGTCGACGACCTCCCCTCGCGCCGGTGCACCGCCCCTCCCCTCGCCCATGCCTCCATGCTACCCTTCCGCCCATGAATCGGAATGAGCGTCTGACGACGCCGCTCGTCCGGGATTCGAAGGGCGGGGAGCTCCGTCCGGCGACCTGGGACGAGGCGATGGACCGCGCGGCCGCGGGCTTCCGCGCCGCGAAGGAGAAGCGCGGTCCCGAGGCGTTCGGGTTGTTCAGCTGCTCGAAGACGACGAACGAGATGAACTACATCGCGCAGAAGTTCGCGCGCGTCGTCCTCGGCTCGAACAACGTCGACAGCTGC
>JBFWYP010000063.1:0-6052 GCA_050186295.1 Thermoanaerobaculia bacterium | reverse complement strand
CGCGAGCGCGGTGAGCGCGCGCTGGAGCGCAAGGGCATCGCTCACCGGCCTTTCCTCTCCCGGGAGGAGCGCCGCGAGCACGGCGCCCGCCACGCTCCCCGTCGCCGCTCCGCTGCCGGAGACGAGACGACCGGCACCCGCCTCGATGCAGGGAACGCCCCGCAGATAGGGCGCCCGTTTGAGCGGGAAGATGATCTCGACGTTCTCGGTGTGTCCGCCGCAGGTAGCGCTGTAGAGGGCGTCGATCGGCTGACCGTCCCAGACCAGGACGAGGCCGGCGGTCTCGGCGACGGCGCGGTCCGAGAGCGGGTGCTCGTCGTCCATGCCGCCGTAGACCTGGCAGCGCGGTGTGCCGCAGAGGTCGTACCCCTCGTCGGCGAACTCACCGAGATTGCGCAGAGTGTAGCTCCGCGCGGCGATCGCCTGCGCCTTGAGCGCCTCGAGCTCGGGATAGGCGTTCGGCCCCAGCTCCCGCGGCACGACGCCGCGCAGGTACTCCTCGATCGGCAGCTCGTTGATCAGGTTGAGCCGGCCGCGGCTGTTGAGGAACACTTCGAGCCGGCCGCGGTAGCGCCGGCCCTCCCAGCGCACTCCCGAGCTCGCCGGCGCGGCGAGCGCGAAGCGCCGACCTTCGATGCGGTAGCTCCGTCCGTGGTGGGTGAGCTCGAGCGCCGGATCCTCGAGCGCCGCCCCTTCGGAAACCACCCAGGAGCTGTCGACGCCGAAGCGCGCGAGGCCGCGCGCCGCGCTCTCCGCCTCCTCGCGCTGCGCGAAGCGACCCAGCCGGACGCGATAGAGCCCGGCTTGGGCGTCGAAGCGCGCCTCGGACGGCAGCCCGGAGAGCGCGCCCAGCCGGCGGGCGAGCTCGTTCGCCTGCCGGTCGTCGTGGAGCGCTGCGACCTGCACGCGGAAGGCCACGCCGCCGACCGCGGCGTTGGTCGGTCGGATGCGGAGCGGGGAGACGAGATCGAGACGCTCGCCGGCGACCTCGACCGAGAGCTCCCCTTCGCAACAGGGCAGGGTGATCGCTTCGAGGTCGGTCGCGAGCCCGATCCGGACCACGGCAGGCAGCACGGCCGGAACCGCTACCGGAGGGGCGGCGGCGACCGTCGCCGGCGCCGCGGCGGGCAGCGGCGCGAGCGGCGGAGCGACCGGTGTCGCCGGCGCCGCGGGAGGCTCCGGCGCCGGACTCGCCGCGGCCGGCGGGGTCGTGACCGCCGGTGGCGCCGGGGTGCAGGCGCCGAGCAGGACGAGAGCACCGCACCAGAGGGCGGCCAGCGGGCGAGGCGCCTGTCGTCTCTGCCCGCCGTTCCGCGAGCGCGGCCGGCGACTCATCCGGCGGCGGATCGTTCCGCCCGGTGGGCGTCGCGCGCCAGGGCCACGAAGGCGCCGAGAAAGACGAGCGACAGCACCGTGTTCAGGGCGAGCTGCAGGAAGCCGAGTCCGCCGGACACGGCGCTGCGCAGGACCGAGGGCGACGAGAGGACGAGATTGACGCCGAATCCGATCAGACCGAAGAACATGCTGATCACGAACGAGCCGGCGAACAGGAGAAGGAGGAGGAGCAACACGGCGCCGAGCCGGCGGCCGGTGAGCGACAGCCCCTGCCGGAAGGCTCGTCCGACGGAGCAGTCTTCGACCACCAGCGCGGCGCTGCCGAGCTGCGTGCTGATCCAGAGCACGAAGAGGAGGAAGACGAGCGGCACCGAGAGGCCGCAGCCGAGCGCACAGCCGGCCCAGGCGCTACCGTCGCCGAACGCCGAGGCCGAGAGCACGACGACGATCGCCACGAGTCCGACGATCGCGGTCACCAGGGCGAGGTAGAGATTGAGCAGCCAGAACAGCCGCCAGCCGAAGCGTCGGCTCCATTCGGCGAACAGGCGCCACGAGAAAGTGCGGAAAACCTCGAGCGGCAGGCCGCGACCCGGAGGGGCCTGGGCGTCCGCGGCCGAGAGCGCGGCGAGCGTCCCCGCCTGGACGAAACAGTAGAGGACGAACACCAGGGTACCGACGACCGCGAACAGAAGCAGCGCAAATCCGAGGAGCGGCAGGAGCGACGGCAGATCGAGGCTCATCGCTTCTGTCGCCTCGCGGATCGCCTCGGTGTCGTTCGAGGCCAGGAGCGACCAGGGCAGGCCGATCCGGCCGAGAAAATAGACCGCCGGGATCAGGATCGACGCCGCCATCAGCAGTGAGCCGAGGATCTGCGCCAGGACGAGCTCCGAGTTGGCGCGCACGTTGGCGACACCGCGCTCGAGCGCCTCGATCGCCGCGAGGCGTCCGGGGGCGTTCATCGGCCGCTCACCGGAACGCGGCCTGCCGGATCTCGCGCCGGAAGTCGGCCACGTCGAGCTGCACCGTCGCCGCCATCTCGTAGAGACGGGAGACGATCGGCGCGGTGAGCCGGCTCTCGAGCAGGTCGACTTCGGCGAGCGGCGAGGTGCGCCCGCGCTCGAGGCGGAGATTGCTGGTGAAGATCGTGGTGCGCCGCGCCGTGTAGCGGTTGTTGAGGATCAGGTAGAGCGTGTCGGTGACGAATTGGGTCGGCTTCTGGGCGCCGAGCTCGTCGAGCACCAGCACCTCGGCGTGGATCACCGGGTCGAGCACGTCGTGTTTGGACTCCGGACTCGACGGATCGAAGGTCGACTGGATCTGGTGGATCAGGGACGAGAAGTCGATGAACCGGCCGCGCACCCGGTAGCGCCGGATGAGGGCGGTGAGGACCGCTGCGGCGAGATGCGTCTTGCCGGTCCCGGGCGGTCCGACGAAGAGGAGCCCGGCCTCCTGGAACTGTCCGCGGATGTCGAGGAAGCCGTCGACGTAGCGCCGGCAGCGCTCGCGCGCCTCGAACAGGATCTCGCGTTCGGCGGAGTCGGGGCTCGACGTCTCGAAGTTCTCGATCGTGCAGTTGCGATAGCGCACCGGCACGCCGGACGACTCGAGGAGCTGCGGCAGGAGGACTTCGGCGCCGCAGCTGCAACGCCGCGCCGTGCCCGAGCCGCCGTCGTCGGCGACCAGCCAGCCGGTCCCTTCACAGCGCGGACAGTCCGCTTTCGCGAGGACGCGAGTCACGGACGGATCGTAGCAGCGTCAGGAGCGGCGGACGAGGGCGCGGGCCGGATTCAGGACGAGCGCCCGCGAGCGGTCGACCCCCGGCGGGCGCGAAGCGCGCGCCCGGTCCATTTCGACCGCGAGGCGGGCGACCTCCTGTTCGAGCCGCGCCAGCTGTTCGCGCAGGCCGAGGATCAGCTCGACACCGGCCAGGTTCACGCCGAGGTCGCGGGTCAGGGTGAGGATCGCCTCCAGGCGCTGGATCGCCGCCTCGTCGTAGAGACGGGTGTTGCCGGCGCTGCGCGCCGGTTCGAGCAGCCCTTCGCGCTCGTACATCCGCAGGGTCTGCGGATGGATCCCGTACTGCTCGGCGACCACCGAGATCATCACGTAACGTGGAGTCGAGGGCTTCTTCTTGCGCGGCATGGTCGGGGAAGACGTGCGGGGCGCGACCGGAGATCCGGTCGCGCCCCGCGGAACCTCAGTTGCTGCTCGAGTCCGCGTCGACGACTTCGGCGTCGATCACTTCGCCGTCGTCGCCGGACGACGTCGAGGTCGCGCCGCCGGCCGCGGCGTCCGGAGCCGGTCCGGCGTTCTTGTACATCGCCTCGGCGAGCTTGTGCGACGCCTGCGTGAGGCGCTTCTCGGCCGCTTCGAGCGTCTCGAGGGCTTCGCTCTCGCCGGCCTTGCGCGCCTCCTCGAGAGCTCCTTCGAGCTCGCCCAGCTCCTCGGGCGAGAGCTTCTCCTTGTGCTCACCGAGCGACTTGTCGGTCTGGTAGACCAGGCTGTCGAGCCGGTTCTTGGCCTCGACGACCTGACGCCGCTTCTTGTCCTCCTCGGAGTGTGAGGCGGCGTCCGACACCATCGACTGGATCTCCGACTCGGAGAGACCGGAGCTCGCGGTGATCGTGATCTTCTGCTCCTTGCCGGTGCCGCGATCCTTCGCCGAGACGTTGACGATGCCGTTGGCATCGATGTCGAACGTCACTTCGATCTGCGGCACACCGCGCGGCGCCGGGGGGATCCCGTTGAGCTGGAAGCGGCCCAGCGTCCGGTTGCCCGCCGCCATCTCGCGCTCGCCCTGGAGGACGTGCACCTCGACCTGCGACTGGCTGTCGGAAGCGGTCGAGAAGACCTCGCTCTTGCGCGACGGGATCGTCGTGTTGCGCTCGATCAGCTTGGTGAAGACGCCGCCGAGCGTCTCGATGCCGAGCGACAGCGGCGTGACGTCGAGCAGCAGCATGTCCTTGACGTCACCCCTCAGCACGCCGCCCTGGACCGCCGCCCCGACGGCCACGACCTCGTCCGGATTGACCCCCTTGTTGGGATCCTTGCCGAAGATCTGCTTGACCAGCGCCTGGATCGCCGGCATGCGGGTCTGACCGCCGACCAGCACGACCTCGTCGATCTGCGAGGCCTCGAGACCGGCGTCCTTGAGCGCCTGGCGGCACGGACCGGCGGAGCGGCGGATGATGTCGTCCACCAGCTGCTCGAACCGGGCCCGCGTGAGCTTCAGGTTGAGGTGCTTCGGACCGTTCTGGTCGGCGGTGATGAACGGCAGGTTGACCTCCGTCTCCATCGCCGACGAGAGCTCGATCTTGGCCTTCTCCGCGGCCTCCTTGAGGCGCTGCATGGCCATCGGATCCTTGCCGAGGTCGATCCCCTCCTGCTTCTTGAACTCCTCGAGCAGCCAGTCGATCACCTTCTGGTCGATGTTGTCGCCGCCGAGGTGCGTGTCGCCGTTGGTGGCCTTCACCTCGACCACGCCCTCACCGACCTCGAGGATCGAGATGTCGAAGGTGCCGCCGCCGAAGTCGTAGACCGCGATCGTCTGGTCCTTCTTCTTGTCGATTCCGTAGGCGAGCGCCGCCGCGGTGGGCTCGTTCACCAGCCGTTTCACGTCGAGACCGGCGATCTTGCCGGCGTCCTTGGTCGCCTGCCGCTGCGCGTCGTTGAAGTAGGCCGGAACGGTGATCACCGCCTCGGTGACCTTTTCGCCGAGGTAGTCCTCTGCCGCCTGCTTCAGCTTGCCGAGCACCATCGCCGAGATCTCCGGCGGCGAGTAGCGCTTGCCGTCGATGTTGATCCGCACGTCGCCGTTGTCGGCGCGCTCCACCTTGTAGGGGACCATCTTCATCTCGTCGCTCACTTCCTCGAAGCGACGGCCCATGAAGCGCTTGATCGAGAAGATGGTGTTGTTGGGGTTGGTCACCGCCTGCCGCTTGGCGACCTGCCCGACCAGCCGCTCCCCGCTCTTGGTGAACGCGACGACCGACGGGGTCGTGCGGCTGCCCTCCGAATTGGCGACCACGTTCGGTTCGCCGCCTTCCATGATGGCGACCACGCTGTTGGTCGTGCCGAGGTCGATGCCGATGATCTTGCTCAAGTCCCTATCCTCCTGACCGTGAGATTAGATGCCTCGCCAGACCGGGTCAAGGACGGCGACAGTACTTCTAACAACAAAACACTTAGATTTTGTTCCCGGGCAGGGAAATCGCCCGAAAAAAACAGGTTGAAACCGGTTAATTCAATAGAATCAACGGGTTGGCTTCGTCTTCCGCAATCCCGCGATAGAAGTCGGGATCGATGACGAAGTCGCCGGAGATCGTCTCCGAGACCGCCGGCGGCCGGCTCTCCCCCTCGGGAAGACCGACTTCGAGGGAGTAGGCAAGCGTCTCGTTGCGGTAGACCAGACGGGAGCCGAGCGCGTCCTCGAGGCTCCGGCGGGCCAGGAGCCGCCGGTCGGTGAGCTCGCCCAGGCTCTCCGGATACCGTCCCTCGATCAGGAAATAGGTGCGCGCGGCGCGGTCGACCGCCAGCGCCTTCGACGACAGCTGCTGCCGGGAGAAGGCGGCGCGGTCGCCGCGGTTCCAGGGGAACGGCAGCAGCATCGCGAACGGCTCGATCGAGACCAGGAAGAGGAGCGCCAGGACGGCGAGCACGACCCCGGCGGCGAGCACCCTCCCGAGCCAGGCTTCGCGCGACGCCTCGTCGCTCTCCG
>JBFWYP010000062.1:0-6663 GCA_050186295.1 Thermoanaerobaculia bacterium | reverse complement strand
TCGCGCCGTTCCCGGTCTCCGCGAGCGTCATCCGGGAATCGAAGCGTGGGTCGAGGTCGGGAACGGTCGTTTCTGTCCGGGGAAGCTTCCACAGGACGTCCCAGCGCCCGGGGGCGACCTCGCGGACCTCGAGGAGCGCCGGCCGGATCTCGTGCGCCTCGGCGGTCGTGGCGCACACCGATCCGCCGACGAGCGCGAGAGCGGCAGCGAGGAGACGAAAGCAGCGACTCGTCGCGCGACGTCCGTCGGACGACACGGCCCCGAGGCTCATCGCAACGGCAACGCCGACCGGACCTCGCTCGGCACTCCGGTCGCGGTGAGGCGGACGGTGTAGCGCTCGAGCAGACTCCGGAAGAGGGCGTCCTCCGCCTCGATCCCGGCGCGGTAGTCGTACTCGCGCCGAATGCTCGACTTCACGCTCTCGAAGTCGGGCTGCCGCGCCGCGTCTCGGCGCTCGAGCTCGACGAGATGCAGGCCGTATCCGGATTCGACCGGGCCCGACCACTCGCCGGTTGGCAGCATCGCGAGCGCCTTCGCGAAGCCGTCGCCGAAGGCGTTCGCGAGGTCGGGCTCGGCGGCGTCGATCCAGTCGTTGCGGACGCCGAGCCGGTCGCGCCGGCTCTCCGGAATCGACTCGCCCTGTCGCAGAGCTTCGAGCGCCGCGAGCGCCTCGGCGCGCTCGGCCGGAAGGTAGAGCAACTGATGAAAGGTGTAGGCCGGCGGCAGGTGGAAAAGATCGGGATGCTCGTCGAAGAAACGCCTGAGGTCGTCGTCGGTCACCGGCTTCATCAGCCGGCCGACGTCGCTCGAGATCGCCTCCATCTTCTGCGCCAGTCGCCGGCGGACGATCTCGTCGTTCCGGTCGAGCCCGAGGCGCAGCCCTTCGCGATAGAAGACCTCTTCCCGGAGGTGTCGCTCGAGGATCGCCCGGAGATCCTCGGGCGAGGGGTCACGCTTCCACTGCGCCATCCACAGCGTCTCGAGGTGCTCGAGTTGCGCCTGGTCGATGACGATCTCGTCCGCCGGCGGGCTCGAGGGATGGAGCCAATGCCAGCTCGCGAAGATGACCGCGCCGAGCGCCAGGAAGTGGACGAGCGGCTCGCGTACTAGCCTGCGGATCATGCGCGGTCAGTTCACCTCGTGCCAGATCGGCGAGCCCCAGGCGCGCTCGACGACTTCGCGTTTCACGTCGGGCGCGTACTTCACGCCGGCGCGGAGCTCGTCGTAAAGCGTCCAGCGCGCGGTCGGCAACTGGAGCACACGGACGTAGTAGTACGCCTGGTGCTGCGGGTCGTAGTCGGGGTCCGTCCAGACGCCGGTGAGCTCGGGGCTGCCCTTCGTCGCGTCGAACTGTCCCGATGACCGGTCGATCGGGGCGTCGATCGGGGTGACCGTCCCGTCGGGGCGCAGGCGGTCGCCGGACGCGACGACATCGTAGACCCGGTCGTGGATCTCGCCGCCGGCGTACCAGCCCTTGATGATCTGGATCCGATCGAGATTCGGGCCGATCGGGTCCTTGACCGCCCAAACGAGAATCTGCGGAGCTCCCTCTCCCTGGTAGTTGCCGCCCATCGGAACGCCCTTCGCGTACCCGTCCATCACCAGGTCGGCGTAGGACGAATAGCTCGCGGCGAATCCCTGTCCGGCGAAGGCGCGCACCTTCATGCGCGGACCGCTGGTGGCGAAGGTCTCTTTGGCCGCCATGGAATCCCAGATCGCTCCGCGCGTGTTGGAGGTGGCCCAGACGCCGGTGAGCGCACCGGGGTTCAGGTCGGAGACGTTCATCTCTCCCTCGAGGACGGCCGTGGCGCGGATCTCGGCCGTGCGATCCGCGAGGCCGTGGCTTCCGACGCTCCAGTTGTCCTCCTCGACGTTGCTGGGGGTGCCGTTGTGGCTGTCGGTTCCGCCCACGAAGCCGTACTTGAACGGGTTGACGCCGAGATCGGCCTTGTACTGCAGGCCCCGGCCCAGGCCCCAGCGCACGAAGTTCCGCTTCATGAACTTGCGGTCGTTGTAATCCTGCAGCGAGCGCGCGTTCTCGAAATCGGCGAATTCGTCGTTGGGCCAGAAGTCCGGCACGACTTCGGAGTTGCCCTTGACCTGCATCATCTCGATGAGCGGCTCCATGCTGGCGCGGGTCTCCGCGTAGTCGCGGCCGATCGGCTTGCCGTCGAGCGTCGCCTCGGTGAAGAGCAGGCCCTTGCTCTCGTTCGAGTTGTGCGGCATCGCGAACAGTTTCCTGCCCGCCTCGCGCTGGACCTTCATCCAGGCCCATAGCTGCTCGGGGTCGGCGCCCTCGTTGGACGAGAACGGTGCGCTCGGCAGATTCGTGTCGCGGAACAGGACGTTCCGGTGCAGGTTGCCGCCGCCCGGGGCCGACGTCCATTCGTAGGCATGAATCGTGGTGAATTTTCCCGGAACGTAGTTCTTCTCGGTCGCTTCCATGTTCTTCTTCCAGGTCGACTCGATCGCCTCCTGGCCCTGGAAGAAGGCCGGGTGGGGGTCGCCGCCGCCGGCGAGCGGATCGAGCACGTACTTCTTGTACAGGCCGAGCGCGGTCTGGAGGTCGGTCGCTTCGCGGAACGACACCGCGACCGGATCGTCGTAGCCGGGGGCGCCGGGGTTCATCAGGCTGTAGGCCTCGCCCATGAATTCGGAGTGGTCGGTCACCGCGGCGAAGTCGAGCGGCCGCTTGATCCGGTGCATCGAGCCGTTGACCAGGATCTCTTCGCCCCTGGCGAAGCGGTAGGCGTCGTCGGGCGTCAGCCGGTTGCCGCCGATGAAGGCGTCCATCGAAACCCCCGTGTGCACGTGGGTCTCGCCGAAGTAGGCCTCCTTGAGCGGGTTCTCCGCGACGGCTGCAGGAGATTCCGACCTGGCCGCCGGAGCCGGCGCCGCAGCCTCCTTGCCGGGTGAGCAGGCGGCCAGGAAGAAGACCGGCGTGGCGAGGAAGAATTGTCGCGGGTTCATCATCAAGTGCCTCCGTCGTCGAAGAGAGCGCGCCCGGCTTTCCGGATCCGCCGGGCTCTGGTGGACCGGCGGTATCGTACCCCGCCGCCTCCTGTCGAGGAGTACGATCGCGGCCGAATCCCGGATGACCCGCGCGGCGCCGGGTCTCCGTGGCCGCCCTGCCGTAGACTGGAGGGGACGATGCGCGTCTATCTCGATCTGCTGCGCAGGATCCTCGACGAAGGGCTGGAGAAGGGGGACCGGACGGGGACCGGTACGCTGGCGCTCTTCGGCTACCAGATGCGCTTCGATCTGGCGCAAGGCTTCCCGCTCCTGACGACCAAGAAGCTGCACTGGAAGTCGATCGCCCACGAGCTCCTCTGGTTCCTCTCGGGGAGCACCAACGTCTCCTACCTGCGCGAGCACGGCGTCACCATCTGGGACGAGTGGGCCGACGAGCGCGGCGAGCTCGGCCCGGTCTACGGCCATCAGTGGCGCTCCTGGCCGGCGCGCGACGGCGAGACGATCGACCAGATCGCGAACGTCGTCGAGCAGATCCGCCGCACGCCGGACTCGCGGCGCCTGATCGTCAGCGCCTGGAACCCGGCCGAGGTCGACCGGATGGCGCTCCCGCCTTGCCACGCCCTGTTCCAGTTCTTCGTCGCCGACGGGCGGCTCTCGTGCCAGCTCTACCAGCGCAGCGCCGACGTCTTCCTCGGCGTGCCGTTCAACATCGCCTCGTACTCCCTGCTGACCGCGATGGTGGCGCAGGTGACGGGGCTCGTTCCCGGGGAGTTCGTGCACACGCTCGGAGATGCCCACCTCTATCGCAACCACGTCGAGCAGGCCGAGCTTCAGCTGACGCGCGCCCCGCGGCCGCTGCCGCGCCTGGTGCTCAACCCGGAGGTCGACGATCTGCTCGCGTTCCGCTACGAGGACCTGGTCATCGAAGGCTACGATCCGCATCCGCGCATCGCCGCGCCGATCGCCGTATGAACGTCCACGGCAACCACGCCGGGTCGGGAGACGGCACGCCGCCGCGGGTGACCGCCATCGCCGCGGTCGCGGAGAACGGCGTCCTGGGATCGAACGGCGAGCTCCCTTGGCATCTGCCGGCGGATCTCAAGCGTTTCAAGGCGCTCACCCGCGGACACCATCTGATCGTCGGCCGCAAGACCTGGGAGTCGGTGGGGCGGCCGCTCCCCGGGCGGACCTTCGTCATCGTCTCGCGCGGGCCGGCGCCGGCGGGGCTGGAGAAGGCGTGGGTCGATTCGGTCGCGGCGGGGATCCGGCTCGCGATCGATTCCGGCGACCATGAGCCGTTCGTCGCAGGGGGCGCCTGGATCTACCGCGACGCCTTCGAGAACGATCTCGTCGACCGGATCGAGCTCACCCGGGTCCACGCCGAGGTCGTCGGCGACACCTTCTTCCCCGACTTCGACCCGGGCCGCTACCGCGAGGTGGCGCGGCTCGAGCAGCCCGCCGACGAGGCCAACGAGCACGCCATGACGTTTCTCACCTACGATCGCCACCGGCCGGTGCTATCGTCCGCGGAGGCAAGGAGGAAGGCATGAGCAAGGCGATCGGATGTGGACTCGCGCTGGTCGGACTCGCGGTGGTTCTCGGCTTTCTCGGCGTCGGCCAGTTCAACGGCCTGGTCGGGGCCGAACAGCAGGTCAACGAGGCCTGGGCCCAGGTGGAGAACACCTACCAGCGCCGCGCCGACCTGATCCCCAATCTGGTGGCGACCGTCAAGGGCTCGGCTGAGTTCGAGCAGGAGACGCTGCAGAACGTCGTCGAGGCGCGAAGCCGGGTCGGGCAGGTGAGCGCCCAGGCGACGCAGGAGATCCTCAACGATCCTGCCAAGTTCGCCCAGTACCAGCAGGCCCAGGACGGACTCTCCTCGGCGCTGTCGCGTCTCATGGTCGTGGTCGAGCGCTACCCGGAGCTCCAGTCGACCGTGGCGTTCCGCGACCTGATGACCCAGCTCGAAGGGACCGAAAACCGGGTCACGGTCGAGCGCAAGCGCTTCAACGAAGTGGCGCGCGACTTCAACACCCGCCTGCAGAAGTTCCCGACCAACTTGTTCGACCGGATCCTCGGCTGGCACTTCGAGCCGCGGCCGTACTTCGCCGCCCAGACCGGCGCCGCGACCGCTCCCAAGGTCGAGTTCTAACGGCGTTGCGACAGCGGCGGGCGGGAGGTCGACTCCCGGGCCACTCCGCGGTTCGGGTCGGGATCGGGACAGCCTGCGGCGCCTTCGCGTCGCGGGCCGTCCTGTGGGTGGCGCTCGCCATCCCGATGGTCGCGACACCGGGTCACGCCCTGCCGCGGACCTTTCCGCCGGCCCCGGCGCGGTGGGTCACCGACGCGGCCGGAGTCCTCTCGCCCGGCGCGGCACGCTCGATCGACGCCCGCCTGGAGGCGTTCGAGAAGCGGCAGGGGTCGCAGGTCCTGATCGCGATCTTTCCCCGACTGCCTCCGGACGAGGCGCTCGAGGAGTACACGCACGACGTGGCCGAGGCCTGGAAGGTGGGACGCGCCCGGCAGGACGACGGCGTCGTCCTCTTCGCCTTCGTCGAGGACCGCGCGCTGCGGCTCGAAGTCGGCTACGGGCTCGAGGGGGCGCTGACCGATCTCGAATCGAAGCAGATCCTCGACGAAACGCTCGTGCCGCACCTGCGGCAGGGCGACTGGGACGGCGGCTTCCGCGCCGCGGCCGATGCGATCGTCCAGGCGATCGAAGGGGAGTACGCGCCCGATCCCGTCAGCGGACCGGCCGGCGGCACCCCCGGCGGCGGCTTTTTCTTCTTCCTGATCCTGTTCGTCCTGCTGATCCTCGTCCTGTCGGCCCGTCGCCAGCGCCACGGCCGCTGGCGCAGCTGGAACGGCGGCGGTCCTCCGTTCGGCGGTTGGGGCGGAGGCAGCTGGGGCGGCGGCGGTTTCGGCGGGGGTGGCGGAGGAGGGTTCGGCGGCGGCGGCTTTTCCGGCGGGGGCGGATCGTTCGGGGGCGGCGGCGCCTCCGGTCGCTGGTAAGAGACCGCGGATCGAACGTTCAGCCGGCGCTGCGCACGATCTCGCCGAGGATCTCGACGGCGCCTTCGATCTGCGCGTCGGCGAGGTAGGGCGCGGGACCGAGGCGCAGGTAGCGGCCGCGGGCGTCGCTGGTGACGCCGCGCGCGAGGAGGAGGCGCGAGAGCGCCGGGGCGTCGTCGGCCTCGAGGGCCAGGAAGCCGGCGATTTCGGCGAGCGGCACCTCGCTCCGCCGGCGGATTCGCTCGGGCGGCAGATCGAGGGCATCGAATCGCCGCGCGAGCAGCCCCACCTGGTGCTGCGAGACCTCCCGCAGGAACTCCGGCGTCAGTCCCTGTTCGACGAAGAAGTCGAAGACGCGCGCGGCGCGATAGTTGCTCGCCGGGTCGTAGGTGGCACCGCCGAACGCCTCCGCGCCGGCGCCGTACTCCACCCGGTCCCAGCTCTTCGGCGCCGTCTTGGTGGCGAACTCGGCGAACCAGCCGGTGACGACGGGACGCAGGTCGAGCCCTTGCGGCAGGCGCAGGAAGGCGTTGCCTTCGCCGAGCTGCAGGTACTTGTAGCCGCCGCCGGTGACCAGCGCCGACTCGAGTCCGTGCGCGCGCAGGGAGAACGGAATCGTTCCCAGCGCATGGTAGGCGTCGACCAGCAGCGGCACGTCGCGCGCGAGATCGGAAGAGC
>JBFWYP010000061.1:0-7327 GCA_050186295.1 Thermoanaerobaculia bacterium | reverse complement strand
GCTCGACAATTCACAGAGAAAGCCCGTTGGGCACTGGTTAATACACGCAGCCTGGGAACCATATGGACCAAAGTAGCAACGGGACCAGCAAACATCATACCAGTGCTCACAGTTGTTTAGGCAGGTTTGGGAGGAGCAGCCCGCGGTGCAATTCGAGTAGTTGTAGTCGCAAACGTAGCAGGGCGTCAGCGCCCAGGCCGGCTCGACGACGACGAGGACTCCAAAGGTCAGCATCGCACCTACAACTAGTAAGAGTGCTGCCGTACGAACGCGATTCATTGAGTCACCTCCGCACCTATTTCCGAGAGTCATCATGACTCTTCGGGGAAGCAGATTGAGACGCGCTGAGCATGAGAAGGGTTCTCCGTCTTTCCAAATCTGGGTACTAGCGGGGGAGGGTGCGAATGTTGAAGTACTCTTCGATCTCCAACAGATTCTTGGAGGCAAACTTTCCAGTCCAGACCCTCTCAACCGCTCCGTTCGATGACAACGCGATGGTTTGAGGCACGGATCCAAGTTGCAGTCGCGCTCGGGTGGCGGAGGTTGGTTTGCATACCTCTTGCCCCGCAAGGAGAAGCCGACAGCCTGGGAGGTTCTCATCTAGACAGAGGCCAATGAAGCGTCGAGACTCCGATGTCTTGGAGGCCAGTGCCAGTGCCACTGGCGCATTCTCTTGGCAAAAGCCACAACTTGATGCAAGGGAATAGATGAGTAGCGGAGCTCCCGCCCTAGGCATGAGTGATCTCGCTTGGCCCGATTCAAACTCAGGTTCGCACTCGACCGAATCGATTACTTCGCCTAGCTTCAGCGCAGGTCGCAGTTCAGGACTCTTCGAAAGCCGGCGGAACGCAAAGACCTGATAGCCGAATATGGCGTTTGCTATAAGAGACGTTGCAAGAATGATCAAGGTCAGCTTGTCAGCGCGGTACATTTGACCCTTTCCTTTCATCCTTGTGCGTGCCTTCCCTTTGCCAGGCATCCACACGAATCGGTGCTCGAAGGGCGAAATTGCGTTGCCGGACCCACCGTTGGTTTGCCCAACCAGTCCTGGTCGCCAAGACGCCCAGAACGAACATCGAAGGGAGCCTCGCGCTTATACAGAAGACGAATAGGAGGGCAAATCTGAACAGGTTGAGTGAGAGAAAGTTGATGCGAGCTAGGAGCCTGCGCGGCAGGACGCGTGTTCAGCGACTGAATTCTTTCGGACCGCTGGGTTCATTGGTTGGCTGCACTCAGTTTTCTCTCTTCGATCGCGGAAGCGGCGTGAGCTGATGCGAGGTCTTTGGGCTTGGGGGACTTCGCAGGTCGCGCTTGACGGCTTGACAGGTCCACAGCGGCGTCATTCGACGGCCTGCAGGACGTGGAAGCGCTTCAAGTTGACCGCCAGGCAGACCAGGGTCCATTCCTGTCCGGTCTTTTCCTGGCCGCGGAAACTGAATCTCCGGAAACCAAGCACGTCTTTGATCCAGCCGAAGACCGGCTCGACGATCGCCTTGCGCCTTCGGTAGCGCTTTCTTCCAGCTTCGCTGCCAAGCTTTTCTTCCATTCGCTTGGACGCTGGAGACGTAGCTGCTCCCGGTGGCTTCTTCCCTTCGCGGCCCAGCGATACATAGGCGTCGATGTGCCGCGTCTCGAGCGCTTCGAAGTTGGCCTCGGAGCGGTAGCCCGCATCCGCCAGAATCTGCTCTGGATCCGCCCGAGGTTCGATCGTGCTTCATTAAGTAGCGGGATCAGCTCATTGTTGTCGGCGGCGTTGTTCGGCACCGCCGTAGCCACGATCAAGTGCGAGCCCTCGTCCACGGCAATCTGGCCGTTGTAGCACTGGTCGTAGCCGCTCGACGTCTTCATGATCCGGCTCTGCGGGTCAGTGAAGTTGTCCTGCGCTTTGTCTTCTGGCACACCGAAATCTCGTTTGAAACGAGGCCCGCCACGCGGGCTCTTGCGATCATCGTCTTGCGAGAGCCCTTTCGCTCGGTCTTTCGCGGCCCGGCACGCTTCGAGCCGCCTCTTCGCTGCGAGGATTTTCTCCAGCCGCTGCTCGCGCCGTTGCAGCTCCACCGGCGGCTCGTCGCCGCGCACCTCCGGGCCGAACTCGGCATCCTCCGGAGCATCGGCGGCTTCCGCTTGCGCAGTGAGCGCTGCGATCTGCTCGCGCAGGGTTTGCTCTTCTTGCAGCATGCGCCTGTAGCTCATCGCCTTGTGCTTCGGGGCGTTCGCTTTTACCTTCGAACCGTCCACAGCCAGCGTGCCCAGCTTCGCTACGCCGGCCTCGCGCGCGATCCGCACCACCTGCACGAACAGCTTTCCAAAAGCCGCCAGATGAAGTTGCCGAAACTCGCAGATCGTGCGATGCGCCGGAAAGTTCCCCGCGGCAAGCACCCGGTAAGCCACATCCTCTTCAATCCGACGAGCGATGCGTCGTGAGGAAAACGTACCGGTCGCGTAAACGTAGAGCAACACCTTGACCAACATCTTCGGATCGAACGGCTGATTGCGGCGACCGTCGCCCTCATACGGGCGATAGAATTCCGACAGATCGAGCGCATCAACCGTCTCCGAAATGAAACACACAAGGTGTCCTTCGGGAAGCCAGACGCGAGGCGAGGGAGGAAGCAAGAACGACTGATCCGGGGCGTACGGCCAGAGCGTCGTGGGCATGGCGAAGTCTACTCCGCGCCTCGCTCTATCTCGGAAGTGGATTTCTGCCGCGCAGGCTCCTAGCCGATGATGCGGGCAAGTCGTAGGGCTGCCCGTCGAGCCGCGGTTCTCGCTGCAGCCGGCGTAGGTCGGCCCGTCGCGATTGCTAGATCTTCGAAGCTAAGTCCGAGCTCGAGACGGCCGACGAGGAGACGCTGGTCATCCTCGCAGAGGCGGAGCACGGACTCGCGAAACTCTCGTTGATGCACGGACTCGGCTGCGTCTTCATGAGACTGCTTGGAGTCGATTGCGTCGTTCCCGGTCGCAAGGTTGCGAACTTCGCCAATTCTGGCGCGCCTGATTTCATCATGGATCCGATTCTGAATCGCCGTCATCAGGTAGCGGCGGAGCGCTTCCGGATGGACGCTGTAGCCTTTGTCGAGATTCCTCAGTACGTCCATGATGGCGTCTTGAACCAAGTCTTCCGTGTCAGCTCTTCGCCGCGCAAATGCGGGCAACCGGCCGTGCGCCCACTTTCGTAGAGCTGGAAATGCGCTAACAAGCACTGCTTCAAGACGCGATCGAATTGATTCATCGCCATCAGGAGTTGACCGGCCAGCCTTCGATTCGAGCGACATGCCGTCTGGGCGCCTTTCTAGATTTGCGAGGAGGTGACTATATACGCGCGGCTACCGAATCACTGCTGAGGCCTCCGCCGGCGCGATGTCGGAGTTCCAGGTTTCGCGGACGAAGAGGCACTTGTCGTTGCTGCGCTCGAAGATGCCGACGCGCTTTCGAACGCCGACCTTGGCGCCGGTTTCGTCAGTGGCGCTGTAGATTCCGGCTTCGTAGGCGAGGCCCCTCGAGACGCGGACGGCGCCAGCTTCAGGAATGTCCATTGTGAGGACAGCGGACTTGGCGCACGCGATGTCCGCGGTAATGATCGCTCGAATTGCATCGCGGCCGATAAGGGCAAGGAATCCCGAGGCTACAGTACTGCGACTTCCCGGTGGGTGTTCGCCATGGCCCCGGCGTAGTTGGCGTCGTAGGCGGCGGCCCAGGCGGAGGCCGAATTGCGGGAGCGCCGTATCGTCTGCAAACGTGCCCACCACGACCAGCTGGCAATCGGAGTAGGCGATCATGATGCCCGCAACGGGGGCAATCGAACTCAAGATGTTCTTCTTTCGCCAAGGGACGGGTCGATTCCAATCGCTCTTGCAGTCTGAGTCCTGCAGCCCGAGGGATTGAATCAGGCACTTACTGTAGGCCAAGAGGTCTAGTTTCGCACAGGTCGGATAGTGGCTGGCCCGGATCTGGCAGACACCCGCAGAAGAGCAGCGCCCACGACCTAGGAAGGGGCGGTCCGGTGGAATCATGTCGATCACGAAATCGGTGCGTTGGCGCCCTCACCATTCCGCTGATTTTTTTGTACCCTAGCCGCGCCGGGCCAGGAGTCGCCCGAGGTGCCTGCGTTCGGTGATGCAATCGAGGTGCGGACGGGGTTCGTGCGCGTCACGATTCCGGCGGCGGCGGGGCGTCGGAGTTCCAGGTGTCGCGGACGTACTTCCAGGCTCCATCGCGCTTCTGGAGAACGCCGAGGAACTTGCCGGTGTCGACCGTGGCGCCGGAGGCGTCGGTGACGGTGAAGGTTCCGGCCTCGTAGGCGAGGTCGCCCGCGACGTCGACGACGGTCGAAGTGGCGATGTGGAGCGTCACGCCCGCCGCCTTGGCGCCGGCGATGTCGCCGGCGAGGAATTCGCGGATCGCGTCGTGACCGACCGCCGAGGGAGCGCCCGGCGCCTGGAGGACCGCGTCGTTCCAGTAGGTCGCGGCGACGGCATCGACGTCGCCGGCGTTGTACGCCTTCGCCCAGGCCGGCGCCGTCGCCCGCACCGCGGCTTCGTCGGCCGACGTGTCGACGGCGGCCGGCTGGCATGCCGTGAAGGCGAGCAGTCCGGCGACGAGCGTGGCTGCAGTTCTCGCACTCTTCATGGTTCCCCCTTGGTGCCGCGGCAAGGTCGCTGCGGCGAATTCCGCCGACGAGTCGGCGAGTGATTGGAGGCCGTCCAGCGTATCGCACTGCCGGCGGAGGGAGCCGCGGCGGCGTCAGGTCTGGATCCTCCGGTCGAGGGCGCGGTACTGGATGGCTTCAGCGAGGTGCGGGGTGAGGATCCGGTCGCTCGCCGCGAGGTCGGCGATGGTGCGCGCGACCTTGAGGACGCGCGACAGGGCGCGGGCCGAGAAGCCGAGGCGTTCGAAGGCGGTCTCGACCAGCGACTGTCCGGCGGCGTCGAGGGCGCAGCTCTCGCGGAGCTCCTTCGCCGAGAGGCTCGCATTGACCGGCGAGGGGTGGGTCGCCGAGAGCCGCTGCCGTTGGCGCTCGCGCGCGGCGGCCACACGCTCGGCCACCACCGCGGACCGCTCGGCGCCCTCCCCGCGCAGATCTTTCAAGCGCAGCGCCGGCACTTCGACGTGAAGATCGATCCGGTCGAGGAGCGGACCGGAGACGCGGGCGCGGTAACGTTCGACGAGCGGCAGGGGGCAGCGGCAGGCGCGGCGGGCGTCTCCGAGGTGGCCGCAGGGACAGGGGTTCATCGCCGCGAGCAGGGTGAAGCGCGCCGGAAACTCGAAGAAGGCGCGCGCCCGGACGACCGTGATCACCCCCTCCTCGAGGGGCTGACGCAGCGCTTCGAGGGCGTCGCGGTGGAACTCGGCGAGCTCGTCGAGAAACAGCACGCCACCGTGCGCGAGACTGACCTCGCCCGGGCGCGGGAACGAGCCCCCGCCGACCATCCCGGGGGCGCTCACCCCGGGGTGCGGCGCACGGAACGGCCGGCGCCGTTCGAGGCCCTGCGGCGGACGCTCGGCGACCAGCGAATGGATCTTGGTCACCGCGATCGCCTCGGCGCGGTCGAGCGGCGGCAGGATCCCCGGCACGGCGCGCGCGAGCATCGTCTTGCCGGCGCCGGGCGGACCGACGAACAGGAGATTGTGGCCACCGGCGGCCGCCACCTCGAGGGCCCGCTTCGCCCCCTCCTGCCCGCGGATCTCGGCGAAGTCGACCGGTGCCGGACGATCGCCTTCGAGCTCCCAGCGCGCGTCGGACGAGGTCGGGGTAAGCGTCTCGGATCCGGTCACGTGTCCCAGCGCCTCACCGATGCGACCGATGCCGAAGACCGGCAGGGCGCCGGTCGCCGCCGCTTCGCCGGCGTTGCTCTGCGGCAGGAGGAGCTCGCGGCAGTCGAGGCGCGAGCCGAGGTCGGCGATCGCGAGCCCGCCGCGCACCGGGCGGACCGTACCGTCGAGCCCGAGCTCGCCGGCGAGGAGCCGGCCGCCCAGCGTCTCCTCCGGGATCGCGCCGTGCGCGGCGAGGAGGGCGAGGGCGATGGCGAGGTCGAGATGGTTGCCCTCCTTTCTCAGGTCGGCGGGCGCGAGGTTCACGGTGACGGCGCGCGGCGGCAGGTCGAAGCCGCAGTTGCGGAGCGCCGAGCGCACCCGTTCGCGGCTCTCGCGCACCGCGGCGTCGGGCAGCCCGACGATCTGCATCTGCGGCAGGCCGGTCTGGACGTCGACCTCGACCTGCACGGGGCGGGCCTCCATCCCCCAGGGAGTGGCGGCAAGAGCACGAGCGAGCATGCCGGTGAGAGACGCGATCGCGCTGGCGGACCTTTCTCGGAGACCGCGTGCAGTCCCTGGCGGCGGATCGCCACTCCACGCCCCGCGGGCGCAGGAAGCGTCAGGGGGCGAAGGCCGCCAGGCGGTCGATCACCCAGAACATGCTGATCGAGCCGATCGCATAGGGCGCGAGCCGGCGCAGGGCCGGGGGCCATTCCGAACGTGCCGCGAGCGTGCGCAGGACAACCAGCACCCCGCCGAGGAACGCCAGCTGGCCGAGCTCGACGCCGATGTTGAAGCTGGCGAGCGCGAGGGGGATGGCGGCTTGCGGCAGTCCGATCCGGGCCAGGGCGCCGGCGAAGCCCAGACCGTGCAGCAGACCGAAGGCGAACGCGACGAGCCAGGGGCGCCGGCCGGTGAGCGTCGGGTGCCCTTCTTGCGCCCGCAGGATCTCGAGCGCGAGGAAGACGATGCTGAGCGCGATCGTCGCCTCGACCGGCGGACCGGGGACCTGCACGTATCCGAGCGCCGCGAGGCCGAGCGTGATGCTGTGCGCGATCGTGAAGGCGGTGACGGCGCGGACGATCCGGCCCGGCCGGCCGGCGAGGATCATCAACGCCAGGACGAAGAGCAGGTGATCGAACCCGGAGAGGATGTGCTCGACTCCGAGGCGGAGGTAGGTTCGGAACACGGTCCAGAGCGAAGGATCGCTCTCGAAGGTGAACGCCGGCTCGGTGGGCCGGAGGAGATGGCTCGAGCGCCGGCCGTCGAGCGATTCGATCTCGACGACGACGTCGATGGTCGAGCGCTCGAGCCCGGCGATCCGCAGAGTCGTTCCGGCGAGCGCGGGAAGTCCGGAGAGCTCGTACTGGAAGACGATGAAGCCCTCGACGATCGCGCCGTTCCCGGTCTCCGCGAGCGTCATCCGGGAATCGAAGCGTGGGTCGAGGTCGGGAACGGTCGTTTCTGTCCGGGGAAGCTTCCACAGGACGTCCCAGCGCCCGGGGGCGACCTCGCGGAACTCGAGGAGCGCCGGCCGGATCTCGTGCGCCTCGGCGGTCGTGGCGCACACCGA
>JBFWYP010000060.1:0-7364 GCA_050186295.1 Thermoanaerobaculia bacterium | reverse complement strand
GCGGAGGAGAGTGTGCGGTCGTCGAAGTAAATGGTGTCGATCCGGCCGCCCGGGTGCGGCTCCTCCGGCCGGCAGACCCCCGTGAGGAGGGCGCGCGCCGGCGCCGCCGCGGCGGCGGGCAGCACGAACTTGACCTCGTGGTCGAGATCTTCGACCACCGGAGCAGCGTTCCGGACTTCCGGCATGGAGAGCGAAGCTTAGCGCGGCGGGAGGCCGCCGCCGAGGGGGCGCCGGATCAGGCGCGGTCGAGCGCGAAGTCGAACGCCAGCTCGTCGACCGGATTCGAGCGCAGGCCGTCGCCGCCGTCCGACCAGCCGACGGCGAGCGTCTCTCCCGAGATCCAGTCGCGATGCGCGGCGATCGCCGCTTCCAGCTCGGGCGCGGCGGTGTAGCGCACGCGGATCCGGTCGGCGTAGTCGAGGCCGGCCTCCTTGCGCGCGGTCTGGATCCGGTTGACGACCTCCCGCGCGCGGCCCTCGGCCACGAGCTCCGGCGTGAGCTCGGTCTCGAGCACCACCAGGAGCTCGCGATCGCCGGCCGTCGCCATGCCCGGCTTCTCCTGCAGCCGGACCTCGAGATCCTCGGCGGTCAACGGAATCGACTCGCCATCGACCGGGACCTCGAGCCGGCCGTCGCGCTCCAGCATTTCCGCCATCTCGTCGCCGTCGCGCTCCAGCAGGGCAGCCTGGACGGCCTTCATCCGGCCGCCGACCTTCTTGCCGAGGACCCGGAAGTTGGGCCGCACGTCGTGGGTGACGAACTCTCCGCGCCGCTCGGCCCAGCGGATCTCCTTGACGTTCAGCTCGTCGAGGACGATCTCGCGGACGCGCTCGACGTGGTCGCGGACGCCGACGCCGAGCGCCTCGGGCGCGAAGACCAGCGTCGCCGCCGCCAGCGGCTGGCGGGTCTTCATCTCGTGGCTGTTGCGCGCCGCGCGTCCGAGCCCGACGATCCGCTTCGCCAGCTGCATCGCCTGCACGAGGGCGAGATCGTCGCCGGAGCTCGTGGCGCGAGCGGACGGCGACAGGCGCTCCGGCCAGCGCTCGAGGTGCACACTGGCGGGGGCGTCCGGCTTCACGGCGCGGACGAGCCGCTCGTGCAGCATCTCGGCGAAGAACGGTGTGAACGGAGCGGTCAGCCGGGCGAGAGCGGTCAGCACCTGGTACAGCGTCTGGTACGCGGCCTCCTTGTCGGAGCCTTTCGCCTCGCCGGAGGCCGACCAGAAGCGGCCGCGGCTCCGCCGGATGTACCAGTTCGTCAAGTCGTCGACGAACGCTTCGAGCCGCCGCGCGGGCTCGGAGATGCGGTAACCGTCGAGGAGGAGCGCGACCTGGTCGATCTCCTGGTCGAGCCGCGTGAGGATCCAGCGGTCGAGATCCGGGCGTTCGGCGTACGGCACCTCGGGATACGCGCCCGGGCGCCAGCCGTCCAGGTTGGCGTAGATGGTGAAGAAGGAGAGCGCGTTCCAGACCGGCAGCAGGTATCCCTGCGCCGCTTCCCGCACCAGCTTCGCCGAGAAGCGCGACGACTGCTCCGGGTCGTTGAGGTAGAAGTACCAGCGCATCGCGTCGGCGCCGGTCTCGGCGATGACGCCCATCGGATCGACGACGTTGCCGAGGCGCTTCGACATCTTGCGCCCGTTCTCGTCGGTGACGTGGCCCATGACGACGCAGTGCTCGAACGCCACGGAGTCGAAGAGCGCGACGGCGAGGACGTGCAGGGTGTAGAACCAGCCGCGCGTCTGGTCGATCGCCTCGGAGATGAAGTCGGCCGGCCGGAACCTGCCGCCGGGCGCCACGATCCCGGAGTTCTCGAACGGGTAGTGGTGCTGGGCGAACGGCATCGCGCCGGAGTCGAACCAGGCGTCGATCACGTCGGGGACGCGGCGGAACGTTCCGCCGTTGCAGGCGTAGCAGGGCCAGGTGATGTCGTCGAGGAACGGCCGGTGCGGGTCGAACTGCGCGCGGTCGTAGACGTCGGCGGGGCGTTCCGCGCGCGGCACGCCCGCCTGCTCGAAGAGATCGTCGTACGAGCCGACGACGACCGGTTCGGCCGGACAGCCGTCGCACCTCCAGACCGGCAGCGGCGTCCCCCAGTAGCGATTCCGCGAGAGCGCCCAGTCGACCACCCCTTCGAGCCAGTTGCCGAAGCGCCCCTTGCCGATCGCCTCCGGGTGCCAGTCGATCGTGGCGTTGGTCTCGACCAGGCGGTCGCGGATCGCCGTCGTGCGGACGAACCAGCTGCGGGAGGCGTACTGCAGGAGCGGCGTGTCGCAGCGCCAGCAGAACGGGTAGCTGTGCTGGAAGCGTTCGGTGTGGAGAAGGAGGCCGCGCTCGCGGAGGTCGCGTACGACCTCCTTGTCGGCGTCCTTGAACCAGAGCCCGGCGAGCTTCTCGAGCCCCTGCCGGTCGGCGACCTTGCCGTTCGGTTCGATCGTCTGGAAGAGCGGCAGCCCGTACTTCTGTCCCGTGGCGTAGTCGTCGGCGCCGAACGCCGGTGCGGTGTGGACGAGCCCGGTGCCGTCGGTCGCGGTGACGTAATCGGCCGTGACAACCGCCCAGCCGGCGGCGTCCGAGACCGGTTCGGCGAAGGCGCGCGAGTCGCTCCGGCCGTCGTCCGGGGAGGTCGCGTACGGGCGGTCGTAGCGCAGGCCGTGGAGCGCCGCTCCGGGGAATCGGGCGAGCGCCCGCTGGTCGCGGAGGTCGAGCTTCTGACGCTTGCCGTCGATCTCGACCTCGTACGGGATCGGCGCCTCGATCGCGTCGGCGAAGAGGATCCGCGCCCCCGGTCGGGTCGGGTGTTCGACCAGCCGGTAGACGAGCTCCGGGTGGACGGCGATGCCGGAGTGGCCCGGCATCGTCCACGGCGTCGTCGTCCAGGCGACGAGATAGAAGTCGGTCGGGACGACGAATTCGCGCCCTTCCACCGTCTTCAGCCGGTGTCCCGGCCGCGCCGGGAACAGCACCCAGATCGACGGGTCCTCGACGTCCTTGTAGTTCTGCGCCACCTCGTGCGAGGAGAGCGTCGTACCGCAGCGCGCGCAGTAGGGCTGGCTCTTGTGCCCCTCGAACAGGAGGTTGCGGTCGTGCAGCGACTTGAGCGCCCACCAGACCGACTCGACGTAGCGATTCGAGTAGGTGAAGTAGGCGTCGTCGAGGTCGATCCAGTAGCCGACCCGCTCGGTCATCGTGCGCCATTGGCGCTCGTAGGTCATCACCGAGTCGAAACAGGCGCGGTTGAACGCCTCGATCGAGGCGCGCCGGTCGCCGGGAACGATCTGCTCGATGTCCTTCTTGCCGGAGAGGCCGAGGCGCTTCTCGACTTCGATCTCGACCGCCAGACCGTGCGTGTCCCAGCCCGCCTTGCGCTCGACGTGGCGTCCGCGCATGGTCTGGAAGCGGGGAAACAGATCCTTGACCACCCGAGTCAGGACGTGCCCGACGTGCGGCGTGTTGTTGGCGGTCGGCGGCCCCTCGTGGAAGACGAACGGATCGCCGTCGCCGGTGGCTTCGAGGACGCGGGCGAAGATCCGTTCGTCGCGCCAGCGCCCGAGGACCCGCTGCTCGAGCTCCGGGAACGGATAGCCGGCCGGGACCGGAGGGAATTTCGCGGCCGTCATCGGGGGGCTCAGGCCGGAGTCAGATCGGCGACGAACTCCGTCACCCGCCGCGCGAAGGCGCCGGGCCGTTCCGAGTGCGGCTGCACACCGGCGCGGTCGAGCACTTCGAGCTCGACGCTCGCGCTGTCCGGCGCCGTCGAGAGCCAGAGGTCGGCGGTCTCCACTGCCGGGCTGACCGCCTGCCGCCCCCAGACGAGAAGGGTCGGGACGGCGAGCCGGGCGAGCGCCGGAGCGATCCGATGGTTGAGATACCCGGAGAGGTAGGCGACGAGGGCGGACCGGTTCGAGGGCTGGTGCGAGCCCTTGTAGTGGTGGTCGACCAGTGATTCGGTGACCAGGTCCGGATTGGCGTATACCTCCTCGACCAGATAGCGGGCGATCCCCTTCCGGCTGGTGTAGAGGTTCATCGCCGAAGCGCCGAAGACCGGCAGCTTGAGGAAACGGTGGATCACCGCGTCCTTCAGATCCGGTTCGTCGCTCGCCGAGTCGATGCCGATCGGGCACGAGAGCACCAGCCCGCGGACCAGCTCCGGGTGGTCGACGGCGACCTCGACGGCGTAGGCCGCGGCGAGGCCGGAGGCGACCACCACGGCCCGGCGGCGGACCACGTCGTCCAGGAAGTCGACCAGGAAGTCGAGGTAGAGCTCGCCGTCGAGGTTCGCGTCGGGGGCTTCGGACCGGCCCCAGCCCGGGAGATCGGGGGCGAACACCTGATGCGACTCGGCCAGCTTCTCCGCCACGGCGCGCCACTCGAGCGAATCGTGGCCGGGGCCGAAGGAGTGCAACAGCACCAGCGGCTCGCCAGCGCCGAGGCGCTGGAAGAGAACGTCTGCGAGGTCCCAGGCGTAGCGGTGTCGGCGGCCCCAGACGGTCGACTCGACCCGCCGGGCCCGGCGGGCGATCGCCGAGTTGATGAGCGCCGGAACGCCGATCGCGGCGCCCCCCAGCAGGAGCCCGCGCAGGATCCGCTTCCGGCGTTTCCGCCGCTGTTCCTCCTCCGAAGTCCAGGCCGCCATGGGCGGGCGAGAATACCATGCGGCTCCGCTGCCGCCGGGCTCCGGCGAGAGTTAGGATGCGCTCGAGATGGCAGTTCTCTCCATTGTCCGCATGGGTCACCCGGCTCTGCGGGAGCCCGCGCTCCCGGTCGATCCGGACGGACTCGCAGCGCCGGCGATGCAGCAGCTGGTGGACGACATGGTCGACACCATGAGGGACGCCGGAGGGGTCGGCCTGGCGGCGCCGCAGGTCGGCCGGTCGATCCAGCTCTTCGTCTACGAGGCCGTCGACGAGGAGGAGCCGGAGGGGACGATCCCGCTCCGCGTCGTGGTGAATCCGATGGTCGAGCCACTGTCGGGCGAGCTGGTCTACGACTGGGAGGGCTGCCTGTCGATCCCCGATCTTCGCGGTCTCACCCCGCGCCATCCCGCGGTGCGGGTGCGGGCGCTCGATCGCCGGGGGCAGCCGCTGCTCTACGTCGCCGAGGGGTTCGAGGCGCGGATCGTCCAGCACGAATTCGATCACCTGAACGGCGTGCTCTTCCTCGACCGGATGCGCGACCTGAAGTCGCTCGCCTTCTACGAGGAGTGGGAGGAGCACCTGCGCGGCTCGGACGACAGCGACCGCGGCTCCAAGCCCGAATAGTGGGACTCCGCTTCGAAATCCTCTGGGCCGGACGCAACAGTCCCGAGCCCTGGGAGTCGCTCTGCCGCGACTACTGCCGGCGCATCGAGCCGTGGGTCCCGATCCACGAGCGGCCGATCCGCGTACCCGGGAAGAAGGAGGGGATCGTGCGGCGCCGGATCGAGGCCGACGCCCTCCGTGCGGCCACCCCAGTCGGAGCCCTCACCGTGGCACTGACCGATCGCGGCGATCTCTGGAGCTCGGAGCGCCTGGCGCAGGAGACCGACCGTTGGCGGGCCGAGTGGCCGCACGAAGTGGTCTTCTATCTGGGCAGCGACCTCGGACTCGATCCGGAGCTCGTCGCGAGCTGCCGGCTGAGGCTGGCTTTCGGGCGCGTCACGCTGCCGCACCAGCTCGCCCGCCTGGTGCTGGTGGAGCAGCTCTATCGTGCGCTTTCGATCAATGCGGGAATCCACTATCATCGCGCGACGTTGTGAAGACAGGGCTCGCCGGGCAGGTGCCCGCGGGATCGAGGAGGCGACGGGTGGCGCGAACGAAGGCGAAGAGCTCGCGAGCGACGAAGGGGGCGAAGAAGCCCGCGAAGTCGACCGCGAAACGAGCGACGAAGAAGGCGGCTCCGAAGGGGAAGAAGAAGGCCGCCGCGAAGCCGGTCCGCAAGGGGGCCGCCAAGGCCGCCAGCAGGAGCGCGTCCGCCCGGAAGAAGGTCGCTGCGAAGCCGCGCAAGTCGTCGAAGCCGATCCGCAAGCCGGCGAAGAAGTCGACCGCCAAGCCGGCGAAGGCGGCGTCGCGGGCGCCGCAGAGGCCGGTCCGGAAGGCAGCGAAGAAGCCGGCGCGCCAGACCGCGACCGCCACCCGGGGGCGCACCAAGGCGGCCGCCGGAGCTGCGACCCGGAAGTCCGGCGCGACGCGATCTCCGTCGACGGCGAAGTCGGTCGCCAGGGGACAGAAGGCGACGGCTGCCGTCCGGGCGGTGGCCAAGCCCGCGAAGCCATCCAAGCCCGCGAAGGTCGCGACGCCGAAGGTCGTCAAGACGGGTGCGAAGAAGGGCGGCGGTGCGACTTCGTCGACTCCCGCAGCTGCCGCGCCGGTCGCCGCGGCGCCGGCGCCGCCGTTGCCGCCGATCAAGAGCTTTCCGGCTCGACCCCAGGCGAAGAGCAAGGCCGCCAGCCTGCGCATGCCGGTGGTCCGCCGTCTCGGACGCGAGATGCAGCGGGTCGGCGACGCGCGCGACGCGACGCCCCCCACTTCGCGGCCGGCGTTTCCCAAGGACTTCCTCGCCCGCCAGCGGCAGAGGCTGCTCGACAAGAAGGCGGAGATCCTGGCCATGTACCGCAAGGATCTGCAGAGCGGCCAGGAGTCGAACGACAGTCCGACCGAGGACATCGTGGATCGCGCGAACAACGCCTACAGCCGCGAGCTGGCCTTCTCGATCTCGGACAACGAACGCGAATTCATCTTCCAGATCGATCAGGCGATCGCGCGGATGGACGCCGGAACGTACGGCTACTGTCTGCACACCGGGCAGCCGATCGGCATTGCGCGGCTCGAGGCGCTCCCATGGGCCAAGTACGGTGTCGAGGCGCAGGAGCTGCTGGAGAAGGGACTGCTGTCGGAGGCCTGACGAGCGATGCGCGTCCGATCGTTTCTGGGACTCCTGCTCGCGATCGGCACCGCTGTTTACGCGTCGATTCTCCACACCCACAACCGCGAGCTGTTCGCGGAACGGTTCCACCTCGGACCCGAGACCTCGATTCCCCTCTGGGGGGCACTCCTCGCCGTCTTTCTCGCCGGTTTCCTCCCGACCGGGATCACTCTCGTCGTCGACACGCTGCGGCGGGATCTCGCCGAGCGCAGGGAGCGCCGGCGGCAGCGCGAGGACGAGGGGCTCGCCGCGGCGTTCCGGCGGGCGATCGACTACGGCAGTGACGGGCAGTGGAGCAAGGCCGCGGCCGAGCTCGAGGCCTATCTCGCCGCCAAACCGGACGACTTCTCTGGCCAGCTCCGCTACGGCGTCGCGCTGCGCCGCCTCGGCCGCTCCGCCGAGGCGATCGAGGTCCACCGGCGTGCGGCGAGCGTGCACCCGCACTCGGTGAGCCTGCTGCAC
>JBFWYP010000059.1:0-7929 GCA_050186295.1 Thermoanaerobaculia bacterium | reverse complement strand
CGACCGTTCTCGAGCTGCTCGGACTCCCGGCGTGGAGCGGGAGAGACGGGGTTTCGCTCGCCGGGCTCTTCCGCGGCGAGAAGTTCTCGGCGCCGCCGGCGCTCGCCGAGAGCCGCCGCCCCTGGCAGTCGTACGGCTGGGCCCCGCTCGCGGCGGCGATCGACGGACGCTGGAAGCTGATCGCCGCGCCGCGCCCGGAGCTCTACGATCTCGAGGCCGACCCGGGCGAGACGCGGAACCTCTACGCGACCGCCGAGCGGAAGATCGCTCGACGCCTGGCGGCGGTGCTCGCGGAGCAGCCGTCGGCGGCGCCGGTGGCGGCCGGCCGCGACGACCCGGAGACGGTGGCGAAGCTCCGCGCGCTGGGCTATCTCGGCGCCGGATCGCCCTCGGCGAACGACGCGGCGATTCCGCCCGGCCTGCCCGACCCGAAGGACCGGATCGGCGTCTGGAACCGGCTCGGCGAAGCGGAGCAGGCGCTCGAGCGCGGCGACGCCGCCACGGCGCTGGCGCGCTTCGACCGCGCGCTCGCCGAGGACGCAGCGAATCCGTTCGCCCTCGCGCGATCGGCCGAAGCGCTGACGGCGCTGGGAAGGCCGGCCGACGCCATCGGGCGCCTCGAGCGCGCGGTGCGCGGAGCGCCCGACCAGCCCGAGATCCGCCGCGCCTTGGCCGAGCTCCTCCTGCTTACGGGGCGCACGGCCGATGCCGTCGTCCAGTGGATGGAGCTCGTGCGGCTGCAGCCGCGCGTCGCGGCGGGTTGGACCGGGCTCGGGGCCGCCCTCGGCAGGAGCGGCGAGCGGCAGCGTGCGCTCGAGGCGATGGCCCGCGCCGCCGAGCTCGCTCCCGACGACGCCGAGCTCCGCGCGAAGGTGGCGTTCGCGGCGTTCGGTGCCGGCGATCGCGAGCGCGCGGCGCTCGAGCTCGAGCAGTCGGCGCGCCTCGCCCCTTCCGGCACTTTCGCGCACGCCGGCGCGCTCGGCGTCGTCCTCGACGATCTCGGGCGAAGCGCCGCGGCGCGCTCGTGGCTCGAGCGGGCGACTCCGCGGGAGCCCGAGTTCGCGGAGGCGCGGTTCCGCCTGGCGCGCCTCCAGGCCGGGGAGGGAGAGGTCGACGCGGCGCGCGACTCGCTGCGGCAGGCGCTCGCTGCCGAGCCGGGTCTCCGCGCGCGGGCGCTCGCGGAGCCGCGTCTCGAAGCGCTCGTCGATCGGCCCTGAGCGGGGTGGTACCCTCCGCTTCCGTGCGGTGCCTCCTCTCCCTGATCTTCGTCATTGCGGCGCTCGCCGGCGTGCCGGGGTGGGCGGGTCCGCCGGATGTCGTGCTCGTCACGCTCGACACGCTGCGCGCCGACGAGCTCGGCTGCTACGGCGGAGCCGCCCGGACGCCGAACCTCGACCGGCTCGCGGCGGGGGGTGTGCGCTTCGCGCGAGCCCTCTCGCCGGTGCCGCTGACGCTGCCGGCGCACGCTTCGCTGCTCACCGGATTCGACCCGAACGAGCACGGCCTGCGCGACAACAACGGCGGCGTCCTGCCGCACGAAGCGACCACGATCGCCGAGAGCCTGTCGGCCTCGGGCTACGCGACGATCGCGGTGGTCGGCTCGCGGGTGCTCGATCACCGTCTCGGCCTGGACCGGGGATTCGACGTCTACGACGACCGCATGGCGGCGGAGCGGGTGGGGGAGTTCGGGTATGCCGAGCGGCCGGCGCGCGAGGTCGTCGACGCCGCGCTGAGGGAAGGTCGTGCCGTGCCGGAGAAGCGGCCGCTCTTCCTCTGGGTCCACTTCTACGACGCGCACTCGCCCTACGAAGGGGCCGGCACGAGCGAGCGCGAGCGCTACCGCTCGGAGATCGAAGCGATCGACCGGGAGATCGGACGGCTGCTCGCGGCGCTCGCGTCGATGCGGGCCGACCGGCCGCGCTGGGTGATCGCGGTCGGCGATCACGGCGAGAGCTTCGGCGAGAACGGCGAGTTCGAGCACGGCTACCTGCTGCACGAAGCGACCCTCGCGGTGCCGCTGATCGTCCAGGGACCGGGACTGAAGCCGGGGACGGTGCTGCGCGCTCCGGTCGCCACGGTGCGGCTCGCGGCCACGATGGCTGCGGTCGCCGGACCGCCCGGATCGGCCGCACCGTCCGCATCGCCGAGCCCGTCCGGAACCTCACGGCCGCGGGTGGCGGGCAGGCCCCTCGAGCTCGGGCGCGAGAACGAACCGTTGCCGGTCTACCACGAGACCGAATTCCCGGCCTCGACCTACGGCTGGAGTCCGCTCGTCGCCGTCAGCCGCGGCCGCTGGCGGCTGGTCGTCGGCCCGAAGCCGGCGCTCTTCGATCTCGAGGCGGATGCGGCCGAACTCGCGAACCGGCTGAGCGCCGAGCCGGAGGTCGCGCGCGAGCTGCGGAAAGCGCTGCGCGAGCTCGAGCGCCGCCCCGCCCTGCACGCCGGGCCGGCGCCGCGCGACGCCGACCTCGCGGCCGCGCTCGCCAGCCTGGGCTACCTCTCGGGGGCGAGCGCCAAGCGCGGCACGCTCGATCCGGCGGAAGGGCTCCGGCTCCTGCCCGACTTCGAAGTGGCCAAGCGGAAGCTCGCGGCGGGCGATCTCGCCGGCGCGCGCGCCGACCTCCGGACTCTCGTGCGGAAGAGCCCCTACTCGGTGCCGTTCCTGTCGCAGCTCGCCTATGCCGAGCAGCGCGCGGGAGAGTTCGCGACCGCCCGCCGCACCTGGGAGCTGGCGCTGGCGGTCAACCCGGCGAACGAGTTCCTGCTCACGGGCCTGGCCGCGCTCGAGCTCGAGGCGGGGCAGCCGGAGGCGGCCGAACGCGCCTACCGTGAGGCGCTGGCGGCGAATCCGCGGCATCTGCCGGCCTGGATCGGTCTCGGGGAGATGCTCAGCCGCGCCGGCCGCCCGGCCGACGAGGAGCGCGCCCTGCGCGATGCGGTGGCAGCGCACTGCGACAGCGCGATCCTCCACACCCGTCTGGCCCGGATCGGACTCGCCCGCGGCGAGCTCGCGGCCGCCGAGGCCGACGGGCGTCGTGCGACGGAGCTGCTTCCGGACTGGCCGGTCGCCTGGCAGGTCTGGGCGGAGGTGGCGGCACGCGCCGGCGACGAGACCGCCGCCCGCGAACGCGCGGCGCGGGCACGGGCGCTCGCCGCGAACTGACCGCGCCTACTCTTCGGGGGCGGGCTGCTCGCTCATCAGGCCGACCGGATGTCCGTCGGGATCCTCGGTGAAGGCGAGCCAGAGATCCATCGAACCGAGACGGGTCACGACGTGCGCCTCGGAGCGGATCGGCGCGGCGCTCCGGCGCAGCGACTCGACCGCCGCGTGGATGTCGGGGACCTTGAAGTAGACGATCGGGTGGCTCTGCGACTGTTCGTCGGGGATCGCCGAGAGCATGAGGCGGACGCCGCCGCAGTCGAAGAAGGCGAGCGCCGGCGGCGCCTCGAAGAGGAAGCGGAGGCCGAGGACGTCGCGGTAGAAGGTGACCGCGCGCGGCAGATCGGAAACGGTGTAGGCGAGCTGCGCGATGCCGCGGATACCGGTGCTGCTCCCGCCTGCCGGAATCATCGTACCTCCCGTCCCCGGCGCTCTTCGTCGTCGGCCGCACCCCTGAGCTCGCCGAGGAACAGCTCCGTGTCGTAGGCCATCGCGATCTCTCCCTCGACCGCCGTGGCGTCGAACAGCTCGTCGAGCGCCGCCAGCATCTCGCGGTGGCGGTCGGTCCCGGCGGCCGGGATGTACGAGGACGAGAGGAGGCGGGCGCGGACGCCCTCGCGGTCGAGCCGCTGCACGTTCTCGGCGCGGAAGGTCGCCGGCGGGGCGCCGAAGAAGTCGGCCAGCCGCTCCGCGCTCACGCCGCGATGGCCGACCGAGCCGTAGTCGGTGCCGAAGTCGAGGAGGAGCTGCTCGTAGCGTTCGAGGAACGGCGTCCCGGACGCGCGGCGCGCGTTCCAGATCAGGGCGGCGCGGCCGGGCGGCCGCAGGATGCGGTGCCACTCGGCACGCGTCGCTCGCGGATCGAACCAGTGGAACGCCTGGGCGGCGACGACGAGATCGACCGAACGTTCCGGCAGACCGGTCGCTTCCGCGCGGCCGTCGACCGAGTGGAACTCCTGCCGCCCGCCGAGGCGCGCCTCGGCCGCGGCGCGCATCTCGGCGTTCGGCTCGACGGCGTGCACCCGGACGCCGGCGGCGAGGAGGAGCTCGGTGAACAGTCCCGTACCCGAGCCGACGTCGGCGACGATCGCGCCGGGGAAGATCGCGCCGCGGTCGGCGAGGAAGTCGAGCAGCGCCGGTGGGTAACCGGGCCGCGCCCGGACGTAGTCCGCCACGCGTCCGGTGAAGCGCCCGGCGCGACAGTCGTGGGAGTCGACGGGTTCGGCCATGGAACGGGATCCTACCGCCGCCCGGGCGCCGCGGCGCGGGCGGCGAACCGCTAGACTCGCGCCGCGATGGACGGCGTCCTTCCCCTCCGGGATCCCGCCGCACGACCGGCGAAGCTCCTCCCAGGCGAGAGCGGCAGTCCGCTCGCCGCGGTCGACATCGCCTGGCTGCGGATGGACGACCCGACCAACCTGATGCACGTCCAGGGGGTCCTGCCGCTCTCCGGCGAAGTGAGCTGGGAGGAGGCGGCAGAGGTCTTCGAGCAACGGCTGGTGAAGATTCCGCGCTTCCGGCAGCGGATCGCCGACGACGACGGGCGGCTGGTCTGGGTCGACGACGCGACCTTCGACGTACGGCGTCATCTGCGCGAGGAGCGGATCGCCGAGCCGGGCGACGACGCGGCGCTGGCGGCGGCGATCGAACGCCACCTCGAGCGCGACTTCGACTTCGCGCATCCGCTCTGGGAGTTCCATCTCCTGCAGGGGCACCGCGAGGGCTCGGTGCTGTTCGCCAAGGTCCACCACGTGATCGGCGACGGCATCGCGCTGGTGACGGTGATCCTGGCGCTCACCGACCTCGACCGCCGCGGTCCGGCGACGACCGAGATCCCGGGCGACCTCGACTCGGATTCGGCCAATCCGTTCTTCGACATCCTGATGCGGCGCGGCGAGCCGGCGTTCGAAGTGGCGCGGCAGGCGGCCGAGCGCTGGATGCCCGAGATGGTGCGGCTGATGCTGGCGCCGCTCGAGGCGTACCGCCGCGTCCACCCGGTGATCCGCGGCACGGCAGCGTCGGGGGCGCTGGCGCGGCTGCTGGCGCTGCCGGCCGATCCGCCGACGCCGTTCAAGGGGGCGCTCGGCAGGTCGAAGCGGGTCGCATGGACGGAGCAGGTGCCGCTCGACGACGTCAAGGCGGTCGGCAAGGCGCACGGCGGCACCGTCAACGACGTGCTCAACGCGGCGATGGTCGGCGGACTGCGACGCTACCTGGAGCGCGACGGGCGGCCGGACGAGTCGCTCGCGGTGCGGGCGGCGATGCCGGTGAGCCTGCGGCCGCTCGACGAGATGGCCGACCTCGGCAATCGCTTCGGCCTGGTCTTCCTCAAGCTTCCGGTCGGAGTGGAGGACCCGCACCGCCGGCTCGCGCTGCTGCGGTCGAGCACCGCGGCGCTCAAGCGTTCGACCGAACCGCTGGTCGTCCTCGCACTCCTCCGTGCGATGGGGGCGCTCCCGGAGTGGGTGCACCGCGCGATGCTCGCCATCTTCCAGCGCAAGGCGACGGCGGTCTTCACCAACGTGCCGGGTCCGCGGCAGACCCTCTGGTTCGCCGGCCATTCGATCCGCGACCTCTTCTTCTGGGTACCGCAGGCCGGCCGGGTCGGCCTCGGTGTCTCGATCCTCTCCTACAACGGCCAGGTGCGAATGGGCGTCGGCACCGACGCCGGCCTCATCCCCGACCCGCAGCGCATCGTCGACGGCTTCCACGCCGAATTCGAAGCGCTCCAGCGCGCGCCCGGCTGATCCGCTTGCGGCTCCGGTCGGACGGGAAGCGCGCCTAGCGTTTCGGCCAGAAGGCCATCAGGAGGCCGAGGAGGAAGACGGGCAGGTGGAAGTACCACGGCTTGCCGAAGGCGAAGAGGATCGCCGCGGCGATGACGCAGGAGCCGCCGAAGAGGGTGGTCTTGAGCCCGGCGAACGGATTCTCCTGCGGTTGGCGCTGGGTCGACTCGAGCAGGCGCAGGCCCTCGGTGATCAGCATCGGCGCCTTCGACAGCGCGTCGATCAGCTCGGGGGCGCCGCGCAGCTGGTCCTTGGCGATCTTGAGCGGCGAGAACTGCTCGAGGAAGATCGCGTTGACGTGCTTCTGCGACACCCCCTTGACGTCGAAGCCGGGGCGCAGGATGTGGCCGACCCCCTCGAAGGTGACCAGCGCCTTGACCATCAGCACCGTCTCGACCGGGAAGTACATGCCGTAGCGAGCGCCCTGGGCCACCGAGCGCAGGATGAGCTGGGCGAGCGGGTACTCGCGGAAGTTCGAGGTCTTCGACCAGCGGCGGCAGATCTCCTCGACCTCGCGCCGGAAGCCGACGATGTCGCCCTTGCGGCCGGCGTGGGCGACCATCGACAGGTAACGGGCGGCGTTCTCCGAGTCGCCCATCACCAGGCAGTAGTAGTAGTACATGAGCGACCGCTTGAGCTCTTCGGTGAAGCGGCCGACCATGCCGAGATCGATGAAGCCGAGACGGGTGTCCGGCAGGATCATCAGGTTGCCGGGATGCAGGTCGGCGTGGAAGAAGCCGTCGTGGTACAGCATCCGGATGATCGCCGCGGCGCCGAGGTCGACCAGCTTGTCGCGATCCTCCTCGGAGAGCTCGAGCGCGCGCTTCGAGCTCGGCTTGAAACCGTCGAGGAACTCCATGCAGACGACGTCGCGCCCCGAGAACTCGCGGTAGATCTTGGGGAAGACGATGTCGGGCATGTCGCGGAAGTTGGCCGCGAACGTCTCGGCGTTGTCCGCCTCGCGCGTCAGGTCGAGCTCGCGCAGCGTGTACTCGGTGAACTCCTTGAGCACCTTGCGCGGCTGGAAGCGCTCGAGGAAGGTCTGCAGGAAGCGTCCCAGGAGGTTGAGGAGGATGGTGTCGCGCCGCAGCGTCTCGCGGTTGCCCGGCTTGACGACCTTGAGGATGACGTCCTCGCCGGTGAGCAGCTTCGCGCGGTGGACCTGGCCGATCGACGCCGAACCCAGCGGTTCGGGATCGATCCACTCGAACATCGCGATGACCGGGCGGTCGAGGTCCTTTTCGACGATCTCCTTGAGGCGGTCGAGCGGCACGGCGGGCAGCCGGTCGAGCAGGTTCTTGAGCTCGTCGGTGATGATCTTCGGCAGCAGATCCTCGCGCAGCGACAGGACCTGGCCGAGCTTGATGTAGGTCGGTCCGAGGATCTCCAGACGGCGCCGGAGCTGCACCGGGAACGGCTGCGAGCGGATCTCGCGGTCGACGAACGGTCGGGTGAAGAACGCCGCGACGCGGGCGAGCGTGTAGCCGCGCGGGAACGGGGCGTGGCGGCTCCGGACCCAGGCATCGAGTCCGCCGAAGATCAGTCCTAGCGTGTGCTTCTGGGTGACGATGTAACGCCCGACGAGGCCGGGTGGCGGCGTCTCGACGAGCAGCGGGAAGTCGCCGACCATCCCACCGCCGTGCGTCCGGCCAGTCGGGGGTGCCGGGGGGGCTCCGGCCCGGCCCCCCTCGGGGGGCGACGCCTGGCTCATCGGTTGCGGCCGTACTGCTCGTGGCTCGACACCCAGTCGAGCGACGAGATCGCGGAGGCCAGCGAGATCTCGCCCGCCAGGGCGACTCCGGCGACGATCTCGGCGAACTTGCGCACCTTGCCGCGTCCCCAGCAGTCGAGGAGCTCGAGGCACTCGCGCTGCGTCGCGAGCCCGGTGCCGCCGCCCCAGGTCGCGACGATGAGCGACGGGATGGTGATCGATATGTAGAGGTCCTTCGCGTCGGTCACCTCGGTGTAGACGATGCCGGCCGA
>JBFWYP010000058.1:0-7948 GCA_050186295.1 Thermoanaerobaculia bacterium | reverse complement strand
ATCTCGGTCACGGGCTTCCCCCACGAGTCGCACCCTGCGATGTTCGACTTCCTCCACCGCATCCCGATGGAGTACCGGCTGTCCCATCGCTTCCTGCCGCTCGACCCCGAGTCGGCCGCCAAGCACATCCGGCTCTACCGCCGGAACTGGTGGCAGAAGCGAAAGGGCCTCGGCGGGCTGATCAAGGAGGCGATCACCACCGAGGAGAAGGCGGCGGAGCCGAAGTTCCTGAACCGCGACGCCGTCCGCATGGCGGAAGACGCGGACGAGGCGCTCGCCGAGTGTCTCGGGGGAGCGGTCCGGTACGGCTTCTACACGACCGCCATCGTCCTGATGAGCGAGGACGAGGCCGCCGTCGAGGTCGCGGCGCGCCAGGTGCTCAAGGAGATCCACAATCGCGGTTTCGCGGCGCGGATCGAGCGCGTCAACGCTCTCGAGGCGTTCCGTTCGAGCCTGCCGTCGCACGCTCATCCGAACGTCCGCCGGCCGCTCATCAGTACGCTCAACCTCGCCGACCTCCTGCCGACGACGAGCGTCTGGCCGGGCCTGCCGACCAATCCTTGCGGGTACTACCCGACGGGGAGCCCGGCGCTCCTCTGGGCGGCGACCAGCGGCTCGACTCCGTTTCGCCTGAACCTCCACGTCTCGGACGTCGGGCACACCCTAGTCCTCGGGCCGACCGGAGCGGGCAAGAGCACGCTTCTGGGTCTCATCCAGGCGCAGTTCTTCCGCTACCCGGACGCCCAGGTCTTCACCTTCGACAAGGGCTACTCGTCGTTCCCGCTGGTCGCCGCCTGCGGCGGCCATCACTACGACATCGCCGCCGAATCGCTCGACGCCCTGGCCTTCTACCCACTCGCCGAGATCGATCGGCCGGCGGAGCGGACCTGGGCCGCGGAGTGGATCGAGACCCTCATGGCTCTGCAGGGCGTCGTCGTCACGCCGGCTCACCGGGGCGCGATCGATCACGCTCTCGGCTTGCTGGCCGTCTCGCCCTCCCGCACGCTCACCGACCTCCAGGTGAAGCTCCAGGACCCGAACCTCCGCCAAGCCCTCCGCCCCTACACGCTGAAGGGCAACTTCGGCGCCCTGCTCGACGCGCAGAGCGACGGTCTCCGCGAGGGCCGCTTCCAGGTCTTCGAGATGTCGCACCTGATGGAGCTCGGCGATCGCATCGTCATCCCGGCGCTCCTCTACCTCTTCCACCGGATCGAGCAGCGGCTCGACGGGCGGCCGACGCTGATCATTCTCGAGGAGGCCTGGACCTACCTCCTCCACGAGCTCTTCGCCGAGCGGATCCAGCTCTGGCTCAAGGAACTGCGCAAGTACAACGCCGCTGTGGTCTTCGTGACGCAGAGCCTTGCCGACATCCACGCCTCGTCGAAGCGCCACGTCATCTACGAGAGCTGCCCGACCAAGATCCTGCTGCCGAACAGCGAGGCGGGCTCCGAGCAGGGCGCCGCGATCTACCGCGCGATCGGTCTCAACGAGCGGGAGATCGAGATCGTCGCCCAGAGCGCCAAGAAGCGCGACTACTACTACACCTCGCCGCTCGGGAACCGCCTGATGGACCTCACTCTCGGACCGCTCGCGCTCGCCTTCGTCGGCGCCACCGGCCGCGAGGACCTCCGCGCGATCCGCGAGCTGCGGGCGATGTACGGCCCGGAGTGGCCGCGCGCCTGGGTGCGCCAGCGCGGGCTCGACCGCTGGGCGGACCAGTTGGCCGACCGATCGAGCGACCGCAACGAAAGGAGCCTCGCATGCGCCGGCTGAAGCACATCGTCGTCGCTTGTCTCTGCCTCAGCCTGGTTTCGGGCCTCGTGACCCCTCGTCCGGCGAAGGCGCAGTGGCTGGTCTACGACGCCGTCAACTGGATCGAGAACGCCACGCAGGTGATCCAGCAGGTGTACGAGATCTACCAGCAGTACGAGCAGCTCATCAACGACTACCAGCGCTACGCGACGATGGTGAAGAACCTGGAGCGCTTCGACGAGCTCTCCTTCCGGAGCCTCGTGGGGCTGGCCGTGGCGGTGAACGACATCATCCAGTACGGCGAGTCGCTGGGCCACACCCTGGACGACATCGACGCCCAGTTCGCCGAGACGTTCCCGGGCTACGAGCCGATTCTCGAAGAGGGCTGGCTGGAGATCTTCGAGCATCGCAACCGCCGCACGCTCGACACGCTGCGCTACTCGCTCAACGCGCTCCACCGGATCTCCTGGGAGTCGGTCCCGTCGCAGCACATCCTGGAACGCCTCGCGGCCGACGCCGAGGCCGCGGACGGCAACGTCGAGGCGCTGCAGGCCGCCAACGAATTCCTGCACCACCAGGCCGGCGAGCTCGCCGAGATCAGCCAGCAGCTCTCGCTCCAGACCAACGTCCAGACGGTCTACTGGGCTTACCAGCTCGACCGCGAGGCGTCGGACCGCGCCACGACGAGTCAGTGGATCGTCAACGGGGTCTCCGAAGTGCCGCCCTACGACGGCGCCGGCGGGTCGCGCGGCGTTCCCGCCGACTGGCCATGGGCCTGCTACGGCTGCACGCGCTCGGCAGCCAGGGGATCGCGATGAGGACTTCGTTCCTGGCCGGTCTCACAGCCATTGCGCTGGCGAGCCTGCTCGTTGCGGGTTGCGGCCAGCCTTCCGCCGAGGAGCTCGCCAACGGCGACGACCCCCTTACCGCGCTCCGCTCGCCGGTTCGGTCGGCCCGCTACGACGGGGCCTTCTGGAACCGCGAGGCGGTCCGGTCGAGCGACCTCTGGGCAGACGCGGTCGCCTACTGTCGGACGCCCGGCAACTCCGCGGCTCCGAACTGCCAGACCGTCGGGCTCGTCCTCTCGACGATCGAGCTCGAGAAGGCAGCGAAGGAGGCGAAGCGCCAGCTCCAGATTCTCCTCGAGCAGAGCAAGCACTTGGGGCCGCTTCCCCCCGTTCGCCCCGGTCGGCGCCCCGGCGCAGCGCCCGGCGGGCAGGACTGAGGCGGTATGCCAGTCCTCGGCATCCTGGACGGCATCGTCCAGACCTTCGAGCTCGCCACGCAGACGTGGTTCACGACGCTTTTTCCGATCGCGCAGAACCTCTTCTTCGCGCTCATGGTCATCCAGATCGCCTGGGTCGGGATCTGGTCGACGCTCGGCCGGCACGAAGGCGGCGAGCAGGTGCTCGTCCACATCCTCCGCCAGGTCTTCGTCCTGTCGATTCTCTACACGGTGCTCGTCTTCTCGCCGATCTGGGTGCCCACGGTCATCGGCTCGTTCGAACAGGCCGGTGCCGCGGCCGGCGGCATCGACGGCATCAACCCGTCGTCGGTCTTCTCCGGCGGGTTCCTGCTCGCGCTCGGGCTGCTCGACGGGCTCAACAACTGGGGCCTTCTCAACCCGATCACCGGGCCGATGATTCTGTTCACCTGCCTGACGCTCATCCTCTGCTACGCCTGGATGGCCGGAATGCTCCTCGTCTACCTGGTCGAGAGCTACATCGTCCTCGGCGGCGGCGTGGTGCTCCTCGGTTTCGGCGGCTCGCGGTTCACTGCCGGGCTCGCCGACGGCTACCTCGTCTACGTCTTCCGGGTCGGCGTGAAGCTCTTCGTCGCCTATCTCATCCTCGGCATCGCCGGCTCGCTCGCCGCGCAGTGGGCGGGGATGCTCAACGCCGTCGCGCTCGACAATCCCGGGCCGCTCTTCGAGGTCCTCGGTGGCGCTGTCGTGCTCGCGCTCGTCACCACCAAGGTGCCGATGTTCGCAAGCCAGATGCTGGGCGCAGGCCCCGGCTTCAGCCTGCGCTCCCTGTTCGTGGAGGGTCAATGAAGCTGAACCGCCTTCTCCGGCGCGACCGCGCCGCCTCAGAACCGACGCCCGAGGATCCGAGCCTCGCTCGGGGACGTCGCGAATGGGACGACCGTTACGCCGGCCTCTCGCGCGGCAAGCGAAACTGGCAACTCGCGGCGATCGGCCTGCTCGCGGTGGACGGCATCCTGTCCGTCGGCTTCATCCACCTCGCGAGCCAGAGTCGTGTCTCGCCGTTCGTCGTCGAGGTCGACCGGCTCGGCCAGGCCGTGGCGTTTGGGCCGGCCGAGCAGCTCCGCAAGACGGACGAGCGCCTGATCCGCTACCAACTCAACCTCTTCATCCGGGACGTGCGCTCGGTCTTCTCGGACGCCGAGGTGCAGAAGACAGTGATCAACCGTGCCTACGGCCACGCCAAGGACGGCGCGCTCGGCTTCCTCAACGACTACTTCAAGAGGAGCAACCCGTTCCTGCGCGAGGCCGAGGGCACGGTCGCTGTTCAGGTGCAGTCCGTGCTCCGTCTCTCGGCGTCGAGCTGGCAGGTGCAGTGGCGGGAGACCCAGATCGCCCAGGGTGGCCGGATCCTCTCGGAAACCGCCTGGCAGGCGGTGCTCGGCGTCGAGCTGACACCGCCGGAGACCACCGACGTGCTGCTCGTCAACCCTCTCGGCCTCTACGTCACCGAGATCAATTGGACGCAATCCCTGTGAGGAGAACTTCGATGTCCCGATACTCGACGTCTCAGCCCAAGCGCTTCGCAATCACCTGTCTCGCCGTTCTCGGAACCTTCGGTGCTCTCGGCACGGGCGCGGCGAACGCCGGGTCGCGCCCCGACGCGGCCGTCCGGGAGGCGACCCAGCAGTACGCCACGACCGGCAAGGCGCCAGTCATCGAGCGCAGCGATTCGGTGGTCTACCCCTTCGGCGAGAGCCAGCCGGTCCTCCAGTGCACGCCGCTTCGGGCCTGTGACGTCGAGCTCGAGGCGGGAGAGGTCGTCCACGGCGTGGCCCTAGGCGACACCGAGCGCTGGATCTCGAGTCCGCTCTATTCGGGCGATCCGGACGCGCTCGTACCGCATGTGGTGGTGAAGCCGCGCGACTACGGCATCAGCACCAACATGATCGTCACCACGACCCGCCGGACCTACCACCTGAACCTGGTGGCGCCGGCGAAGGGGAAGAGCGAGGACGCCGAAGGCGCCTACCTCCGGCGGGTGCGCTTCTACTACCCGGGCGACGTCGTGGAGCAGTGGTCCGACGCTGCGCAGCTCGAGTCTGCTCGCGCCAGCCGGAAGAGCGAGGCGACGATCGCGAGCCTGACCGGCGCCATGAACCCCGGCCGGATGAACTTCGACTACGCGGTTTCGGGTGGCCTCTTCGCCGGTTTCCGGCCCACCACGATCTTCGACGACGGGCATCACACCTACATTCAGCTTCCGGCGGGCGCCGCGGCCGTCGACGCGCCGGCCTTCCTCGCCCGCACGGAGACGGGTGAGGAGGCGATCCTCAACTACCGGATGAACGGCTCTTGGGTCGTCGTCGACGGGCTCTTCGAGCGCGGCGAGCTGGTGAGCGGTGTCGGCCGGTCGCGCAAGGCGGTGAAGATCACCAACCGCGGCTTCGCTCGCGTGGCGGCGGGGGGCCGCTAATGGAGACGGCAACCCCGCCGGCCGAGCCGAAGGAGGCGGAGCTCGAGCTTACGCCACGGCCCCGGATCAAGAAGCTCAGCTCGGCGATCGTCTGGATCGCCGCCATCTTCGCGGTCGCCGTGCTCTGGCTCGTCGGCTACCTCGTGAGCTCCAAGGCGCGCCGGCCTAGCCAGGAGCGTCGCGTCGCTTCCGTGCCGCCGCCCGTTGACGACCTCGCCGGGCGCATCCAGCGAGCGGCCGAGCGGGAAGCGAAGCTCGCCGCCGAGCAGGCGGCGATCGCTCGTGGCCGACAGCTCGGGTCTGCCCACGATCTGCCCCCCGGCTTCGAGCAGCTGCTCGCGGAGCAGGAGCATCCCCTGGTGGCGGGTCCGCCCGTGGACGCCTACGGTCGCGAGTACCCTCGCGGTGGCGGCGGGGAAACCTCCGCTGCGCGTTCACCGCTTCAGCGCGCTCTCGACTCCGACCTGGTGCCGGCGGACTTCCGCTCGACCGGTCCGCGGGCAGCTTCGACGCCCCATCGGCCCGACGCGGAGGGTTTGGACGGCGGCGTGGCGGGGCCTCCGGATCTCGCGTCTCTTCGAGCCGAGCTGGTGCGTGCCGTCGAGGCCAAGGTCGCGCCACCAGCCGCGCCGTCTGGGAAGCCCGCTCCGGGCACGCTGCACCCGGCGGGCTCGCCGTTCCGGATCTCGGCCGGCGCGCTCATCCCTGCGGTCCTCACCGCCGGGATCAACTCCGACCTGCCGGGTCAGACGACCGCGCTCGTCCGTCGCAACGTCTACGACAGCCGGACGGGGCGCTATCTGCTCGTCCCGCAGGGCAGTCGCCTAGTCGGCGAGTACGACAGCCGCGTCGCGTTCGGCCAGAGCCGGGTGTTCGTCGCCTGGAACCGTCTGATCTTCCCGGACGGCCGTTCGCTCGACCTCGCGGGCATGCAGGGAGCGGACGTCGCCGCGGCGGCCGGGCTTCGCGACCGGGTGAACAACCACTTCGTCCGCACTTTCGGCAGCGCGCTACTGATCGCCGCCGTCTCGGCTGGCGTGCAGCTCTCGCAGCCCGACGACGACGGCAACTTCCAGTCCGGCCCCACGCCCGCGCAGCTCGCGGCGGCGGCCGTCGGTCAGGAGCTCGGCCGCGTCGCCACGGAGTACCTCCGCCGCAACCTCGACGTCCGTCCGACGATCGAGGTCCGCCCCGGCTACGAGCTGAACGTCGAAGTCACCGCCGACCTGGACCTGCCCGGCCCCTACGAGCAGGCGCTCGCGGCGAACTGAGGTCAAGGCATGCGCATCGTCACGGTGACCAACCAGAAGGGGGGAGTGGGGAAGACGACGCTCGTCTGCCACCTCGCCCTGGCCGGCATGGAGCGCGGCCTACGCACCCTGGTGGTCGACCTCGACACGCAGGGGAACGCCAGCACGATGCTGGCGCGAGACGCGGCCGTAGCCCGGCAGACGGGCGGCTCCGCCGGGCTGTTCGCGGAAGCGCCGATCGCGCCGACGGTCACTCCGAGCGGCCTCCACCTGTTGCACGGTCACCAGCGGCTCGACGAGGTCGACCAGCGGGTCGGCCTCGCAGACGCGACCCGCGTGCGCGACCGATTGCGGGCGCTGCCCTATGACTTGGTGGTGATCGACACGCCGCCGGCGATCGGGCTCCGCCACCTCGGGCCGCAGGTCTGGGCCGATCTGGTCGTAACGCCGCTCGAGCCGAACAGTTTCTCGCTTCTCGCGCTCGGGCAGACGCTCGCCACGATCGAGGAGATCCGGGCGATCCGTCCGGGGCTCGAGAACCGCATCCTCATCAACCGCTTCACGCGCTCCTCGGGCCAGCAGAACCGCTACATCGAGCTGCTCGGCGAGCACGTGCCGCTGACGCAGCCGTTTCTGACCCTGCGCGTCGCCGTCTCGGACGCGCTCGACGAGGGGGTCCCGGTCTGGCGCTTCCGCCGCGCCGACCGCGGGACCCGGGAGACCTGGATGGAACTGTGCGGAGGGCTGATCGGTGGCTGAGAGATCTGAGGCAACCCTGGGAATGAGCTCGCTCGACCGGCTGCGCGCGCTCAAGGAGGAGACCGAGCGCCGCCAGGCGGGAGGGCGCCGTCGGGTGGTCGACGTCCCGATCGCCGAAGTTCACCCTGACCCGCGCCAAGTCCGCAGCGACTTCGTCGCCGACGTCCTGAGCGCCGAGGACCGGGAGGACCTCGAGGGCCTCGCGCTCAACATCGCGGCCATCGGCATCCACAACCCGATCCATGTGCGGCCCGACGCCGAGGGCGGCTACGTCATCATCTCCGGCGAGCGCCGCTGGCGAGCCGCCGGCATCGCCGGCCTGGAGACCGTCCCCTGCCTCGTCGCCGCTGAGGGCGAGCTCGACGCGGGGCGCAACACACTCACCCAGCTATCCGAGAACCTCCAGCGCTCCAACCTCAAGCTCCTCGACGTCGCAAATGCGCTCAAGCGCTGTCTCGACGAGACCGGGCTAGGCCAGGCAGAGTTGGCCAAGGAACTCGGAAAGTC
>JBFWYP010000057.1:0-9832 GCA_050186295.1 Thermoanaerobaculia bacterium | reverse complement strand
GCTGCGGCCGCAGCGCGACGTGCAGCGGTCCGGGAAGGTGGTAGTGCTCGACCCAGTCGCCGAGCCACTCCTCGAGGAGCTTCTTCGGCACTTCGGTCTGCATCAGGTGCTGGTGCTGGGTGGAGCCCTTGCCCATCGCCTTCGTCGTCGCGGTGCGCCCCGAGGCGGCAGCGAGCGCGGCGTCGGCGCGCGGTCCGCCGACCAGCGTCTGCGGCGTGCGGTAGGGCGACTCGACCAGACGGATCTTGCGCTGCAGGCGGGCGAGGGCCAGCATCCCGTCCTGCCGCAGTGCGGTCGCGAACTCCTCGGCCGCCATGCCGTCGACCTGGTGGCCGCCGTAGGTGATGAAGTTGAAGACGAAGCCGAGCTTGCCGAGCTCCTCCGGGAACTGACGCATCTCGTCGTCCGACATGCCGGTCGAATCCCAGTTGAACGACGGCGAGAGGTTGTAGGCCAGCATCTTCTCGGGGAAGCGGGCGTGGATCGCCTCGGCGAACTGGCGCGCCTCGGCGAGGTCCGCGGTCTTGGTCTCCATCCACAGGATGTCGCAGAACGGTGCCGCGGCGAGCGACTTGGCAATCGCGTACGGCACGCCGCCGCGCACCTGGTAGTAGCCCTCCGGAGTCCGCGCCCGCTCGGCGTCCCAGGGCACGCTGATCCCGAGCGAGCGCGCCTTCTGCTGCGCCGCGAAGAGGCCGGCGGTGCCGGCGAACTCGCGCCATCCGGCGGCGTCGATCTCGAGCACCTCGCCTTCCCCGGCGCGGAACTCGAGGAGCTCCGACACCGCCTCGCCATACGTCTCGAGACCCGCCTCGGCCTCCCAGGCGTCGAGTACGCGCCCCGCGATCTTGTCGAACAGCGCGTCGGCCGAGGGAGCGTCCGGCCGGCCGAACGCCGCCGCGCTCTCGCTCACCAGCTTGAGGAGGCCGCGCCTCTCGAGCCAGGCGTCGGCTTCGGCGCGCTCCTCCTCCGACAGGGCGTAGAGCAGGTGGCCGTTCAACTCCTCGATGCCGGCCTCGTGCAGGCGGCGCAGGAGGGCAAGGTAGACCGCCTTGTAGGCCGGGATGGAGAGATTCGTGACGCCGAGGATGAACGGCTGGTCGCGCTCGTCGCCGCGGTTGTCGAGCAGCGTCGCGGCCTCGGCGTCGGTGCGCGCGACGATGATGCCGGCGACGCCGAGGATGTCGAGCTGGAAGCGTGCCGCGTTGAGCCGCTTGATCTGCTCGTCGGAGGAGACGAGGACCTTGCCTCCCTGATGACCGCACTTCTTGGTTCCTGGCCGCTGATCCTCGATGTGGTAGCCGGGCACACCCGCCTCGACGAAGCGGCGGATCAGATTGCGCACGTGCGGCTCGCCGCCGTGGCCGGTGTCGGCGTCGGCGATGATCCAGGGGCGGAAGTCGACGGCCGGCGACGACCGGCGCTGCGCCTCGCTCATCCGCAGGCGCAGGAACTGCTGGTTGCGGTCGGCGGTGAGGAGCGCCCGCACCAGCACCGCGGCCTCGTCCGGAACCTGCGACAGCGGATAGCTCGCGAGATCCGGACCAGGGTCCTCGCTGGTCGAACCTTTCGCCGAGGTCGCCCAGCCGCCGAGATAGATCCCCTCGATCCCCATCCGCTTCATCGTCACCGCCTGGCCGGGCGAATACGGCCCGAACGTGGTGACGCTCTTCCGCGCCTCGAAGAGCTCCCGCAGACGTGCGAAGAAGCCGTCGGCGGCCTCGCGGGCGACGGTCGCGTCGTTGCGTATCGTGCCGCGCTGCTCGACGACCTGGCGCGCCGAGTAGAGGCGCACGATGCCGTCGAAACGGCGGCTCTCGAACCAGCTCCGGGTCTCCTGCACTTCCTGCTCGAACGGGGTCATGGTCGGGCTCCTGGGTTCAGGCGTCGAGATCGGGATTGGCGGTCGTGCGCATGCCGGTGCGATCGAAGGCCTCGAAGTAGCCGGCGACGCGCCGACGGGCGACGGCGAGGGATTCGTTGTCGAGGTTGAGGTTGAGAAGGTCGACGTACCAGGGCGCCTTGCGCGGATGGAGCACGATCTCGCGGACGATCTCGCGCGCGATCGGCAGCGTGGTTCCCTTGGAGTCGTCGTGGACGTCACGGTCGGCGGCGGCGAGGAGCTTGGCGTACTCCTCTTCGAGGAGGCGGTCGAAGAGCTCGCGGGTGAGCGGCTCGCCGGCCGCGACCCCGGTCGCGGCGTCCGCTTCCGTGAAGACGCCCGCCTTGTGCAGCCACTCCCAGAGGATGCTGACGCGGATCTCGCCGGTCGCCATGTCCTCCATCAGGTAGAGCACGTCGTCGTCGCCGAACGAGTCGGCCGGCTTGAGCGCCGCTGCCTGGAAACCCTGGCCGAAGGCGTTGCCGTACTGGAGCGCCACCGAGAGGAGGTCGCGCGCGCCGCGGACGGTGCGAGGCGCCGGCTCGAGGAGGGTCAGTCCGGCGGCGTCCTGATCGGTGTGGGTGAGGGGCGGAAACTCCCTGCCGAGCTGGTTCGGTTTCCCGGCGCGCTCCCAGACGGGGCGCACGATCGGCACCATCTTCCAGTGCGCGACCCACTTGCCGCTCGCCCCCTCGCGTTCCTCGCGTTCTCCGCCGGCGATGGCGCGGGCCATGCCGGCCTTCACTCCGGCTTCCGAACCGACCGGGATGTTGGGCTCCATCCCGCCCTGCCAGAGGGCGAAGTTGCCTTCGGCGTCCGCCAGGTTGACCGCCCGGCGGACGCGGTCCTCGTAGTTGCGCATGTAGCCGTAGGTCATCCCGATCGCGTCGATGTTCGGATTGACGAAGCCGGGATCCCAGGCCATCGCGTCGGCGACGCTGTTGATGTAGTCCCAGCGCCCGGTGTTGAAGCCGACGAAGTGGCGCCCGAGGGCGGCGCGGATCTCGAGCAGCTGGAAGGCGGCTTCGATGCGTTCGATCAGGACGTAGGTCCGGATCGTCCCGGCGGGAAGCGCGAGGTGCCGTTCGAGGGCGTCGAGCAGGTCGTTCCAGAGCGCGGCCTCTTCGGCGGTCTCGATCTTCGGCAGGTAGAGAACGACCGAGCGCCCCTCGCTCCGCAGCTGCTCGTGGTTGTGCACGACGTAGAGCGCGAGATCGACGATCGACGCGGAGAAGCCGCCGCCGGTCGCCAGTCCGACGTGGCGGTCGTCGAGGTGGAGGCCACGGCAGCGGAAGATCCGCGTCGTGAAGTCGAGCTGCTGCCGCCAGTCGGCGATCGTCTCGCGCCCGAGGAATTCCTTCGCCCAGCGGTTCATCTCGGCCGCGACCTGCTCCGCGACGTCGAGGAAGAGCGGATCGCGCGCGAAGGCGAGCTTCAGGTTGCGCTGGTTGTCGAGCGACATGGTGTCGACCTGGCCCAGCGCGTCTTCGCCGTCGAACATCCAGCCGTCGGCGCCGGAGAGGAGCGCGTAGGCGACGTTGCGCAGGCCGGCCTCGACCGAGGCGCGGGGACGGGCTGCCGGACCGGTGCCCTGGATCCACTGGCGCCGGAGATCGGGCGGGATCGGGGCGCCGGTGAAGCGGCCGGCACGCGCGTCGCCGACCCGGATCGAAGTCCGCGGAATCAGCGAGTCGGGTGCGAGGAAGTCAATGCGGCGGCGCTCCCCGGCGCGCGCGGCGCGGACCGCCATGCGGCGCTCCATCAGCTTGCGGCGCTCGGCGTCGAACGGCGCCAGCGTGCGGATCGCCGCGATCGCCGGCGGGGTCAGGATCCCGGGGTAGTCGGCGAGCGCTCGCTCGCGGATGCGCAGCTCGGGGATGGGCGTCATGCCCTATCCTAACCAGATTTGTCGCACTGCGGCATGAATCGAGCCGCAGAGCGTCAAGAAAGAAAACCGAACGCTCTAGCGGACCGGAGTCAGGGTCTCGAACCGGCGGCGGATCCGCACCACGGCGCCCTCCGCGTCGGTCTCGAAGACCACCGGCTCACCGTCCGCCATGCGGAACTCGTTCGGTCCGACCGCGGTCAGCCGGTTGATCGAGGCGTCCGGATCGTCGTCCGGAGGGTAGTCGTGCTCGTAGAAGGCGAGCGCGCCGTCGAGGACGAGGACCTCGTACTCCCAGCCCCACGGGTCGGTGTAGCGGCCGGTGAGGCGGGCCCAGGCGGGATCGGTGGCCCGCGGCGGGGCCGGCTGCGCGGTGGCCGCGGCGATCGCTCCGCCCACCAGATCGAGCAGCTTGCGGGTGAAGAGCGACGGGCTCGCGTCGTCGGCGTTGGTCATCGCGACCGCCGCGATCCGCCGTGCCGGGTCGAGCAGGAAGTCGGTGCGGTGGCCGCCGATCCAGCCGGCGTGCGACGGATAGGTGCGGCCGTCGCGGCGGGTAACGCCGAAACCGAGACCGCGTCCGCCGCTCCAGCTCGGGTAGACGAAGTGGACGCGCTGCATTTCGCGGAGTGTTGCCGGCGGCAGCGGCGGCGTCCCGGTGGAGCTCTCATCGGCCGCAGTGAGCTGGAAGGCGGCGAAGCGCGCGAGATCGGCCGCTGTCGACACCACCGAGGCGGCGGGCGAGATGGCGTGTGTCTCGTAGTGGATCGCTTCGCGCCGCGGGCCGTCCGGCTGGCGGTGAAGGTAGGCGCGGGCGAGGCCGTCGAGCTCGGAGGCGGAGAGATCGGCGCGGCTCTCGGCCATGCCGAGCGGCGCCAGGATCCGGCGCTCGACGAACGTCTCCCAGTCGCGGCCCGAGGCGGCGGCGACGATCTCTCCGAGCAGCGAGATCCCGAGATTGGAGTAGCGGTAGGTCTCGCCGGGGCGCGACAGCAGGCGGATCCCGGGGAGCGACGCGCGCAGCTCCTCGCGGGTCGGGAAGTCGTGGGTCGACCAGTACGGCAGCGGCGCGTCGCGCGGCAGGCCCGAGGTGTGGGTCAGCAGCTGCTCGATCGTCACCGGCGGGTTGCCCGGGAACGGACTCTCCGGCCGGAACCAGGGGAGGAAGCGGCTCGCGGGATCGTCGAGCGAGAGCCGGCCCTCGTCGCGCAGGAGGAGGATGGCGCTGGCGGTGAACAGCTTCGACACCGAGCCGAGCCGGAACCGGGTGTGCGGAGTGACCGGCTCGCCGGTGGCGAGATCGGCGACGCCGTAGCCGTTCGTCCAGACCGTCTCGTCGCCCGAGACGATGGCGACGGCGACCCCGGGGATCCCGTGGTACGCGACCTGTTCGCGGATCCAGAGGTCGGCGACGGTGATTGCGTCGCGGACTCCGGGGCGTTCGGCGAGCGGGGTGTCGGCCCGCGCGACGGCGGAGGAGACGAAAGTGGCGAGGACGATCGCGACGAGCGCTACGTGCGGGACGGTCCGGTTCATCGGTTCCCTCCGGAGAAGCCGGGGCCGCGGACGGCGCGGCCCGGGGTGGCGCCGGTATGGACACCGTCGCGGATCACCACGGCGCCGTTGACGAACAGCTGTTCGACGCCGGTCGCGAGCTGGTGAGGATCCTCGTAGGTGGCGCGGTCGGCGATCGTCGCCGGGTCGAAGACGACGACATCGGCGTAGTAGCCGACCGCGAGCCGGCCACGGTGGTCGAGCCGGAGGTTCTCGGCCGGGAAGGCGGAGAGTCGACGCACCGCCTCGGAGAGTGAGATCAGCCTCTCCTCGCGCACGTAGCGGCCGAGCACGCGGGCGAAGGCGCCGTAGGTGCGCGGGTGCGGCTGCGAGTTGGTGAACGGCGGCTCCGGGGCGACCGAGCCGCCGTCGGAGCAGAAGGCGACCCAGGGCTGGACGAGGAAGCTGCGGACGTTCTCCTCGCTCATGGTGAAGCGGACGGTGCCGATCCGGCTTTCGTCCTCGACCAGGAGGTCGAGCGCCGTCTCCTTCGGCGGCGTGCCGCGCTCGGCGACGACGTCGGCGAGCGTCCAGCCGACGTAGCGCCGCATCTCCGGCTTGCGGAAGCTGACGAGCAGGAGATCTTCGGGCGGGATGAGATCCATCTCCGGAATCACGCGGGCGCGGATCGCCGGGTCGGCGAGACGCTGGTAGAGCGTCTCGGGCGGGCCGGCGAGCACCCAGGCGGGGAGGGCGTAGGTGAGCCCGGTGGAGCTCGCGGCGTAGGGGTAGATGTCGGCGCTCACCGGCAGGCCGGCCGCGCGCGCGGCGGCGAGCTTCGCGATCGCGAGGTCCGCCTTGTGCCAGTTCCGCTTGTTCGACGCCTTGAGGTGGTAGACCTCGCCGCTGGCACCCGACCGCCGCACGATGTCGAGGAACTCGTCGAGCGACTCGAGCAGCAGGTCGCCCTCGTCGCGGATGTGCGAGATGTAGCGGCCGCCGTACCTTCCGGCGACCTCGGCGAGCGCCACGAGCTCGTCGGTCGAGGCGAAGACCGCCGGCGCGTACGGCAGCGACGAGCCGACGCCGAGCGCCCCCTCGCGCATCGCCGCGTCGACCAGATCGCGCATCCGGGCGAGCTCGTCCGCCGTCGGCGCCCGGTCCTCGTAGCCGATCTCGTGGACGCGCACCGTCGCCGCACCGACGAACGACGCCACGTTGGTCGAGACCCCCTTGCGCTCCAGGTGCTCGAGGTATTCGCCGAGGGTCGTCCACGGGATGTCGTAGCGGAGATCGTTCTGGTTCGCGCGCATGCGCTCGCGCATGGCTTCGTTCAGCGGTCCCATCGACGAGCCTTCGCCGAAGACCTCGAGCGTCACGCCCTGGTGGATGTCGGAGAGCGAGCGCCCGTCGACGAGGAGCGACTCGTCCGCCCACGACAGCATGTTGACGAACCCGGGCGACATCGCGCGACCGGCGACGTCGATCTCGAGGCGGCCGCGCGCGCCGGCGAGGTCGCCGAGCGCCGCGATCCGGTCGCCGTCGATCGCCAGGTCGGCGACGTACGGTGCGCCGCCGCTGCCGTCGTAGATCGTTCCGCCGCGGAGCACGACGTCGTGCTCGGCGACCGGAGCGGGTGTCGGCGCCGGCGTCGAAGCGCAGCCGGCGAGCAGCGCGGCGAGGAAGGGAGGGGCGAGCGTGCGGAGCGTTCGGGTCATCGTTCGTCCTGTCGAAGTGCGTCGCGGAGCGGCCAGCGTATCGCAGGGCAGCTTGTAGACTCGCGCCATGGCACCCGTACGGAGGAATCGGCGATGAGACTCGAGGCGCTCGACTGGTGGGTCGTCGTCGCCTTCCTCTCCGGCTCGCTGGCGCTCGGGCTGGCGGTCTCGCGGCGGGCCGGCACGAGCACCGCGGAGTTCTTCCTCTCGGGTCGCAAGATGCCCTGGTGGCTGCTCGGCATCTCGATGGTCGCGACCACCTTCTCGACCGACACGCCGAATCTCGTCGCCGACATCGTGCGCACGGGCGGCGTCGCCGGCAACTGGGTCTGGTGGGCGTTCCTCCTCACCGGCATGGTGACGACGTTCGTCTACGCGCGCCTCTGGCGACGCTCGGGCGTCGACACCGACGTCGGCTTCTACGAGCTGCGCTACTCGGGGAGGCCGGCGCGGTTCCTGCGCGGCTTCCGGGCCCTCTACCTCGGCGCCTTCTTCAACGTCCTGATCATGGCCTCGGTGACGCTCGCGGCGATCAAGATCGGCGGCGTGCTGCTCGGCGTTCCGCCGCTCACGACCCTCCTCGTGGCCGGCGGCGTCGCCGTCGTCTACTCCCTGTTCGGCGGTCTCACCGGCGTCCTGATCACCGATCTGGCGCTCTTCGTGGTGGCGATGATCGGCTCGGTGCTCGCCGCCGTCTGGGCGGTGCGTCGACCCGAGGTCGGCGGTCTCGGCCAGCTGCTGCAGCATCCCGAGGTGGCGCGCCGGCTCGCCTTCCTCCCCGACTTCTCGAAGCGCGATCTGGCGCTGGGGATCTTCGTCATCCCGCTCGCCGTGCAGTGGTGGAGCGCCTGGTATCCGGGCTCGGAGCCCGGCGGCGGCGGGTACGTCGCCCAGCGCATGCTGGCGGCGAAGAGCGAAGGGCACGCGCAGGGGGCGACGCTGCTCTTCAACGTCGCGCACTACGCGCTCCGCCCCTGGCCGTGGATCGTCGTCGCGCTCGCCTCGCTGGTGGTCTTCCCCGATCTCGAGGCGCTGCGCACCGCCTTCCCGCAGGTCGATCCCGGGGTGATGCGCGACGATCTCGCCTATCCGGCGATGCTGACGTTCCTGCCCGCGGGGCTGCTCGGACTGGTCGTCGCGTCGCTCGCCGCCGCCTACATGTCGACGATCTCGACCCATCTCAACTGGGGATCGTCGTACATCGTCCACGACTTCTACCGCCGCTTCGTGAAGCCGGGAGCGAGCGAGCGCGAGCTCGTGCGCGTCGGCCGCGTCGCGACCTTCCTCCTCATGGCCGCCGCCGGGGCGCTGTCGCTCCTCCTCCAGAACGCCCTGCAGATCTTCCAGATTCTGCTCCAGGTCGGCGCCGGCACCGGGCTGCTTTTCCTCCTGCGCTGGTTCTGGTGGCGGGTCAACGCGGCGGCGGAGCTCGCGGCGATGGCGGTCTCGTTCCTGGTCGCTGTCTGGTTCCAGTTCGGACACGAGCGCCTCTTCGGCGCGCCGCTTCCGGCCTGGCGCCAGATGGTGACCGGCGTCGCGGTGACGACGGTCGCCTGGCTCGCCGCCGCCTGGTGGGGACCGGTGACGGATCCGGCGACGCTGCGCCGCTTCTACCGCGCGACCCGCCCCGGCGGGGCGGGATGGGAGCGCGTCCGACGGGAGGCGGCGGCGGCCGGGGAGCCGCTGCCGTCCGGGCTCGGCGAGCTGCCGTCGGGTCTCGCCTGCGCCGCGCTCGGCTGCGTCGCGGTCTACGCGGCGCTCTTCGCCACCGGCTTCATGATCTACAGCCGGCCGCTCGCAGCGGCGGCGCTGGGTGCGCTGAGCATCGCCGCGGCGATGGCGATTCACCGGCTCTGGTCGCGCTCGTCGCGGCGCATCGAGCGGGCTCTCGAGGAGGTCGGATGAAGCGGACTGCATGCTGGCTGCTCTGGTTCGTGCTGGTCCCGGGGGCGATCGCCGCTCCCGCCGCGGCGATCGAAGCGACGCCACCGGACGGACCGCCGGCGCGGGCGCGCGCACTCTGGGAGCGCTGGCCGCAGACGCGCTTCGTCGACGTCGCGGCGCCCTGCCTGCGCCCCGCCGATCTCTCGGAGCGGATCGAGGCGCTGGTTGCCAGGCACCCGGAGATCGAGCGCCAGCGGGTCGGTCGATCGATCGAAGGGCGACCGATCCAGCTCCTCAAGGTCGGGCACGGTGCGACCCACATCCTCCTCTGGTCGCAGATGCACGGCGACGAGCCGTCCGCGACGCCGGCGCTGCTCGATCTCGCCGACGAGCTCCTGAGCCGCCCCGACGAGCCCGCCAACGCCGCGATCCTCGACCGCCTGACCCTGATCCTCGTTCCGATGCTCAACCCCGACGGCGCCGAGGCGTATCGCCGCAGGAACGCCCAGGGAATCGACATCAACCGCGACGCGCTCAACCTCGCGACGCCGGAAGGGCGCCTGTTGAAGGAGCTGCGGCGAGCCTGGCGGCCCGCGCTCGGTTTCAACCTCCACGACCAGAACCGACGGCGCACGGTCGGCAACAGCGACACGCTCGCCACGATCTCGGTCCTCGCGGTGGTCGGCGACGAAGCCAAGACGGTGACCCCGGAGCGCCGCCTCTCGCTGCGCGCCGCCGGGGCGATCGCCGCCGTGCTCTCCGACTTCATCCCGGGGGGAGTCGGCCGCTTCGACGACACCTGGAGCGAGCGCTCGTTCGGCGACAACCTCACCGCCTGGGGCACTCCGGTGGTACTGATCGAGAGTGGCGGCGTGCTCCCGGGCGAGTCGCTCGAGAAGCTCACCCGGCTCAACTTCGTGGCGCTCCTCGAAGTCCTCCACGCCGTCGCCATCGGCTCGCTCACGGGGC
>JBFWYP010000056.1:0-15290 GCA_050186295.1 Thermoanaerobaculia bacterium | reverse complement strand
CGTGAAGTGGATGGCGAAGGAGGTCGAAGAGCTCGGCGTCGACATCTTCTGCGAGTTTCCGGGACGCGAGATCCTCTTCGACCCGGACCACCGCGGCCGCGTCGCCGGCGTCCGCACCGGCGACAAGGGGATCGGCAAGGACGGCCGTCCGAAGGCGAACTTCGAACCGGGCGTCGACATCCGCGCGGGAATCACCGTTCTCGGCGAGGGGCCGCGCGGCACGCTGGCCAAGCAGCTCGACCGGCGCCTCGGGCTCTCGGAGGGAAAGAACCCGCAGGTCTACGCGCTCGGCCTCAAGGAGATCTGGGAGCTGCCGAAGGGACGTTTCGAACCCGGGGAGATCTGGCACACGATGGGCTGGCCGCTCTGGCCCGACCACTTCGGCGGCGGTTTCCTCTACGGGATGAAGGACGAGCTGCTGATCGTCGGCCTGGTCTACGGCCTCGACTACGAGAACCCCCACTCCGATCCGCATCTCGAGTTCCAGCGCCTCAAGACCCACCCCGAGATCGCCCGCCTCCTCGACGGCGGCAAGATGGCCTATTACGGCGCCAAGGCGATTCCGGAGAGCGGCTACTGGGCGATGCCGCGGCTGGGCGGCGACGGCTTCTGTCTGATCGGAGACAGCGGCGGCTTCGTCGACGGGCAGCGGCTGAAGGGGATCCACCTGGCGATGAAGTCCGGCATGCTGGCCGCCGAAGCGATCTTCGACGCCGCCGTCGCCGGCCGCAGCCTCGCCACCGCGGGTGCCGATTTCACCCCGCGTTTCGAGCACAGCTGGGCGAAGCAGGAGCTGTGGAAGAGCCGCAATTTCCACCAGGGATTCGAGAGCGGCGGCTTCAACGGAATGGTCAACGCCGGACTCGGCACCGTCACCGGCGGCATGGGCTTCGGGCTGTTCGATCGTCTGCCGGCCGAAGCCGGGCACGAACGGATGCGCAATCTGGAGACCGAGCGCGCCGACTTCCAGCCCTCCCCTCCGGTCGCGGCCGTCGCGGGCGGCACGCAGCTCGTCTTCGATCGCCTCGCCGACGTCTACAACTCGGGTACCGCGCACGAGGAGGACCAGCCGGTCCACCTCCTCGTGCACGACCCGTCGATCTGCGTCGACCGGTGCGTCCGGGAATTCGCGAATCCGTGCACGCGATTCTGCCCGGCGGCGGTCTACGAGATCGTCGCCGACGACTCGACCGCCGCGGGCAAGCGCCTCCAGATCAACGCCTCGAACTGCGTCCACTGCAAGACGTGCGACATCCTCGATCCCTACCAGATCATCGACTGGGTGCCGCCCGAGGGCGGTGGGGGTCCGAACTACGGCAGGATGTAGCTGCAGGCGGAAGGAGGCAACCGACGGGCCCTCCACGGACCGTCGATCGGGCAGGAGCGGGCAGGCCCTCGCGACGCTCGTGCTCGTCCTCCTCGCCTGCCGGGCACTTCCCGCCGACGACTCCGCCGCCCGCGCTCGTTTCCATCTCGCGGGGCTGGTTCTCTTCTTCCTGGCGATCGCGAACCCGGCGCGGCGGACGCGCTAGCGACGTTTCGAGGAGGACTCTCGTCGATTCGGCGCGCTTCAGGCGAAGCGCTTCATCACCAGCGAACCGTTCGTGCCGCCGAATCCGAACGAGTTCTTGAGCCCGACCTCGAGCCGCCCCGGGCGGGGCGTGTTCGGGACGAAGTCGAGGTCGCAGCCCTCTCCCGGCTCGACGAGGTTGATCGTCGGTGGCAGGATCTGATGGCGCACGGCGAGGGCGAGGATCCCGCACTCGAGGCCGCCGGCCGCACCGAGAAGGTGCCCCGTCGACGACTTGGTCGACGACACGGCGAGCCGGTGGGCGTGCTCGCCGAACACGGTGTGGATCGCCTTCACCTCGGCGAGGTCGCCGAGCGGAGTCGAAGTGCCGTGGGCGTTGATGTAGTCGACGTCCGTGATCGCGAGACCGGCGTCGTCGAGGGCCGCGCGCATCACGGCGACCGCACCGCGGCCTTCCGGGTGCGGGGCGGAGATGTGGTACGCGTCGCCGCTCATTCCGTAGCCGGCGATCTCGGCGTAGATCGTCGCGCCACGCGCTATCGCCGACTCGAGCTCCTCGAGCACCAGGATCCCGGCCCCTTCGCCCATCACGAAGCCGTCCCGGTCCTTGTCCCAGGGACGCGACGCGTGCTCGGGGTCGTCGTTGCGCGTCGACAACGCGCGCATGACGTTGAAACCGGCGACTGCCAGGGGGCTGATCACCGATTCCGCGCCGCCGGTGATCATCGCGTCGGCATAGCCGTGCTGGATCAGGCGGAAAGCGTCGCCGACCGCGTGGAGGCCGGTCGTGCACGCGGTGGCAGGCGCGCTGTTCGGACCGCGCGCACCGGTGCGGATCGAAACCTGGCCCGCCGCGAGGTTGACGATCAGTCCGGGAATGAAGAACGGCGAGACCCGGTCCGGACCCTTCTCGAGCAAGGTGGAATGGGTGCGCTCGATCAGCGGCAGACCGCCGATCCCCGAGCCGATCACCACGCCCACGCGATCGGCGTTTCCTTCGTCGATGGTGAAGCCGGAGTCGTCGAGCGCCATCTGCGTCGCCGCCAGCGCGTAGTGGATGAAGACGTCGGACTTCTTGACCTCCTTCTTCTCCATCCACTGCGAAGCGTCGAAGTCCTTCACCTCGGCCGCGATCCGCGCGTCGTACGCCGAGGCGTCGAAGCGCGTGATCGGACCGACGCCGCTCTTCCCGGACAGGAGAGCCCGCCAGGTCGCGTCGGTACCCACCCCGAGGGGAGACACCAGACCGACCCCGGTCACGACGACTCGACGCCGCTCAGGTCGCAACATGATTCGGGAAGTCACTGCCTTTCCGCCGCGCGGTGGCGGCGAGGGAATTCGCGCTCAGTTCTTGTCCGCGGAGTGCTGTTCGATGTAGCTCACGGCTTCGCGCACGCGGGAGATCTTCTCGGCGTCTTCGTCCGGAATCTCGATTCCGAACTCCTCCTCGAACGCCATGACGAGCTCGACGATGTCGAGCGAATCGGCGCCCAGGTCCTCGGTGAAGCTGGCATCCGAGGTCACCTCGTCGGCTTCGACACCGAGCTGCTCCACGATGATGCTCTTGACCTTTTCGGCTACGGACATTTCGCGAAATCCTCCTTGAGAGTTCAGACGGGTGGAAGTTCTAACACATTGCTTCGAGCGGAGTCCAACTCAGATGTAGAGACCTCCGGACACGTTGAGCACCTGTCCGGTCACGTAACTCGCCTCTTCGCTCGCGAGATAGACGACGGCGCAGGCGACGTCTTCCGCGCGACCGAGCCGCGCCAGCGGAATGCGGGAGAACAGATCCTTCTTCGCCGCCTCGGGCAGGACGTCCGTCATCGCGGTCTCGACGAAACCGGGAGCGACCACGTTGGAGGTGATGTTCCGGCTCGCCAGCTCGCGTGCAAGAGACTTTGCGAAGCCGACGAGTCCCGCCTTCGCCGCCGAGTAGTTGGCCTGTCCGGCGTTGCCCATGAGACCTACAACCGAGGAGACGGTGACGATTCTTCCCCAGCGCCGGCGCATCATGCCGCGCACCAGCTCCTTGGTCACCGCAAACGTTCCGGTGAGGTTGGTGTCGAGGACCAGGCGCCACTGCTCGAGGCTCATCCGGGCGAGCAGGTTGTCGCCGGTCACGCCGGCGTTGTTGACCAGGATGTCGATGTTCTCGAACTCGGTAGGCAGATCCGCGATCCGCGCTCCGATCTCCTCCGGTTTCGAGAGGTCGAGCGGCAGGCAGCAGGCCACACCGCCGACGCCGGCGATCTCTTCGCGCACGCGCTCGAGGTTGTCGAGCCCGCGCGCCGCGAGAATGACCTGCGCACCGCGCTCGGCCAGCCGTCGTGCGATGGTCTCGCCGATCCCCTGCGACGCGCCGGTCACCAGCGCCGTCTTTCCGTCGAGTCGAAACATCGTTCCGGGTCTCCTTTCGTCCGCGCCGGTCAGAGACCGATCTTCGCCATTCCGTCCGGTTCGGCGACCGAGATCGCTTCCGCTTCCGGAACGATCCGCTTCACGAGGCCGGTGAGCACGCTGCCGGGCCCCACTTCGACGAAGCGCCCGACGCCGAGCTCCTCGTGCATGTGGCGCACCGATTCGACCCAGCGCACCGGACCGTCGATCTGCCGCACCAGCGCGTCGCGGGCCGCGTCCGCCGCGGTCACCGGACGGGCGTCGATGTTGACGACGACCGGCACCGCCGGCTCCCGGAACGACGTAGCGGCGAGGTCGGGCGCGAGGCCGAGTCTCGCTGGCCCCATCAGCTCGCAGTGGAACGGCGCCGAGACCGGCAACGGCAGCGCCCTCTTCGCGCCGCGCTCCTTCGCCAGTGCCATCGCCCGCTCGACCGCCGGCCGGTGTCCGGCGATCACCGTCTGTTCGTTCGAGTTGTAGTTGGCGACGGCGCACACTTCGTCCGCGTTCGTCGCCTCGGCTGCCACCGCGCGCACCTGCTCCGCGTCGAGCCCGAGGATCGCCGCCATCGCGCCGACTCCGACCGGCACCGCCTCCTGCATCAGCGCACCGCGGCGTCGCACCAGCCGCGCCGCGTCGGCGATCGACAGGGTACCGGAGGCGACGTGCGCCGAGTACTCACCGAGACTGTGGCCGGCCGCGGCCTCGAACCGGAAGCCGCGCGCCGCGAGGACGGTGGCGATCGCCACCGACGTCACGAGGATCGCCGGCTGGGTGTTGGTAGTGAGCTGGAGGTCGCCCTCGGGACCTTCCCAGCAGAGTTTCGCGATGTCGAACCCGAGCGCCTCGGCCGCCGCGTCGTAGATCGCCTGCGCCTCCGGATGGGCCTCGGCCCAGCTCCGGCCCATGCCGACTTTCTGCGATCCCTGGCCGGGAAAGAGGAGTGCCGTCCGCGTCATCGTCCGAGGATACGACGTTCGACCGGCGCGTCGCCCTCCGCCTCCGTCTCCTCCGGCAGGGACGGCACCGCAGCCGCCGCGGCGGCTGCTTCCGCCGCCTCGGCTGCACGCAGCTCCTCGACCTTGTCGCGGATCTTGAGGTGGAGATCGGCCTCGGCGAATTCGACCGCACGCTGGATGGCGTTGCGGATCGCCTTGGCGTTCGACCGCCCGTGGCCGATGAAACAGCCGCCCGCGACACCGAGCAGCGGCACGGCACCGTACTCGGCGTAGTCCGTCCGTCGCTTGAACGCGAGGAACGCAGGCTTCGCGAGCCAGCCGCCGAGCTTGGTCCGGCTGGTCCGGGAGAGCTCCTCGCGCATCATCGAGACGATCAGTTCGGCCATCGACTCCGCGGACTTGAGCAGGACGTTGCCGACGAAGCCGTCGCAGACCACGACGTCGGCCTCGCCGTTGAAGACGTCCCGTCCTTCGACGTTGCCGATGAAGTTGAGGCCCGTCGACTTGAGCGTCCGGAAGACCTCCCGTGTGACGTCGGTCCCCTTGGCTTCTTCCTCACCGATCGACAGCAGTCCGATGCGCGGCGAAGTGGTTCCGACCACTTCCTGGGCGTAGAAGTGCCCCATCACCGCGAACTGCCGCAGCTGCTCGGGCCTCGTGCCGACGTTCGCGCCGACATCGAGGACGACCGTGCGGCCGTGCGGATTGGGGAAGACCGCAGCGAGCGCCGGGCGGTCAACGCCGGGGATGGCGCCGAGGAAGAGCTTCGCCGCGACCATCGCTGCGCCGGTGTTGCCGGCGCTGACCATCGCCGCCGCGCGCCCTTCGCGCACCAGCTCGGCGCAGACCACCAGCGAGGAGTTGCGCTTCTTGCGCACCACCGTCGGCGGCTCGTCCATCTCGATGCGCTCTTCGGCGTGGACGATCTCGATCCGGCCACGGCTGTTGGCGAGGCGCGAGAGCTCCCGCTCGAGGCGCGTTCGCTCCCCGACCAGGAGGATCGAGACGCCGTCCTCCATGGCAGCGGCATGCGCACCGAGCACCGCGGCGCGGGGTGCGAAATCGCCTCCCATCGCGTCGACAGCGATGCGCATCGGGTTCCGGAGGTCGGTTCGGTTCAGCTACGCGTCTGGACGTCGATGACTTCCCGCCCCTTGTAGCTGCCGCAGGACGGACAGGCACGATGCGGGAGCTTGCGCTCGCCGCACGTCGGACAGAGGGACGACGCGGGCGCCGTCAGCGCGTCGTGCGCACGGCGCTTGTCGCGTCGCGCTTTGGAGTGTCGTCGTTTCGGATTCGGCATGACCGCTACCTTTCTCGCTTCCTAGTTCCCGCTCGACTTCCCGTCCGGGAGCGAGCCTCGCAGAGCCGCCAGGGCGGCCCATCTCGGATCCGTCTGACCTGCTTCGCAATCGCACGATACCTCGTTGCGATCGCCCCCACACACCGGGCAGAGACCCCGGCAATCCTCACGACAGAGCGGCTTCATCGGGACTTCCAGCGCCACCTGCTCGAGGATCAGCGGCCGGGTCTCGAACTCCTCTCCCGCGACCTCGACGATGCCGAGATCGGACTCGCGCAGCTCCACCTCCGCGACACCGCGCAGGCGGGCCCGCTCGACCATCAACAGATCGAGCTCTCCCTCGATCGGCGTTTCGATCTCCTTCAGGCAGCGATCACAGGCGACGGTCAGGCCGTAGCGCAGGGTTCCGCGAAGAAGAAAACCGGACTCCGAAGAGGTCAGCGAGCCCCGGCATTCCACCGGGGTCACCGCACTCAGGCTCGGTTCGTCGAGTTCGGACGGATCCAGCTCGATCGACTCCTGCCAGAAAAAGGGCTCGGAACGGGCGGCATCAAATCGGATTTTCAAAGCAAAGAGCCCCCCGAGGCGGGCGAAGACTAGCGAATTCGAGCCGGTTCGTCAATTTGATCGTCCTCGGAAGAGGACGTATCGATCCCCGGATCCTCCTCCTCGGTACGCGGACAGAGCTCGACGCGCAGCTCGTCCGGATCGCGCCAGACGGCGAAGGTGACCCGCGGGCAGTCGGCGAGCGGGGCGAGCAGCCGCACCGCTGCTTCGGCCCGCTCGATCTCGCGCCGCGGAGTCAGCGGGAACTTGCGCAACTCGCCGGCGAGCTTGTCCAGCATCCGGGCCGCCCGCCGCGGGGCGAGCCTCCCCGCTGCTGCCAGCCAGGCCGCCTGTCCGCCAGGTCGCGGGTAGTTGCGTTCGAGCCAGGGCACGATCCGCAGACCCTCGCGGCGCGCGCGGCGGTCGGTGCCACGCACCGACCAGTCGAGCCGGTAGCCGGGCTCCCCCTTTCCCACCAGCTCGAGCAGCGATTCTCCGGGCAGGCGGAACGCGCGACCCGGTCCGCGCTGCAGAACCGCCACGCGCGGCAGCAGGGCGTCGGGCTCCTCCCAGAGCAGGAACAGTCCCGGCCCGCCGAGCGGGGCGCGATCCGCGACCGCGACCCAAAGGGCAAGCTCCGGAAGATCCAGGAGGAGAGCGTCGCTGCCGGGAGCCGGCGCCAGAGTCGAGGACTGTTCGCCGCCGCTCCTTCCGCTCCGCACTTCCAGCCCGTCCACACCCCGGAGCAGCTCGAATCGGCCTGCCGGCACGGCCCCGACGGGGGCAGCTAGCCGGATCTCGGCGATCCGTTCCGCGCCCGCCGTCGGCCGTCGCGGATCGACTTCCCAGGCTGGCGAGTCGGCGGACTCGACGATCCAGAGCGCTCCCTGCCAGCGCACGCGATAGGCGCGGCCGCCGCTCGCGGCCTCCCCTCCAACGAGCCAGGGATTCCCCGCCAGCCGGCCGGCGAGCCGGGCCAGCAGCCCGACGCCACGGTGGACCCGCGCCACCCCGAGCAGGCGACGTCCGTCGTCGGTCCATCCGAGGGCGAGTTCGGCAGCGGGCGGCACCGAGAACGGGCCGAAACGCGGCACCTTCGGCGCCTCGAGGTCACCGACCCGCGCGAGCTCGGCGAGGTAGTCATCGAGACTCCCCAGCGCCTGGTCGATCGCCCCCAGGTTCTGGTGCGGATGGGCGATCCAGAGGACCCGGTCCCACGCTCCGTCGCCGGAGAGCAGCTGCTCGAACGGTGGACTCGGAACCGCAGCGCGTTCCCGCGGTGCGTACCAGTAGAGCCAGTGCGCGACGATCGCCGCCGCGGTACCGAGCAGGACGAGAAGACGGCGGCGGCGGCGCGATCTCCGTCTCGCCTCCTGCTCACGGGTGGGGCGCGGGAGCGGTTCGGGCAGCTCACTCATCGCAGCTCCGCGAGCCGCGCGGCGATCTCGCGCAACGCCTCTTCGTCACTTTCGCCGATGCCGAGGTCCGCCACCTCGGCTCCGACCGCGGCAAGCAGCGCCGGCCACGGATCGTCGGCGGGCCAGGCGAGGAGCGGCGGGCAGGGTTCGAGCGGGACCATCGGAGTGGCGAGCAGCCGTCCGCAGGCGGCGAGGTAGCCGTCGACGCTCGCGCGCAGCGTGTGCCCGGCGGCGACGAACGCACGCGCCGCGGCACCGATCGCGCGCGCCAGGTCCGGCGAACCCGCGACGCGGACGAAGATCTCGGAGAGCGTCGCCTCCTCGTAGCCGTCGAGCGGCAGCTGGATCACCGCACCCTCGGGTACCTCGGTGAAGGCGCCGGTGCTGTTGACCACCGTCGGCCGTCCGAGGGCGAGGAGACGCAGCAACGACGCCGAAGTCTCGCCGCCCGTCGGGTGGCGGAGATTCACCGCCAGATCGCAGGCCTGCATCCAGTCGGAGAATGCGGCGGCGGGGACGCGCCCGAGCACGGTGACCCCGTCGGCTTCGTGGCGCGCGAGCACTTCGGCGAAGTCGTAGTGCGGCGAGACCTCGCCCACGACGACGAACCGGCAGCGCTGCCGATCGCGGCGCAGGCGGGCGAACGCAGCGAGCGCGGGTTCGAGCCGCTTCTGCGGCGTGACGAAGCCGAACGAAGCGACGACGAACTCGTCCCCGTCGATGCCCAGACGCTGCCGCACGGTCGCGCGCTCCTCCTCGGGATCGACGCCCGGATCCACGACGGCGACGCCCATCGGGATGCGGTGAACCTCGGCGAGCGGCCGGCTGGCGAGCACGCGCTGACGCGCGAACTCGCTGTGCACGATCACGCCGAGGCTGCGGTCGACCAGCTGCTCGAATAGCGGGAAGCTCCAGACGTCGACCGGGAAGTGGGTATCGAGAAGGCGTTGCGCGGCGAGCTCTCCGCTGCGGCCCGTGGCGTAGCGCATGGCGTCGACGTAGCCGCGCGAGTCGCCGCGCGCCAGGGTCATCTCGCGCACCAGGTGGTGCAGCATCGTCTCGTGCAGCACGACGACCCCTGGCACCGCCAGCGCTTTGCGGAAAATCGTGGCGTGATGCGGGGCGCTGTTGCCGATCTGGTAGAGGACGAGGTCGAACTCGCCGGAGCTCTCCGGCCCGAGCGTCGCGAGCGACCGGCAGGGGAAGCGCGTGGCGATCTCCGCCGCGACGCGAGGGCCTTCGCGGTCGTCGTGGAACAGCGTGACCTCCGAGCGCTCGGCGAGGATCGGCAGGAGCTCGGCGCTGTAGTCGGCGATCCCGGAAGAGGAGGGCGGCAGCGGGCTCGCCCAGGCGAGGCGAAGGGGTCGCTTCATGCGAGCGGGGACAACAGGCGCGGAATCACGGCATCCCAGGTCACCCCCGCCACCCGCGCCGCCCCGCGCGCGCCGAGAGACCGGGCGAGATCGTGGTCAGCCGCCAGCCGGTCGATCCGCGCCGCCAGCTCCCGCGGCGCGTCGGGCGCCGTCACGAAGCCGTTCTCACCGTCGCGGACGAACTCGAGCACACCGCCGGAGTCACTGCTCGTGAGCACCGGGCGACCGGACTGGAACGCTTCGACCGTGACGTAGCCGTAATCCTCGTCGAACGGCGCGTAGTGCACGGCGAGCGCGCGACGGTAGAGCTCGATCAGGAGCTCGTCGTCGATCCGGCCGAGGATCTCCACGCGGCCGGAAATGCCGAGCTCGGCAGCGAGCGCCAGGAGCCGCGTGCGCTCCGGCCCCTCCCCCGCCAGGACACAGCGCACTCCGGACCGCGTCTCGGCGATCGCCCGCAGGAGGTGGTCGAAGCGCTTCATCGGATCGAGCCGGCCGACGCTGAAGACGTAGTCGCCCGGCTCTCCGCTGCGGTAGCGGTCGCCGAGCTTCGGCGGCGGATAGAGGGTCTCGGCGTCGAGATCGTTGAAGCGAGCGAGGCGCCGTGCGCAGTTGTCGGAGATGGCGAATCGCGCCCGTGCTTCACCGAGGCCGCGGCGATCGAGCCGAGTCAGCATCGCCTCGATCCCCGGGTCCCCGGGACGCTCGCCGAAATCGCTGAAGCGGGTCCCCTTGAGCTCGTAGATCTGACGGAACTGGTGGATCAGCCAGACCACCTTGCGTGGATGCCGCACCAGGTAGGAGGGAAAGCGGGTCCCGATCACCAGGTCGATCGGCTCGCCGGCGGCGCTGGTCAGGTCGACCAGTCGCCAGGCGAGGGCGCTCTGCACGATGTTGAGGCGCGTCGACCAGTTGAACGGCAGGCTGACGATCTCGGCGCGGTGGCCGCGACGCACGAGCTCGTCGCGCAGGCTCTCGTAGAGGACCTCGGCGCCCCCCCGCACGAACGGGATCTGGGCCGCGCAGATCGCGATCCGGTAGCTCACTCGCGGAACGATCCGGGCCGCAGGCGCGGATCGCCACCGTCCGCCCCGGGCGCGGTGACGCGTGCCTCGCCCTCCTCGGCCCGGCGCTCGGCGAGGCGCCGCTCGAGCCGGCCGATCTCCTCCTCGAGGCGTTTCTGGCGCGAGGCGAGCTCGGCGATCAGACGCGAAGCGCTCTGGTTGAAGCCGTTCTGCTGCTGCAGGACCGCGCGCGCGTGCCACTTGAAGAAGAGGTGGTACGCGGCCTTGCGCACGAACACCAGGAGGCGACCGTAGACCGGTCGCGGCGAGACCGGCACCGGCTCCTCGACGAATTCGTGTCGCTGCAGGTCGAGCAGCAGGCCGTGCAGCTCGTCGGCGCCGGCGCGGACCGTGGCCGCTTCGCCCTGACGCTGGCGCACCGCGGCGCGCAGACCGGCAAGCGTCCGCGCGACCTCCTGCGGGTCGGAGTCGCCGGGCGCGGCAGTCGCGGTGGAAGGCGGGAGATCGGCAGCCATGTTCCTGTGCGGCAGGACTTTAGCACCGGTCGACCGGTGCACCTGTCGTCCCTGTCGTACACTTCCAAAGGCGGTGCGGGCGGTGCCGGCAGGGTGCCGCCCGACCGGACCGGCGCAACAGAGGAGAACAGCCCATCCGCCCCAGGCCCCGACGGCCGAGGGTCGGCGTCGACCTGCGCGCGCTGGTTCGGCGGCCGACCGGTATCGGCATCCACACGCAGGCGCTCGTCGAGGAGCTCGTCCGTCGCGACGCGGTCGAGGTCGTGGGCCTGGTTCACGCGCCCCTCCACGATCCGTCGTGGACCGGCGCGGCCGGGATCGCGCTCGAGGTCGAGCCGGCGCCGCTCGGCGTCCTCTGGCAGCAGTGGGTCCTGCCGCGACGGCTGGCGCGCGGCGACCTCGATCTGTTCTGGTCCCCGCTCCTGACCCTGCCGCTGCGCATGCCGGTGCCGTCGCTCGTCACGGTGCACGATCTCGCCGTCCTCCACCATCCCGAGTCGCTGACCTGGAAGATCCGCGCCAGCCTGCTGCCGTTCCTCGGCCGTTCGATCGAGAAGGCGGGGCGCGTCCTGACGGTCTCGCGTTCGGTCGCCGACGAGATCGTCGCCGTCTGGCCCGCGGTGCGCGATCGCCTCGTCGTCATCCCGAACGGCGTCGCGGAGGAGTTCTCGCCCGTCGGCGCGGACGAGCTCGCGGCGATCCGGAGCCGGCTCGGGCTGCCGGAGCGGTACCTCCTCTACGTCGGGACCGTCGAGCCGCGCAAGAACCTCGAGATCCTGCTCGATGCGTGGGAGCGTCTGCGCGGCGAACGCGACGACACGCCGCCGCTCCTCGTCGTCGGGCCCGAGGGCTGGGGCAGCCGCGCAACCGAGCGCCGGATGCGCGATCTCGCCGCCATGGGACTCCGTCGACTCGGGCACCTCGACCGCGCCGATCTCGTCGACACGCTCCGCGCCGCGACGATCTTCGTCTACCCGTCTTACTACGAAGGGTTCGGGCTCCCCGCGCTCGAGGCGATGGCCTGTGGCGTTCCGGTCATCGTCGCCGACCGCTCGAGCCTGCCGGAAGTGGTCGGCGATTGCGGCCTTCAGTTCGATCCCGACGACGCCAACGAGCTCCTCGCGGCGCTGGTGCGCTGGCTCGACGCCCCGGAGGAGCTCGAGAGCGCAGCGCGCTGCGGCGCACGACGCGCCCGCGACTTCACCTGGAGCGCCGCCGGCCGCCGACTCGAGGAGACGATGCTCGAGCTCCTCGCCGGATCTCGACCGGCCTCGGAGGGGTCGAGTTGAGCCGGGTCACCATCGACGCCCGCAAGCTCGCCGACTTCGGAATCGGTACCTACCTCCGCGGCCTGCTCGGAGGACTGGCGGAGCTCGACGGCGAAAACGACTACACGATCGTCGCTCCCGTCGCCGCGCAACGGCTTCTTCCCGCCCTGCCGGACCGGTGGCGCTGGATCGACGACGCGACGCCCGGCTATTCGCTGCGCGAGCAGCTCCTCGTCGGCCGGCGGCTGCGCGCCACCGCGCCCGATCTGGTCCACGAGCCGCACTACGTGCTGCCGCCCGGCACACCCGCACCGGTCGTCCTCACGGTGCACGACCTGATCCACCTGAGCCATCCGGAGTACCTCCCCCACGCCGCCGCCCGCGTCTACGCGCGCTGGCTGATGCGCCGCTCGGTGCGCCGGGCGGCGCGGATCATCACCGTCTCGGCGGCCTCGGCCGACGCGCTCCAGCGGCACCTCGGCGTTCCGCGCGAGCGGATCGCCGTGATCTGGAACGGCGTCGACGACGCCTTCCGGCAGCTGCTCGCGCCCGAAGAGCTCGCCGCGGGTCTGCGCGACCGGGGACTCGAACCGGGCTATCTCCTGTTCGCGGGCAACCCCAAACCGCACAAGAATCTCGACCGGCTCCTCGCGGCCTTCCGCGCCGTCGACCTGCCGCAGGCGCGGCTCGTTCTGATCGGCGGGGCGTCCGCCCCGCCCGACGACCCGCGGGTGCGCTCCCTCGGGCGACCGCCGGACGAGGCGCTGCCGGCGCTCTTCCAGGGCGCATGCGCGCTCCTCTTCCCGTCGCTGGTCGAGGGGTTCGGCCTCCCGGCTGCCGAGGCGATGGCCGCGGGGACCCCGGTCCTCGCCGCGAAGATCCCCGCGGTCGTCGAGATCGCCGAGGGCGCCGCGGAGCTGGTCGATCCCCTGGACGTCGGTGCCTGGAGCGCCGCGATCGCCCGCCTGCTGGGCGATCCGGGCCACGCCGCACAGCTCGCGGCGGCGGGGCGGAGCCGCGCGGAGGCCTTCCGCTGGCCGGAGGTCGCCCGTCGGACCCGGGAGATCTACGCCGAGCTCCTCTCCGGAGCGCCGCGGTGAGCCGACCGACGATCGGGCTGGTGCACGACTGGCTCACCGGCCAGCGCGGGGGCGAGAACGTGCTGCTGGAGATCGCGCGGCTGGTCCCCGAAGCGCCGATCCACACTCTCTTCCACTTCCCCGGAACGGTCGCCCCGGAGCTCGAGGCGCGGACGATCGAGACCAGCTACCTCCAGCACGCGCCGCTCGTCCGGCGGCGCTACCGCCACTACCTGCCGCTCTTTCCGGCAGCGATGGCGACCCTCGGCACGCAGCAGCATCGCCTGCTCGTCTCGACCAGCCACTGCGTTGCCAAAGGGGCGCGGCCGGCCCCCGGCGGCAAGCACGTCTGCTACTGCCACACGCCGATGCGCTACGTCTGGGATCAGCGCCGGGCCTACTTCCCGGCGCCCCGCGGCCCGGTCGGCTGGATCCGCGAGCGCCTCCTCGACGCCCTCCAGAGCTGGGACCGGCGGACGCAGGACCGGGTCGACTTCTACCTCGCCAACTCGCGCTTCGTGGCCGACCGGATCCGGCGCTACTACGGCCGCAAGGCAACCGTTCTCGCGCCGCCGGTCGACACCGACTTCTTCCGCCCCACCGGCGACGCCCGGGGCGGATACGTTCTGATGGTCGCCGCCCTCGCTCCATACAAAAAAGTGAATCGGGCGATCGAGGCCTGTGCCGCGATCCGTACCCGGCTGATCATCGTGGGGGACGGTCCCGAGCGCGCCGCCCTCGAGGCACAGGCCGGCGCGGGGGTGACCTTCGCCGGCCGTGTGGGCCCCGACGAGCTGCGCCGGCTCTATTCGGCCGCAATCTGCTATCTCCAACCAGGCATTGAGGATTTCGGGATCGCGACGGTCGAGGCCCTGGCCTGCGGCACCCCCGTGGTCGCCCTCGGCGCCGGCGGCGTGCTCGACATCGTCGAGGACGGCCGTCACGGCCTCCTGCTGCCCTCGGACGAGGCGGACGATCTCGCCGGGGCGATTGACAAAGTTCGTCGAATGGAGTTCAATTCCGTGGACCTTCGCAGCCGGGCGGAACAGTTCTCCGTTCAGCGTTTCCGCACCGGCCTGAAGGAGCGTATGCGCCCCTTCTGGCCCGACACGGAGGAAACCCTCGCTTGATCCAGCAAAGGTTCCGAATCGCCGCCGCGCTCCACCTCTTCGGGGATCTCGTCGCGACTGCGCTCGCTTTCTTCGGCGCCTGGGCTTTGCGGTTCGAGCTCGAGGTCGTCCCGCTCACCAAGAACACCCCCGAGCTCGACCGCTACCTCGAGCTGCTGCCGATCGCGCTCCTCCTCTTCCCCGTCGTCTTCTACTTCCACGGGCTCTATCGCCAGCGCCTCTACCGCTCGCGCGTCGACGAGACCGTCTCGGTCCTCCTCGCCGTCATCCTCGGCACCGTCCTCCTCTCGGGTCTCACGACCTGGTACCGGCCGGCGCTGGTCGCGGGCAGCCTCGAGTACTTCACCTACAGCCGCGCCTTCATGGCCCTGTTCGCGGCCCTCGAGGTCGTCGCCGTCGTCGCGCTCCGCGTGGCGATCCGCGGCCTGCTCAAGAGCGCCAGTCTCCACGCCGGCAAGTTCCAGCGCGTCCTCATCGTCGGCGCCGGGGAGCTCGGTCTCGACATCGCCCGCAAGCTCCAGGCGCACCGCGACTTCGGCGTCGAGGTGATCGGCTTCCTCGACGACGACCCCGGCAAACGCCGGCTCTCGCCCCTCGGCCTGCCGGTGCTCGGCGCCCTCGCCGACGCCAGCACCGTGCTCGACGAGCAGCGCATCGACCAGGTGTTCGTCGCGCTCCCGCTCGAGGCGCACAAGAAGACGATGAAGGTGCTGTCGAGCGTCGGCAGCGAATGCGTCGAGGTC
>JBFWYP010000055.1:0-15553 GCA_050186295.1 Thermoanaerobaculia bacterium | reverse complement strand
CGAGATCGTAGATCTCCGGGCGCGGCGCGGCGAACAGCTTCCAGCGTCCGTCGATCGCCGCCGCGAGCGGGGCCCAGCCGTACGACGGCCAGGGGCGGCGGCTCTCGGCGAGCGCCGGCGGCGCCGAGAACTTCTCGCCGCGGAAGAGCCCGGCGAGCGAAACCCCGTCTCTCCCGCTCCACGCCGGGAGTCCGAGCAGCTCGAGAACGGTCGGGGCGAGATCGACGAGCCGCACCCGCTCGGCGCTCTCGGCCGGCTTCACCACTCCCGGGAAACGGAAGAAGAGCGGCACCGCGAGGGTGCTCTGGTAGACGAAGAAGCCGTGGGTCGCTTCGCCGTGTTCGCCGAGGCTCTCGCCGTGATCGCCGGCGAAGATCGTCAGGCGATTCCGGCCCGCGCGCGCCTCGGTCGCCACGAGCGGCGCCAGCGCCGCATCGACCGCCCGCACCTCGGCGAGGTAGGCCGATCGCGGGTCGCCCGGAACCGGCGTCCCGCGCACCTCGTACGGATCGTGCGGATCGTAGAGGTGAACCCAGACGAACCAGGGGCCGCTCCGGCCGCCGATCCAGGCGAGCGCCGCGGCCACAGTTTCCTCCGCCCGCCGCTCCAGACGATCGCGCGGCCCTTCCGCGAACCGGTCGTCGTACTGGTCGAAGCCGCGGTCGAGACCGAACGACGCCGCCAGCGGAAAGCCGCTCACGAACGCCGCGGTCTCCCAACCCGCGGAGTGGAGGCGCTCGGCGAGGAGCTCGGGACCGCCCGACGGAACCATCTGGCCGTTGTCCCGCACTCCGTGACGCCGCGGTTGCAGCGCCGTGAGGATCGAGCTGTGGGCCGGCAGGGTCAGCGGAACCGGCGACACGGCCGCCGGGAACCGGAAGGCGCTCTGCGCCAGCGCATCGATCACCGGCGTCCGGTTCCCTCCTCCGGTCCAGCCGAGCGCATCGGGGCGCAGCGTGTCGACGGTGATCAGCAGGACGTCGGGATGCGCCGGCCCCGCGCCTTCCCCGCACTCGGCGACCGAAGCAGAGAAAAGCAGCAGAAAGAAGAAAAGCCCGGCGCTCTCGCGAGCGCCGGGCCGGGAAGAAACAGGGGACCTGCCCTGAATCAAGGGTTGGTGTCGTCCCAGCGGCTGACGTCCGCCGTTTCGTAGTTGTCACGGAAGATGAGCGGATTCTCCGCGCAGATGTTCGAGGAGCTGTCCTCGCCTGCGATCAGAACGTTCGTCACCGTGACTTCGTCGAACCAGAAACCGTTCTGCGAGAGACCACCGTCGGTCGAGTAGGTGATCTCGAGCTGGCCGGTCTTGCCGTTCAGCGGGACACCGAATGCCGCGGTGGTCCAGCTGCTCGTACCCCACGTGTTCTGCGTCGCCGCCCAGCCCGGTTCCCCGTCGTTGCAACCGGAGTAGGCACCGGGGCCGCCGTTCGACGCGTTGTAGGTCCGGCCGCTCGTCGGAGAGACGACCGTACGAGTTCCTCCGTCGTCCTCGAGGGCGACGTTCGCCCGGTCGTACCAGGTGCCCGCGGAGAACGGTTCGATGTCGTAGTTGTTCCACAGCGACAGCGTCGACGTCGAAGTGATCCCCATCAGCGGAGATCGGATCCTGTCGCACTGGTTGTCGAGCAGCGCCGAGGAGCGCTCCGAGAAGGTGGTGGCGTTGCCGCCGCCGGCGCCGCTCCGGTTGAACGTTCCGGAGACGACCTGCCAGCCCTCCGTGCCGTTCTCGAAGGTGAACGTCTTGCTCGGCGTATTGATCAGGTCCGTCTCCGCGAACGGGATCGAGAGGTGGACCGTCTTGGTCTGCGGGTCGAGCTCGTTGCTGGTGAGGACGACGTCGAACTCGATCGTCTCCGCGACCACCAGACCGGCACCGACGACGTCGAAGCCGATCGGCGCCGTGGCGCAAGTGGCGAGCGACGCGACCGTGCCGAGGTTGCTGACCGTCGCGTCCATCAGCGGATGGCTGGGCGACGACACCGACACGATGTGCAGGTTGTTGAGAGTTCCCGTGCCGATGTTGTTGACGTCGAACGAGATCGACGCCGATTCGCAGTTGTCGAGGTAGTCGTCCGCGTCGCCGGTATTGAAGGAGACGTTGGCTCCGGAGACGGCGGTGAAGTTCGCACCCGCCGTCGGCGTCACCGACGCGCAGCTGCTCGCCGGTCCGAAGCAGGTGTCGCCGTTGCCCATCGCCATCACGATGTAGCGGTAGGTACGGCCGTTCGCCAGACCGTCGGTGTCGGTCCAGGTCAGACCGTCGGTCTCACCGATCCAGACCTTGCCGAAGTTGCAGCCGAACTCGCCTTCGGTCCGGAAGACCCGGTACGAGGTGGCTCCGGCGACCGACGTCCAGTTGATGATCGCACCGCGATCGAGGGCGACGGTCGAGACCGTCGGCGCCGAGGTCGGCGCTCCGGCGCAGCCGGAGTTCTGCACCGTCGGCGTGGCGCAAGCGATCTGGTGCCGGTTGTAGGCGGCGAAGATCGCCTGCATGTGCGGCGTCCCGTCGTTGAGGTTGCCGTTGTCGTCGTCGGCCGCGAGGAAGTTCATGTAGCCGGTCGTCGCTCCGCAGCCACCGGTGGTCGCGTTGCAGCTGTACCAGGAGGTGACGCCGCCCGAACCGACGAAGGTCAGCCGCGTCGCGACCTCGCGCGCCGTATCCAGGCTCTGGTTGAACGGGGCGGCCGTGAGGTCGCGGTTCCACAGGTCCCAGACCGCTTCCGAGGGCACCGAACCTTCGCAGTGCGTCTCGCGGTTGCACGGCCCGCGGGTGCCCGTGGCCGGACAGGCCCAGCCGCCGCTGGTGATCGTCGTGATGGTCGACGGGAGGTTCTGGACGTGCTTCGCCCAGTCGCTGTCGCGGACGCCGGTGCAGCCGCCGCTGCCGACCGGAATGCAAGGGTTGCCGTAGCCGCCGCAGACGACCCCGGGCCGGAAGTTGTAGCCGACGCAGGAGGTGTTGAGTCGCAGGCCGGCGTAGATGTCGGCGATCGACTCGCCCGGCAGCGAGATCCCCGGGGTGGCGTCCGAGGCGTCCATGCCATGGCCCCACTCGTGGTCGAAGACGCCGGCAATCTCGCCGGTGTTCGTGCAGCCGCCGCCCGTGCGGTAGAAGTTCAGCTGCGCGGCGCCGCCGTTGGCGTTGCAGGTCTGGGTGATGTTGACGTTGACCTGCAGCGGTTGCCGGATCCAGGGGTTGGTCGGCAGCTGCCCGCGCGCCATCTCCGCCATATGGTTGATCTCGTAGAAGGCGGAACGGGCCGAGGCCGTGTCGCCGGCCGAGTGACCGGCCGGAACGGTGCAGTCGTGCGGCGTCGGCGGCGGCGGCAGGCCGCCGAGGTCGAGGGTCGCCGTGCTCGAGCTTTCGTTCACTGCACCGCAGTTGTCCGAGATCTTGATGTAGGCGCCGATCAGCGCAGTCGTGGCGGTGCCGTCGACGCACGCCTGCAGGTTGCCACCGGCGTCGGTCGTGAAGGTGTCCGGGCCGACCGTCAGATTGACGAACGGCACCGGATTGTTGACCAGCGAGCCGCCGGGAGAGGTTCCGTCGTTGGTGACCGGGTAGGTGTGGCCGATCACGTTGCGCGGTACCGCAACGTAGTTGGTGCGATCCTCGAAGGCGAGCAGATCGCCGGAGTTGGCGTCGACGATCGCTTCCCACTCTGCGTCCGTGCCATCGAAGCGCGGCTCGAAGACCCAGGCGAGGCGATAGTCGAGACCCTGGCCGACGAGGACGCTCCGCGGGTCCTCACCGCGCGCCAGAGGCACGTACTCGAGGTGCGCCTTGCGCATCGCGTCGCGCGGCACGTACGGCGCGACGTGGGCGAGGAAGGTCGGGGCCGACTGTTCGGCCGTGTAGTTCGGCAGCGGAGCAACTTCGACGTCGCCCCACTTCTCGACGCCGAAGAGGACGAGGTTGCCGCTGTTGATGACGGCGCTCATCACGCTGTCGCGAACGCGGACGCCGCCGATGACGCGCGGCACCCAGATCTGCACCAGGGCGCCGTCGTTGTGCGACGTGACCTTGGGCGTTCCGAGCTCGGAGGGATCGATCCGCAGCGCCGTCTGGTTCGCCTCGATCCAGTTGAGGAACATCCGTCCCGCGGCCGCTTCGATCTCGCGGAAGTCGCGCGGCGCGGAGGCCAGGCCGGCATCGGTCCAGGTCAGGTGGTTGCCGACACCGGGGATCATCGCCTCGGAAGGAAGCAGCGTCGCCCAGCGGCCGCTGCGCAGATCGACGAACGCCTGCGTTCCGCTGAGACCGAGGGCTCCGAGATCCGACTGGGCCTTCGAGGAAGCGCTGCCACCGAGAGCGTCGACGCCGGTGACTTCCACCAGGATGCCCATCTCGGGAGCGCGGTACTCGCGGGTCTCGACTCCCTTGCGCTCCGGCACCTTGAGTGCGAAGAGGGCGCTGGTCGCGAGGAGCGTGCAGCCCGCTGCAGTGAGGATACGTGAAGATCTCGACATGTTGGGTATCGCCTCCATGTTGGGTTCGAGCCGCAGCTCGAACAGGAACCAGAACCTGCCGCCTTCCTGGCGGACGAGTGGTTGAGATCGGGCGTCTGCTGAAGCGTCGGAAACCTAGCACAAGCACCGGGCAGGCGCGAGGTCTAGTTCCGCAGGAGGGCTTCGAGTCGGTCGAGCGATTCGGCGAGGCGTTCGAGGGTCTCTTCGCTGCCGGGAGCCGGCCGGGGTGGCGGGTTGCCGTCGATCTCCACACCCTCCCAGAGATCGCGCCGCTCCTCGAGCGTCGCGCGGTTCAGAGTCAGGCCATGGCGCTCGAGCACGGGCGCGAGATCTTCGTATCGGGCCAGCAGATCCCGGCGCGTCCGTTCGTAGGCGTGGGCGGCAACCGCGCGGCGCGCCGAGAAGCTGAAGATGTTGGTGAAGAACATCCGGTGGTCGTCACGGTCGGGCTCGAGCAACAGCACGTCGGCGTCGCGAAAGAGGCGCGCGTTCGACTGCATCCCCATGGTGAGCCGCGAGTGGATCAGGGTGCGGAAGGTCTGCGAGAGGACCGTCGGCAGGCCGCGGTCGATCAGGTCCTCGGAGCCGTGCGCCGGCTCGTAGGAGCGTGACGAAGCGTCGACGGGGACCAGCGGATTGACGCAGATGACCAGGCGGGCGCCCGCCTCGAGAGCCACTGCCGCGTGCATCGTGTGATTCAGGATTCCGTCGACGTAGTTCCGGCCGTCGATCTCGACCGGCGGATAGAGACCCGGGAGGGCACTCGACGCCTGGACGGCGCGCGAGATCGGCACGTGGTCGAACCCCGGCGAGCCGAAGATCACCGATTTCCCCGACTCGAGCTCGGCGGCGACGACGTAGAGCCGCCGGTCGAGCTCGCGGAAATCGTCGGTGCGCCCCTTGATCGAATAGATGGCGCGCAGGTACTCGCGGATCGGGCGATTGTCGAAGATGCCCACCGGCAGGGCGCGCGACAGCCGGGTGAGCGAATCGAGGAGGGAGCGGTCGCGGGGGTTGCGGGCGAACGCCCAGAGCGCCTCGAGCGCCAGGCGCGGCACCGAGAGGCCGCGCCGCGCCCACTCGCCCACCGCGGGCGTGAAGAAGGTCTCGGGGACGAACGGATGCTCGCCCGGCTCGTGCTTGACGATCGCCCGGCACATCTGCGCCGAAGTCAGGCCGTTCGCCAGGTTGGCGGCGAGGAACGCGCCGGCCGAGACGCCGACGTAGACCGAGAGCGCGTTGAGATCGAGCCCGTCGACCGCCTCGTCGAGCGCCCGCAGGGCGCCGATCTCGTAGACAGCGCCCTCGGGCCCTCCGCCAGCGAGCGCCAGACCGGTCGCCCGGCGGCCCCGCCGGGCGATCGGCTGCGGACGGGCGGAGCGGCCCCGGCGCTTCCGGGGAGCCGGGCTCACCGGCTCCGTCGGCTCGCGGCCTTGCCGGCGGTGCTCTTCTTCGCCGTCTTCCGGGTCGCCTTCTTCGCCGCCTTCGTCGCGGCCGGCCGGCGTGACTTCGCCGACGACGTGCCGACCTTCTTCTCGACCAGCGACGTCAGCTCTTCGACCCGATGGGTCAGGGAGGCGATCTCGTTGCGGCTCGGGACGCCGATCTTGCGCAGCGCGCCGACCATCTTGTCGTCCCAGCGCTCTTCGACGTCACCGGCCTTCTCCTCGACCTTCTCCCAGGCACCTTCCGCCTTCGCCTTGGCGGCGTCGGCCAGGTCCTCGACCTTCGCCTTCAGCTTCTCGAACTGGCTCTTCCCCTTCTTCTCGTACTGCTCGCCCTTCTTGACCAGGCTGCGGAACAGCTTGCCACCCTGCTCCTCGGCGGTCGCCAGGGCGCCGAGACCGGCGAGCCAGACCTTGCCGGCGTTGGCCTTGATCTCTTCGCGGATCTCGTCCGTGTTGCTCTGCTTGGTTTTCGCCATGATCCTCTCCTCGTCTGCGTTCGGAATCTGGTTGGCCTGCCTGCGCTCAGCCGATCTGGGCGCGCAGCGTGCGGACGCTCTCGTCCACCCGCGCGCGGAGGGCACGGATCTCACGCCCGGTGGGCACGCCGAAACGGCCGAGGAGTCCGGATGCTTCGCGGATCACGACGCGGGCGGCGTCCTGCGCCAGCTCGACGGCCTCGTTGCCGGCCTCGGCGACCGCGCGCTGCGCGCGCTCGACCGGCGACTCGCGCCGCCGGCGCCCCTTCTCCACCAGCGCTTCGAAGGTCGCGACGCCGGCCTCGCCGGCCGTCGCGACGAGCCCGAGTCCGGCGAGCCACGCCGTGCGTCCGAACGAGAAGGCGTACTCCTCCGCCGCTCGCACACCGCTCTTCGCCACACCCGAAGCCAGCTGCTTCACTTTTCCGGTCATCTCTTCTCTCCGTTCTTGCGCCGCGAACGGCGCGATGTCGAAGCGCCCGCGGGCGCCTTGCGATTCTGGTTCGCGCCCCGGGCGGGTGCGCGGTGATCCTCCAGCTGGGTGAGGGAACCCTCGAGTTGCTCGAGACGTTCGCGCAGCCGGTCCATCTCTTCGCGCGCCTTCTTCACCGGCGCCAGCCGGTCGACCGAGGCGTGGAAGAAGCGGCTCATCTTCTGTTGCACCCCTTCGACGCCGCTCTCGACCGCCTTCTGCCCTGCCCGCACCAGCTCGTGCAGCAGGTCGCTGGGCAGGAACGCGGTTCCCTTCCGCCCCTCGTCGAGGATGATCTGCGTCAGCATCTGGGCCGTCACGTCGGCGCCGGTGCCGTTGTCGACCACCTCCACCTCGTGGCCGCCGCGGATCCACTCCGCCAGCTCCTCCAGCGAGACGTAGCGGCTCTCCTCGGTGTCGTAGAGCTTGCGGCTTTCGTAGCGCTTGATCAGGCGTCGCATGTCCCTCCTCGATTCCCGCCCGCCGCGGGGGCGCCTTCCGTCGACTTATGCCGCACCGCGGCAGAACGCGCAATTTATACCGCAGTGCGGCAAAAACGTCAAACCGGAAGCCCCGGGCGCCCCCGGCGCCTTGTGGTAGAACGCCGGCGTGGTCGAAACCGCCGACGTCGTGGTGATCGGAGCCGGCCTGGTGGGACTCGCGACGGCGTACGAGCTCGCCGGGCGCGATGTCGCGACGCTCGTCGTCGAGCGCGACCGGATCGGCGCCGGCGCCTCTTCTGCCGGCGCCGGCCTGCTCGCGCCGATCTCCGACTGGGAGTCGGCCGAGCCGTTCCTCGGGATCTGCCGCGATGCGCGCGATCTGTGGCGGCCGTGGCTCGCGGCGGTCGTCGCCGAGAGCGGCCTCGAAGTCGAGAGCGACCGCTCCGGCTGCCTGATGGTCGAGCTCGACACCGACGACGAGCGGCTGCTCGATCGCGAGATCGACTACGCCGACCGCGCCGGCGAAAGCTGGGAGCCGCTGCCGCTCTCCGAGGCCCGCCTTCGGATTCCGGCGCTCGCGCCCGCGGTGCGACGGGTGGTCCTCCTCCACGGCGAGCACCGGATCGACAACGTCGCCGCCTGCGCCGCCCTCGCCACGGCCTGCCGCCGGCGCGGCGTCACGATCCGCGAAGGCGTCGCCGTCGAGCGCGTCGAAGTCGCGGCGAACCGGGTCGCTCTCGCGACCTCCCGCGGCGACCGGATCGAAGCGACGGCGGCGGTGCTCGCGGCCGGCGCCTGGAGCGGCGGAATCGCCGGAGCGCCTCCGCTTCCGGTCCGGCCCGTGCGCGGACAGATGATTCGTCTCGGCGGCGCGCCGTGGCCGTTTCTCGGCAGCGTGCGCGGCGCGAACGGCTACGCCGTCCGTCGCGGCGCCTCGAGCCTGCTGGTCGGCGCCACCGTCGAAGAGGCCGGCTTCGACGCGGTCACGACGGCGGCGGGAATCCGCTCCCTTCTCTCTTTCGCCGCCGAGCTCTTCCCGGGACTCGACCCGGCGCCGCTCGAAGCGAGCTGGGCGGGGCTCCGTCCCGGCTCGCCGGACGGCCGGCCGCTGCTCGGTCGGCTCGACGGCGGCCCGCTCGTCGCCGCCTGCGGTCATTTCCGGAACGGAATTCTGCTCGCCCCCTGGACCGGCATCGAGATCGCGCGCCATCTCGCCGACGGCACTCCGATCTCCGGCGGCGACCTGTTCGCGCCGGATCGCTTCTCGCGAGCCGCGGCCTCCCCGGAATGACCGCACGCGGTACCGTGCGGCTTGAGCGGCTCCGCCCGAGCCGCTAGAATCTCCCGACACGTTCGGATCCTCTCCGAGCGCGGAAAGGATCGCGAGCCATGCCTCACATCATCACCGAGCCCTGCATCGGCGTGAAAGACACATCCTGCGTCGACGTCTGCCCGGTCGACTGCATCTACGGCAAGAACGAAGACGGAGAAATGCTCTACATCCATCCCGAGGAGTGCATCGACTGCGGTCTCTGCGTCGACGCCTGCCCGGTGCAGGCGATCTTCCCGGTCGAGGAGACCCCCGACAAGTGGAAGGAGTACATCGCCAGGAACTACGAGCACTTCGACCTGCAGGCTCCCTGACGCTCCGGCCTCCGGAAGCGGCACGACTCGGAAGACGCGGCGACGCGTCTTTCGCCGTTTACGGGGAATGAACAGGACTCCGGCGCGGTTCTGAAATGTGATCTCGTCGCACTCAAGTCAGCGACCGGAGGGAGAGGCGTGGAGTTCAAGGACTACTACAAGATCCTCGGGGTGGCGCGCGACGCCACGCAGGAGGAGATCCAGAAGGCGTACCGGAAACTGGCGCGCAAACACCACCCGGACGTCTCGAAGGATCCCGGCGCGGAGAGCCGCTTCAAGGAGATCTCGGAGGCGAACGAGGTCCTCAAGGACCCGGAGAAGCGCTCGAAGTACGACCGCTTCGGCGCCGCCTGGAAGCAGCAGGGCGAAGGAGCCGGCGCGCCCGGCGCCGGCTTCCCCGGCTTCGAGGGGTTCGACTTCTCGCAGGGCGGCGGCAACTTCGCCGGCGGCGGCTCCGGCTTCTCCAACTTCTTCGAGATGCTGTTCGGGCAGGCCGGCGCGCCGCGCGGCGCGAGCTGGGCCTCCTGGGGACACGAGGGGCGCGGCGGCTGGGCGCGGCCCGGCGCCAATCAGGAGGTGAAGATCACCCTGGGTCTCGAAGAGGCCTACGCCGGCGGACTCCGCGAGCTGCATCTGCAGTCGCCCTCCGGGGAGAGCCGGCGGATCAAGGTCAACCTGCCGCGCGGGGTGCGACCGGGCCAGACCGTCCGCGTCCCCGGCAAGGGCGAGGCCGGACAGTCGGGCGGCGCTGCGGGCGACCTCCTGCTGCGCGTCGAGATCGCACCTCACCGTCGTTTCCGCCTCGAGGGCAAGGACCTCCACACGCAGCTCGACGTCGCCCCGTGGGAAGCCGCGCTCGGTGGCGAGGCCGAGATCCCGACGCTCGACGGCAAGGTGCGCGTGCGGATCCCGCCCGGGACATCGTCCGGCCGGCGGATCCGCGTCCGCGGCAAGGGATTTCCGGCGGGCAAGGGCACGGACGGCGACCTCTACGCCGAGGTGAGGATCGTCGTCCCGGACGAGAGCAGCGAGCGGGAGAAGGAGCTCTACCGCGAGCTCGGCGACGCTTCGACCTTCCGGCCGCGACCGCACGAGGGCGCGGAGAACTGAGAGTCCGACCATGGATCTGAACCGCCTGACCCAGAAATCGCAGGAAGCGCTCGCCGCGGCGCAAAAGCTCGCCGTCGAGCGCGGTCAGCAGGAGGTCGACGTCGAGCACCTGCTCGCCGCCCTCCTCGCGCAGCCGGAGGGGCTCGCTCCCCGTTTGCTCGCCCGCCTGGACGTGCCGGTGGCGGAGCTCGCCGGCGCCGTCGACCAGGAGCTCGCCCGCCGCCCCGCCGTCTCCGGCGGCGGCGCCGAGATGGGCAAGTTCTACGTCGCCCAGCGGCTGCAGAAGGCGATCGCCGCGGCCATCGACGAGGCGAAGCGGCTCAAGGACGACTACGTCTCGGTCGAGCATCTGCTGCTCGCCCTGGTCGACGAGCAGCCGCCCGGCGCGGCTGCGAAAACGCTCAAGACGTTCGGCGTGACGCGCGACCGCCTCCTGCAGGCACTCACCGCGGTGCGCGGCAACCAGCGAGTCACCTCGGCCGATCCCGAGGGCGCCTACGAGGCGCTCGAGAAGTACGGCGTCGACCTCGTGGCCCAGGCCCGCAGCGGCAAGATGGACCCGGTCATCGGACGCGACGCCGAGATCCGCCGCGTCGTCCGCATCCTCTCGCGCAAGACCAAGAACAATCCGGTCCTGATCGGCGAGCCCGGGGTCGGCAAGACCGCGATCGTCGAGGGGCTGGCGCAGCGCATCGTGCGCGGCGACGTGCCCGAGTGGCTCAAGGACCGCGCGCTCTTCTCGCTCGACATGGGCGCCCTCCTCGCCGGGGCCAAGTACCGCGGCGAGTTCGAGGAGCGCCTGAAGGCGGTCCTCAACGAGATCAAGCAGAGCGAGGGCCGGATCCTCCTCTTCATCGACGAGCTCCACACCATCGTCGGCGCCGGCAAGACCGAGGGCTCGACCGACGCCGGGAATCTCCTCAAACCGATGCTGGCCCGCGGCGAGCTGCACTGCATCGGCGCCACGACGCTCGACGAGTACCGCAAGCAGATCGAGAAGGACGCCGCGCTCGAGCGCCGCTTCCAGCCGGTGGTGGTCGACGCGCCGAGCGTCGAGGACACGGTGTCGATCCTGCGCGGCCTCAAGGAGCGCTTCGAGGTCCACCACGGCGTCAAGATCCAGGACAACGCGCTGGTCGCCGCGGCGACGCTGTCGAACCGCTACATCTCCGACCGCTTCCTGCCCGACAAGGCGATCGACCTGGTCGACGAGGCGAGCGCGATGATCCGCACCGAGATCGACTCGATGCCGCAGGAGCTCGACGAGGTGACGCGCAAGGTGCTGCGTCTCGAGATCGAGGAGGCTGCACTCAAGAAGGAGAAGGACAAGGCCTCCAAGGAGCGGCTCGCCGCCCTCCGCGAAGAGCTCGCCAACCTCAAGGAGAGCCAGAAGACCCTGAAGGCGCAGTGGGACGAGGAGCGCGAAGAGATCGCCAGGGTCCGCAAGCTCCGCGAACAGATCGAGAGCCTCAAGCAAGAGGTGGAGACCGCCGAGCGCTCCTACGATCTGAACCGGGCCGCCGAGCTTCGCCACGGTCTTCTTCCTTCACTGGAAAAGGATCTCGCGGACGCCGAAAGCCGCGCCTCCGGAGCCGCGGCGGGCAGCCGCGGCGACGGCCCCAGGCTGCTGCGGGAAGAGGTGACGGACCAGGAGGTCGCCGAGATCGTCTCGAAGTGGACCGGCATCCCCGTCACCCGGCTGGTCGAGGGCGAGCGCGACAAGCTCCTGCGCCTCGACCAGATCCTGCACGAGCGCGTGATCGGTCAGGACGAAGCCGTGCAGGCGGTCGCCGACGCGGTGCTGCGCGCGCGTTCGGGGATCAAGGATCCGCGCCGCCCGATCGGTTCGTTCCTCTTCCTCGGCCCCACCGGGGTCGGCAAGACCGAGCTCGCCAAAGCACTGGCCCAGGCGCTCTTCGACACCGAAGAGAACCTCGTCCGCATCGACATGTCGGAGTACATGGAAAAGCACACCGTGTCACGCCTCCTCGGCGCCCCGCCCGGCTACGTCGGCTACGAAGAGGGCGGGCAGCTCACCGAAGCGGTGCGCCGCAAGCCGTACAGCGTCCTCCTGTTCGACGAGATCGAGAAGGCGCACCACGACGTCTTCAACGTCCTCCTGCAGCTGCTCGACGACGGCCGCCTCACCGATGCCCAGGGGCGCACGGTCGATTTCAAGAACACCGTGGTGATCCTGACGTCGAACATCGGCTCGCCGTTCCTGATCGAAGGCGTGACCGCGGACGGCGAGATCCGTGAATCGGCGCGCGAAGCGGTGATGCAGGAGCTTCGCGCCCGATTCCGGCCCGAGTTCCTGAACCGGCTGGACGACATCGTCCTCTTCCGCCCGCTGACCCTGCCCGAGATCGAGCGCATCGTCGACCTCCTGACGGTCGAGCTGCGCCGGCGCCTGGCGGAGCGCGGCGTGGAATTGTCGATGACGGAAGCGGCACGCGAGCTCATCGCGCGTTCGGGCTACGACCCGGTGTACGGCGCGCGGCCGCTCAAGCGGTTCCTGCAGCGCCAGCTGGAGAGCCGCGTCGCGCGAGCGCTCGTCGCCGGTGAAGCCGCCGAGGGTTCGAGTGTCGCGGTCGACGTCGCCGGGGACGAGCTCACGGTCGCGATCGCGGCCGGCGCGAAAGCCGCCGATGTCGTCGCCTGAGCTCCTCTACCGCCACTCGCCGACGAGGATCTCGAGCCCGAGACCGACCGTGAGTGAACCGTTGCGATCGTCCTCGACCTCGAAGCGCGGCCAGCTGTAGCCGAGCACGAGCTCGCCGGCGAGCCAGTCGCGATGCAGCAGCGGCTGGCGGTAGATCGTCCGCGCGCCCCACTCCTTGAGCGGCACTTCGTAGGCGGTCTCGCCGCGCAGAAAGACCTCGTACGCCAGCGCCCGGGCGTTGCCGAGGCTGTGGTAGAGCAGCAGCGCCGACCGCCAGCTGAGACCGTCCGTCGCCTCCGATACCGTGCCGATGTTGCCCCAGCGCAGCAGCATCGCGCGGTTCACGACGTGGTCGTAGTCGAGACTGGTGGTGCTGCCGAAGCCGTCACGGTTGGTCCAGAAGATCGTCTCGCGGAAGTGGAAGAGATTGTTCGCGTTGATCAGGTAGTTTCGCCGATGGCGCCCCTGGACGAAGATCTCCGGTTCGGTTCCCAGCTTGCCGCCGACGCGGAAGTCGGTCCGCTTCTTGTAGGTCCCGGGCAGCGAGTAGCCGAGACCGGCGAGCCACCGGTTCTCGTCGGCGAAGTCGAGGAACTGCGAGCGCAGCGCCAGCCCTTCGCTGCGGTCGCGGATGAAGTCGGCCTCGTCGTCCCGGCCGAGGAAGGCGTTCCAGCGCCGGTCGAGGTTCGGGAAGTCGAAGCGGACGTTGCCGCGGAAACGCACCTTCGTCCCCTCGTACTCGGAGTTGAGGACAGAGATCTCCAGCCGCCCGCTGGTGTTCTGCGCCGACGCGATGTTGCGGCGCTCGCCGAACAGTCCGTCGAACCAGAGCGAGGCGCCGCAGATCGTCTCGTAGAGGCGCCGCTGCGCCGAGTCGACGAGCGGCTCGTCGGGATCGCGCGGCGAGTGGCAGGGGTTGAGCTCGCCGTGCTCGGCTTCGTCGACGAGCCGGGCGTGCACGTCGGGAACGGCGGGGACGGGGGGCACCTCCTGCGGCGGCAGCGCCTCCGGCGCCGCGCCGGTTCCGGTGGCGAGCGCCGGCGTCGACGACGCGACCTCGCCCAGCGGCACCGGCTCGAGCACCGGCGCCGGATCCGCGGGCGCCGCGACGTGCGGCGCGTTCGCCGCTCCCTCTCCGCCCGCGAGGTCGGGCCGCGGACCGGAACGACTCGCACACCCGGCCAGGAGTGCCAGCGTCGCGAAGGCGAGCCAGACGCGGGTGCGCTCCCATCTCATGTCCGGGGAGGAGCCTAGCAGCGGAGTGGCGCGGGTCGTAGCGGCGCGATCCGGAATTCCGTAGAGTCGACCCTCTTCCCGAGGAGTCGTCGTGCACAAGATCCGTCGGATGTCCGGTCTCCTGTCGCTGGTTCTCGCCTGCGGCGCCCTATTCTTGCCGTCCCCGTCGGCGGCCAAGCGCCTCGACGGCACTTACACCGCGCTCCCGGAAAGCGATCTCCTGCTCTTCGACTACGGACCGGGGACGTACCGGGTGCGCCTGCTCGGCGTTTCGACGCCGGCCGAGGGCCAGCCGTACGCCGCCGAGGCGCGCGAGTTCGTGCGCGCGTTCGCGCTCGGAAGGGCCGGGTTCATCCGCTTCCGCACACGCAACGCCGACGACGAGATGGTTTCGCGCGTCTACGTCGGCAAGCGCGACCTCGCCCTGGCCCTCCTCGAGGCGGGGCTCGCCTGGCGCCACCCCGGCGCGACCTACAAGCCGCGCGCCGAGGGGGCCGTGGACGACCTCACCGCCGCCGAGCTCACCGCCCGCGCGGCGGGCGTCGGGATCTGGAGCCTCCCGCGCCCCGTCGCGCCCTGGGAGTTCCGCGGCCAGCCGGCGCCCGAGGCCTACCCCGAGGAAGGTGAGGTCGAAGAGGCGCCGCTCAGCACGGTCGACCGCAACACCAGCAAGAAGACCGGCTCGGACGCCGAATGCGCCATGGCGAAGAATCCGGTGAATCCGTCGCAGCTGTTCGTCTTCTGCAACACCAGCGGACCCGGCCTCTTCGCCGCCCGCTCGACCGACGCTGGCGCGACCTGGTTCTATCCCGACCCGTCCGACAAGACGATCGCCGACGGCGACGCCGGCCAGGGGACCTCCGGCTGCTGCGATCCGAGCCTCGCCTGGGACAGCTTCGGAAACCTGTTCATCAGCTATCTCGGCAACTCGGTGGACACGCTCCTCTCCACCGACGGCGGGGCGACCTTCAGCCAGCTTCCGCTCCTCGGCAACGGCAGCGTCGACCAGCAGACGATCGTGACCGCCGACCTTACCGGCGGCGGCCACGTGGTCTGGGTGGTCTGGAATCAGGGCTCGATGCGCGCCGCCGGCGCCGTCGTCACCGGCCTCGGTGCGGTCGGCGCCTGGGGCGCGGAGCAGTCCGCCAACACCTCCGGCTGCAGCTTCGGCGACATCGCCGTCGCTCCGAACGGCGCCGTGGTCCAGGTCTGCACGCCGAGTGGCGGCCAGAACGGCGGCAGCATCACGGTCAACACCGATCCGGACGGCATCGGCGGCGCCGGTTTCAACGCAGCGGTCTCGGCGGGCAATACCAACGTCGGCGGATTCGACTTCATCCCGCCGCAGAACAGCCGCTCGATCGATCCCGAATGCGGGCTGGCCTACAACCGCAACCCCGCGAGCCCCCACTTCGGCCGCCTCTACCTCGTCTACACCGACGAGACGGTCAACGAGAACAACGACACCGAAATCCTGTTCCGCTGGTCGGACGACGACGGCGCCACCTGGAGCAACCCCACGGTGCGCGTCAACGACGACGCGACGACGCGCAGCCAGTTCCTGCCCAAGATGGCGTCCGACCCGCAGA
>JBFWYP010000054.1:0-18099 GCA_050186295.1 Thermoanaerobaculia bacterium | reverse complement strand
GGCTCGTCGACCTCGCTCGAGCTGGGCCTGCGTTACGACCGTCATTCGGCCGAGCCCGGGAGCCTGTGGAGCCCACGCGTTGCGCTCGCCCGGAGCCTCGGCGAGCGCACCGTGGCCCGCCTCGCCTGGGGGCGCTACTCGCAGGGTCAGCGCGCCTACGAGCTCGGAGTCGAAGACGGCGACCCGACGCTCTATCCGGCGGAGCGGTCGGAGCAGTGGGTCGTCGGACTCGAGCGGACGTTCGCGGCGCGCTCTCCGACCGCGCTCTCGGCTCTCCGGCTCGAGGTCTACCGGCGCGACGTGAGCAATCCGCGGCCGCGCTACGAGAGCCTCTACGAACCGCTGGAGGCGTTCGTCGAAGGGGAGCTCGATCGCGTCCGGCTGGAGCCTGAGCACTCCCGTGCGGAGGGCGTCGAGCTCTTCCTGCACGGGCGGCCGGGCGGTCGCTTCCAGTGGTGGTTGAACTACACCTGGGCGACTTCGGAGGACCGACTCGATTCGACCTGGGTGCCCCGGATCGTCGACCAGCGCCACACGATCAACCTCGATCTGGCGACCTCGCTGGGCAGGAACTGGCAGGTCAATCTCGCCTGGCGGTACCACACGGGCCGCCCGACGACCGCGATCCTGATCGACGAGATCGAGATACCCGACCCGGTCGACGACGGCGGCGAAGAGCCCGGCGATGCCGACGAAGTCGACGAGGAAGTGAGCTTCGCCCTGCGCTCCTCGCTCTACGTTCCGCGCTACGGGCCGCTCAACCGGGAGCGTCTGGCGCCCTACCACCGGCTCGACCTCCGCCTGAGCCGCGCCTGGGGACTCCGGCGCGGCCGCCTGACCTTCTTCGCGGATGTCCAGAACCTCTACAACCGCGAGAACGTCGCCGGCTACGACGTCGAGTTCGACGAAGACGCGCCGGCCGTGATCGTGCACGAAGAGCCCTGGCCCGGTCTCCTCGCCTCCGCCGGCATCACCTGGGAGTTCTGATCCGCGGCCGAGACGGCCCCGGCTCCCCGGTCCGTTCAGCTGCCCGATGTTCCGGGCGAGGAGACCAGCAGCACACCGTCGACGATCCGGTACGAGAGTCCGCAGCTCGCCGCCACCACTCCGGGCGCTTCGGCGACCGACAGCCCGCCACCGGAGCCGTGCAGGACGACCTCGCGCGCCAGTGTCGCCGCCGGCTCGTCAGCGTATTCGAGACGCCAGCCCGATTCGCGGGCCGCCCAGGCGAACGCCTCGCCGGCCCGCAGCCCTTCGATCTCGAGCGGCTGCGCCAGCCCGGTCACCCAGCTCCAGTCGGGTCCCTGCGTCCCGATCGCCGAGCGCACCGCGGTGCCGTCGTCCGCAACCCGCAGCTCCTCGCCGCGCGCGGCGCGCAGACTCGCTCCGGTGCCGGTGAAGAGGACCTCCCCCTCGCGAACCCGGACGCGCATCGCCGGCCCGCTCCCGGGCGGCTCCAGACGCACCTCGAACTGCGTGCCGACATCGCGCACTTCTCCGGCCGACGTCACCACGCGCAGGCCGCTCGAAGCGCTGCCCGCGTTCGCGCGGTGATCGACGTAGAGAGCTCCCGAAAGGAGATCGAGACGTCCGTCTCCGGCGAAGTGCACCCGGCTTCCGGTGTCGATCCGGATCACCGTGTCTGCACCGAGGCGGAGGGCGGCGCGGCCGCTCGCTCCGGTGCGGGTGCCGGTGACGAGCTCGTCACCGGCCTCGACCCCGTCCGCGATCGCTGCCGGACGCGAGCCCGCGGCCCGGAGCAACCGGACTTCGCCCGTCACGATGTCGATCGTCGCGACCCGCCGCGCTCCCTCGCCGGAACCGCCGGATCGCGTCAGTCCGGAGACGAGGGCGACGGCGAGCACTACCACCGCTACGGCGGCCCAGGCTCCCCAGGCCGGAAGGCGCCGCGGCCGGTCGGCGACCGGCGCCGGATAGCGGTTCCTCCAGGCCGTGCGGGCCTCGGCACGGACCGCCTCCAGATCGGAGCCGTCGTTCTCCGCCGGCGGGCCCGCCTCGCGCATCATCCGCTCGAGCTCCCGCTCGTCGAACGGTTCGAGCGGCTCCATCTCCAGGATCTTCCGTCCTCGATTGGTCATCCTGCACTCCCCTGCGGCGAGCCCGTCTCGCCCGGCGGCTCCGCCACGAGCTCTCTCGTCAATCGTTGGTGGGCCCGGCGGAACGCCGCCCGGGCGCGCGACAGCAGCGACTCCGTCGCCTTGTAGGAGGATTCCAGCCGCTCCGCGATCTCCGGCACGGCGAGCCCTTCGAGGTAGCGCCAGCGGATGGCCCGGGCCTGGATCGGCGGCATCCGGCGGAGCGTCGCGTGCACCAGCGAGGCGGTCTCCCGGTGCAGGAGTTGCTCCTCGGCGCCCTCCGCCGGATCCGCCGGCGGCGCCGACTCGTCGAACTCGACTTCGCGTGGCCGGCGCCCGAAGCGCCGGAAGTAGGCCGCGATCTCGTGCTGGCAGCAGGCGAGCATCCAGGTCGTGAGCGCCGACTCGCCCCGGAAACTGTCGAGCTTCTCGATCACCAGACAGGCGGTCGCCTGCGCGATATCGCGCGCCAGCTCGGGGTCGCGCGGCAGACGACGGCGGGCGAAGCGCAGCAGCTCGGGCAGGTAGCACTCGGAGAACAGATCGAACGCCGCTACGCTGCCGGCGCGCATCCTCGCCACCATTTCGAGCTCTTCTTCGATCGGCCGGCGCCCGCGCTCTCGGTTCATTGCTCTCCCGTTCCAGCCTACGCCCCCCGTCACGGAACCTCCATTCCCACCCTTGGATGCCGGCCGCGCGGGAATCCTTCGCCCGCCGGCCGCAGGTTGCCGGTCGTGAAAGCTCCGTCTCGAAAGTCCGCGCCGTTGCTGTGGAGCGGTGCATTCGCTCCCTCCGGGGAACGGTCTAGCTTGCAGATTCGTTCCGCATCGATGTCTCGACGGAGAGCGCTCATGACGGTGTCCGTTCGTTCCGCCCGCTATCGTCCTCCCCTCTCGCGCCGGGAGCTCCTCGGCCGCGGCTCCGCGAGCGCCTGGGAGGCTCCCCTGGGCGCGCCGCCCGAGCTCGCGGTCATCGCGCTCAACCGGATGGGATTCGGCCCGCGGCCCGGCGACATCGCGGCCTTCAACGCGCTCGGCGGCGACGACCTCAGCCGTCTGACCGCCTACGTCGACCAGCAGCTCGCGCCCAACGACGCCGACGATCCCGCGTATCTGGAGCGTCGCAACGGTCTCAACGGGCTGCCGAACCCGAACTTCCTGACCCTCGGCTGGACGCTGCAGCAGATGTGGGAGGCGTTCGAGGTCTCGCCGACGACACAGTCGCCGTCCAACCGGCCGGCCGAGGAGACGCGCCTCGACACGCTCTGCCGGATGGTCTACAGCAAATGGCAGCTGCGCGAGGTCCTCGCCGACTTCTGGCACAACCACTTCAACGTCTACGGATTCGAGAACTACACGCAGGAGTCGCTCGTCCACTACGACCGCGACGTCATCCGTCCGCACCTGTTCGGCAACTTCCGTGCGCTCCTCGAAGCGGTCGCCAGGAGCACGACGATGCTCTATTTCCTCGACAACTACACCAATACCCGCCAGGGGCCGAACGAGAACTACGGGCGCGAGCTCTTCGAGCTCCACACCCTGGGAGCGGAGAACTACTTCGGTGTCGGCAACCAGGCGGACGTTCCCCACTGGGGACCGGGAGTGGTCTGGCCGGCGGGTCTGCCGAGCGCCGGCCAGCCGATCCCGGCCGGCTACGTCGACAACGACGTCTACGAGTCGGCGCGGAGCTTCACCGGCTGGGGCGTCACCTACGCGACCGGACAGTACGCCTACACGCCGGCGAACCACGACGTCTTCCAGAAGGCGGTCCTCTCGCTCGGCGTCGTCAACATCCCGCCGAACCAGGCCGACGAGAAGGACGGGACCGACGTCCTCGACATGCTCGCCGCCCACCCGGGGACCGGCCGGCACATCGCCCGCAAGCTCTGCCGTCGTCTGATCGCCGACGACCCGCCGACGGCCCTGGTCGAATCGATCGGCGATCTGTTCACCTCGCTGCGGCAGGCGCCGGACCAGATCGCCCAGGTCGTGCGGGCGATCGTCCTCTCGCCGGAGTTCAGCTCGACGTGGGGGGCGAAGATCAAGCGGCCGGTCGAGTTCACCGTGAGCGCGATGCGCGCCGCGAGCCCGAACTGGCTCTTCGGCTACTCCGCGCAGGGCAACCCGCCGACCATGGAGTCGGACATGTCGAGCCTGCTCTCGCGGCAGACCAAGACCGGGCACAACCTGTTCCTGCGCGTCGCTCCGGACGGCTTCGCCGATCGCGAGCCGGTCTGGTCGAGCACCAACACGCGCCTCCAGTGCTGGCGGATCGCCGGCTGGCTGGTCGATCAGGACATCGACGGCAGCTCGGGGACCGACGACTTCCGCCTGCAGATCCTCGACGAGACCTACGCCGCCTTCCCGAGCCACCAGGTCAGCCCCAACGACCTGGTCGACTTCTGGATTCCGCGCGTCTTCGGACGCACCCTCGAACCGGCGGCGCGCGAAGAGCTGGTCGACTTCTTCGCTCAGGGCGGGAACCCCGCCACGCCGCTGAACCTCGACAGCTCGTCGAGCCTGCGCTCCCGTGTCCGCGCCCTGGTCGCGCTGATGTTCATGACTCCCGACTTCCTGCTCAAGTAATCGCTTCCGCCGGAGAACCGACCATGTGCCGACCCACGCGACGCGGTTTCATGATGGGCTGTTCGGCGGCGATCGCGAATCTCGCCGCCGCGCGCTTCACCAATCTGGTGTTCGCCGACCCGCTCTCGGTCAGCGACGACGACGTGCTCCTCGTCCTCTTCCTGCGCGGCGGCATGGACGGCCTGTCGTTCGTCCTCCCCACGGCCGGTCCCGACCGCGCCTTCTACGAAGCCGCGCGCAGCGCGATCCGCATCAACGCCTCGGGACCCAACGCGGCCCTGCCGCTCGGCGCCTGGGGCGGCAACGACTTCGGGCTCCACCCCGCGGCGACCGAGCTTCACGAGCTCTACCAGGACGGACGCGTGGCCTTCGTGCATGCCTCCGGTCTCAATACGTCGAGCCGCAGCCACTTCGACAACCAGGCACAGATCGAGCTCGGCACGCCGGGCAACGGCGGCACGAACGACGGCTGGCTGACCCGCCACTTCCTCACCTTTCCCGGGCTGCCGCCGGAGATTCCGATGATGCAGCGCCTGGCGATCTCGAGCTCGATCCAGACTTCGTGGCTCGCCGACACCAACGTCCTCGCCTTCGCGAACCGCGACGACTTCCTCTTCAACACCGGACCCTCGACGTGGCGCGATGCCCAGAAAACGGCGCTGCGCAACATCCTCGACCTGCACGCCGGCAGCGATCCCCGCTACCAGCAGGGGCTGACGACGCTCGACGCCTCGGCGTTCATCGAGTCGAACGTCGTCCCGCTGGGCAGCTACGTCCCGTCGAACGGGGCGACCTACCCCTCCGGTTCGTTCGGCGACACGATGAAGCTCTCGGCGCAGCTGATCAAGCTCAACCTCGGTCTCCGGGCCGCCACGCTCGACCTCGGCGGGTGGGACACGCACAACGGCCAGGGCTCGGCCAACAGCGGCCAGTTCTTCTGGAACAAGATCGACGAGCTCTCGAAGGCGCTCTCCGCCTTCTACCTCGACCTCGACGGCGCCGGCAGCGAGGGCTACACGAAGCGCGTCACGGTGGCCCTGATCTCCGAGTTCGGCCGGCGGCTCCGGGAGAACAACGACTCGGGTACCGATCACGGACATGGCGGCGTGATCACCCTCCTCGGCGGCAACGTCGTCGGCGGTCTGCACGGCACCTGGCCGGGGCTCGCCAACGAGCAGCTCTTCGACGCGGCCGACCTCGCGATCACGACCGACTTCCGCCGGATCCTCTCCGAGATCCTGGTGAAGCGGCTGCGCAATCCGAACTGGGACCAGGTCTTCCCCGGCTACACGGGGTACACCCCGCTCGGCGTCGTCAACGATCTCTTCCGGGACGATTTCGAGAGCGGCGACACGCGCCACTGGTCGAACGGCAGCTTCTGACCGGGATCTCCGTCGCGGCTACGCGGGCGGCAGGAGCGGCGGCAGCGCGCGGTCGCCGTCGTCGAGGAAGTCCTCGACGTCGGCCCGGCGCCGGAGCTCCTCCGTCCAGCGCGCGACCTCCTCGTTGAGCCGCTGTTCCCGCAGCACGGCGCGGATCTGCTCGCGCACCTCCTCGACCGGAGGCGGCGCCTCGCCGAGGCGCCGGAGCTCCGGCACGAGCGTTTCGTCGTAGTAGGCGCGGATGTCGTCGACGCTGATGAAGACGCGGGGACCGAGACGCTCTTCGACGTAGGTGAGCACCGCGATCTGGTGAGCCACCAGCTGGCGCAGCTTGTCCTCGTCGAGACCGAGCCGCGAGAGCTCCGCCTGGAACTCCGCTTCGGAAGCGAAACGGGCGTGGATCTCGGCGTAGTCGCGCTCGATCTCCGACAGCGGCGCCTCGTCGAATCCGAAGCGGTCGAGCTCGTGCTGGCGCAGGCGCTGGGAGATGATCTGGTCGAGAGCCCGTCGCCGGACCGCCGGCTCCGTCTCCCCCTCCTCGCGACGTACGAGGCCGAGTCCGAGGGCCCGCTCGATCTCGCTCTCGAGCACCGGGTCGTCGTCGACGACCGCGACGATCCGGTCGACCAGCCGGAGATCCGGCGGGGCCTCTTCCGCGATCGCCGGCGCCGCCGGCGCGAGCGTCAGCGCCGACAGCAGGAAGATCCAGGCGGGAAGCGGGATCCGCGGAGGGTGCGGAAAGGGTCGTGGCACGAACGGAGCGTCCACCGGGCGCGATGCTAGCATCCGGATCCGCGATGACCGAGCAGAGCGAACGGCGCTCGAAGATCAAGGTCGGGCTGGCACAGATCGACTGCCGGCTCGCCGATCTCGAGCACAATCTCGCCCACCATCTGGAGTGGATCGCGACGGCGCGCGCCGAGGGGGTCGAGCTCCTGCTCTTCCCCGAGCTCTCGCTCACCGGCTACCGCCTCCTCCATCTGACGCCACGCGTCGCGCTCCAGACGGGCAGCTCGCCGCTCCTCCGGACGCTCCGCGAGGCCGCGCCCGAGATCGCGATCGTCGTCGGCTGCGTCGAGGAGGACGAGAAGGGCGCGCTCTACAACAGCGCCGTCCTCCTCCACGGCGGCCGAGCAACCCACGTCCATCGCAAGCTCTACCTTCCGACCTACGGCATCTTCCAGGAGGGCCGCTTCTTCAGCGAGGGCCGCCGGCTCGGCCTCACCACCCTGTTCGGCAATCCGTTCGGCGTCCTGATCTGCGAGGACTTCTGGCACTCCGATCCGGCCGAGAAGCTCGCCCGTCACGGCGCCAAGCTGATCGGCGTGATCTCGGCCTCGCCGGGCAGCGTCGGCTCCGAGCCGATGCCGCCTTCGCAGGAGGCCTGGGAGTCGCTCACCCGCGCCTCGGCGCTGCTCAACACCTCGTGGGTCGTCTACTGCGGCCGGGTCGGCTGGGAAGAGGGCTCTTTCTACACCGGCGGCAGCCACATCGTCCGGCCGGGTGGCGAGCTGCTCGCCCGCGCGCCCTACCTCGAGGAGCACCTGCTCACCGCGGAGGTCGATCTCCGCGAGGCCGACCGTCTGCGCTGGCGTCTGCCGATCCTCGCCGACGAACGCGACGACATCGAGGGCCCGGAGTGACCGTCCGATGATCCGCAAGGACGAGGTCGCCGGCCGGCTCGTGCTCCACGCACCGCTCGCGGTGGCGGCGCTCACCGATTTCCTGCGCGACGGAGTCGAGAACGCGCACGCCACCGGCCTGGTGCTCGGCCTCTCGGGCGGCGTCGATTCGGCGCTCGCCGCGGCGCTCGCGACGCGCGCCCTGGGCACCGAACGGGTCCACGCCCACTTCCTTCCCTACCGGAGCTCGGATCCGCAGTCGGCCGTCGATGCGCAGGCGGTGGCGGAGAAGCTCGGCCTGGCGCTGCGGACGATCGAGATCACCCCGCAGATCGACGCCTACTTCGACGCCCACGAACCGGAGGCCGACCGCCTCCGTCGCGGCAACAAGATGGCGCGCGAGCGGATGACGATCCTGTTCGACCAGGCGAAGAAGACCGGAGCCCTGGTGCTCGGCACGTCGAACAAGTCCGAGATCCTGCTCGGCTACTCGACCGTCTTCGGCGACAACGCGAGCTCGATCAATCCGATCGGCGATCTCTACAAGAGTCAGGTCTGGCAGCTGGCGCGCTACACCGGCATTCCGGAGCAGGTGGCCGCGAAGCGCCCCTCGGCAGACCTCTGGCCGGGCCAGCTGTCCGAGAACGAGCTCGGCTTCGACTACCCCACCGCCGACGAGATCCTCTACCTGCTCTTCGATCAGGGGCTCTCGGGCGAAGAGGTGATCGACCGCGGCTACCCGGCAGACATCGTCGGCAAGATCGAGCGCCTGGAGCGCAACAACCGCTTCAAGCGCCGGTTGATGCTCATCGCCCGCCTCTCGGCCTCGGCGATCAATCTCGACCGCGAGATGCCGCGCGACTGACGACCGGCGAAGGGAGCGACCCGTGGGAGCCAACGATCCGACCCGAAGAGAGCTGCTCGCGGGACTCGCGGCGCCGGCGGCGTCCCTGCTGGTGAAGCCGCGACCGGTCCGCTCGGCGAAGGGTCGGCGGGCGACGCGCGTGGTCGTCGTGGGCTCCGGGGTCTTCGGCGCCTGGACCGCCTGGCACCTCCAGCGCCGCGGCTTCGAGGTGACCCTCGTCGACGCCTGGGGCCCGGGCAACGCGCGCGCCAGCTCGGGCGGCGAAACGCGGGTCACCCGCGCCGCCTACGGGCCGGACGAGATCTACAGCCGCTGGGCGCGCGAATCGCTCCCCGAGTGGAAGGCGCTCGCCGTGCGCAGCGGCCAGCCGCTCTTCGTCGAGACCGGAATGCTCATCCTCGCCACCGCGGACGATCCGCGGATCGTCGAGAGCGCCCGCACGCTCGCCCGCCTCGACGTGCCGCACGCGGTCCTCGACCGCGCCGAAGTCGCCCGCCGCTTCCCGCAGTTCGGCCTCGACGGCATCGAAGCCGGCCTCTGGGAGCCCGAGGCGGGTGCGCTCCTCGCGCGCCGCTCGGTGGCGGCACTGGCGGCGGAGCTCGAGGCCGCCGGGGTCCGCCGTCTCACCGCGCGGGTGCTGCCGCCGGGACCTGTCTCCGGCGGGCTCGCCGAGCTGCGCACGGCGGACGGCGAGTCGCTGCCGGCCGATCGCTTCGTCTTCGCCTGCGGACCCTGGCTCGACAAGCTCTTTCCGGAGCTCCTCGGCCGGCGCCTCTTCGTCACCCGGCAGGAGGTCCACTTCTTCGGCGTGCCGGCCGGCGACACCCGTTTCGCGCCCTCCCGCTTCCCCGTCTGGCTGATCGGCGACCAGTACGGCATCCCCGACATCGAGGGACGCGGTTTCAAGATCGCCAACGACCAGCACGGGCCGCGCCACGATCCGGACAGCGCCGAGAGGGTCCCCTCGCCCGAGGCGATCGCGACGGCGCGCGAGTTCCTCGCCCGCCGCTTCCCGCAGCTCGCCGGGGCGCCGCTCGTCGAGTCGCGCGTCTGCCAGTACGAGAACAGCGCCAACGGCGACTTCCTGATCGACCGCCACCCGCAGGCCGCGAACGTCGTGCTCGTCGGCTGCGGCTCCGGGCACGGCTTCAAGCACGGCCCGGCGGTCGGCGCGGCCGCCGCGTCGCTCGTCGCCGGCGACGATGCCCGCCTCGACTCGCGCCTGTCCCTCGCCACGAAGGCCGACCATCAGCAGCGCGCCGTCCACTGAGGCCGGGATCGGAACCGCCCTGACCGGAAAACTCCTCCTCGTCGCGACCCCGATCGGCAACCTCGACGACCTCGCGCCGCGCGCCGCGGCGGCGTTCGCCGCGGCCGATCTGGTGGCTTGCGAAGACACGCGCCGCACCGGTCTCCTCCTCCACCATCTGAATCTGAAGCGGCCGCTGCTCTCGCTGCACGAGCACAACGAGCGCTCGCGGCTGCCGCAGCTCCTCGCCCGGCTCGCCCGCGGCGAGACCATCGCCGTCGCTTCGGACGCCGGCACGCCGCTGCTCTCTGATCCGGGCTACGTCCTGACCCGCGCGGCGATCGCCGCCGGACACCGGGTCGAAGCGATCCCGGGCGCCTCGGCGCCGCTCGCGGCACTCCTCGTCTCGGGTCTCCCGCCCTATCCGTTCACCTTCGCCGGATTCGCGCCGCCGAAGAGCGGCAAGCGCCGGAAGTTCTACGCCGGGCTCGGCGGACTCGGCCACACCTTCGTCGTCTTCGAGTCGCCACACCGGCTGCTCGCCAGCCTAGAGGACGCCCACGCCGTCCTCGGCGACCGCCCCGCGGCCGTCGCGCGCGAGCTCACCAAGGCGCACGAAGAGATCGTGCGCGGCACCCTGCCGGAGCTGGTGGCGGAGTTCGCCGCCCGCGACCGGCTGCTCGGCGAGTTCGTGCTGGTGGTGGGAGGTGCGCCCGCGGAGGCCGAGGCGGACGGGGAGTGAATCCCTACTCGCTCTTCCCGCCCGCGGCGGCGAGCGCGGCACGCTGCTCGGCGACGGCCTTGCGAAAGCTCTCCTCCATCCGGTCGACCCAGGCCCGGTAGCCCCCGGGATCGACGAACGGGTTGCTCATGCCCATGCCGCGCTCGGCCATCCGGCGCTTGCCCGCGAGGTCGAAGAAGCCGGCGTGCGGCGCCAGAAAGAGATCGCACGGCAGCGCGTGCAGCGTCGCGAACGTCTTCTCGAAGTCGGCGCGGATGCCGGGATAGCTCTCTTCGCCGACGAAACGGTAGTCGAGGATCGAAGCGCTGCAGACAACGACGGCGCGGAGCGCCCCGCGCGAGAAGGTCCAGGTCGTGCAGCCACGGGTGTGACCGGCGGTGACGTGCGCCGTGAGGGTCGTCCCCCCGAGCTCGACCGTGTCGCCGTCGGCCAGCCGCCGGTCGACGGCGACTGGCGGGAACGCCCCTTCGTCGCCGAACCGGAAGTCCCCCTTGCCGCCACGCTCGAGCAGATCCGCGTCGCCGGCGCTGGCGTAGAGCTTCGCGCCGGTCGCCCGCTTGAGCTCGGCGAGACCACCGGCGTGATCGAAGTGGGCGTGGCTGTTGAGGAGGATGCGGACGTCGGAGAGCGCGAAGCCGAGCTTGCCGATGTTCTCCTCGATCTGTGGCGCGGTCTCGACGAAGCCGCCGTCGAGGAGGAGGTGGCCCGCGGGCGTCGTGATCAGGTACGAAGCGATGTCCGAAGCGCCGACGTAGTAGAGGTCCGGCGCGATCCGGAACGGTTCGACCGGGCGGTTCCACTCGCGCCACTCGGGGGTCGCCTGCGCCGAGGTACGGTCCGCCGGCACCAGCGCGAGAGCCAGGAGAGCGAGGAGCAGGGTACACCGCACGTCAGAGCCGCCCGGTGATCCAGCAGCCGCCGAGGATGCGGGTGCCGCGGGAGAAGACCGCGGCCTGGCCGGGCGTGATCCCGCGCTGCGGCTCGGCGAAATCGACCTCGACGAGCCCGTCTCCCCGCGGCCGCACCAGCGCCGCGACGCCGGGATGCCGCGAGCGGATCTTCACCGTGACCTCCACCGGCGCCGCCGGCGCATCGCCGATCCAGTGCAGGCGCTCGCCCGTGAGGCCCGGCGCCAGGAGCTCCGCCTCGTCGCCGACGACGACCGCGTTCTCCGACGGCAGCACCTCGAGAACGTAGAGCCGCTTCGACGAGGCGACGCCGAGACCGCGGCGCTGCCCGACGGTGTAGCGGTAGTACGGATCCCCCTCGCCCAGCCTCTCGCCCTGCGCCGTTCGGACCTCCGCCGGCACGGGCTGCGGAGCCTCCCCGTAACGGCCCGGATGCTCGGCGAGCTGCCCTTCGACGAACTCGCGGACTCCGTCGGCGACGAAGCAGACCTCCATCGACTCGCCCTTCTCCGCGACGACGAGGCCGGCCTCGCGCGCCAGCTCCCGGACCTCCGCCTTGGTGAGCTCGCCGAGCGGGAAACGGCTCGCGGCGAGCTGCTCCCGGGTCAGCTCGAACAGGAAGTAGCTCTGGTCCTTGTCGGCGTCGACCGCCGCGTGGAGCTCCGGACCGTCGGGGCTGTCGACGATGCGCGCGTAGTGCCCGGTGGCGACGGTGCCGGCGCCGAGCCGCCGCGCCCGCTCGAGCAGCAGGTCGAACTTGACGAAGGTGTTGCAGCGCACGCACGGCGACGGTGTCCGGCCACCGAGATAGTCGCGGACGAACGGATCGACCACGTGCTCGCGGAACTCCTCGTCCATGCGCAGCGTGTAGTGCGGGATCCCCGCCTGCGCGGCAACGCGCTTCGCGTCGCCGAGGTCGAGCGACGAGCAGCAGCGCCCGTGCACCGCCTCGGCCGAGCGGTCCCAGAGCAGCATCGAAAGGCCGACCACCGGCTCTCCCCGCCGCGCCAGCATCCAGGCGGCGACCGACGAGTCGAGCCCGCCGCTCATCGCCACCGCGGTCAGCGGGGCGCTCATCGGACCGCGACCGCGGGCGCCGGTTCCGCTCGCCCCGGCGACGCAGCGCGCAGCGCCGCCACCGACGCCGCGAGCTCGGGCAGGAAGCGATCGATCTCGTCCATCGTGTTCGGCACCCCGAACGACACGCGCAGCGAGGCGATCGCCTCCGCCGGCGACAGCCCCATCGCCAGCAGCGTCGCGCTCGGCGTGACGGTCCCGGAGCCGCAGGCGGCGCCGGTCGAGACCGCCCAGCCGGCAAGGTCGAGGCGGATCATCAGCTCCTGCCCGACGAGACCCGGGAAGGCGACGTGCGTCGTGTGCGGCAGCCGCGGGGCGCCCGCCCCGTGGACGATGCTGCCGGGGATCCGCGCCAGCCCCTCCTCGAAGCGGTCGCGCAGCGCGGCGAGCCGCTCGAAGCGCCTCTCACCGTCGATCAGGATCCGCTCGCAGGCGACGCCGAATCCGACCACCGCCGGCACGTTGACCGTCGACGCGCGGCGCTGGCGCTCCTGGCTGCCGCCGACGAGAAACGGAACGAACGGTGCGCCGGTGCGCACGAAGAGCGCCGCGGCGCCGAGCGGTCCGTGGAGCTTGTGGGCGGCCACCGTCAGGTAGTCGGCTCCAAGCTCCTGGACGCGCACCGGGATCTTTCCAAGCGCCTGAACCGCGTCGACGAGCAGCGGCACCCCGCGCTCGCGGCAGGCGGCGGCGACCTCGGCCACCGGCTGGATCGTGCCGATCTCGTTGTTGGCTAGCATGAGTGCCGCGAGACGGGCCCCGGACGCGAGCGCCGCGACGAAGGCTTCGGCCCGCACGACGCCCGAGGCGTCCGGCGGAACGACCACGACCTCGGTTCCGGTCGCCGGCGCCCAGCTCTCCACGGCGTGCAGGATCGAGGGGTGCTCGAGCGCCGAGACCACCACCCGGCCGCCGGGCGCGGCGCGCATCGCGCCGGCCACGACCGCGTTGTTGCACTCCGTCCCGCTGGCGCCGAAGACGATCTCGGGAGAGGACGCTCCGATCGCCCGCGCGACCGAGGCACGCGCCTCCTCCACCGCCTCGCGCGCCGCCTGCCCGTGGCGGTGGACCGACGAGGGGTTCCCCCACGAGGGCCCCATCCAGCGCTCCATCGCGGTGCGCACCACCGGATCGAGGGGCGTGGTCGCGTTGTGGTCGAAATAGGCTCCGCTCACGGCGCCGATTCTACAGCCCGCCGTCCGGGCACCGGCACCGGATCTGCATCCGGAAAACCGCATGGCCCTCCCCTGCCCGCCGCTCCGCCGACCCCGCTCGCGCCCGGGCACCCTGGGACGGACCGTCCTCGCCCTGCTGCTCGTCCTCCTCTCCGCCGGCGCCGCCCTGGCGATCAGCGAGGAGGAGCTCGAGCCGGAGTTCCGGGCCTGGCTCGACGAGGTCGGACCGCTCATCACCAAGGCCGAGCGGACCGCGTTCCTGAATCTCGAGAAGGACTATCAGCGCGAGGCATTCATCGAGCGGTTCTGGCAGGCGCGCGACCCCTATCCCGACACCGCCCGCAACGAGATGCGCGAGGCCTGGGAGACGCGGGTCGAAGAGGCGCGCCTCTACTTCGGCAGCACCAAGGAGGAGCGCGCCAAGCTCTACCTGTTGAACGGCGCACCGGCGGGGCGATTCGAAGGGCAGTGTGCGGCGACCACCTGGCCGATCGAGGTCTGGGCCTACACGCGGAGCGAACGGATCAAGGAGGACGTCATCTTCTTCGTCTTCTACCGGCCGTTCAACCAGGGACCGTTCCGCCTCTGGTATCCGTACGACGGGATCAGCGTGCTGATGCAGTTCCCGCGACCCGGCACCCCCGACCAGCAGCTCCTCTACGAGCTCGCCGACAGCTGCATCGCGCGCGACGACATTCCGACCGCGATCGCCGCCATCCTGCGCCGCGGCCGCATGGACTTCGAGCGCTGGCTCGAGATGGCCCTCGAACCGCCGCCGCCGGTCTCGCCGGAATGGGTCTCGACCTTCAACTCGTACTCGACCGACGTCCCGCCGGACGCCGCCCAGCTCGCCGCCGAGCTCACCGTCGCCTTTCCCGGCCGCCGGCAGAGCCGCACCGTCGTGCAGGGGCTGCTCGCCGTGGACGCCGCCAAGGCGAAGCTCTCCGACGTCGCCGGGGCGCAGTCGTACAACTTCCTGCTCAACGGCGAGATCCTGCTCGGCCGCAAGCTGTTCGACAGCTTCCGCTACAAGTTCGACCTGCCCGCCGACACGGTCACCGGACCGACCATCCCGCTCGTCTTCGAGCGCTTCCTCCGTCCCGGGAAGTACACGATGATCCTCAAGCTCGAGGACACCATCGGCGGCGGCTTCTTCCGCAAGATGATGGAGATCGACATCCCGACGGTGGAGGGGCCGATGCCGATGGCAGTCGACGCCGAGAGCGCCCTCCTCTTCGAGGAGGCGAACGCCGCCCTGTCGACGCTCGACAACACGATCCGCCTGGTGCGACCGCACGGCGACATCCAGGCCGGCCTCGTGCGCTTCGACACGCTGATCACCGGCAACGCCATCTCGTCGGTCCGCTTCCACCTCGACGGGCGTCCGCTGCTGACCAAGAACAAGCCGCCCTACTCGGTCGAGCTCGACCTCGGGCAGGTGCCGCGGACGCGGGTGCTGCGCGTCGAGGGGTTCGACAAGGACGACCGCGAGATCGCCTGGGACGAAATCCAGGTCAACGCCAGCTCGCACCGCTTCCGCGCCCGCCTGATCGAGCCGCGGCGCAAGGCGCACTACGAGAAGAGTCTGCGCGCCGAGGCCGAGGTCGAGGTCCCGGAGGACGAGTCGCTCGACCACGTCGAGTTCTACCTCAACGAGACGCTGGTCGCGACCCTCTACCAGGCGCCGTTCACCCAGCCGATCGTCCTGCCGCCGAACGGCCAGGTCGCCTACGTGCGCGTCGTGGCCTACCTGGTCGACGGCAACTCGACGGAAGACCTGGTCTTCATCAACGCGCCGGAGAACCTCGAGGAGATCGACGTCCAGTTCGTCGAGCTCTTCACCACCGTGCTCGATCGCTCGAACCACCCGGTCACCGATCTCGAAGTCGGCGACTTCTCGGTCAGCGAGGACGGCGTTCCGCAGACCATCGCCCGCTTCGAGAAGCTCGACAACCTCCCGATCCACGCCGCGATCCTGCTCGACGTCTCGGCGTCGATGGAGCCCAACCTCGACGCCGCGCGGGCGGCGGCACTCGAGTTCTACGAGAAGCGGATCACCCCCAAGGACCGCGGCGCGCTGATCGTCTTCAACGACCGGCCGCAGCTCGCGGTGAAGCTCACCAACAAGATCGAGAAGCTCGCCGGTGGTCTCGCCGGCCTCAAGGCGGAGCGCGGCACGGCGCTCTACGACTCGGTGGTCTTCTCGCTCTTCTACTTCAACGGCGTCAAGGGCCAGCGCGCGCTCATCGTGCTCTCGGACGGCAAGGACGAAGGCAGCCGGTTCAGCATCGACGAGACGCTCGACTTCGCGCGTCGCGCCGGCGTCGCCATCTACACGATCGGCCTCGGCATCCCGCGCGGTGAGTCGGAGACGCGCAAGGTGCTGAAGCGGCTGGCGGAGGAAACCGGCGGACGCAGCTTCCAGATCAAGGAAGCGAGCGAGCTGGCGCCGATCTACGATGCGCTGCAGCAGGAGCTCCGTTCGCGCTACCTCCTCGCCTACCAGTCGACCAACCAGTCGCGCGAGAACCGCTTCCGCGAGGTCGACGTCAAGGTCGGCGGGTTCGGTCTCGAAGCCAAGACGCTGCGCGGTTACTACCCGTAGTCGCCCGGAGAGGCGCCCGGCCAGCCGGCCGCTCACGGTAGGATCGGTGCCTCGATGTCGGCTCGCCTCCGCCTCGCCTCCGCTCTCCTCCTCTGGGCTTTCGCCGCGGCAGCGGGAGCGGCGATCGCGGCCGGCCAGGAGCCGGCGAGCGCGCCGGTCTACCGCTCGCCTCTCGACGTCGAACCGGCGCAGTTCCTCGACGACGTCTCCCTGCTGATCACCGACGAGGAGCGCGAGGCGTTCGCCGCCCTGCAGCAGAACTACCAGCAGCGCGCCTTCATCCGCCGCTTCTGGGAGGTCCGCGACCCGTACCCGCAGACCGCGCGCAACGAGCTCGCCGAGCGCTGGTACGAACGATTGACGCTCGCCCGCCAGCGCTACCGGGATCTGGCGGACGACCGGGCGCAGATCCTGCTCTGGAACGGCGACCCGGAACGGATCGTCCGGCTGCGCTGCGCCGAGCATCTGAAGACCGGCGAGATCTGGACCTACCGCCAGACCGACTCGATCCCCGCCGGCTTCGTCCTCGTCTTCGTGACCACCGGCGTCTCGGAAGAGGCGCCGCACCGGCTGTGGAGCGGCAGCGTCGGCTGGCGCGATCTCTTCGCCTGGCGGGGCGGCTCGCTCGCGGCGAGCGACGCGGAGCTGCTGGCGACGGTGCGCGAGGAGTGCCCGCGCGGCAACGAGCTCCTCGACCTCCTCTCCTCCGCTTCGAGCTGGGACGAGCTGGTGCGGCACTTCGGCGTCGTGCCGCAGCCGAATCCCGAGTGGGTGCGGACCTTCGCCGCGCACTCGACCGAGATCCCCGACGGCGCCGGCGAGCTCGCCGGCGAGGTCGAGGTGCGGTTCGGCGGCCGCAACCAGAGCCGCACGATCGTCGACGCCACCGTGCTCGTCGATCCGGCCGAGCTCCCCGCCCCCGACGACCCCCGGCGCGCCGACCTGGTGATGGACGGCGAGGTGCTGCGCGGCGACGAGCTGTTCGAACATTTCCGCTACCGCTTCGACCGCCCGGCCGACCCCGGCGACGGCAACGCGTTCGCCTTCTCCGCCCGCCGCTACCTGCGGCCGGGCGACTACCGTCTGATCCTGCGCCTGCTCGACAGCGCCACCGGGCGCTACTTCCGCTCCGACGCGACGCTCGCCGTGCCGGCGCCGGGGGCGCTGCCGGCGGACAGTTCCGCTGCGGTCGCCACACCGCCGGCGGCAGCGGACGACACGGCCGCCGCCGCGGCCGCCGCCGCGCCCGCTCCGGCGCCCGCCGAGACGGCCGAGCCGTCGCTCCGGCTCCTGGCGCCGATCGACCGGCTGATCTCCGGCCGGGTGAAGGTGGAGGCCGACATCCGCGGCTTCGAACCGGCGCGCGTCGAGTTCGCGCTCGACGATCAGCTGCTCCTCGCCCGCCGGCGCGGTCCGTTCTCGGTCGACCTCGACCTCGGCCGCATCCCGCGCATGCGGCGGATCGCCGCGCGCGCCTTCGACGACGCCGGGGTGATGGTCGCCGAGGACGAGATCGTCCTCAACGGCGGACCGCACCGCTTCGCGGTCCGCATCGTCGAGCCCGAGAAGGTGCCGCGCCCGGGCGAGCGGATGATCGCCAAGGCGCGGGTCGACCTGCCCGAGGGTGAGCAGCTCGAACGGCTCGAGTTCTTCGTCGACGACGTGCGGCTGGCGACGCTCTACCAGCCTCCGTTCACCGTCGCGCTCGCCGCCGGTTCGGGTCGCGTCTCCTATCTCCGCGCCGTGGCCTATCTCGCCGACGGCGTGGCCACCGAGGACGTCCGGCTGCTCGC
>JBFWYP010000053.1:0-18269 GCA_050186295.1 Thermoanaerobaculia bacterium | reverse complement strand
GAGACCGGTGATTCCCGCGGGGTTGTCGACGCCCGGTGCGATGTTCGCCTTCGGACGGCGGTCCTTGCCGATCCCGTTGTCGCCGGTGCGGACGCCGGCGACGCGGCCGCGGTGGTCCGGGTCGAAGAGGATCTCGCGTCCCGGAAACTCGCAGAAGATGTCGACGCCGAGCTCTTCGACCTCCTTCGCCATCCACTTCACGAGGCGGCCGAGCGAGGCGACGTAGTTGCCGTGGTTGCGCAGCGGCGGCGGCTCGGGGAGCGAACGCGCCTTCGTCTCGCTGAGCCACCAGACGTGTTCCCGGCCGACCGGCGCCTCGAACGGGATCGCATCGAACTTCTCCGGGAAGAGCTCGCGCAGGGCGCGCGGATCGACGATCGCGCCGGACAGGCCGTGGGCGCCGACCTCGGCTCCCTTCTCGAGGACGGCGATCGAGAGCTCGAGCTTCCGGCTCGCGTTTCGGTTGTGTGCCGCGAGGAGGCGGGCGAGGTGGGCGGCGCCGGCCAGGCTGGCGGGACCGGCCCCCACGAACAAGACGTCGATTTCCAGTGTTTCGCGTTCGATCACGGACATGTCGGAGGCGAAAATATCACTCCGCGACGAGCCGGCAGGCGCCGGCGCGAGAACTTCCCGGCACCGCAGCCGTAGACGGATACGAAGTCTGCAGCCCATTCCGACCAGGGAGGTCTCATGATCCGACAGCACCAGAACGCCGTCCGTCTCGCCGGTCTCGTCGCCGCCGTCGCCCTCGTGGCGCTCGCCGGCGCGGCTCCGGCACAGTACCCGCCGCTGACGACTCCGCAGCCGAGCCCGGCCGCCTCGATTTCGCAGACCGTCGGCGTCACCGGGATCACGATCGACTACTCGCGCCCGATGGTGAACGGGCGCAAGGTGTGGGGCGAGCTCGTCCCCTACGGTCAGGTCTGGCGTGCCGGCGCGAACGTCAACACCCGGGTGACCTTCTCGACGCCGGTGGCGGTCGACGGGCATCCACTGGCGGCTGGATCGTACGGGCTGCACATGATCCCGGCGACCGGCAAGTGGACGGTGATCTTCTCGAAGGACGCCGACCAGTGGGGGAGCTTCAGCTACGACGAGAAGCACGACGCGCTGCGGATCGAGGTCGTGCCCGGCACGGCGCCGATGACCGAGGCGCTGCGCTACACGATCGAGCCGCTCTCCAACGAGAGCGCCGAGATCGTCATGGATTGGGAGACGGCGCGCGTGGCGATTCCTCTGACGGTCGACACCAAGGCGGAGACGGTGGTCGCGCTGCGCCGCGATCTCACCGGTCTGGCGCAGTTCTTCTGGCAGCCGTGGAACGCGGCCGCGAACTACTGCATCACCAACAACGTCGATCTCGACGAGGCGGCCGACTGGCTGGAGCGCTCGATCGCGATCAACGCCAACTTCACCAACGCCTCCACCAAGGCGAAGCTGCTGCGTCTCCGCGGCGACGACAAGGGCGCCGACGCCCTGATCGCCACGGCGCTCCGCACGGCGACGGAGGCGGAGGTCAACCTGCACGGTTACACCCTGATGAACGCGGGCAATCTCGACCAGGCGCTCGTCATGTTCCGCAAGAACGTCAAGGATCATCCGGAGTCCTGGAACGTGTACGACAGCCTCGGCGAGGCGCTCGACAAGGCGGGCAAGAAGAGCGAGGCGATCACCAACTACCGGAAGGCGCTCGCCATGGCCCCGGCAGCGCAGAAGGGCCGGATCGAAGGGATCCTGAAGACGCTCGACGGCAAGAGCTGATCCGTTCGCGGAGGCGGCGCGCTCCCGGGGCGTGCCGCCTCCACGCTGTTCTAGACTCCGGGCGACGATGGGCTACCGGCTCGAGCAGCGACGATGAGCGCGCGTGCGACTCGCGGCCATGGCCTGCTCGAGCCTCTGCTGGCGCGACTGCGAGCGCGGCGGGCGAACGCTCTCATCCCGGGCGACCTCCGCCGCGGCCGCATCCTCGACGTCGGCTGCGGCTCCATGCCGTACTTCCTGTCGCACACCTTCTTCGCCGAGAAGTTCGCCGTCGATCAGCTCCGGCCCGCCGCCGGGACGGACTCCCTCTCCTGGCACCCGCTCGATCTGAACGTCGCGCCGCGCCTGCCGTTCGACGACGGCTACTTCTCGGTGGTCACGATGCTGGCGGTCGCCGAGCATCTCGACCCGGCAGCGCTCGAGAGCCTTTTCGGCGAATGCCGGCGGGTGCTCGCCGACCGCGGCCGCCTGATCGTCACCACGCCGGCAGCCCGCGCCGACCGGCTCCTCCGGTTCCTGGCGCGAGTCGGTCTGGTGAGCCGCGAGGAGATCGAGGAGCACAAGTACGCCTACACGCCGGGACTGCTGGGCTGGTACTTCGGGCGTGCCGGCTTCGAGATGGGCCGCATCGCCATCGGCTCGTTCGAGCTCGGACTGAACCTCTGGGCGACGGCGGACCGCTGAGGCGGGCGCAGCGCTCCCCGATCGCGGTCGGGATCGGGCGCGACCGGAGGAGCTCGGCGGGAGGAGCGGCGGGATAGACTCCGAGCAGTCATGGCGGGCTGGCGGATCGACATCGAAACGGCGCGGGCGCCACGGACATCGCGCGCCGTCGATCAGGACATCCTGGTCGCCGGACGCGGCGCCGAGTGCGACATCCAGCTCTCCGATCTCCGCGTCTCCCGCCAGCACTGCCGGTTCGAGCAGCGAGGTCCCGAGCTCTGGATCGAGGACCTGCGCTCACGGCGCGGAACGCGGGTGAACAACGCGCTGCTGGAGGCGCCACGCCGCCTGGAGGCGGGCGACCTCGTCGACCTGTCCGAAGAGAGCCGGCTGACGATTCGCCGCGGCGATGCGGCGGGCGAGATCCCGCAGCCGGATCCTCTCTCGGCGACCATCTTCCGCGACGCCGACGCGGTCCTGGCGCAGCGCTCCGACTACCGCAGCGCCAGCTCCGAACAGGAGTTGCGGCGCTACGTCGAGCGACTGCACCTGCTGAACGAGGTGCATCGCGCGCTCGCCGAGTCGCCGTCGCGCGACGCCCTGCTCGAGATGATCCTCGACCGGATCTTCCGACAGCTGCAGCCGGAGCAGGCGGCCGTCCTCCTGCTCGGGCCGGACGGCGAGCTCGCACGGGCTGTGACGCGACCGGCGGGCCTCGCCCCGGGCGAAGTCTTCTTCTCCCGCAGTCTGGTGCGGGAGGTGACCCAGCGTCGGCTCGCGGCGCTGGTCCTCGACGCCCCGCGCGACGAGCGCTTCGCCGGCGCCGCCAGCATCCTGATCGCCGGAGTCCGCAGCGTCCTCGCCGCACCGCTCCTGACACCCGAAGGAGCGCTCGGTCTGATCGTCCTCTCGTCGCGGGCGCGGATGAAGCAGTTCGGCGAGCCCGATCTCGAGCTCCTGGTTTCGCTCGCTTCGGTCGCCGCCCTCCACCTGCGCAACGTCGCGCTCGCGGAAGAGGCGGCGGAGCGCCGTCGCCTGGAGGAGGAGCTGGCGCTCGCCCGGCGGATCCAGCTCGCGCTCCTGCCGGCGGCGTTGCCGCAGATCCCGGGCTACGAGCTGTTGGCGGGGAACATCCCGTCGCGCGGCGTTTCGGGCGATCTCTACACCGTCGCGCTTCACGCCGAGACCGGAGCGGCCACCTTCTTCCTCGCCGACGTCTCGGGCAAGGGGATGGCGGCGTCGCTCCTCGGTGCGTCGCTCGAGGCGCTCGCTGCGGGCCCGATCGACGTCGGCTATCTCCCCGACGAGATCTGCTCCCGCGTCTCGCGGCGCCTGTGGGCCCGGACGCCGCCGGAGAAGTACGCCACGGCGTTCGTGTCGCGTCTCGATCCCGGGACCCATGCGCTCTCGTGGACCAACGCCGGACACAATCCGGCGTTGTTGATCCGGGCCGACGGCAGCAGCGAGCGGCTCGGTGCCTGCGGCCCGCCGCTCGGCCTTCTGGCAAAGGCGAACTTCACACGCGGGGAGGGGGCGTTCGCCGCCGGCGATCTCCTGCTCGTCTACACCGACGGGATCAGCGAAGCGTGCGACCCCGACGACGAGGAGTTCGGTCTCGACCGGCTCGAGGCGGTGGCGCGCGAACACCGCGGCGCAGCGCTCGAGACGATCCGGGACGCGATCGAAGGGGCGCTCGACGAGTTCGCCTGCGGAGTGCCGTACGCCGACGACCGCACGCTCCTGCTGCTTCGCCGACCCGTCGGTTGATCTCCGACGATTCCGACCTCCGCCGCATCGCTGCGGCGGCCTTCCTGCGCTCGACCGCGATCGGCGCGATGGGCGTGCTGCTCGCCTCGCTGCTGATCGAACGGAATTTCGACAGTGCCGACATCGGCACGGTCGCCACGAGCGGCCTCGCCGGAACGGCGCTGGTCACCCTGGCTGCGTCGCTCTGGGGCGATCGCGTCGGCCGCCGGCGATTCCAGGTCCTCGTCGCGCTCGCTGCCACGGCGGGCGGCCTGGCACTGCTGGCGGTGTCCACGCCGCCGGCGGCGATCGCGGCGGCTCTTTTCGGGCTGATCAACGCCATGGGCCGCGATCGCGGAGCGGGCCTGCTCCTCGACCAGTCGATGCTGGCGACGGTGGCCGCGCCGGCCGAGCGCACGGCGCTCATCGCCCGGTACAACGTGGTCCTGGACGCCGGGTTGGCGCTCGGCGCGCTCGCCGCGGCACTGCCGTCGCTGCTCAGCGAGCGCCTGGCGATCCCCGGCGCCGCGACGCTGCGTGCGGCGACGATCGTCTACTCGCTGGCGATGCTCGCCACTGCGGCGCTCTACGCCACGCTGGGCGTGCGGGTCGAACGGGCGGGGGCCCCGCCGCCGCGGGAACGGCTGACGCCGGCGTCGCGGCGCGTGCTGACGCGGATCTCGGCGCTCTTCGCGGTGGACGGCATCGCCGGCGGATTCCTCACCGCGACGCTGCTCGCCTGGTACTTCTTCGAACGGTTCGACGCCTCGCCGGCCGTGGTAGCGGCGCTCTTCTTCGGGGCGCGGATCGCCAACGCGGCGTCGCATCTCGGCGCCGCCTGGCTGGCGCGGCGGATCGGCCTCGTCCGCACGATGGTCTTCACGCACATCCCGTCGAGCCTGCTGCTGGCGACGGTTCCGTTCGCGCCCGGCTTCGGCGTCGCGGCGCTGCTCTTCCTCCTGCGCGAAGGTCTGGTCGAGATGGACGTGCCGACGCGGCAGTCGTACGTCCTGGCGGTGGTGCGGCCGGAGGAGAGGACCTTCGCCTCCGGCGTCACGCTCCTGGTGCGGACCGCCTCGTGGGCGGTGGCGCCGGTGATCGCCGGTTCGCTGATGGGGCGGATCGGCGCTGCGACCCCGATCTTTCTCTGCGCGGCGCTGAAGATCGCCTACGACGTTGCGCTCTACTTCGCCTTCCGCGGCGTGCGGCCGCCGGAGGAGGAGGAGAAGTCCGGGGCCGGGGTGGACGGCTCCTAGCCGGAATCGCCTGCGGCGGAACCGGACTCCGGCTCGTCGGCGAATCGCACCACGATCGCCCGCAGATCGCCGCCGTCCGGAGCCTGCTGCAGATACCAGAGGCGGGCGAAGCGCTCGATCGTGCGCCGTGCCGGCTCGCGCGCGAGCTCGCGATGCTGCGGATCGCCGGCGCGCGCGGCGAGCAGGGAAGTGAGCTCGCGCTCGAGGTCGGCGAGGCGCGCCGGGGCGTCGAACCGCAGCCAGTCGGACTGCGTCCGCCGTTCCATCCCGTCGGTGTGGATCGCCGGCGGCAGCGAAGGGCGCGGCACCGGCGCCACGATCCGCAGGATCCCGTCGTCGATCGTCGCCGACCAACCGTCGTCGAGCGGCAGGTGCCAGCGCCAGGTGACCGGAACGCGGATCTCGACCTCGGTGCGGCCGAGCGGCACGAGATCCCAGAAGGCGCGCTGCTCGTCGCTGCGGGTCACGGTTTCGACGGTCGTGGCGACGGCGACCTCGAGGCGCCCGGCGCCGACCGCCTCCTGCGACGGGATCGAAGACAGGAAGCGACGGGTGACGTCGCCGGTGAGGAAGCCGCGGGCCGCGCGGCCGATCTTCCCGACCAGGTCGGCCGGCGCGCCGGCGATGCGCTCGCCGGCGTCGAGGAAGCGATCGAGGGTGGCGAGGAACGCCCCGACCGTCATCGCGCCGAGCACGACGACGACCAGCGGCCAGCGCCAGCCGCTCCAGCGGCCGGCACGGTGGCGATGGGCGCGCGGCGGCTCTCCGGCCGGGGGGGCGTCGGTCATCGGCGACGACTCTACGCGACCGGCGGCAGACCCGCCGCTTCGCGCAGGGTGCGGGCGACGTAGACCGGGGTCACCTGCCCGCGCCAGCGGGGGTCGAGGTCGGTGTTGTCCATCGGTGTCGCGGCGGATCGCGTCTTCGCTGCCGCGGCGCGGATGCTCTCCTCGTCGAGCGTCCTGCCGACGAGCTCGGCGGCCGCGTCGTCGGCGCTCGACGGCATCGAGGCGATCGATCCGAGGACGATCCGCGCCGACTCGACGACGTCGCCGGCCAGGCGGAGCGCGACGGCGACCGAGAGGACGCCGTAGTCGATCGAGCCGCGCCGCCGCAGCTTGAAGAAGGCCGTGCGGAGCCGGCCCGTTTCCGCCTCCGCCGGCAGCACCACGGCCGAGACGATCTCGTCGGGTCGCTTCGCGATGTACTCCATGCCGTCGTCGCGGTAGAGCGCCTCGACCGGGATCTCGCGCTCGCCGGCGGCCGAGACGAGCCGTACCCGGGCGCCGAGCGCCACCAGCATCGGCGCCGAGTCGGCGGACTGGACCGCCCAGCAGCGCGGCGACGACGGGGCGACCCAGCAGATCTTCCCCTCCGCCTTCATGCAGTACGAGATCGCCTGACGCCACTCCTCGTTCTGGTTGTAGTAGGTGCAGCGCGTGTCGAGGCAGAGGTTGCCGCCGATCGTTCCCATGTTGCGCAGCACGGGCGAAGAGATCCAGCCGACCGCGCGGCCGAGCGCCGGGAAGCGCGCCGCGATCCCGGGATGGTGCTCGATCGCCGACAGGCGGGTCATCGCGCCGAGCGTCAGCTCGCCGTTCTCCCGGATCCCGTCGAGCTCGCGGACGCCGGCGAGCGAAACCACCGCGGCCGCCTTCTGATGGCGCCGCTTCATGTTCGGCCACAGGTCGGTGCCGCCTGCGACCAGCCGGACCGGGGCGCCGTCGGCGGCGCCTTCGGAGCGCAGCATGTCGCAGGCTTCGGCGAGGGTGGCGGGCTGAAGCAGGCGGAATTCGGGAAGCCGGAGCATCAGTGGTCCTCCTGCGAGTCGTCGCGGTCGCGCCGTTTCGCGGTCCTGAGCCGGGTGGTCAGCGCCTCGACCGAGCCGGCGCGGAGCGCCTCCTGGCGCTCGGTCATCGTGCCCGCCTTCGACTTGCGTCCGGTGGCAAGCTTGAACTCGGCCTCGTTCGAAGCCTTGCCGTCGCCGCCTTGCGCGGGCGTCGGCACCTGGAGCGTGAAGCCGAAGTCGATCTCCGGAAACGGTGCCGGGCCGTACCTCCCCTCGTTGCCCTTGCGCTTCGCCTCGAGCGCCTTGAGCACCATGTGGGGATGGATCGGCACCTGGTCGACGCGCACGCCGACCGCGTCGAAGATCGCGTTGGCGCAGGCCGGCATGATCGGCAGGAGCGGACCCTGGCCGACCTCCTTGGCGCCGAACGGGCCGCGCTCGTCCGGCTCCTCGATCAGGTAGGTGGTCACCGGCGGCATCTCCTCGAAGGTGAGGCTCTTGTATTCGAGGAGCGACGGAAATTTGTGGACGAGGGCGCTCGAGCGCGACTTCGGCAGTCGGCGGAACGCCGACTCCTCCATCATCGCCTCGCCGAGTCCCATGTAGACCGACCCCTCGACCTGACCCACGACGAGCGCCGGATTGATCGAGCGTCCGATGTCGTGCGCGATCCAGACGTGCACCGGTTTCCAGACGCCGGTCTCGGGATCGACCTCGGCCTCGACCACGGCGGCGGAGTAGGAGTAGGTGGGGGAGGGGCCGACGCCGGCGCCGCGGTACTTGCCCGGCGAGCGTGGCGGGATGTACGAACCGGTGGTGCCGAGCGTCCCGAAGCGCGCTTCGGCGGCGATCACCGCCTCCTCCCAGGCCAGACCCTTCTCCGGCTCGCTGGCGTCGAAGACACGCCTCTCGGCGAAGACGAGGCGGCCCTCGGGAACGCCGAGCTGTTCGGCGACGGCGGTGGCGATGGTGGCGCGGGCGCGCTCGGCGGCCTCGCGCGCGGCGTGGCCCATCATCAGCGTGACGCGCGACGAGTAGCTGCCGAGATCGATCGGCGTGAGGTCGGTGTCGGCGACGCAGAGCCGGATGTCGGCGAGCTCGATGCCGAGGACCTCGGCGACGATGGCCGCCAGAACCGAGTCCGAGCCCTGGCCGATCTCGGTCTCGCCGCAGAAGACGGCGACGCCGCCGGAGCGGTCGAGCTTGAGCTGCACGCCGGACTGCGGCATGTGATTCCAGTAGATCGGCAGCCCGGCGCCGCACAGGTAAGAGCCGCAGGCGAGGCCGAGTCCGCGCCCTTCCGGCAGCTTCCCCCAGCGCTCGCGGTAGCGCGAGCCGGCGACGACCGCCTCGATGCAGCGCCCGAGAGCGACCGTGCCGAGCTGCAGCCAGTTCGCCGTGACCGTCCGCGGCTCCTCGACGATCCGCAGGCGCAGGTCGGCGGGGTTCTTCCCGAGGGCGACGGCGATGCGGTCGAGCTGGACCTCGAAGCCGAAACGCGGCTGCGGCGTGCCGTGTCCGCGCTTCGGTCCGCAGGCCGGCTTGTTGGTGAAGGCGCGGATCGAGTCGAAGCGGTAGTGCGGGAGCTTGTAGGTCACGGTCTGCAGCGCACCGGTGTAGTAAGTCGAGGCGACGCCGTAGCTGCCGTAGGCGCCGCCGTCGAGCGTCGTCTCGAGATGCTGGGCGACGAGATCGCCCTCCTTGGAAACCCCGGTGCGGAGCCGCATCAGCACCGGATGACGGCCTCGGTGGCAGTAGAAGACCTCTTCGCGGGTGAGCGAGATCTTGGCGGGACGGCCGAGCAGGAGCGCCATCTTCGCGACGACGATCTCGTGGCCGAACGGATCGCTCTTGCCGCCGAAGCCGCCGCCGTTCGGCGTGGCGATGACGCGGATGCGCGAGCCCGGCAGCCCGAGGACACGTGCCAGAGCGCGGTGCAGGTAGTGCGGCGTCTGCGTCGACGACCAGACGGTGACCCGCCCTTCGTCCTCGGGCAGCGCCACGGTCGCGTGCTGCTCCATCGGCAGGTGGGTGTTGCCGTCGTAGAAGAAGGTGTCCTCGAACCGGTGCGCGGCGCCGGCCATGGCGCTCTCGACGTCGCCGAACTCCATCGAGACGACCTTGTGCAGGTTGCCGCGATCGGCGTATTCGTGGATCTGCGGCTCGGGAGTCGCGATCGCCTCCTCGACCGTGGCGATCGTCGGCAGCGGCGCGTAGTCGACGACTACGCGCAGGGCGGCCTCGGCGGCGGCGTCCTCCGACGTCGCCGCTACCGCGACGACCGGGTCGCCGACGTGCCGGACGACATCGATGGCCAGCGGATGTTCGTCCTGCGAGACCGGCAGGATGCCGAAAGTGGTCGGTAGGTCCGCACCCGTGAGGAATCCGAGGACGCCCGGGACGGTGCGGGCGGCCTCGAGATCGATGCCGGTGATGCGGGCGTGCGGCTGGCTCGAACGGACGAGTCTGACGAAAGCCATGCGCGGGAACGACAGGTCGTCGGCGAAGCGTGTCGCTCCGGTGACCTTCGATCGGCCGTCGACGCGACGGAACGGCGTGCCGACGACGCGCAACTCGCGGTCGGGGTAGTCGGCCGGGGCGGGACGGGCGGTGCGTTTCGGTTCGCTCATCGGTTCCTTCCCGGAAGCGGTCGTTCGTTTCTCATCGGGCGCCGAACTGCGACCAGTCGCCGTGGACGGGGCGCCCCTCGAACAGGGTGAGGAGCACCTTCGCTTCGGAGATCTCGCCCGGCGGGATCTCGAACAGGTTGCGATCGAGCACCACCAGGTCGGCGAGCTTGCCTGCCTCGAGCGAGCCGCTCTTCTCCTCCTCGAAGCCGGCGCGAGCGCCGCCGATGGTGTAGGCGGCGATCATGGTCGGCAGGTCGACGCGCTCTTCCGGAATCCACGGCGCGTCGCAGACGGTGAGGTCCGGGTCGCAGCGGGTGATCGCGACTTCGATCGCTTCGAGCGGGTTCATCGAAGAGACCGACCAGTCGCTGCCGGCGGCGAGCGCAGCGCCGGTCTTCGCGACCGATCCGATCGGATAGAGCCAGCGCGAACGCCCGGGGCCGAGGAACGGCTCGGTCAGGTCGCGGATGTAGGAGTCTTCCCAGGCCCAGAGCGGCTGGAAGTCGGCCACGACGGCGAGCTCGCGGAAGCGCGGGATGTCGGCGGGGTCGATCAGCTGGAGGTGCGCCAGGAGCGGCCGGCCGTCGCGGACGCCGTTGGCGGCGCGCGCCGCCTCGAGCGCATCGAGGCTGTCGCGGATCGCCCGGTCGCCGATCGCGTGGATGTGGATCTGGAACTTCTCGCGGTCGAGCGCCACGACGACGTTCCGCAGCTCCGCGCTCTTCCAGTTCGGGATTCCGGCGCCGGGACGGCCGACGTACGGCTCGAGGAGCGCCGCGGTGCCGCCCTCGATCACGCCGTCGGCGAACAGCTTCACCGCCGTCACCGAGACGTGCGGTGCGTGCGGCGCCGCGCGCCGCGCGACCAGCGCCGGGATGCCGTCGATTCCGGCGCTCACCGGGAGCGACTGCGAGATCACCGCGCGGAGGCCGAGACCGCCGCTGCGGTCGAGGGCGTCGTAGGCGGCGACGTCGTCGGGGTCGGCGTTCGCCTCCGTCAGGGCGACGATGCCGAAGCGGTGCGCCATTGCCGCACCGAGGCGCAGGCCTTCGACACGCTCCTCGGCGGTCGGCCCGGGAATCAGGTCGTCGACGAGCTCCGCCGCGCGCTCGCGCAGGGTCCCGGTCGGCTCGCCGGAGGCGTCGCGTTCGATCCGGCCGCCCTCGGGATCGGGCGTGTTGCGGTCGATCCCCGCGAGGGCGAGCGCCCTGCTGTTCACCCAGGTCGAATGTCCGTCGGCGGACGAGAAGGCGGCGGGACGATCCGGCAGGATCGCGTCGAGGAGCTTCCGGTCGGCGACACCGCCCGGGAAGATCGGCAGCTGCCAGCCGCCCCCGACGAGCCACGGCCGGTCCCCGAGGTGCGCTGCGCAGTCGCGGATCCGGTCGAGGATCGCGGCGACCGTCGCCGCCTCCGTGACGTCGCAGCGGGCGAGCTCCATGCCGCCTTCGAGCGGGTGGACGTGGCGATCGTGGAAGCCGGGGAGCACCATCCGTCCGCCGAGGTCGATCCGCTGCGTCGCCGGACCGGCCCAGGCTTCGGCGTCGCGGTCGCTGCCGACGAACAGGATCCGGTCGCCGGAGAGCGCGATCGCCTCGGCCCAGCCGCGGGCGGCGTCGACCGTGTAGATCCGGCCGTGGAGGAGGATGCGCTCGGCGGCGGGACGGTCGGGCCCGCCCGAGCAGGAGACGAGGAGGGCGACGAGCGGGAGCGCGCAGAGCGGCAGCCGGGAGCGACGAAACTCCGCCGGCGGACGCACGTAGTCAGAGCAGGGAGATTCGATCGATGAGAGGATCCGGTACGCCATGTTGACCTTCCTTCTCTGGTGCCTGCTCTTCGTCCTCTGCTGGCCGGTGGCCCTGCTCGCACTCGTGCTCTATCCGGTCGTCTGGCTGCTGCTCCTGCCGTTCCGCATCGTCGGGCTCGCCGTGGGTGGCGTGCTGGCGTTCGTGCGCGGCCTCTTCTTCCTGCCGGCTCGGCTGCTCGGCGCCCGCCCCTGAGGGAGGCGCCAGTTCAGGGAGCGCCGGCCGGCGGCTCGCTGCCGTGCAGCGATTCGCGCGGCGCCTGCCAGCTCTCGCCGCGGAGTTTCGCCGCCGCCCCTTCTACCGCTTCGAGGATCTTGATGTAGCCGGTGCAGCGGCAGAGGTTGCCGGCGAGGGCCGCGCGGATCTCCTCCCGCGCGGGCGACGGTCTCTCCTCCAGCAGCGCCTTGGCGGCCATCAGGATGCCCGGCGTGCAGTAGCCGCACTGGGCGGCGCCGAGATCGGCGAACGTCTCCTGCAGCGGATGCAGCACATTCGCCCGCTGCATCCCTTCGACGGTCTCGATCGACCGCCCCTCGCAGTCGGCGGCGAGCGCCAGGCAGGAGAGCACCGGCGTCCCGTCGACCAGGATGGTGCAGGTGCCGCACTCGCCGAGCTCGCAGCCGTGCTTCGTGCCGGTCAGGCCGAGCTCCTCGCGCAGCAGCTCGAGCAGGGTGTGGTGCGGAGGATAGGCGACGGTGCGGCGCTCGTCGTTGACCACGAAGGTGCCGGTGCGCGAAGTTCCGTTCATGTCGACTCCCTGTTCTGCAGTCCGCCGAGGAAGAGATCGGCGAACCGCTCGCCGACTTCGGCGGCGGTGCGCGCCCCGTCCTCGCGGAACCACTTCACCGTCCAGTTGAGTGCCCCGAGGAGCGCCAGCGCCGTCAGCCGGGGATCGACGTCGCGGAATTCGCCGGCGGCGACGCCGTCGCGCACCAGCCCTTCGATGCGGCGTTCGTAGGCCCGGCGCTTGGCGAGGAGCGGCGAACGCAGCTCGGGGGCGAGCGCTTCGACCTCGAGATGGGCGAGAGATCCCGGATGCGACTCGTTGAGCGCCACGACGTGCGCCACAACCAGCTCGCGCAGCCGCCGGCCGGGGGAGGTGGCATCGCCCGCGCGGATCGCGCCGGCGACGGTGAGCTCGTCGAGCGTCGACTCCTGGCAGTAGGCGAGCAGCGCCTGCTTGTTCTCGAAGTAGTAGTAGAGGCTGCCGGCGGTCATCTCGAGCTCCGCGGCGATGGCGCGCATCCCGGTGGCGGCGAATCCGTCGCGCCGGAAGAGCCGTGAGGCGGCGGCGAGGATCTCCCGCCGGCGCGCCTCGGCGGGGGCGCCCTGGGCCGAGGGGCCCGGGTTGCGGAGCTCGGATGCGGTTTGAACCACCGTTCAAATGATAGCGGGAAATCTCTTCCGCTTGCAAAACGTATAGTTTCCGAGGGGGTCGGCTCCGGTTGAAAGCGCTTCGTCTCACGACGCTGGTTTCACTCTTCGGGGGCGGAGCCCTGCTCTTCGCCCTGCTGTCGATCGCCGACATCCTGGTTCCCCGGCCGTACGACGGCGTCGTCCTCGAGGCCGACCGCTGGGGGGCGATGTCCGTCCGCGAGGTGGTCGCCGGTTCGGGCGCCGAGCTCGCCGGGATCCGGCCCGGAGACCGGATCGCCGGCATCGATCGGTCGGTGCTCGCCTCGAGCGAGCACGCCCGTCAGCTCCTCGCCCGCCGCGCCATCGGCGACGAGATCCCGTACCTCGTGCGGCGCGGCGACCGGGTGGAGGAGGTGCTGGTGCGCCTCGGCCGGCGCTTCATCGGCAGCCCGACCTACTTCTTCGCCTGCCTCCTGGGCTTCGCCTTCTTCGCCGTCGGCCTGTTCGTGCGCCGGCGTCAGCCGACGATGCGGGCGGCGCAGATCTACTTCCTGCTGAGCTCGCTCTTCCTCCTCTTCCTGGTCTGCCGGCTGCGCCCGGCGTCGTACGGCTGGATCGATTTCCTCGTGCTGGAGGCGGGAGGCCTCGCGCTGCTCCTGCTGCCGGCCTGTTTCCTCCATTTCTTCCTCGTCTATCCGCAGCCGATCGGACTCCGCCCGCGCGGCGACGAAGCGGACTATTCCCGGCTCCGCCGGCGCTGGCTGGCGCTCCTGGCCGCGCTCTACGCCCTGCCGCTCGTCGTCCTCGGCGTGACCTCGTGGATCGCGAAGCGCGCGGGGACGCGCCTCCGCCTGATTACCGGAGCGCCCGAGGCGAGCTGGTGGTGCCTCGGCATCTACATGCTCCTCGGCCTGCTGGCGCTCGGCTGGAGTGCGCGCCGCCTCACCGACCGCCGGCAGCGCCGCGGTCTGGCGCTCATCCTGTTCGGCTCGCTCTGCGGACTCGGACCGTTCCTCACCCTCGCGGTGCTGCGTCCCCACTGGCTCCACACCGAGCCCTACGCCTTCTACGTGCTCGCGCCGCTCGCCCTCGTGCCGGCGACGTTCGCCTTCGCGATCGTCCGCTTCGGCCTCCTCGACATCCGGGTGATCGTGCGTCGGAGCCTGGCCTACTCGGCCGTCACCTTCGGTCTCGCGGCGACCTACGCCGCGGCGCTCGCCGTGGTGAGCAGCTTCGCGCTCGGCACCCGGTTCGCCTCGAGCGCGGCGTTCCCGGTGGTCTTCGCGCTCGGCGTCCTCCTCCTCCTCGAGCCGCTGCGCCACCGCACCTTCGCCATGGTCGATCGCTTCCTGCACGCCGACCGGCGCCGCCTCCAGGAGGCGATGCGCGAACTGGGTCGCGCCATCAGCGGCCGGCTCGACCCGCGACCGGTGGTGCACGACGTCGTCGAGCGGCTGCCGCGCATCCTCGGACTGCACTTCGTCGCCCTCTACCTCGAGCGCGACGGCACGCTCGAGCGCGTCGCCGGTCCGGAGTCGCTGCCGGTCGAGCTGCCGTTCCTGCCCCGGGTCCACGACACCCTGGCGGCGCGCGAGGAGCCAGCGCGCCTGCGCGATCTCGCGCGGATCGCCGGCACGGCGCCGGAGATCGGACCCTGGATCTCGCGCCTCTCGGACGCTGGAGTCGAGCTGGTGGCGGATCTCACCTCGCCCCGCCGTCGCATCGGGCTGGTGCTGCTCTCGGGGACCTCCGGGCAGCTCGCGCTCGGCGACGAAGAGCTCCTGCTGCTCGGCCAGATCTTCAACCAGGTCGCGATCGCCATCGAGACCGCCCGGCTGGTCGACGAGCGGACCAGACAGGCCGAGCTCGAGCGCGATCTGGAGATCGCCTCGAGCGTGCAGTCCGAGCTCCTGCCGCGCGACCTCCGCTTCGGCGAAGGGTGGAGCGTCGCCGCGCAGTGCCGGCCGGCACGCCACGTCGGCGGTGACTTCTACACCGAGCTGCCGGCGGGGCGGAACGGGCACCGGGCGATCGTCTTCGGCGACGTCGCCGGCAAGTCGGTCGCCGGCGCTCTGGTGATGATGGCGGCGCACGAAGCGCTGCAGTCGCTCGCCCTGTCGCACCGCGATCCCGCGACGCTGTTCCAGCTCGCCAACCGCCGCCTCTACCGGCTGGGAACGAAGAAGTCGTTCGTCGCCCTCGGCTGGGTCGCGGCGAGCGACGACGGCGAGGGGATCGAGTACCTGCTCGCCGGCCAGCCCCAGCTCCTGCTCCGCGACCGCGCGGGGGCGGTGAGCGAGCTGCCGCTGCCGCCGCACCGGTTGCCGCTCGGGGCGCTGCTCGACGGCGAGTACCAGTCGCGACGGGTCCGGCTGGAGGCCGGCGATCTCGTCCTCGGCTACTCCGACGGCGTGACCGAAGCGCAGGCGCCGGATGGCGAGCTCTATGGCGAGGAGCGCCTGTTCGCCGCCCTGCGGGCCGCCACCGGCGGACCCGAGAACATCGTGCAGCAGATCCTCGGCGACGTGGCTGCCTTCACGCGCGGCGCCGAACCTTACGACGACATCACGCTGGTCGCGATCGCGCGCCAGCAGGGGGTTGCCTCATGAGCAGAAAGATCTTCGGCACTCTCGTCGCGGTCGCGGCGGTGGTCGCTCTGGGTTGGGCCGTGCAGCGATTCGCGCTCGGGCACGAACGCCAGTGGACCACGAGCTCGGGCGACGCGCTGGCGGCGTTCGACGCCGGGATCGAAGCCAAGATGCGCCTCTACGCGAGCGACGCGGCGACCGACTTCCGCAACGCCCTGGCGGTCGACCCCGACTTCGTCTCCGCCAAGGTGCAGCTCGCCGAGGTCACGGCCGACGGTGCCGAACGGCGGCGCCTGCGCGAGGAGATCGGCGCCGCCAACATGTCGCGACTCACCGACCGCGAACGATTCCTGGTGGAGATGACCCTCGCCGCCGGCGAGCCGGCAAAACAGAAGGCGCTCGTCGCTCGGGCGCTCGAAGAGTTGCCCCGCGATCCCTGGGTGCTCTCGGTAGCGGCGGCGCGGAGCTGGGACGCAGAGCAGTGGGACGTGGCCGGGGCGTACTATCGCCGCCTCCTCGAGATCGATCCGAACTGGATCTCGGCGCACAACAGCCTGGGCTACATGGCGATGTGGCGCGAGCGTTTCGCGGAATCCGAGGAGCACTTCCGGACCTACGCCTACATCGCGCCGGATCAGGCCAATCCCCACGACTCGCTGGGCGAGCTGCTGTCGCTCCGCGGGCGCTACAGCGAGGCGCGGACGGAGCTCGAGACGGCGCTGCGGGTGAAGCCGGACTTCTGCGCCTCGTACGTCACGCTCGCCGGGGTGGCGATCTTCGAAGGGGATCCGCTCCTCATTCCGGCCCTCGCCGAGCGCGCCTCGAAGAACTGCCCGGAGAAGCTGGTGGCCGGGCTCGAATGCGAAGCGAAGATCTTCGCCGCCTATCGCGACGGCGACGCCGATCGTCCCTGGCGCGAGGGGTTCATCGACTGCGCCGGCAAGCCGGGGGATCGCGGCATCCTCGCGCACCGGCTGGCGCTGCTTTCGGGGCGCGACGACGAGGCGCGGGCGGAGGAGCGGAGCTCGGAGAAGCCCGAGATGATGGGGGAGTCGATGGGCGGCAAGGCACGGCGCTACGAGCGGCAGGCGAACCACATGGCAGGCGTCCGCGCCCTCCTCGAAGGGAAGAACGACGAAGCGGTGGCGCATTTCCGCGCCGCGGACGAGAACGCCGCCTACTGGGGAGCGGCGGAGGGGCGATTCAAACTCTTCAACCTGATGCACCTGGCGCTCGCGCTCGAGCGCACGAACGACGCCGCCGGCGCCGCCCGCGCGCTCGAGGAGGTGCAGAAGGTCAACGCTCCGTTCGCCGAGCACTATGCGGAGATCGTCGGCGATCTCCGCTGAACCCGGCGCTCACTGCGAGCGCTGCACCTTGAGAATGCGGAGCGGACGCGCGTCGAGGTTCTCGATCTCGACGCTGCCGTCCCGCCGCACCGAGATCTTCGCCGCCACCAGCATCTCGCCGCTGCCGTTCCCGGCGCCGTCGGTGTCGAGCTCGACGAGCGTGAACGGATACTGCACCGACCGCGAGCTGCGCGCGATCTCGCCATAGGAGATCGGGCGCGAGAGGAGGAGGATCAGCTTCCTCGTTCCGAGCTCGGGATCCTCGAACGAGTGCGCCGTTGCGATCGGATAGGAGAGGCTGTTCCCGACCGAGATCCTTCCGATGTCGCGCTTCCAGAGCTCCTTCTCGAGCGCCTTGACTCCCTTCTTCTGGACCGTGTCGACGAGGAACTCGGTGTCCTTCTGGTCGGTGAACGAATCGATCGTCACCATCAGGCGCTGTCCCCCCGTACGCGGGAAGACGCTGGTGTTGGGCGCGATGTAGCCGCTGTACTTCTCGGTCGCCTGTGCCGCGCCGGCGGTGAGCAGGAAGAGGACCAGCAGGGCCCGGCTGCGTGTACGGAACATCGAGGGACTCCTTTCATGCCCGGCGGCGGAGCGCTGAAGGGGCGCTGCGCCCGGGCGGACCGTTCTCGGGGCCACCGGGCCCCGGTGAATCGGTTCTGCAAGGAGTGTTCCCGGCGCCGCGCCGGAACCGCTACGACGCCGGGAGGGAAAGTCAGGGCTTGGTGATGACTTCCCAGGCGACGAAGTTGCCGCCTTCGAAGCCGTCGGCGAAGAGCGGCACGGTGAAGAAGTCCGAATAGGCGTCGAAGCTGCCGGTGCCGTTCGGGTTGTCGCCCGTCGAGTTCGAGGTGTCGCCCCAGACCGGGCGCGCCTCCGAGCCGAAGACGGCGATGCCGGCGTAGTCGCCGAACTCGACCCCGGAGCCGTTCGACACCGAAGCGCCGTCGCTGACCTTCTGGTTCGGCTGGAAGCGGATCGCGGTGTCGCTCATCGAGCTGCAGAAGAGCTCGGCGGCGGTGTTGGTCGCCGAGTTGCGGGCGTCGTGCCAGCAGACCGCGACGTTCCCGGTCTGCGGGTCGGACGCCATCTTGGGCAGGAACTGGCTGCGCGTCGTCGCGTCGTCGTTGACGCGCACCGGGGGGTTGCTCCAGGTGGCGCCGTCGTCGTCCGACCAGCGGAACAGGATTTCGGTGTCGTTGTTCTCGTAGACCGTCTCGTCGGTGTAGACGAGGTAGAGGCGGCCGAAGGGGGGGCTCGCGGGGGTGCGGTGGTAGGCCAGCCCGCATTCGGGATCGATCGAGCGGCTGGTCAGCGGCGGGA
>JBFWYP010000052.1:0-19227 GCA_050186295.1 Thermoanaerobaculia bacterium | reverse complement strand
CCCGCCCCACTCTCTCAACACCGCCCACCCCCCCCCCCCCGGCGGAACCCCCCCCCACCGCTTTTTTTACTACACGGCGACCACCGAGAGCCCGGAGTACGTCGAGGCGATCCGCCGCGACGTGCGCTGGCTCGGCTTCGACTGGGAAGAGCGCGAGCACTACGCCTCGGACTACTTCGAGCAGCTCTACGAGTGGGCGGAGAAGCTGGTCGTCGACGGCAAGGCGTACGTCGACGACCTTTCGTCCGAGGAGATCTCGGCTTATCGCGGCGTCTGGAACGCCCCCGGGACCGAGAGCCCGCACCGCGATCGCACGGTCGCGGAAAACCTCGACCTGCTGCGCAGGATGCGGGCCGGCGAGTTCCCCGACGGAGCGCGCGTGCTGCGGGCGAAGATCGACATGGCGTCGGGGAACATCAATTTCCGCGACCCGGTGATGTACCGGATCCTGCATGCCCATCACCACCGCACGGGCGACGTCTGGTGCATCTATCCGATGTACGACTGGGCCCACGGTCAGTCCGACTCGATCGAGCGCATCACGCACTCGATCTGCACGCTCGAGTTCGAGGACCACCGCCCGCTCTACGACTGGTTCGTCGAGAATCTGGGTATCTACGCGCCGCGACAGATCGAGTTCGCGCGCCTCAACGTCACGCACACGGTCCTGTCGAAGCGGAAGCTGCTGCGTCTGGTGCAGGACGGGGTGGTTTCGGGCTGGGACGATCCGCGGATGCCCACCCTCGCCGGCATCCGGCGACGCGGCTTCCCGCCGGCGGCGCTGCGCGATTTCTGCGACCGCATCGGCGTCACCAAACAGGAATCGGTGGTCGAGGTGGAGCTGCTCGAGCACTGCGTGCGGGAGGAGCTCAACCGTACCGCCGAGCGTCGGATGGCGGTCCTCGCACCGCTCAAGCTCACCCTCATCGACTGGCCCGAAGGCAAGGTCGAGCTCCTCGACGCGGTCAACAATCCCGAGGACGAGAGCGCCGGCAAGCGCCAGGTGCCGTTCACCGGCGAGCTCTGGATCGAGGCGTCGGATTTCCTCGAGGAACCGCCGAAGAAGTTCTTCCGCCTGGCGCCGGGTCGCGAAGTGCGACTGCGCTGGGGCTACGTCGTGAAGTGCGAAGAGGTGGTGAAGAACGCGGCCGGCGAAGTCGTCGAGCTCCGCTGCACGCACGATGCGACGTCGAAGGGCGGAACCCCGGCCGACGGCCGCCGCATCCAGGGCACGATCCACTGGGTTTCGACTGCGCACGCCGTCGATGCCGAGGTGCGGCTCTACGATCACCTGTTCGCCAACGCCGATCCCGAGGCGATTCCCGACGGAACCGACTGGATCACGACGGTGAACCCGGAGTCGCTGCAGGTCGCGAGCGCGAAGGTCGAGCCGGCGCTCGCTGCGGCTGCCGCCGGCGAGCGCGTCCAGTTCGAGCGCACCGGCTACTTCGTCGCCGACGAGCGCGACCACAGCGCCCAGCGCCCGGTCTTCAACCGGATCGTCACCCTGCGCGACAGCTGGGCGAAGCTGCAGAAGCAGACCAGCTCCTGACCTCCTGAGAGCGGACGCCACGGACCCGCTCATGCGCACGTTCGATTTCGTCGTTTGCGGCGCCGGGATCGCGGGGATCGCGGCGGCGCACGAGATCGCGGTACGACGGAGGCTGGGCCGGGTCCTGATCGTCGATCCGCGACCGCCGCTCAGCCTCACCTCCGACAAGTCGACCGAGTGCTACCGCAACTGGTGGCCGGACCGGACGATGATCGAGTTCATGAACCGGTCGATCGACCGGCTCGAGGAGTGGAGCGATGCCTCCGGCGACCGCTTCGCCATGAACCGGAACGGCTACGCTTACTTCACCGCCGATCCGGCAACCGCTGCAGAGCTCGAGTCGCAGGCGCGCCGCGCCTCGGCCCTCGGCGCGGGCGAGCTCCGTCTCCATCGCGGCGCCGGCGAAGATCCCGCCTTTCCCGATGTGCCGTACGACACTCTCGACCGCCGCGTCGGCGGGGCCGATCTGGTGACCGATCGCGCCCGGCTGCGCGCGACCTTCCCGTTCCTCGCCGACGACATCGTGGCGATGCTCCATCCGCGCCGCTGCGGCTGGCTCGCGGCGCAGCAGCTCGGCATGTGGCTGCTCGAGGAGTGCCTGGCCGCGGGGGTCGAGCGGATCGAAGGCGAGGTCGTCGCGATCGACGTGGCGGGCGGCGCCGTGCGGGGGGTCGAGCTGCTGCTCGCTTCCGGGGCGCGCGAGCGGGTGGCCTGCGGCGCTTTCGTCGACGCCGCCGGCCCGATGGCGGCTGACGTCGCCCGGCTGGCCGGCGTCGATCTCCCGCTCGCCAACGAGCTCCACGGCAAGGTCTATCTCGACGACCGCGCGCGGGTCGTGCCGCGCGATCTGCCGCTGATGATCTTCTGCGATCCGGTGTCGGTCGACTGGGATGACGAGACACGCGAGGCGCTCGCGGGCGACCCGGAGCTCGCCTACCTCACCCGGCCGCTGCCCGGCGGCGTCCACTTCCGCACCGAGGGCGGGCTCCACGGAACGATGCTTCTGCTGCTCTTCACCTATCACCTCGAGCCCGGGCCGGCGCTCTTCCCGCCGCGCTTCGACCCCTGGTATCCGGAGGTCGTCCTGCGCACCCTGGCGCGCTTCGTGCCCGGCTTCTCGATCTATCTCGAGAAGGAGAGGGACCGCCGGTTCGTCGACGGCGGCTACTACTGCAAGACGCCGGAGAACCGGATCCTGGTGGGGCCGACGCCGGTCGCCGGTCTGCATCTGTTCTGCGGCCTCTCGGGCTACGGGATCATGGCGGCAGCGGCCGGAGCGGAGCTCCTGGGCGCCCTCCTGGCCGGCGACGCGCCGCCCGGGTATGCGGCCGAATTCGCGCTCGCCCGCTACGACGATCCGGGCTACCGCGCCCGCCTCGCGGCAGGAGAGTTCGCCTCCGGCCAGCTCTGATTTGACCCTTCCGTGGCCCGGAGGCTAGGATTCACAGTCGTTTGGGACGTCGTTCAATGGTAGGACATGCGGCTCTGGACCGCAGAATCGGGGTTCGAGTCCCTGCGTCCCAACCAACTCTCTTCTCTCTGACCCCGCTGCGGGCGCCGACGCGAAACCGATGAGCACCGACCTCGCCGGGCGCGTCGAACGTGGAACACGCGCCGCCCAGGCGGGGATGCTGGTCAATACCGGGCTCGCCATCGCCAAGCTGCTGGCCGGGATCGTCGGCCATAGCTACGCCCTCATCGCCGACGCGGTCGAATCGGTCGCCGACGTCTTCTCCTCGCTCATCGTCTGGCGCGGCCTCTCGCTGGCGGCGCGCGAGGCCGACGAGCGCTACCCGTTCGGCTACGGCAAGGCCGAGTCGCTCTCGGCCGCCGCGGTCGGCCTGCTCCTCCTCGGCGCCGCCGCCGGGATCGCCGTCGTCTCGGTACGCGAGATCCTCATCCCGCAGCACCTCCCGGCGCCGTACACGCTGGTCGTCCTGGTCCTGGTGATCGCCATCAAGGAGACGCTCTTCCGCACCGTGCTCCGGGTCGGCGCCGAGGTCGAGAGCTCGGCCGTGCGCGCCGACGCTTGGCACCATCGCTCGGACGCGATCACCTCGCTCGCCGCCTTCGTCGGCATCGCGGTGGCGCTGTGGACGAAGATCCCGCAGGCCGACGACTGGGCCGCGCTGGTCGCCGCGGCGGTGATCGCCGTCAACGGCTTCCTGATCCTGCGTCCGGCGCTCGCCGATCTGATGGACCGCGCGCCGCGCGCCGAGCTGCTCGACGACATCGAACGGGTCGCGCGCGAGGTGCCGGAGGTTCTGGCGACCGAGAAGCTCCGTGTGCGCCGCTCCGGCCTCTCGCTCCTCGTCGACCTCCACGTCCAGGCGGAGCCGTCGATGTCGCTCCACGACGCGCACGTCCTCTCCGGCAAGGTGAAGTCGGCGATCCGCCGGGCGCACCCCACCGTCGAGACGGTGCTCGTCCACATGGAACCGTTCGAGGACGAGACCGGCGCTTAGGGCGCCGCGGCGTCCCAGTAGGCGGTGTTCTGGCTCTCGAAGCCGTCGACGAAGATCGCGGGCGGGAACTCCCAGGCGCCGATGTCGATGATGCCCGCAGTCGCTCGTGGCGGCGCCGGCGGACCGGCGAAGACGGTGCGGGGCGGCGGCTCGGATGCCGGCGGCCAGGTCGGCGCCGGGAACGGGAAGCCGGGGGGCGCGGTCGGTGTCGACGTCCCCTGGTCGAGGAACGGGCTCGTGGAGGTCGGGCGGTAGTCGAACGCTCCGGCGTTGGCGAAGTTCGGCACGGTGCCGGTGAGGGTCCCGGTCCAGCCCGAGGGAACGTGCGTGGCGCCGGTCTCGATCCAGTTCTTCTGACCGGCGATCTGTTCTCCGTCGGTCCAGCAGGCCTCGCTGCCGATGCCGCCGAAGCGGAAGATCGGGACCGCTCCGGCGGGCACGCTCCAGACGACGTTGTTCGACATCTCGACCGACTGCAGGTAGCCGAACGGGCGGAAGACGTCGGAACCGACGCCGTCGCTCTGGCGCGCAAAGATGTTGTTGACGAAGCGGTAGCGCCCGCGGGTGCTGTTCTCCCCGCCGCCGTCGCAGGAGATGTCGCTGCCGATGCGGACGAAGTAGAAGGAGCCGTCGATCGCCGGCGGGTCGGTTCCCCAGGGCATGAGCGGCGGGTCGTACGCCTTGTGGATCAGGATGTTGCCGACCACGTCCGAGTCCTCGCGGATCGCCGGCGGCGGCGTCACCGCGCCTTCGTCCGGACCGATCAGCTCCATCAGGTGGTAGCGCGTCCCTTCGAACCAGTTGTAGCGGATTTCGTTGCGCTCGGCGCGCGACTTGAGCGCGTTGCCGCCGTTCAGGTCGTGGATGAACGAATGCTCGAGGCGGAAGACCGAGCCGGGATGGGCGTTCTGGTCGCTGGTGACGTAGAGCCCGTGCTGGGTCGTGCCGTTGCCGGCGCGGCTCACCTCGGTGTATTCGACGGTGAGCGAGCCCGAGTCCTCGTCGGCCGAGAGGATGCCGTGCGCCTCGCAGTCGTGCACGAACAGATCGCGCAGCGTCAGGTCGTCCGAGTGGTGGTAGACGCAGCGGAACGTCCCGCGGCGGATCTCGAAGCTCTCGAGGACGAAATGATCCGACTGGATCTCGATCGTGTTCGTTCCGCCCTCGATCACCGGCCGCGCGCCGGCGACGCGCAGTCCGCGCACGACGATCGGGCTGCCGGGCGCGCCGTCGTTCTGGAACAGGACCGGAGCGTAGACGTGATTCCCCTCGACCAGCACGAGATCGCCGGGGCCGACCAGCGGCGCGACGCCGGTGAGCTCGGCGAAGTCGTTCCCCGGGCTCGGACCGACGTGGTAGACCGTCGCCGCGGCCGGTCGCGCCGCGCCCAGCAGAGCGAACAGGGCGAGAATCGGTGTCCCGCGGCGATTCACGGTCGCGATGCTCACTGAAGCGGGCAGCGGCCGTTTGTGAAGTACTTCACAGTCAGGGCGGGTGCGCTACGCTCCGCCGGGGGGACTCGTGGAGGCGAAGAACATGCGGCAGGACCTGGGGTTGCTCATCCTCCGGCTCGCTCTCGGCGGCATGCTGATGACGCACGGCTGGGGCAAGGTGCTCAAAGTCGTCTCGGCCGACTTTACCTTCTCCGATCCGCTCGGCATCGGAGCGGCGCCGAGCCTGGTGCTCGCCGCCGCCGGCGAGTTCCTCTTCGCGCTCCTCGTGCTCCTCGGCGTCCGCACCCGCTGGACCGCAATTCCGCCGGCCATCACGATGGCCGTCGCCGCGTTCGTCGCGCACGCCGGCGATCCGTTCGGCAGGCGCGAGAAGGCGCTCCTCTTCCTCGCCGGATTCGTCGCGCTCGCCCTCCTCGGCGGCGGCCGCTACACGGTCGAAGCGCTCGTTCCGAAGCTCCGCGGCAAGGGCTGACTCCGCGGCGCTCGGCCGCGGGTCCGCGTCTCAGGCGAAAGCGAGCTGGAGGAGGGTCTTCTGCTCCAGCGCGTGCGCCTTGGCCGAACCGGTCGCGGGCGAAGCCGAGGCCGAGCGCTTCACCGAACGGACGCTCCGCCCCTTCGCCACCCGATCGAGGATCGGGTCGACGAACGAGAAGGCGCCCATGTTCGACGGCTCTTCCTGCACCCAGAGCACCTCACGCGCCGACTTGTGCCGCTCGAGCTCGGCGATGACGTCGGCCTCCGGGAACGGATAGAGCTGCTCGAGCCCGACGATGGCGACATCGGCAGCGCCGCGCCGGGTGCGCTCGGCCCGGAGCTCGTGGAGGATCTTGCCGGAAGCGAAGAGGATGCGGCGTGCGTTCTGGACGCCGCGGTCCGGCAGGACGTTCTCGAAGCGCGGCTTGGAGAACTCCTCGAGCGCCGAGCAGGCGTCGGGGTGGCGCAGCATCGACTTCGGCGTCATCACCACCAGCGGCTTACGCCACGAGCGGAGCGCCTGCCGGCGCAGCAGATGGAAATACTGCGCGGCGTTCGAGGGCTGGCAGACCTGCATGTTGTCCTCGCCGCAGAGCTGGAGATAGCGCTCGAGCCGCGCCGACGAGTGCTCCGGACCCTGCCCCTCGAAGCCGTGCGGCAGCAGCAGGACGAGGCCCGAGAGGAGCTGCCATTTGTCCTCGGCGGCGGCGAGGAACTGGTCGATGATGATCTGCGCGCCGTTCGCGAAGTCGCCGAACTGCGCCTCCCAGAGGACCAGCGCCTCGGGATAGTCGCGCGAGAAGCCGTACTCGAAGCCCATCACCGCGGCCTCCGAGAGCATCGAATCGTAGATCTCGAAGAAGGCGCCGTCGCCGGTCTTGGCCGCGAAGGCGGCGAGCGGCAGGTGCTCCTGTTCGGTCTCGGTGTCGATCAGCACCGCGTGGCGGTGGTTGAACGTGCCGCGCCGCGAGTCCTGGCCCGACAGGCGCACCGGCGTGCCGCTCTCGAGCAGCGAGGCGAAGGCGAGCGCCTCGGCGCCGCCGAAGTCGACCGGCTTCTCGCCGAGCGACATCCGGCGCCGCTCGTCGAGGAGCTTCTCGACCTTGGGATGGACGTGGAAGCCGGCGGGGACCCTGGTGATCGCCTCGCCGAGATGAGCCAGCGTCGACTCCTCGAGCCCGGTGTCGACCTCGAGGGTCGGCTGGTAGAAGCCGCCTTTGTAGTTCGACCAGTAGCCCGGCAGTTGGCGCAGCACCGGCGCCTTCTCGAGCCGGGTGCACTCCTGCTTGGCCTGCGCCAGCTCTTCCTTGTAGGCGGCGACGGACGCTTCGAGCGCCGCGGAGTCGGCGCCGATCCGCGCAGCGTAGCTCTGCCAGAGCGGCGGCAGCTCCTTGATCTTGCGGTAGAGGAGCGGCTGCGTGACCGTCGGATCGTCGACCTCGCTGTGCCCGTAGCGGCGATAGCCGATCAGGTCGATCACCACGTCGCTCGCGAAACGGTAGCGGTAGGCGACGGCGAGGCGGGCGGCGCGCACCACCGCCTCGGGATCTTCGGCGTTGACGTGGAAGATCGGCACCGGGATGCGGCGCGCGATGTCGGTGGCGTAGCGCGTCGAGTTGTACGCCGCCGGCTCGGTGGTGAAGCCGATCAGGTTGTTGACCACGACCTGGATCGCGCCGCCCACCGAGAAGCCGTCGAGGTTTTCGAAGTTGAGCGTCTCGGCGGCGATCCCCTGGCCGGCGAACGCCGAGTCGCCGTGCAGCAGGAGCGGCAGGATCAGGCGTCCGGTGGGGTCGCCGTTGCGGGTCAGCTTGGCGCGAATCCGGCCCATCGCCACCGCCGAGACCGCCTCCAGGTGGCTGGGATTCGAGTTGAGGAAGAGGCGCACGTTCTTCCCCGTCGGCGTCGTCCAGGTGCCGGTGGCGCCGACGTGGTACTTGACGTCGCCGGAGCCGAGGACGCTCCGCGGATTGACGTCTTCGAAGCCGGCGAAGAGCTCGAGCGGGGTGCGGCCGACGATCCGCGTCATCACCGTCAGGCGGCCGCGGTGGCTCATCGCCAGCATCGACTGCTGACCGCCGTGCTCGGCGGCCTCGTCGATCGCCGTGGCGAGGAACGGGATGAGCGCCGCCACCCCCTCGATCGAGAAGCGCTTCGAGCCGATGTAGCTCGCCTGGATCTGCTGCTCGAAGATCTCCGAGCGCATGATCTGGTCGAGCACACGCGCGCGGTCGATCGGCGTCTCTTCGGGCTGCTCCATCCGCTCGGCGATCCAGTCGCGGCGCGCCGAATCGGCGAGGTGCATGAACTCGACCGCGAGGGTCCCGCAGTAGATGCGCCGGGCCGCGTCCGCCTCGGGGCTGGTGCCGGGCAGATCGAGCTCGGCGTAGCGGGACGGAGGCATCCGGCCCAGGGGATCGAGACTCGCTTCGAGGTGGCCCCAACGCCGGAAGGCGTTGAGGGTACGTAGATCCAGTTCCGTCGCCGTCGCCATGGGGCGGAGATTCTATCGCGGCGGGTCCGGCTAAGATCCGTCCGTGCGACGACACCTCCTCCCCCTGGCTCTCCTGCTCCCCCTGCTCACGAATCCACTCCCGGCGACGGAGGCGAACGTCCTGCCTTCGACGCTCGAACCGGCCGGAACCGGCGGCTACGCTGCGCTCGACCGGGCGCTCGGCAAGCTCACCACCCACCGCCGCCTGCTGGTCATCGGCGCCCACCCCGACGACGAGGACACCGCGGCGCTCGCCTGGGTCTCCCGGGCCCTCGACGGCGAAGCGGCCTATCTGTCGCTCTCCCGCGGCGAAGGCGGACAGAACCTGGTCGGGCCCGATCTCGGAGAGGCGCTCGGCGTCCTCCGGACGCGCGAGCTGCTGGCGGCGCGCGGGATCGACGGCGCGCGGCAGTACTTCACGCGGGCGTTCGACTTCGGCTACACGCGCTCGCTCGAGGAGACGCTCGGCAAGTGGCCCGAAGCGGAGCTCCTCGACGACGCGGTGCGGGTCGTCCGGCGCTTCAAGCCGCAGGTGATCCTCTCGATCTTCGGCAACGACGGCTCCGGCGGTCACGGGCAGCACCAGGCCGCCGGACACACGGCCTTCCTCGCCTTCGAGAAGTCGGCCGATCCGAAGCTCCTCGCCGGCGAGCCTCGCGGTTCGGCCCCCCTGTGGAAGGTCTCGTCGCTCTACCGCAGCGGCTGGTTCGATCCCGAGAGGTCGAAGGTCACCATCGAGCTCGGCGAAGTCGATCCGTGGAGCGGCTATTCGATCCTGCAGATCGCCCAGCGCTCGCGCTCGCAGCACGCCTCGCAGGACATGGGCCGTCTGCTCGAGCTCGGCCGCCGCGAGAACCGGTACCGCTTCGTCGCCGGAGCCGGGAGCGACGAGGGCGACGACCTCTTCGCCGGCATCGACACCTCGCTCGCCGGCATCGTGGCGCCGCTCGGCGGTGCCCGCGGGGCGGACGAGATCCGCCGCCATCTCGCGACGGCCGGGAGTGCCGCGAGCTCCGCACGCACCGCGATCCGTCCGTCGCGCCTCGATCTCGCGATCGATCCGCTCGCCAGCGTCCTCGAAGAGCTCCGCGCCGCCCGCGACGCGGCCGCCCGCACGACCGTCGACGTGCCGATGATCGCGGCGGGGATGACCGACCTGATCGACGAGAAGATCGCCATCGCCGAGCAGGCGCTCCTCCTCGCCGCCGGCGTCGTGGTCGACGCCGAGGTCGATCGCGAGACGCTCGCGCCGGGCGAGACGGTCGAGGTCACCTGGCAGATCTGGAACTCGGGGCCGCGGCCGGTCGAGCTCCGCGCCCTCGGCTTCGCCGGCTTCCTCGCCGGCGGTGCGGCCGGCTTCGAGCCCGCCCTCGAAGGGAACGCGACGCTCGCGCCGGGTGAGCTCCGGAAGTACGTGCGAGCTCTCCGGGTCCGTGACGACGCGCCGGTCACCCGCCCCTACTTCCTCGAGCGGCCGCGCCGGGGCGACCTCTACGACTGGAGCGGCGTCGACGCCGCGGTGAAGGACGAGCCGTTCCAGCCGGCGCCGCTCCGCGCGACGTTCGAGCTCGCCCTCGACGGCAGAACGGTGGCCTTCGAACGCGAGATCGTCGACCGTTTCGCCGACCAGGCGAAAGGGGAGCAGCGCCGCCCGGTGCGGATCGTGCCGGCGCTCGGCATCGAGGTGAATCCGGAGGTCGTCGTCTGGCCGACCGGCGCGCCGGCGCCCGAGGTCGAGGTGCGACTGGCCTCGCACGGCAGCGAAGCGGTCACCGGCTTCGTCACGTTCGAAGGGTCGGGCTGCAAGGGGGCTCTGCCCGCCGCGACGTTCGCCCTCGACGCCGAGGACACGGGCAGGTACCGGGTGGCGCTCCCGGACTGCGCCACCAAGTCGGGCGCCGGGCGGGCCCCGGTGCGCGCCGTCGCCCACGCCGGCGGAATCGTCAGCGTCGCTTCGGCGCCGGTCCTCTCCTATCCGCACGTTCCGCCCACCGCGCTCCGCGGCGCCGAGCGCTTCGACCTGGTGAACGCCGCGATCGCGCTGCCGGCGCTCGGCAAGGTCGGCTACGTGCTCGGCGCTTCCGACCGCGTGCCGGAGCTCCTCGCCGCGATCGGCGTGCCGATCGAGATCCTGGACTCCGCCGCGCTCGCGGCGTTCGGCGAAGGCGACTTCGCGCGCTTCGACGCCATCGTCGTCGGCAGCCGCGCCTACGAGACCGACGAAGCGCTGCAGCACGCGAACGCCCGGCTTCTCGACTACGTGCGCAAGGGCGGTCTGGTCATCGTCCAGTACCAGCAGTATCCGTTCGTCGACGGCGGTTACGCGCCCTATCCGCTGAGCCTCTCCCGCCCGCACGACCGGGTGACCGACGAGAGCTCGCCCGTCCGCCTGCTCGAGCCCGAGCACCCGGCCTTCACCACGCCGAACCGCCTCACCGCCGCCGACTGGGACGGCTGGGTCCAGGAGCGGGCGCTCTACATGCCGTCGACCTGGGACGCCGCCTACGAGCCGCTGCTCGAGCTCCAGGACCCGGGCGAGCCGGCGCGGCGCGGCGGGCTGCTCGTCGCCGCGGTCGGCGAGGGGACCTGGGTCTACACCGGGATCTCGTTCTTCCGTCAGCTGCCGGCGGGGGTCTCCGGCGCCTACCGTCTGTTCGCGAACCTGCTGGCGCTCGACGGCACCGCTGCGGCGCGCTCGGCGGCGCTCCTCGCGCGCGGCAAGGCGCTCGCCGACCGGCTGCTGGTCGTCGACACACACATCGACGTGCCGTACCGGCTGGAGGAGAAGTGGGAGGACATCTCGGAGCGCACCGCGAGCGGCGATTTCGACTACCCGCGCGCGACGGCGGGTGGGCTCGACGTCGTCTTCCAGTCGATCTACGTGCCGGCGTCGTACCAGGACAAGAGCGGCGCCGAGGGGGCGAAAGCGTACGCCGACCACCTGATCGATCAGGTCGAGGGGATCGCGACGAAGCACCCGGAGAAATTCGCCATGACGGCGACGACGGCCGACGTCGCCGCCCACCAGGCCGCCGGCCGGATCTCGTTCGCGATGGGGATCGAGAACGGCGCCGCGATCGAGGACGATCTCGCGAACGTGCGCCACTTCTTCGACCGCGGCGTCCGCTACGTGACGCTCACCCACAGCAAGAACAACCAGATCTGCGATTCGTCGTACGAGACGGCGGACAACCGCAGGTGGCACGGCCTCTCGCCGTTCGGGCGCGAGGTGGTGGCGGAGATGAACCGCGTCGGGATCCTGGTCGACCTGGCGCACGTCTCGGACGAGGCGTTCGATCAGGCGCTGGCGCTCTCGAAAGCGCCACCGATCGCCTCGCACTCCTCCTGCCGCCACTTCACCCCAGGCTTCGAGCGCAATGTCGACGACGCCCGGATCCGCGCCCTCGCCGCGAAGGGAGGCGTGATCCAGATCAACTTCGGTTCGTCGTTCCTCACCGCGGCGGCGAACAAGTACGCCCTCGATTTCTTCGCCGCGGCCGCCGCCTTCCAGAAGGAGAAGGGGGTCGACGCCGACTCGGACGAGTCGAAGGCGTTCGAGGTGGAGTGGAAGAAGGCGCACCCGCTGCCGCGCGCCACCCTCGACGACGTCGTCGCGCACATCGACCACGTCGTCGAGCTCGTCGGCGTCGACCACGTGGGTCTGGGCTCCGACTTCGACGGCGTCGGCGACTCGCTCCCCGAAGGCCTGAAGGACGTCTCGATGTACCCCAACCTCTTCGCCCGCCTCCTCGCCCGCGGCTACAGCGAGTCGGACATCGAGAAGATCGCCGGCGGCAACCTGATGCGGGTGTGGCGGGAAGCGGAACGCGTGGCGAGAGTGCTGCGGGGGGGCTGAAGAAGACGGACTTCGCCCCCGGCCGGTCCCCCCTCCGCCGGGCACTCGGTTCGCTCGCGAAAGATTTCCCATCCGGGTGGGGGCGCGGGACGCCCCGGTCGATCGGGCTGTGCTTTGTGGCGTGAAACAGACGATTGTTGCAGCGCCGGCTGCCAGCGTTCACGGGATGAAGTTCTCCGAGGGCGGTGCGGTATCCACTGCCAGCGCTTCGGGGCTCTTGCGGGAAGTCCCTGCTCTCAAGTTCTGGCAGTCCGTGACCGTTCTCCCTTTCGAGGTCGTAGCGCATTCCCCGGCCGCGGCGATCGGGCAGGAAAGAAATTTCCTCCAGATGTGTCCGGTTTCGCCTGCTCGTTCGTTCTACAGGGCAAGGCATCGCGCATGGCGGGCAGCTGCTGCGGGCGGACCGCAGCGCTCGCACCGACCGGCTTCTGCAAGCTGCCTGGCACTCTGTCTACTTCGAGGAGGAGGGGGAGATGAGGAGATTGGCGCTACTTCTGGTGATGCTGGCGGGGCTCTTCGCTGCGAGGGCATGGGCCGACGAGACGCCCAGCTTCGGGCGCGGTCTGGCGGCGGACAAGCTCTACCAGTCGGGAGAGGTCGACTCGATCGACCTCCAATCCGGCGCTCTGACGGTCGCAATCCCGATCGGGAACTCGTATCCGGTCTCGGAGCGCCTGAGTTACAGTTTTGCCTTGACTCACAGCTCGAGGGTGTGGGACTACGAACCGGCTCAGAGCGGCTATCTCGCCTTCCCAAACCGCCGCTCGAACAGCGGAATCGGATGGTCGCTGCACTTCGGCCTTCTGATTCACCCGAGCGATCCGGCCAATCCCCCTGGAACCACGCGGTGGAAGTACATCTCTCCCGAAGGTGGCGAGCACGAGTTCTTCGACACGCTGCACAGCGGCGAGAGCGACGGCGATACGACGAATTCCGTCGACTACACACGCGATTCGACCTACCTGAGGCTCAGACATCTCAGCGCCAGCGTTCACGAGATCGAGTTCTCGGACGGAACCGTCAAGAGGTTCGAGCTCCAGAGCGGCACGACCTTTCGGCTGACGGAGATCCGCGACAGCTTCCCGTTCGTCTCCGGGCAGCCGCCGAACTGGATCCGGTTCGCCTATCCGGATGCCGCGACCTGGACGGTGACCGACAGCCGGGGCCGCTCGCACACCGTCAAGTTCGTCTCGATCCTCTACGACGGAGTCGCCAAGCCGATGGTCGACTATGTCGACCTGGCCGCGTTCGACGGAACGCCGGCACACTGGAACTTCACCTACGTCAACGACGGCGCACCGACGACCGTATTTCGCGATTGCCGCCAGAACAACGGCACGACGCTCGGCGTGCCGGTTCTCGCCTCCGTGAGCCGACCCGACGGCGCGCTCTGGTCCTTTTCGCACTACAACGACGATCCCGGCTCTCAGGGAATCTTCTGTCGCCAGTCGGTTCTATCGGATCTCACCTTCCCGTCGGGCGGGCGGATCCATTACGACTACCAGGACCTCCAACTGCCGGTCAACGACCCTTGTCCGGATCCTCTCGGTTTCGGGGAAGTTCGTGTCACGGCCGTTGCGACTCGATCTTTCATCGATCAGGTCGTTGCGAACCCGGCGCAGGCAGTTGCGACGTGGGAGTACGAGTACTTCCCCGTCGCAGCACAACCCCAGGACGTATGCGGCGATCCGGAGCTCGAGTTTCTGACCGAGGAATTGAACGTTCGAGTCTGGTCGCCGCTCAACGACAAGACCGACTTCTACTTCTCGGTGTGGGCAGCGTTCGATGACTCGCTGAACGGATTCACGCGCAGCGAGTACGGCCTCCCGTTCACCCGTCCCGAGACCAGTGGAGGAAGGCACCTCTCGTCCATCGCCTACGATTGCGACGCGAATCGCCAGAACTGCTCCGCGGTGCGGGAGGAGTACGTCACCTACGAGCAGGACCCGGGTGGCGTGCGAGCCAATCGGCGGGTACAGGCAAGCCGCACGGTCTATCTCGACGACAACGGCACCTTCGCCGATGTCGAGTCTTCGAACTTCGACGGCGTCGGGCACTACCGTAGAGCTGAAAAGAGCGGTTCTTTCGCCACGGGAAACATCCAGACGGTATTCACCAACTTCAACCCGTTGCGTGGCATCTACCCCGGGAGCTATGTCCTTCTGCCGGCGAGTGAACCATGGATTCTCGGGACATACGATCGTGTCGACGTGGTGGACGACCTTCCCGCGAACATGGCGAGACGACTCTTCGACTTCGAATCCACCACCGGCTTTCTCAAGTCGATTCGAACGTGCAAGGGTGATGATTGCGCAAATCTCAACGACCTCTTTTCACTCTACTGCCGCGACTCGATGGGAAACCTCACCAGCGAGCTCTTCTATGGCGGCGACGGCACTCGATTCCAGCTTCCGGGCACGCTCCCGAGCTGCGACTCGGGTCCTCCGGCGTCGGGCTGGCAGTATCGCCTCGACCACACGTACTCGGGCGGTGCGAGAAGCACCAGCAAGTACTCTGGAGCGACCCACTTCCTGCTCGACCGAACGATCAACGCACAGACAGGTCTCGCCTCCTCGAGCCGCGATTCGGCCGGCGTCGAGACCCAGTTCGTTTTCGACGATCTCGGGCGCCTTCGAAGGTCGATTCCGCAGTCGTTCGCGGGCCTCGAGCGCGACGCCCAGACGGAATACTCGTATCCGGCGGCGAACGTCGTCGAAGTCGAGCGTTGTGCTGCCGACCTTTCCAACTGCACCTCGGCGAATCGACTCTCCTACGAGAAGACGGAGACCACGGGCTTCGGCAGTCCGTGGCACGAGCTTCGTGAAATGCCCGGATCCTCGGACTGGGCGGTGCGGGTGACGAGATACAACTCGATGGGCGCGAAGGCAAGGGAGTCGAGCTGGGTCTATGACGCCGACGGGCAGTTCCCCAACGAGAACTCCCTTCCCGCGACGGTGTACGACGGTTTCGACGCGTTCGGGCGTCCAGGTTCGATCACGTTGCCGGACCTCTCGGTGACCACGCTTCTTTACGAGGGAGTCCAGTGGGTCGGGACGCAGCAGTCCGTTGCGACTGCAATCAACGGCTCGGAGCAGTGCGTCGGCCGCTGGGAGCGATTCGACCGGCAGGGCCGGCTCGACCGGGTCGAGGAGGGGTATCTGAACTGCACCGGATCCGTGGGTATGAATACGGAGTACCGGTACGACGAGTCCGGGCGTCTGGTTCGAGTCTGCCAGGACACGGTGGACGGTACGAGCTGCGGGCAGACGCGCCTCTTCGACTACGACAATCGCGGTTTTCTCCTCTCGGAGCAGCACCCGGAGAAGGGCAGTGGCGGCAACGGTCTGGTGAGCTACGCCTGCTATGACGCGCGTGGTCATGCGCGGTACCGGGACGACGGCGCGACGAGCCGCCGCCTGGCCTATACGTATGACGGTCTCGAGCGGCTGATGAGGGTCAGGGTGCCGCTGGGCACCGAGTCGTGCAACAGCGCGACCGAGACCGGAACGACCTGGAAGGAGTTCGCCTACGCCACCGCGAACTCCGGCTCGAACGCGCGCAAGGGAAAGCTCGAGATCACGCTCAGCCGGAACGAGCTCGGGCCTCCGGCTTTCCCGGCCAACTCCTTCGCGAATGTCTTCGAGACGTACACCTACCAGGATCGGGGCGGCCGGGCTTCGAAGCGGGTCACCGCAGTTTCCGGTCCCGGAGTCGTGAGCGAGACCTGGGAGGTCGCTCAGACCACCGATCCACTGGGCCTCCTCGCAGTCCAGAACTACCCGATCTGCACCCTGGGACCCGACTGCGCGGACACCGCCGGCCCGCGCGCGACGACCCAGTCCTACGAGTCGGGCCTTCTGCAGACGATTGTGGCGACGGGGAACGCAACGCTTCTCTCCGGGATCACCTATCATGCGAGCGGGATGCCGAACGTGATCTCGCACCGCGGCACGCAGCTGGTGGAGACGATCTCGCAGGCCTCGCACGGGATGGCGCGGCCGAGCTCGATCACGCTGACCTCGCCCTCGGCGACGCCGCCCAACACGTTCACGACCGGGACGTACGGCTACGACGGGGCGGGGAACGTCAAGGCGATGGGGAGCGATCATTTCCGCTACGACCGCTACCACCGTCTGCTGGAGTCGCAGATGGGCTCGCTCTCGCCGAGCCAGTCGCAGACGACGACGTTCGACGGGTACGGCAACGTGACGGCGATGACCACGAACGGCACGGGCGTGAACTTCCCGACGTCGGGCGTGACGAACCGGCTGACGTCGGCTGCCTACGACGCCGGGGGCAACACGACGAGCTGGAACGGCAACAGCTACAGCTGGGATCTGTTCAACCGGATGACGCACTGGTCGAACGGCTCGGAGGGGTGGAGCTACGTCTACACGGCGGACGACGAGCGCCTCTGGTCGATCAAGGACGTGGCGGGAGCCGGTCACACCAACTGGACGATCCGCGGCTTCGGCAACCAGGTGCTGACGCGGGACGAGCGGCGGCCGGCGTCGCCGCTGGGCGGCCCGCCGGAGGCGCCTTCGAGCCAGTGCCCGACGGCACCGCCGGGAGTGAACATCTTCTGCGACGACTTCGAGAGCGGCGACACGAGCGCGTGGGGCTCGTCGGGGACGAGCGGCTCGCGGGTGGTGAAGGACTACATCTATCGCGGCCGGTCGCTGCTCGCGGTACGGGACCAGGACGGCGACTACAGCGATTTCGGCCTCGACCATCTGGGGACGATCCGGGTGGCCACGAACCTGTTCGGTCAACTGGGCTCGATTCACACCTACTTCCCATTCGGGAGAGAGGCGACATCACCGGACCAGGACACGGAGGTGATGAAGTTCACTGGGCATGAACGCGACTTGCAGTCCACCCCGGGAGCGACGGCGGATGATCTGGACTACATGCATGCTCGATACTCAAGTCCGGTAACTGGTCGCTTTCTCAGCGTCGATAGCCACCTTGGGTACAAGTCTCGGCCGCAGAGTTGGAATCGATATGCCTATGCGCTTGGCAATCCACTGAAGTATTCGGACCCTGACGGGAACGAGATCGTATTGATGATTCCTGATCTCGCAATGAACGGCATGGTGAAAAGGGCCATGACTGAAGGGGCCTCGATGCACACGCGTCTAGGCTCAATGGTTCAGCGACTCTCGAGCTCGGAGTTCAAGCACAAGATCGCGCTTCAGTCTGGTTTCGAGAGCGGCACCGTCGCCGATGTGCCCGCAGCTTCCAAGGACGGAAGCGGAACGGGCTCCTCGATTTCACTGAGCCTTACAACAACGGATGAGGATGGCAACATCATGAGTCTCGTCGAGACCCTCATGCATGAGTTCTCTCACTCCGAGGATATGGACAGCGGCACGGTCGACGTCACCCGCACGTGTGACACTTGCCCTCCAGCCGACGAGCAGAAGGCTGTACGTATGCAGAACCTTGCCAGACCAGGTCAACCGAGGACCGTCTTTGGCACCCAGCAAGTGCCGAACCCGACCGCTGTGCCGCCAAAGCCGCCGAAGAAGAAGCGTGAAGAACCTGAAATCCCTCAGCCCTAGGAGAACTACATCATGCTCCCGCGCGTGTTGGCTCTCGTGTCTTTTTGTTCAGCGCTTTCGTGCTGCGCTAGCAGTGCTCAGCCACCGATTGTCGGAGAGAAGTCGGGCGTCTTGAAGCAATCCGCTGATGGCCTGACCGCTGATGAACTTGGGAGATTCTCAGACTTGGTAATGAGCTCCACAGCAGGTTGGAGCCAGTCGAATGCGTATAGCGCTGTTACCGAGAAACTGGAACACGCCACAAGCGGAATCGTTGGGCTTCTTATCGCCGGAGCATCACCAAAACCGGCAATCGTTGCTGCGGGATTCCAGTCTGAAAGCGGGCCACTCCTCGTCTACTCAACTGCGTGGGAGAAGGAACTCCATGTACTCCCGAGAACTGCGGAGTGGTGGGCAGCCTTCGAAGCAAGCGCGAGGAAGATCCAGCAGCGGAACGCGTGCAGCCCTAGGCTCGAAGTGAAGGACAGCTCCACTCTGTTTGTTCGGGTCAGCGAGGGTACGAGTGAGCATGAGCTTGTTACTTACGGCCTGCCGCCTCGCTTTCCGCACGAGCCGCGATCTGGTACGGATGTGTCCCCTTGTTTTGAAGATCTCCTCGATTTCGCGCGCCTCCTAGAAGAACCAGCTGTCCGCGACTTGGAGAAGAAGGCTCCGCAGACGAGTCACTGAGCAAGGGCGTGTGTGCCTCAGCTGAGCCCGGCGTAGTTTGCCGGGCTCTTTGCTTTTCAGGCGGCGCCAGCGCCTCGCAGGAAGGTGTCGATGGTCTTGAGAAGCGTGGCCTGCTGGTGAGCGGGTAGGGATTCGATCCGCTCGAGGCGCCGTAGCACTTTGCGACTCGGCTTTACTGTCACCCTTGCCGAGCTCGAGATCGTCGCTCCTGCGCCGTCCTGCGCAGCCGAGCGCGGCCTCTTCGCGCCGCGGCAGCGCCTTCGCGCGGCTGCGGCCGCGCTGCGCGCGTCCTCCGCGTCGCGCTCGGGGCGCTGCCGCTCGTCGACGCGGCGAAAAGCAGCAGCTAGAGAAAGAAGCGGCTCGTAGAATCGAGGCCTCGTGCTCCTCGAGCAGCGACGCGAATCAGCAGCTCTGCCTCCGGCGATCGACGTCGCCGGCGAGGACCTCGCCTCCGGCTCGACGACCTGGACCGCGCTACCGGGCCTCGGGGAAACGACCTTGTCGGCCGGCGCCCCGCAGTGGGGCACGGACTACATGCATGCTAGATACTTCTCGCCAACAACCGCGAGATTCCTCAGCACCGATCCGGTCCTCGGCACGCCTGGAAGTCCCCAGAGCTGGAATCGGTACGCTTATGTTGCCGGCAACCCCCTCAAGAATGTCGATCCGTCAGGTGCCGTGATGATGACGACTGCGGCA
>JBFWYP010000051.1:0-19739 GCA_050186295.1 Thermoanaerobaculia bacterium | reverse complement strand
GCACGCTCGGCGAGCTCGCGCGCCGACTCGCCGATCGTCGCCAGCGTCGCACCGGCACCGCCGTCGACGTTCTGCGAACGCGCGACCTCCGAGAGGATCGAGATGCGGGAGAGCGACGCACCGAGATCGTCGTGCAGGTCGGCGGCGATCGACGTGCGCACGCGCTCGAGCGCCAGCAGCCGGGCGACCCGCGCGCGATAAACGAGCGCGAGCGCCGCCGCGAGCAGCAGCGCCACCGTGGTGAGGAACCAGCCGCGCCGCCAGAACGGCGCCAGCACCTGCAGGTCGAGCCGCGCGCCGACCGGGTCCGCCTCGCCCCCGGAGGAGACCGCGCGCACCAGGATCGGCAGCGCGCCCTCGGCGAGCCCGGCGAGGCGGATCCGGCGATCGCCGGACGGTGCGGTCCACTCCGCGTCGCCGATCCGCCACTGGTACGAGGGGGGCGCTCCCGCCTCGAGATGGACGCTCGCCGCCTCGATCTCGACCACCCGTTCGCCGGGAGCGAGGCGGATCGGCGGCAGGGAGTCGACGCCACCGAGCGGGACCGACACCGGCCGGCCGGCCACGCTCAGGGCGACGATGCGCGTCGGCTGCGGCCGGCCCGCGGCAACCTGCGGCCGCCACCGCACCAGGCCGCGGACCGATCCGATCCAGGCACCGCCGTCGGGCGCGCGCTCGAGCTCGCGGATGTTGTTGCCCGGAATCCCGTCCGCGGCGTTGAGGTTCCCGAGCACCGTCCCGTCGAGGGCGAGGAGGAAGACGCCTTTCGCGGTCGCCGCGAGAACCTCGCCGCCCTCGACCTCGGTGATGCCGTAGACCGGCAGCGGAGCGAGGGCGCTCCCGGGAGCCGCACGCTCGCAGTCCGGCGTCGTCGCACCGGGACTCCGGCAGACCACCGGTCCGCCACCGGATGCCACCCAGAGCGCGCCGTCCGAAGTGAATGCCAGCTCGTGCACGAATCCGTGGACGGCGCTCGCTCCTTCGACCCACCGGAACCCGCCCTCGCGCGTCCCGCGCGCCAGGCCTCCGTTGTAGAAGCCGGCCCAGAGAGTTCCGTCCGGAGCCTCGGCGAGCGCCGTCGGCGCGCTCCCCGGAAACTCCGCGAACTCGGGGAAATCACGCACCGTTCGTGCGCGTGGATCGGCGAGGACGAGTCCGGACGGTTTCGTGGTGGCGACGAGCAGCGCACCCGAGCGCAGGAAGTGGAGGCGGATCGGCTCGCGTCCGGCGAGCCGGTCGTCGAGCTCGCGCCAGCGGCTGGCGGTCGCGTCGTACGTCCCGTCGTCGTGGCGCGCGAAGGCGGCGACGCCACCCGTATGGCCCACCCACCAGGCACCGTCCGGCGCCAGGGCGGAGATCGCCCCCCAGCCCCACGACGCCTCGAGCGCACTCGCTCCGCGCGGCGTGACGTCCGCCAGCCCGTCGGCGCGCAGTCGCAGGAGACGCCGCTCCGGACTCAGCATCCCGATCACGACGAGCGGCTCGGCGCCGTCGACGAGGAGCGTCGAGAGCGTCGAAGGCAGGAGGTCGGTGCCGTCGCGCAGCTCGATCCCGGAGTGGATCTGGCGCATCAGTCCGCGCTCGGCGGTGCCGAACCAGAGCGAGCCGTCCGGCGTCGCGAGCGTGACCCGCAGGGTGAGGTCCCGCGCGCTCGAGCCGAGCTGCAGCGGGAGGAGGCGGTCGCCGGCGATCTCGACGACACCGCTCGCACCCGTGCAGAAGAGGCGCCCGTCGGCGTTGCGATCGAAGCGGCGTTGCGAGACCGAACGCGGCAACCCGTGAGCGACATCGACACAGACGGCCGCTCCCGGGGCCGCCGGCGCGCGCAGGTCGGCGAGATCCGCGAGCCCGGACTCTTCCGCGAGCCGCTCGCCGGCGGGAGGCAGCGGACGGGGTGGGCGCACACCGCAGAGCGCCTGTCGCGACGAGATCCACAGCACCCCGTCGGCGTCGAGGAGCAGGTCGTTGGCGCCCGCCGCATCGTCGAGCACCCCGGGCAGCTCCCACGGTCCGCGCCAGCTGCCCTCGGCGCCGCGATGGTACAGGCCGCCCGCGAGCTCCACCCAGAGACCGCGCTCACCGTCCGCGCTGACCAGACGAACGGTGTGCTCCCCCTCGGGCAGGCTCCGGGCGACGAGGTGTTCGGAGCCGGAGACTCCCTCGAGCTCGAACAGCCCGGCCTGACCGCCGAGCCAGATCGCCTCCGCGTCGTCCACGGCGAGGACGTTCAACTGACCGACGTCGACCTGCGTGTCGGTGCGGAGCGCGACCCAGGGTGCTACCCCGGTCGAGCGCACCGGGTCGAGGATCGCCGGCCCGGCCGCGCTGCTCGCCAGGAGCCGGCCGTCCGCGAGGATCAGCATCCGCGTGACGTTGGCGTTCGGCAGACCGTGACGCGAATCGAAGTTCTGGAAATGGACGCCGTCGTAGCGCGAGATGCCGCCGGTCGTGGCGATCCAGAGCGCGCCGAGACGGTCGAGCTTGAGGTCCCAGACGCTGTCGCCCGCCACCCCGCTGGTCAGGTCGTAGATCTTCTCGGGAAGATGCGAGGGGGTCGCGAGCGCGGGGGCGACGGTGAGCAGGAGCGCGAGCGCCGCTGCCGGGATGCCGCTCCGCACGTCTCGACGGACGGCGGTCAGGGGGTCTCTGGCACGGGCGCCGGCGGAGCGGAAGGCGGTGGAGGCGGCAGCACGATCACCACGTCGCCGGGCGCGACCAGGCCGAGCTCCTCGCGGGCCATCTGATCGAGGGTCAGCGGATCGCCCTTCATGCGCTCGATCTTCGCCCGCAGCTCGGCGATCCGGGTCTCGGTCGCCGCGATCCCGTTCTCGAGCGCGACCTCGCGGGCACGCACGCGGGTGACGTCCTGCCAGCCCTTGAGGCCGAAGGTCGCGAGCAACAGGACGAGGAAGAGGACGACCGCGAGGAGCAGCGATCGCAGCGGCCGCGAGCCGCCCTCGGTCCCGAGCGCGGGAAGCGCCGATTCGCTCACGCCTTGTAGCGCGGGAAGGCGGCCGAGCCGGCGAATTCGACGGCGCCCTCGAGCTCCTCTTCGATGCGCAGCAGCCGGTTGTACTTGGCGACCCGGTCGCTGCGGCACGGCGCCCCGGTCTTGATCTGCCCGGCGCGCGTCGCCACGGCGAGGTCCGCGATCGTGGTGTCCTCCGTCTCGCCGGAGCGGTGGCTGATGATGTTCGCGTAGCCCTTCGACTTCGCGAGGTCGACGGCGGTCAGCGTCTCGGAAAGAGTGCCGATCTGATTCACCTTGACCAGCATCGCGTTCGCCACCCCTTCGGCGATCCCGCGGGCGAGGATCTCCGGGTTGGTGACGAACAGGTCGTCTCCCACCAGCTGGGTCTTGGCGCCGAGAGCGCGGGTCAGGTCCTTCCAGCCGGCCCAGTCCCCTTCGGCGAGCCCGTCCTCGATCGAGACCAGCGGATAGGCCCCGACCCACTGCCGGTACATCTCGACCAGATCCTGCGCGGTGAGCCCCTTCTTGCCCTCGCCGGCGAGGTTGTAACTTCCGGCGGCGCCGTCGCCGACCCATTCCGAAGCGGCGACGTCGAGCGCCAGGGCGATCTGCCGGCCGGGCACGTAGCCGGCCCGTTCGATCGCCATCATCAGCAGATCGAGCGCCTCGCGGTTGCTGCCGAGGTTCGGCGCGAAGCCGCCTTCGTCGCCCACCGCCGTGACCAGCTTCTTCTCCTTGAGGACGCTCTTCAGCGCGTGGTAGGTCTCGACCCCGGCGCGCAGCGCTTCGGAGAAGCGCTCGAAGCCGTGCGGCACGAGCATGAACTCCTGGATGTCGACCGAGTTGTCGGCGTGGGCGCCGCCGTTGAGAACGTTGAGCAGCGGCACCGGCAGGACCGTCGCCGCCGGACCGCCGAGATAGCTGTAGAGCGGCAGGCCGGCGGCCGCCGCGGCGGCCCTGGCGACGGCGAGCGAGACACCGAGGATCGAGTTCGCCCCGAGACGCCCCTTGTTCGGCGTGCCGTCGAGATCGCACAGGGTGCGGTCGATCAGCGCCTGGTCGCGCGCGTCCATCTCCTCCAGCTCGGGGGCGATCTCGTCGTAGATGAAGTCGACCGCCTTGGAGACTCCCTTGCCGAGATAGCGGCTGCCGCCGTCGCGGAGCTCGAGCGCCTCGCGGCTGCCGGTCGACGCCCCCGACGGAACGAGCGCCGTGCCGGCGGCACCCCCTTCGAGCAGACAGTCCACCTCGACGGTCGGATTGCCGCGCGAGTCGAGGACCTCACGAGCCGCGATCTCTTCGATGCGAAACATGCGCACTCCTCGGGGTCGCGGAGGATTCTGGACCCGGTTTCGACAACCTGACGGCACTCAAGAGTAACCCGAAGGCCTCGTCAATTCAAGGAGTTATGACAAAATTTCCGCCGTCATGCTCGCCTTCGTCGTCGATCCGACCACGCCCTCGCTCGGCCAATCGCTGCCGCTCCTGTCGCTCCTGCCGTTCGCCCTGCTGCTCGGCGCGATCGCCCTCCTCCCCCTCGTCGCCCATCACTGGTGGGAGAACAATCGCAACAAGGGGATCGTCGCTGCGGTGCTGGCCGTGCCGTTCGCGGCCTATCTCGTCGGCGCCTACGGCCACGAAGGCTGGCACGAGCTGCGCCACGCGATCCTCGACTACGCTTCGTTCATCGCCCTCCTGGGCTCCCTCTTCATCATCTCCGGCGGCATCCACATCCGCGGCTCGCTCGCCGGCACGCCGCTCGCCAACACCGCGCTGCTCGGGCTCGGCGCGGTACTGGCCAATCTGATCGGCACGACCGGCGCTTCGATGGTCCTGATCCGTCCGTTCCTGCGCGCCAACGCCGAGCGCAAGCACAAGGTGCACCTCGTCGTCTTCTTCATCTTCGTGGTGTCGAACTGCGCCGGGCTGCTGACGCCGCTGGGCGACCCGCCGCTCTTCCTCGGCTTCCTCAAGGGAGTGCCGTTCGAGTGGACCCTCCACCTCTGGCCGCAGTGGCTCGCCGTCGTCGGCGCGCTGCTGGTGATCTTCAACGTCGTCGACCAGCGCGAGCTGGCGGTGGACGAGAAGGCCGATCCCGACTCGCTGCTCGAGGAGATGATCGAGCACAAGCCGCTGCGCATCGACGGCTGGCAAAACATCTTCTTCCTCGTCGGCGTGGTCGGCGTGATCCTCGCCAAGGGGCGGAACCTCGGGACGGCGCCGGAGCCGTGGGCATTCGGGATCCAGGAAGGGCTGATGCTGTTCTTCGCCGCGGCGTCCTGGTTCACTACCCGCGAATCGGTTCACCGTTCGAACAAATTCACCTTCGGACCGATCGTCGAGGTCGCGGTGCTCTTCGCCGGGATCTTCGTGACGATGATCTCGCCGCTGCTGATCCTCAACGCGCGCGGCGCCTCGCTCGGCATCCACGAGCCGTGGCACTACTTCTGGGCGACCGGGATGCTGTCGAGTTTCCTCGACAATGCGCCGACCTACCTCGCCTTCGCCTCCGCCGCGGCCGGACAGTTCGGCGTCGCCGCCGAGGGCAGCCACTACCTCCGCCTTCTCCTCGACCAGGGGGCCGAGGCGAGCCACCTGCTCTCGGCGATCTCCTGCGCCGCCGTCTTCATGGGCGCCATGAGCTACATCGGCAACGGACCCAACTTCATGGTCAAGGCGATCGCGGAAGAGAATCGCGTCAAGATGCCGTCGTTCTTCGGCTACATGGGCTGGTCCTGCGTGATCCTCGGACCGATCCTGGTGGTGGTGACCCTGGTCTTCTATCGCTGAAAGGCGTAGGAGAGTTTCAGGAAGATCTCGCGTCCCGCCGGTTCGAGCTCGCGGCGGTCCATCGGACTGCGCTCTTCGAGCAGACGCTGCTCGCCGAGGCCGAGGAACAGGACGGTCTGCCAGTTGAGCTTGTAAGCGAAGAGCGCCGAGGTCGCGAAGTCGGCCTGGCGCGCATCGACGTCGAAAGTGTAGAGCGCCGGGTCGCGGGAGATCTCCTGCCATTCACCGATCAGGCGCAGCCAGGTACGGGCACTGAACGTGTAGACGCCGCGCAGGCGCGCCACATCGGCGGTGAAGAGCCGGCCGTGGACCACGTCGTCGACGTCGAGGGTTCGACGCGCGCCCGAGAGCGCCAGATTCAGATGGTCGGTGGGCTGGAGCTCTGCCCGCAACTCGCCGCGCCACCCGGTCGCCGCCCGGTGGTTGGCGAAGTCGACGTCGTCACCGAACGCGCCGTAGAAGTAGATCGACTGCAGGATCTTGCCGGGCCGGATTTCGACCTGCGGCCGCACCTGGAAGCGGGAGTAGGTCCGGCCGGCGTCGGCGATCTCGTCGGTGAAGAGCTCGAGGCGGAGGAACGAATTCCAGGTCGCGTCCATGCCGAAGCCGGCGACCGCCTCCTGCGAGATCAGTTCGCCGTCGAGGTCCTCGAAGCGCTCCCCCCAGAGGAACATCCGCAGACGGCGGACCGGCTTGTCCGTCCAGCGCAGCGTCCGGCCACCCTCGACGTACGCCTGGCGATAGCCGACCTGGGGCACGAAGCCGTCGTCGGCGCGGAACTCGTCGTCGACGTCGCGGTACTGGGTGAACAGATCCCAGGTCTCGGTGGCGTGCTGCCACCACAGACGGAGCGCGTGGCCGGAGAGCGAACGACCGTCCCACTCTTCGGCGAGGTCCGGGCGGTTCGGCGTCTCCGACCAGGAGAAGAGGAGCTGACCGGTGACCGTGTCCTGGTCGGTCGGCCGCCATTCGAAGTCGGGACCGGCGACGCGGTTGTAGCCTCCGCCGTCGATCTCGCGCGCCGTGAACAGGAAGCTCGCGAACGCCTTCGCGAAGTCGTGCCGCACCCGGCCGATGCCGACGATGGAGTGGAAGTCCTGGTCGGCGAAGGAAGAGCCCTCCGGACCCGGGAGGATCACGCTGCCGCCCCCCCGGTCCTCGCCGGCGAGCACGGTGTACTTCGTCCGCTCGGTGCCGCCGGTGGCGCGCAGACCGTACTTCGGTGAGGTGAACGTGCGCGTGTAGACCGCCTGGATCGGCGTGCTGAAGAGATTGACCCCTTCGAGGAAGAACGGACGCTTCTCCTCGAAGAAGAGCGCGAACCGTTCGTTGGCGGAGATCTGCGGCGCGTCGGCCTCGATCTGCGAGAAGTCGGGATTGACCGTTGCGTCGATGGCGAGCGAAGGGTTGGGGATCCACTTGGCATCGACGCCGCCGTCGAACTCGGGATCGTCGCTCGCCAGCGGGCTGCCGAGCCCGTCGGTCGGCGACCAACGCTGGTTGCCGACGACGTACGGAGCGACCACGTAGTGGGAGCCCGAGGGCAGGCCGGCGAGGCCGACCAGCGGGCGACAGTGGCAGATGAAGCAGTTCGAATCGCGCGGCTGGCGCGAGGTGAACATCTGGTAGCGGAAGTCCCGCGGCCGGTTGCGGTAGAGCATGATGCCCCAGCGCTCCGGATCGGGATCGGTGTACCGCATCGACGAGAACGGGATCCGCATCTCGAGCACCCATCCGGTCGCCGTGATGCGCGCCGCCGAATCCCAGAAGTAGTCGGGCGCCGAGTCTTCTCCCGAAGCGTCGTTCGACAGCGCGTCGTACTGGATGCCGCGCGCGTTGGCGAGGAAGAGTTGCGCCGTCCGTCCGTCGTTCTGCGAGTCGACGATCACGCCACCGTAGTCGGTGAACGACCGGACGTTGTCGCGATCGCCGTACGGCGCGCGGATGGTCGAGGGATCCGGTTCGTCGAACTCGAATGCGGCATAGAGGAACTGATCGTCGTAGGCGAGGTAGCCGACACTCCGCACCTGGGGCGGCACGTTGTCGCCGGGGTTGGTCTCGAACCACTCGACGAGCGGCTCGACCGACCTCCACGCCTCGTCGGCGAGGTCCCCGTCGACCGTGATCGGCGTCGTCGCACGTGCGATGCGGATCTCGGGCCCCTCCGCTGCCCTGGCGACGTCCGCTCCCGTTCCGGACAGTCCGGCGAAGAGCAGGAACCCCCCGATTGCCGCGCGTCCTCTCATCCTTCCCCCGATCTCGACGATCGATCCCGGCGTTTCCTGGGAGATAGGTACGGAAGGATGCCCGGCGGGTTACGTAAAAAGATGCCCGCACGGCGCGTTTTGACTCGCCCGAACCGGCTGTGCCACAATCACCGACCCGGCGGGAGACCGCCGGACCCTGACGCGGGGTGGAGCAGCCAGGTAGCTCGTTGGGCTCATAACCCAAAGGTCGCAGGTTCAAATCCTGCCCCCGCAACCATTCGACAGCCAAAGGGACACCCTCACGGGTGTCCCTTTTTTCGTGCCCGATCTTCGAGTGGCTCGAATGGCGCGCACAGCGCGAACGCTGGCCGGAATCGCCGGTCAGACGGGCAGCAGAACGGTGTCGACGACGTGGATGACGCCGTTCGACTGCACCACGTCGGCGATCGTGACCATCGACACGCCGCCCTTTTCGTCCTTCAGCCAGACCTTGCCGTCCTTGAGCATCGCGGTGAGCTTGCCGCCCGCCACGGTGGTCAGGGTCGCCGATCCGTTGCCCTTCTCGATCATCCTGACGAGCTCGGTGCTCGAGACGTTTCCGGCCACCACGTGGTAGGTGAGGATGCCGCCGAGCGTCGCCTTGTTCTCTGGCTTGAGCAGCGTCTCGACGGTGCCCGTCGGCAGTTTCGCGAAGGCGGCGTTGGTCGGGGCGAAGACCGTGAACGGCCCGGCTCCCTTGAGCGTCGCGACCAGGTCGGCGGCCTTGACCGCGGCGACCAGCGTCGTGTGGTCGGCCGAGTTGACGGCGTTGTCGATGATGTCCTTCGTCGGATACATCTCCTTGCCTCCGACCATCGGATTGCTGCCGGCGAAGGCAACGGTCGCCACGAGGGCGGCGCCGACGAGCGCCGTGAAGGACGCGAACGTGCGGTTTCTCTTCTTCATCTTGCGGTCTCCCGAGTTGGTGATGGTTGCGCGATCTCGTGATCGCGTGACATTCACCAGTACGCCGGGCGCGAGCGCACGGATGCACTTCGCGGTGCCTACAACCGGGAGTCGGCTTTCTGCGTAGAAAAACGAGCGGGGCGCGGCGCGCGCAGCGAGAGTTCGCTCAGGAAGGCGTCGTCACCGGCGCCGGAGCGACGTTGGCGCGGGCATCCTGCAGTCCCCGTGCGAAGAGGAAGGTCAGGAGAGCGAGGCCGGCCGAGATCCACATCGGCGACCCCGATCCCCAGTACTCGAACGCCGCCCCCGCCCAGATCGGGCCGATCAGCCGCGCCACGCCGCCGAACGCCTGCTGCACGCCCATCGTCGCCCCGAGCTCGCTGCGGGTGCCGAAGCGCGTCACCAGCGACGAGGTCGCCGGGAAGAGCAGCGCCGTGCCGATGGGGATGAACAGGACGACGAGGGCGAAGACCGGGATGCTCCCGGCGAGCGGCTGCAGGGCGAAGCCGAGCACCAGGGCGACGAGTCCGAGCTGCATCACCCGCGTCTCGCCGAAGCGGCGCACCGTCGGACCGAGAATGAGGCTGCGCATCACGAGCGAGATCGTTCCGACGTAGGTGTAGAAGTAACCGATCGATTTCTCGGTGACGCCGTAGCGGTCCTGGAGGAAGAGAGCGAGAATGGCGTTCATCGCCATGAACGCCATCATGCCGATGGCGTAGATCCAGATCAGCCGCGCCACCGGCGCGCGTGGCTCGGTGACGATCTTCCAGAACCCCTTGCGCAGCGACGCCCGCGGCGCGTCGCGGTGGGCGCGATCCTGCTCGGCGTGCGACTCCGGCAGCCACTTCCAGCAGAAGAGCAGATTGACGAGACAGAGGACCGTGGCGGCGAGTCCCGGTGCCGCCGGACCGAGCGTCGCGGCGAGGGAGCCGAGCGCCGGTCCGAGCATGACGCCGGCCGAGGTCGCCGCCGAGATCCAGCCCAGCGCCTTGGCGCGCTCTTCGGGGACGATCGAGTCGCCGACGTAGGCCTGGACGACTCCGGTCGTGGCTCCCCCGGCGCCCTGCACCAGCCGCGAGAGGAAGAGCAGTCCGACGAGCGCCTTCGGGCTCAGCATCCGCATCGCCTCTTCCGAGCAGGCGAAGGCGAAGAGCAGGTAGGCGAAGATCGAGATCGTGACGCCGATCATGATCATCGGGCGCCGGCCGTGGCGATCCGAGAAGCGCCCCCAGAGCGGCGCCGAGGCGAGCTGGGCGACGGCGAAGACGGAGACCATGAGGCCGATCACGAAGGCGTCGGCGCCGAGACGCTTGGCGTAGAGCGGCAGCACCGGCACCACCATCAGCAGCCCGATCATGTCGACGAAGACCGTCGCCATGAGGGCCCACAAGCGACCGAGAGAGACGCGATCCGGTGCCAACTAACGAGACTCGCTTTCCCGTCCCCAGAGCAGGAACGCCGTCGCCGAGATCGCCGTCAGCAGCACCCCGAGAGCGGCGGCGACGCCGGTCTCCTGCAGACGCAGATTCGACAGGATCTCGATCGAAATGGGGCGGGTATCCCAGGTGTAGAGGACGATGGACACGACGAAATCGCCAAAGGCGCCCAGGAAGGCAAGGCTCGCCCCGGCCGCCATCGCCGGTCGAATCCTGGGCCATGTTACGCGAAGAAAGGTCGGAAGTTTTCCCGCCCCGAGCGACGCCGCCGCCTCCTCGAGGCTGCGGTCGAACCGTGCCAGGGCGGCGAGCGCCGCCTGCCCGGTCGACGGCAGCGCCCGGACCAGGTAGGCGAACGGCAGGAGGAAGACCGTGCCGATGAGGATGAACCGGCCGGCGAGCGGCTGGTGGACGCTCATCGCGAACGCCAGGGCGACGGCGAAGGCGGTCGCCGGGATGGCCCAGGGGAGGGCCAGGAGGAAGCCGATCGGACGCGCCCAGAACGCCGCCCCGGGCCGCCGGTCGAGCGCCCGGCGGGCCGCGAGGTAGCCCAGGGCGAGCGCGGCGCCGGTCGCGGCGAGCGCCATCCAGAGCGAGTTCCCGATCGGCCGCAGCCCCTGCGCGCTGGCGAAGAGCGAGTGGTAGTTGTCGAAGGCGAGCACCGGCGGGAACGGCTCGCGCGTCCAGGTGGCACGCGGCACGAGCGAGATCAGAACCAGGGTCAGGTGCGGCAGGAGCAGGAAGAGAGCCAGGCCCCAGCCGGCGATCGTCGCCCCGAGCCGGCCGGCGCGCGACCGCATCCGGCGCCGCGCGGGGGCGACGCCGCGCGGCACCGACGATCCGCCACCGCCGCGCTCGAACCGGCGCAGCAGGAGCAGCCCGACGATCGCCGCGACGGTCAGGACCACCGTCTCGACCTCCGCCATGTCGACGTCGCCGTTCTGCTTCGAGGCCAGGATCTGGGTGGTCATCACGCGGTACGAGCCGCCGAAGATGTACGGCGCCGAGAACGAGCCGAGGGCGGTGAGGAAGGTGAGCAGCGCCGCGCCGGCGAGCGCCGGCGAGATCCCGGGCAGCAGGACGCGGACGAAGCGCCGCACCCGGCCGGCGCCGAGCGAGGCCGCGGCCTCGAGCTCGGCACCGTCGAAACGCGCCAGCGCGGCGCGGGTGAAGAGATAGAAGTAGACGTACATCGAGTAGGTGTGGACGAGGAGGATCGCCGTCGGGCCGACCAGCCGCCAGGGCGCCGACTCGATGCCGAGCAGCCCGGCCACGAACTTCGTCGCGAAGCCGCTCTCGCCGTAGAGATAGAGGAAGGCGATGACGCCGACCAGCGGCGGCAGGGCGACCGGCAGCGCCAGCAGCTCCCCCAGCGTCCGGCGGCCGGGGAAGTCGGTGCGCGCGAAGAGGAAGGCGAGCGGCACACCGACCGCCGCCGACAGCACGACCGAAGCGATCGAGATCCAGAGGCTGCGGCCGAGCGCCGCCCACTCCCCGGGGCGCTCGGCGAACTCGACGAACGGCGACGGCAACGCTGCCGATGCCGCCATCGCCGGATCAGCGACGCCGGCGGGATCGAGCGACGGCGTGCGCGAGAGCGCCTGGACGAACGTCACCAGGAGCGGCGAGCCGATCATCCAGAAGAGCAGGAGGAAGACCGCCGCGCCGAGGAGCCAGCGACGGGACGCTTCGTTCATCGCTCCCCTTCTCGCGCGCCGGACGGGAAGAGGCGCGGTCGGGCGCCCGGCGCCAGCGCGAGAGCGATTGCCTGCCCGGCCGCCGGAAGCTCGCCGGCGTGCTGGAGCTCGACCTCTTCGCCGTTCGCGAGGGCCACGGAGGCGAAGCTCGCCGCACCGCCGAAGCGCACCGCCCGCACCGTGCCGGTGAGGAGCGGCGGACGGCCCGGATCCTCGACCAGCTCCAGCATCTCGGGGCGCAGCCAGAGCGCCGCCCGCTCGCCGGCCCGGAAGCCGTCGCCGGCCGCGGCGGGGAGTGCCGCGGCGGGGAGTGCCAGCCGATTTCCCGGCGCGAGCGCTCCCCCGGAGACGACGATCTCGCCGTCCGCCCCTCCGGTGCTCTCGATCTCGACGGTGACGAAGCTCGCCCGGCCGATGAAGCCGGCGACGAAGCGCGTCGCGGGCCGACGGTAGAGGTCGCGCGCCGTGCCGATCTGGTCGAGCCGTCCCTGGTGCAGGAGGGCGACGCGGTCGCCGAGGTCGAACGCCTCGTCCTGCTCGTGGGTCACCAGGAGGGTGGTGATGCCGATCCGGCGCAGCGTCTCGGCGAGCTCGCGCCGTGTCCGCTCGCGCAGCGTCGGGTCGAGGTTCGACAGCGGCTCGTCGAGGAGCAGCACCCGCGGCTCCGGCGCCAGCGCCCGGGCGAGCGCCACCCGCTGCTGCTGACCGCCCGAGATCTCGCCCACGCGGCGCCGCTCGTAGCCGACGAGATCGACGCGGGCGAGCGCCGCCGCGACGCGCTCGGGAATCTCGCGCCGCGGCACCTTGCGCGCTTCGAGGCCGAAGGCGACGTTCTCGCCCACCGTCATGTGCGGGAAGAGGGCGTAGTGCTGGAAGACCATGCCGAAGTCGCGCTTCTCGGGCGGCAGCCGGTCGATGCGCTCGTCGCCCCAGCGGAGCGCTCCCGCGTCGGCCGACTCGAATCCGGCGACGATCCGCAGGAGCGTCGTCTTGCCGCTCCCCGACGGCCCGAGGAGGGCGAGGATCTCGCCACGCGGAGCGAGGAACGAGATCCCGTCGAGGACCACCTTGCCGTCGAACCGCTTGTCGATCCCTTCGATGCGGAGTTCGCTCACGAGCCTCCCAGTTCCCTGCCGCGCCCGCGCACGGTGCGGTCCCAGATCCCCATCCAGTTCGACCCTTCGCGCGACGCCAGCGCGCGATCGTACTCGGCCGGCTTCATCTCGGTGAGCACCTGCTGCGCCCAGTCGGGAAGCGTCTCGAGCGGCAGATCGTCCCGCGCCGGGATGCGGTAGACGCGCGCCGCCGCCAGCGCCTGCGCTTCGACCGAACCGGCGAACTCGAGGAACTCGACCGCCGCCGCGCGGTGCGGCGCGTTCGCCACCAGGGCGATCGCGTCGTCGATCACCGGCGTGCCGCTCGCCGCGAAACGGTATCCCAACGGCACCCCCTTGCGCCGCTCGAGGAGGATGTCGGTGAGCTCCCACATCGTGACCTCCCCCTCGCCGCGCACGATCTTCTGCTGCAGGAGCGCCGGATTCGCCACGTACTCCTTGGTCGCCGCGTCGAGTCGCCGGAGCCAGGCGAAGCCGGCGTCGGTGGAGCCGGTCGCGGCCACCGACCGCGCCACGATGAGCCCGAAGACGGTCCGCATGACGCCCGAGGCGATCGGGTCGCGGATCAGCACCTTGCCGGCGAAGCGCGGCGCCAGGAGGTCTTCCCAGTCGCGCGGCGCCTCCTCCTCGCTCACCAGTTGCTGGTTGTAGACCAGGATCGGCAGCGTGCGGAAGACGCCGAAGTAGAGATCGCCGGGCGCCCGCGAAGCGGCCGGCACCGAGTCGGCCCAGCCCGGCCGGTACGGCGCCAGCAGCCCCTCGCGCGCCGCGCGGGCGAAGATCGGATCGGGCCCGCCGAACCAGACATCGCACTGCGGGTTGGCGCGCTCCGAGCGCACGCGGTCGTAGACCTCCTGCGACCCCATGTCGAGCCAGCGCACGTCGATCTCCGGGTGCGCCGCCTCGAACGTCTCCTCGAACAGCTGCAGCAGATCGCGCCCGTGCGGCGAATAGACCAGCACCGGCGTCCGCCCGTCGGAGCAGGCCGTCGCGAGCATTCCGAACACAGCGAGGAGCAGGCCGAGACAGGAGATGGACAACTGTCGCGGAGAGCGTCGTCCGGCGTTCGAAATGGCCTGGTCGGCCCGAAGCCGGAACGCGGCGGCGATCATCGCGGCGATGGTAGCAAAGGGAGGCAGCAAGCCGGCCGGAGCCTTCCGGTCGCTTGGTTCCGGCTGGGGCCTCTCTAAGTGCTCTCCAGGTGCATCTAGGTGCCAGCCGTTTCGATGACAGATTGTGGTTCGGTTTGGCGTCTGCTCTCCCCATGGGCCGAAGACTCCGCTTCATTCCGGCCGGGAGCCTGGTCGAGGTGACCTGCCGCACGATCCAAGGGCGCTATCTCTTGCAGCCGGAACCGCGAATAGCGGACCTCTGCCGGGGCGTTCTCGCCCGTGCGGCGAGGCTCTATCCCGTCGACGTTCACGCTTTCGCTTTTCTCGCCAACCACTATCACCTGCTCCTCACCGTTTCCGACGCACAACGCCTGGCAGCCTTCATGAACTACCTGAACTCCAACCTCGCCCGGGAGGTTGGTCGTGCAGTCCGCTGGCGGGAGCGCTTCTGGGGTCGCCGATACCAGGCCATCCCGATCTCCGCCGAGGAGCCCGCTCAGGTCGAGCGTCTCGTCTACGTTCTTCGCCAGGGCACCAAGGAAGGACTGGTCCTGAAGCCCACGGACTGGCCCGGGGCCACTTCGGTTCGCAGTCTTCTCACAGGTGAGCCGATCCGTGGCACATGGATCGATCGCACCTCCGAGTATCAGGCTGCGCGAACCGGAAAGAGGTACGACCCGAGGGCGTTTGCGGAGACGGAAGCGATCGAGCTCCGCCCACTTCCGTGCTGGACGAACTCCTCGTCGACTGCCTACAGAGCAAGAATCAAGGAGCTCGTCTCGGCCATCGAACGCGAAACGGCTCAGGCCCTCGAGTCCAGGGAGCGTGAGCCTCTGGGAGCGGAACGAGTCGCGCGGCAGAACCCGCACGACGCTCCGAACCAGTTGAAAAAGTCACCCGCGCCGTTGGTTCACGCTGCCTCTGCGGCCGCCCGCAAAGCGTTTCGTCGTGCCTATCGAGCCTTCGCGAACGCCTATCGACGAGCCTCGGAAAGGTTCCGAGCGAGCAAGGGGCGACTTGAGCGATTCGAATTCTTCCCAGAGGGATCCTTCCCCCCACCAGGGCCGTTTCTCGCTCCCACCTAGCAAGCGCCGTCAGCACCGAGATCCTCAGGCCCCGCCGACCTCTACTGCGGATCGGTGGACCCTCGCCCCTTTCGCAGCTCCGCACTCTCGCCATTTCGCGCACGGCCTGCGCGAGCGGCAGATCGTGCACAAATGGCCTTGGTCAACGATGGAACAGGGCCGACTCCGCACGAACTCTTCCCTTCTGCACAGAAGCGGCGCTTCACCCAGCTGAGCAGGAGGAGCGAGTGCCTTCCAAGCGGCACCTATTCGGCTTCGGCAGCACCCATTCGGAGCGAGTGCCTTCCAAGCGGATGGCACCTATTCGGGTCTCCGCCAGCGGGATCTGTGCTGAGGAATCTCGCCGTCGTGGGCGAGAAGTATCGAGCATGCATGTAGTCCGCGCCCCACTGCGGGGCGCCGGCCGAGAAGGTCGTTCCCCCGAGGCCCGGTAGCGCGGTCCATGTCGTCGAGCTCGAGGCGAGGTCTATCGCCGGAGGCTGGCGCGCTTCCTCGAGGATCGAGAGATTCAGCACTCGCTACCTTCGGCTCGTACCTTCTCTCGCCGTTCCATTTCGCGCTTCACACCGTTCTCTAGTTGCTCGCTGATCTTGGTTCCAGTGAATGCCCAGAAGTCGATCGAGTCGTAGAGCACGATCCAGTAGAAGGCTTCTCGCGGATCTTCTTTGAGCACTTTCGTTGAGAAGCGGACGGTTCCGTTTCCCACGCTTCTCACGTTCTTGTAGAAGAGCGACCAGAATGGATCGGTGCGCGCCCGGGGATCGACCAGGTCGCTCGAAACGGGCCAGTCCGCAGGCAACACGTCGCCCGTGTGGTAGGTGTAGAGGCCGCGCGCCATTCGGCTGACGACGCGCAGGATTCGCGCCGATTTCTGATCCATGACAGGCGCCTTACCGAGGATGATCCCTGCTTCGGATCGCACTTCCACCTCGTGGATGCTGCCCAGGATCATGGCCCTGTACTTCGCACTCTCGGGCCGATGCACACCGCGGAGGACGGGGCCTTTCCAGAGCTTCTTGGCGTTCGGCTCGTCGCCGGCGGCGACGGTGATACAGAGCCGGAAGTACTCGTCATCCTTCGAGTAGGACGCGTTGCAGCTGCGATGCGACGGCAGTGTAATGAGGCCGACCCGATCTCCGTCGTTGAAGAGGTTTCTCGGGAAGACGTGCTCGGCGTCGAGCTCGTCTTCAGGGATCGGCTTCGCGCAGAGGTAGCAGATTTTCTGCGAGCTGCTCACAGTCTCTCGATTGTACGCGTGAGCTGGCGTGGGCCTGGCGCGAGCGGCCGAGGTTCAGTCGTGGCGGCTGCCGGCGTGGTAGCAATCGCCTGTGAAGCTCGACGCTCGCTTCCACCGCCGCCGTGCCCAGCAGCTGTCGCTCGAAGTGAGCTTCCGCTGGCCCTGGTGGCTTCTTGCCGCTCCTCTGCTTCGCTGATCTCGGCGGGCGGTGAGAAAACCAGGCGCAGCGGCAGCTTCGCCGCTGCGCCTATGGGCCTTGCTATTTCAGCTCAGCGGAATAGATCGCTGATGTTCCCGGACAGGGCGGCTCGTGCGTCGTCGAGGAGATTGCTCATGTGCTTGGTGTTCAGGCGCACGATGTCGTCCATTGCTTCTGCGTGCGGCGTCGGCTCCGCCTCTAGCATCTTGGCGAGGCCTTCGGCCGTTCGAGCGCTCTCGGCAAAGAGACTCTCCGGGGGAGTCGTCCAAGCCGTCGATTCCCGGAGTTGCTCTTCGAAGCGAGTCACTGGATTGAGAGCCTCGATCATCTCGCGGGCGTAGCGGCTTGGATCCGCACGATCGAGAGTTTCGCGAATTCCCCGAAGCGGGTCTGCCGCGTCGAGCAGTTCCTGCCATCGCCGCTGCTCGTCGAGGATCGACTGGAAGGCTTTCGTCGAGTCCTGGATCCAGCGTGCGGGGTTGACCGCCTCAAGCACCTGCTGAAGGCGTTCCTTCTGCTTCTGCCAGTCTTCTGGACTGAGAGCCGCTTGCGCGGCATTGAGCTTGCTTGCGGTAACGGCCTGAATCTCTCGGCCCGCTCGGGGACGAAGCCGCTGCCGTCGCGATTCCGAATCCCTGAAGAGTCGAGAGCCCGGCGGGGTGCGCCGGGCTCTCGATTCAACCGAACTTCCTCGGGCCATCACCGGGTGGTTCGTTCGTACCCCGCAGGGCAGGTGTCACATGAGCAGCTTGTAACTGCCGAGATGTCGAGCGATCTCCTTTCGCGAGATCGACACGGCTCCTCGAGGATCGATTCGCCACGAGACCAGGGCGCCGTCGTAGTAGGCCCAGGTGCAGAACGAAACTCGGCCGTCGTTCGCGCGGTTCGGAGCGGCGCACTCGGCCGGCAAATCCTTCGGAACGAGTCGCGAACGAATGTCCCCCTCCGACAACCCACGCGCCTTCAGGTCCCGATACGTGTCGCTCGAGTCCCGGTCTGCTGGAATGTCCGCGGCACCGCGAACGACGACGCCGTTCCCGGGATCGGGGTCCACGCCCAGTCTCGCGACGAGCTCCGCGAGCGCGTCGGCTGACAACGGGCCCGGCTGGTCCTGGATCACTTGCTCGAGGCCGCGCAGCAGGACGGATTTGTCCACTAGCGTTGCGATCCATCTGCCTTCTCGGTCGCGAGCGACGGCGACCTCGAGCGGTGGAATGCTCCTTCCGACCGTCAGAGAAACAGCCTCGACCTGTGACTCGCGAAGCGGCACGCCACGCCGCTCGCCCGTTTCGCAGGATGAGAGCGCTAGGCCCGCGGCTCGGCAGGAAGCGATCTCCGCGCTCTCAAATGACTGTACGCCTCGGCTCGCGCAAGAAGCAAGAAAGATGCATGCCACGAGGGAAAGGCAGCTCGACTTTCTGGCTGCAGTCGAGGCCGGAGGCTGCGTCATCCGAAAAGACCTACTTGTCGAGCTCCCAGATGGTGTCACTGGCGCGACCCTCCGCCGTCTCGCGACTCAAGTTCTCGTACCACGGCATCTCGCAGCTTGTCAGCCTCTGGCTCTCTAACGTTCTCGTAGATCGATGGATCCTGTGAGTCCTTTATCCATTTCGCTTTCTCTGGCGCTTGTTCGTAGTCCACTCCGTGCCCGGTCTCGTGCGCGAGTATCGCAGCATCTCCATGTTTCCCGGAATATGGGCGCGTCGAAGAGCGATCTACCTTTGAAAAATCTATCTGAATTGTCCCGCCAGAAACTAAGTTGGGCCCCTCGTGATTTGCTACGAACTGAGCTGTCTTTACGTTGGATACTCTGCCGGTTCTCAGAAGCTCTGAGCGTTGTTCTTTCTTGAGTTTCGGAGAAAAGAGTTCAAATTGATAAACACCCGGCGCCTGATCAAGAACTTGATAAGCCGCTTCCCCCGCTTCAGTTGAACGAAAGACTTTCAAGGCGTTCTTGATCCGTCGATTTGTGGGCTGACGAACGATGCGGCCATCTGGATCAACGTATAGCAGGGGGTTGTTCAATGAGTATGAATAGCGATTCCAACTCTGCGGAGCCCTAGGATTCCCGCCCACCGGATCGGTGCTGAGGAATCTCGCGGTTGTTGGCGAGAAGTATCTAGCATGCATGGAATCGAAATCGTCAGATTCCGAGCTCGAGCAAGACGTCAAGTTCCGCGCTCGAGCGCGCTTTCGTGGTCACGTGAACCTTCCCGATCACAGTGCGCCACCCAGGTGCCGACGCCTTGACGCAGTACTCGCCGTCGGGAACGAAGGGTCCAGAGAAGCGGCCCTCGGAGTCGGCGATGATTCTCAAAGTCCAGTCGGATGCCGGCGCTCTAAGTGGTAAAACTTCGAGACTTGGTCGAACTACATCTGGCCATGATCCAGCGGCAGACCGCAGCACTCCCTTCAGTGTTCGAATATCTTGCTGGAGAGCCAGATCATCAACAAGGTGATCGCCTTCGTCCATTGTTTCCACCAATCGGTTGGCGCAGTTCCCGGTGGGCTCGGGTGCCGTTTGCGCAGTTGCCGCTACTTCGTTCCGGCCAGTTACGCAAGCAGCGGCGAATGCCCCTACGGCGAGAACCACGATGCGCAGCCTGCTATCGAATCGAATCATCGCAAGCTCCTTGTCGGGGACTACGGCTTCAGGTGCAGCAACCCGCCCGCTGGAAATGCCGTAAAGCCGGGTCGCTGTTGCAACAAGAGCTGCTCTCTTTGAATTGCGTAGGCGTGGGCGCCCGGCCGCCCTCCTGGGTAGTTGTACTGCAAGCCCAGGTCGACCTTGCCGTACGCCTCGGCAAGCTCATGGAAGGCGACAGCAGCCATGGAGACATCAAGCTTCTGAGTTTGATAGTCGACAAGCCTTAGGCCGGGATTGATCGAAACCATAGAGTCTGTCCCTGCGGGCGGAAGATCTGTGTCCAACTTCCCAGCGC
>JBFWYP010000050.1:0-19747 GCA_050186295.1 Thermoanaerobaculia bacterium | reverse complement strand
CGTCATCGGAGCGCCGCGAGCGCTGCTCGGAAAGGCGGAGCTGTTCGCCGCGGCGAGCGAGGAGCGCTTCGTCGACGGTCCGCGCGGAGCGACCGCGTCGCCGGACTGGTTCGAAGAGGAGATCGTCCGCGGGCGCGACACCGGCAGCGGCGCCGCGCCGGACTCGCTGGCGCCGTACTCGGGCACTATCCGCGCGGCGCTCGTCGAAGCGCTCGAGCAGGATCGCCGGCGCGTCGCTGCGGCCCGCAGCCTGCTCGCGCGCGGCGACGCGCCGCAGACGCTCTTCCTCCGGCTCGGCGGCTTCTACGACGTGGCGATGGAGACGCGTGCCGGTTTCGAGCGCGCCGAGCTCGAGGGCGACCGTGCCGCCGAGGCGCGACTCGCGAGCGAAGCGCTCACGCTCTACTGCGCCCACCTCGACTCCGACCTGGCGGGACTCTGGGAGCGTCTGCCGGCGCCGCGGGCGCTGGTCGTCGTGTCGGCGTTCGGCGTCGATCCGCCGCGCGGCGTCCGGCGCGTCGTCCTGGAGGTGCAGCGCCGGGGACGGATGGGCGGCACGCTGGCGAGCGAGCCCGACGGTGCGCTCTGGATGCGCGGTGAAGAGTCCGTGCGGCGCGGCGCTTCGTTGCCGCCGGCGCGCGTCGTCGATGTCGCCCCGACGCTGCTCTATCTCGCCGGGATGCCGATCTCGCGCGACCTCGACGGCCGCGTCCTCACCGAGGCGATCGAACCGACCCTGCTGCAGCGCCAGCCGCTCTCGTTCCTGCCGAGCCACGAGCCGGACGGCCGACCGCGCTGAAGGCGGCCTCCGTCAGGAGGCCTTGATCCGGCCGACCACCTTCGCCGCCGGCTGGCGCTCCTCGACCGTTTCGCGCGGGGCGCTCTCGCCCGCCTGGGCGTTGCCTTCTTCCGCCATCGCGCAGCGCCCCTCGAGCACGCCTCCTTCGTCGATCACCAGCGCCGCAGCGTGGACCTCGCCCAGCACGCGGCCGCGGGCGTGGATCGAGAGCCGCTTGGTCACGTGGACCTCGCCCCGGACGAGGCCGGAGACGTAGAGCCGGCCGACGCGGATGTCGCCCTCGACCTCGCCGCGCTCGCCGACGACGAGGTCGCCGTCGCTCCGTACGTTGCCCTTCACCTTGCCGTCGACCCGGAACGACTGCTCGAAGCGGAGCTCTCCCTCGAGTTGACATCCGACCTCGAGGAATCCGGAGAGATCTCCCGTGTTCGCTCTGCCGCGAAAGTTCATGCCCCCTCCTGCTGTTGGTCCGTCAGTCGATCAAAGAGCCCGATGAGCTCCTCCTCGGAATGGAAATGGATGCGGATCACTCCGCCCTTGCCGCGACGCTCGATCTCGACCTTGGTGTGCAGCGCGCGCGTCAATCTCTCCGCCGCGGCTGCGGCGTGCGGCTCGACCGGCTTCGCCGCGCGGCGGCCGCGCTTCTTCCGTTCAGGCGCTTCGCCGCCGGCGAGCGCTTCCATGCTCCGCGCCGTGAGCCCTTCGCGCACCGCGCGCATCGCGAGCCGCAGCTGCTCGTCGGTGTCGGCGACGGCGAGCAGCGGGCGCGCCTGCCCCTGGGTGAGCTCGCCGCTGCGCAGCAGGTCCTGGATCTCGGGCGGCAGGCGCAACAGGCGCAGAGTGTTGGAAACCGCCGGGCGCGCCTTGCCGACGCGGTCGGCGATCTCCTCCTGCGACATGCCGAAGCTTTCGGCCAGCGAGCGGTAGGCCTCGGCCTCTTCGATCGGATTGAGATCGGCGCGCTGGAGATTCTCGACCAATGCCAACTCGAGGAGCTCGCGATCGTCCTTCACCTGCCGCACGACCACCGGAACGACCGCGAGCCCGGCGCGCTGCGCGGCACGCCAGCGGCGCTCGCCGGCGACCAGCGTGTACGTTCCCTTGCCGGTCGGGCTGACGATGAGCGGCTGGATCAGACCCTGAGTGCGGATCGACGCCGCGAGCTCTTCGAGACCGGTCTCGTCGAACCGCGAGCGCGGCTGGTTGCGGTTGGGGTGGATCTGGGTGAGCGGCAGACTGCGCACCCCTTCGCCTTCGTCCGAAGAGATCAGGGCCGAGAGTCCGCGGCCGAGCCCCTTGCGCTTTTCGCTCATCCTGGGCGCCTCGAGAGTTCGCGAGCCAGGGCGAGGTAGGCGGCGCCGCCGCGGCTCTTGATGTCGTACTGGAGAATGGAGAGGCCGTGGCTCGGTGCCTCGGCCAGCCGGACGCTCCGGGGGATGACGGTCGTGAACGTCTCGCGCGGAAAGTGCTCGCGCACCTCGCGTTCGACGTCGCGGGTCAGGTTCATCCGGTCGTCGTACATGGTGAGGAGGATCCCGGCGAGGGCGAGACCGGGGTTGAGGCCCGCCGTCACCTTGCGGACCGTCGAGACGAGCTCGCTGACACCTTCGAGTGCAAAATACTCACACTGGAGCGGCACGAGGACGCCGTCGGCGGCGACCAGCGCCAGGATCGTCAGGTGCCCGAGCGAGGGCGGGCAGTCGAGCAGGAGATAATCGTAACTTTCGGTAACGGTTTTGACCTTTTCGGCCAGAACATGCTCCCACCGCTCCAGGCCGACGAACTCCACTTCGACGCCGACCAGGTCGCGGTTCGCGGGCAGGACGCTCAGGTTCGGCAGGGCCGAGGGGCGGATCGCCGCGGCCATCGGCGCCTCCCCCACCAGCACATGGTAGAGGTGCGGATTCGTCGCCTGCAGCCCCAGGCCGCGCGTGGCGTTGCCCTGGGGATCGCAGTCAACCAGCAGGACGCGCTTGTCGAGGGCGGCGAGCGCGGCGGCGAGATTGATCGCCGTCGTCGTCTTGCCGACGCCCCCCTTCTGATTGACCACCGCCAGAACCTGAGTCATCCGCTCCCCTGCCAGCAGTACTCGCGAATCCAGCGCCGCGCGCCCGAGAGCCGGATCGCCCGCCCTTCGCGAAAGGCGGGCGGCAGCTCGGGCCGCTCCTCCCCGCACCAGAAGAGCGCCTGCGCGCCGGGCGCGAGCCGCGGCGTGAGCGCTTCCCAGGCGGGAAGGTCGATCCGCACGGCTCGCGAAGTGAGAACCGCGATGCTCTCCGGCAGCTCGTCAGCGGATTTCGGCGCGACCCTAACATTGAGACAGCGGCACGACAATCCGGCCTTGCGGCAGGCGGCCTGGAGGAACGCCCATTTGCGCTCGCGCGCTTCGGTCAGGACGAAAGAGAGATCGGGGCGGAGCGCCGCCAGCACGAGCCCCGGAAAGCCGGCGCCGGAGCCGACGTCGAGCACCGTGGCCGCTCCGGGCGGCAGGAGCGGCAGCGCGGCGAGCGACTCGGCGTAGTGCCGCTCGAGGAGCTCGTCGACCGCTCCGGGCCCGATCAGCGCCACGGTCGGCGCCCAGCGACGCAGCTCCTCGTAGTGTGCGTGGACCGCCCGCAGACCCTCTTCCGGGAGCTCCTCGCCGGCGAGCTGCCGCAGGCGCCGGGCGAACGGAGCAAGCTCGATGGCGGGGAGAACGGCCATGGCGGTCGATCTTAGCTTCGCGCGGGCGGCTGTTTCACGTGAAACATCACGAATCGGGGCCCGAAGAGCCGTTTCACGTGAAACGTCGGGCGAGTCAGGAAAGAACCGGCGGGCGCAGAGCCCGCCGGGAAAGCGATCAGCCCCGGGCGGGGAAGATCCGCATCCGCTTCTCGGCGCCGTCGCCCAGGCTCTCGGTCTCGACCCGCGGGTCGTCGGCGAGCGCCATGTGGACGATCCGGCGTTCGGAAGCCGGCAACGGATCGAGTATCCGCTCGGGCTCGCCGGCGGCGATCGCGGCCGCGGCGGCTGCCGCCAGCACCCGGAGCTCTTCCTCCCGTGCGCTCCGGATCCCGGCGCCGTCGATCCGGCAGTGCACCATCCGCCCCGAAAGCCCCTTGATCATCCGCGGGAGCAGGTGATCGAGGTCGTTCAGGAAGCCGGACCCCAGCTGCCGCAGGCGCTCCTCGTCCTGGCCGTGCAGCCGCAGCTCGAGCCGCTCCTCGCCCAGCACCACCTCGGCCTCCAGTTCGAGGCCGGCGAGTCGCACCAGCCGCCCGACCGCGACCGACGCCGCCAGCCGGGACTCCTCGTCCGGGGCGACGAAGCTGTCGGCGACCGGGCGCCGCCCGGGCTTCCGGCCCGGATCCCCGGCGAGTCCCCGCGAGGGCCCGCGCTCGGTTCGCACGCGGGGCGCCGGAGCGCCGGGAGCGACCGACTGCGTACGCGGAGCTGCCGGCGCCGCCACCGCCGCCACCGCCGCCACCGCGGGCGTACTCGCAGATGCCCCCGTACGGCGGGGCGCCGCTGGATCGACCTCGATGATCGCCTTCCGTGCGCTCTTCACGAATCCGTGCCGCTTCTCGATCTGCCGGTAGGCGACCTCTTCCGGAGGGATCCCGTGATGCCGCGCGGCCGCCATCAGCGCCTGCGCGAGGCTCCCGCCCGAGAAGAATCGCCGCTCCGCACCCGTAGCTTCGCTCATTTGCTCTTCTTCCCCTTGCGCGCCGGAGCCGCGACGGCGACCGGATTGGCCCGGTTCTGGAACGAGTTGTACATCTTCTGCTGCCCGATGGTCAGCAGGTTGTTGGTCAGCCAGTAGATCACCAGGCCGGCCGGGAAACCGAGCGAAAAGACCGTGAAGACGATCGGCAGGAACTGCATCAGGCGGCGCTGCATCGGGTCGGGCGGCGGCGGCGTCATGCGCTGCTGCACCACCTGCGAGATGCCCATCGCGATCGGCAGCACGTAGTAGGGATCGGCCACCGTCAGGTCGTGGATCCAGCCGATCCAGGGCGAGCCCCAGAGCTCGACTGCCGACGAGAGCAGGCTGTAGAAGGCGAAGAAGATCGGCAGCTGGATCAGCATCGGGAAGCAGCCGCCGGCCGGATTCACCCCTTCGGCGCGATAGAGGCCCATGATCTCTTCGTTCATCTGGCGCTGCGCCTCGGGGTTGAAGCGCCCGTTCTTGTCGCGCAGCTTCCCCTTCCAGCGCTCCCGGATCGACTGCATCTTCGGGTTGATCGCCTGCATCTTGCGCATCGACTTGAACGCCTGGAGCGAGAGCGGCAGGAGCAGGAGCTTGAGCGCCGTCGTCATCAGGACGATCGCCCAGCCGTAGTTGCCCACCACGTTGGCGTGGATCCACTGCAGCCCCTTGAGCAGCGGGCGCGTCAGGATGCCGAACATGCCGAGCTGCACCGTGCGCTCGAGGCCGAACGGCATCGCTGCCAGGCGGTCGTACTGCTTGGAGCCCCAGAACGAGGTGCCGCCGAGGACACCGTCGGGCGACTCGATCTCGAGGACGACGTCCGTGCGCAGCGCCTTGTCGGCCGCCGAGAGCTCGGCCGGCGGCAGCGGCTTGGGGCGGGCGTCGAAGGTCAGGGCGTCGTCGGTCGGCTCGAGGAGGACCGGGCGGAACCGCACCCGCGACCAGCTCTCGTGCGGCACGAAGGCGGTCAGGAAGTAGGTGTCCTCGAGGCCGGCCCAGTCGAGCCCGGCGCCCGGGATCTCGACCAGCTCCTTGGCCTTGGCAGGGTTCAGCGTCTCCGCCTTGCCGCCCACGCTCCAGACCCCCAGGCGATGGTCGAACCGCGTCGCCTTCTCGTCCGCTGCGTGCGCGCGCAGGCCGGGACCGACCCGGAGGGCGCAGGGCCGACCCTCGTTCGCGGTCACCTCGAAGTCGATAAGTCCTTCTTTTGTAAGAAGATAGCTCTTTTCTGCGACACCCAGCGGGCCGCGGTAGCGGAAACGCAGTCGCTCGCCACCGCTCTCGTCGGTGCGCTCCACGGCGAAGAGCGCGCCGTTCACCGGCAGCGGCTCCCCCTCCGGGCTCACCAGGCTGAACGGATGGGGCGAGCTCCGGCGCGGCGCGACGAGCTCGAGCCACTCGTCCTTCTTGCCCGGCGGCCGGACTTCGAGCGAGAGCAGCACGCCGCCGCGGTTGCTGAACGTCGCCCGCAGGTCCGCGCTCTCGAGCATCTCGCGCGACTCGGCCGTCGCCTCGACCGGCGGGGCCGCGTCCTCCACGGTCCGCTCGCCCGCGGTCGTCTCTTGCGAAGCGACCGTTCCGCCCTCCGGGTTCGTGGCGGTCGCACCTTCGCCGGCGGGGGTCGTGGCGGAAGAGCCGTCGACGGCCGTCGCGGCGGGCGCCACCGGCCGCGGCGCCGGCGTCGGCGGAGGAAAGAGCAGCTGCCATCCGAACAGGATGGCCATCGAGAGCACGGCGGCGATCAGAAGTCTCTTGTTATCCACGAATCAGAAGGCCCTCGAGAGTCGGACGTTGATGGTCAGGGAAGATCGATCCCGCCCACGCCGAGTGGCTGGCAGCGGGCGATCCGCCAGAGCGCCCGGCCGCCGCCCCGCAGGACGCCGTACTTGAGCACCGCGAGGCGGGCATACTCGGAGCAGGTCGGCTGGAAGCGGCAGGCCGGCGGCAGGAGCGGAGAGATCAGCCGCTTGTAGCCGACGAGCAGCGCCGCGACGAATCGTCTCACGCCCGGCTCCCGGCGACCAGCGTGCCGAGCAGGCGCTCGAACTCCTGCTTGAAGTCGGCGAAGCTCGCCTTGGCGGCCTGCGGCTTGAAGTGCATGACGAAGTCGTACGGAGCGAGCGCCGCCCGCCGCGGAAAGCGGCGATAGAGCTCCCGCCCCCAGCGCTTGAGGCGATGGCGGACGACCGACGGGCCGACCTTGCCGCTCGCGGTGAGGCCGAGGCGCGGCCGGTCGATCTCGTTCGGCAGGTAGTAGAGGAGGAGGTAGGTGCCGCCCTTGCGGCGGCCCGAGGCGTAACAGCGGCGGTAGTGCGTGGTGAGGCGGAGCGTCTCGCTCCGCTCCAGGCGCTCGGGGCGCGGAGAGGGCGAGGGCACCGACCGGTCAGACCGTCAGGCGCTTGCGGCCTTTGCGGCGACGGCGGGAAAGGACCTTGCGGCCGTTCTTGGTGCTCATCCGCTCGCGGAAACCGTGGACCTTCTTGCGCCGACGATTGTTGGGCTGAAACGTGCGCTTCACTCTGGACCGCCTTTCCCTTTTCGCAGAAGACCGGCGCACCGACCCTGCCAGGGCGCGCCGAGCGGGCGATTCTACGTCAAGCGGGCGACCGCGGTCAAAGGCAAGCCGGCGCGCTCCGGACCGACCCGCTCCGCGCCCGCTTCAGGGCAGCGGACGGGCGGCGCTGAAGTCGGTGAAGTCGGCGATCAGTACGTCCGCCGCGCCGTCGCCGAACGGACGCGTGCCGGCGCTGCCGCCGGTCGGATTCCCCGGGTAGCTCGTGCCGTCGAACAGCATCTCCACATCCCCCGTGGCGCCGCCGCCGCCGCCGATGTGGACGACGAGATTGCGCCAGCCGTTCGAGCGCTCGCCGGCGACGCGGATCGGCGGCCGGCTGACCGAGATCGTGCTCACCCGCCGGTAGCCCTCCCCCTCCTTGCGGTAGACCAGCGTCGGGCAACCGCCGGTGCCGCAGGCGCCGCCGCCGACGACGTGCACGACGATCTCGTTCGTGCCGTCGCCGTCGAGATCGACCGCGCCGTCGAGGTAGCGCGTCTCCATCCCTTCGAAGACGTACTCCTTGCGGATCTCCGCGGCGATCGCTTCCGGCAGCGCTGTCGCCGCGTCGGTCGGCGCGGCGGCCGCCGGCTCCGCTGCCGCCGGAGCCGCCTCGGTCTTCGCGGGCGCGCTCGCCTCCGGGCTCTTCGCCGGCGGCGCACAGGCGAAGAGCGAAGCGGTGGCGACGAGGAGCGGCGCGGAGCAGATCGGTGAACGGAGTTTCATCGGCAACCTCCCGGAGGATCGCGTCGAGTGCGAACGACCCAACCCTACGACGAGCGGTGCCGCGAAGAAAATACTCGTGCAGGTTTTCGCCGCAAGAAACAGGAGGACAGATGCGCGGCGCGAGCTCTACCGTCCTCCCATGCACCGGACGATCGAACCGACCATCCTCTATTTCGGCACCCCCGTCGCGATCCTCTCGACCGAGAACGAAGACGGCAGCGCCAATCTCGCCCCGATGTCCTCGGCCTGGTGGCTCGGCTGGAGCTGCATGCTCGGACTCGGCAGCATGGGCAAGAGCTCGGAGAATCTGCTCCGCACCCGCGAGGTCGTCATCAACCTGCCGTCGGTCCACGAAGTGAGCGCCGTCGACCGACTGGCGCTCACCACCGGCAAGGATCCGGTTCCGGAGTTGAAGCGCTCCTGGGGCTATCGCTACGAGAGCGACAAGTTCCGCGAGGCCGGGCTCACGCCGGTCGCCTCCGAAACGGTCCGGCCGCCGCGCGTCCGCGAGTGCCCCGTGCAGATGGAAGGGATCGTCCACGACGTCCGTCCGTTCGGCAGGAACGTCTCCGCCCACGCCTTCGAGGTGCACGTGACGCGACTCCACGTCGACGAGTCGCTCCTCGTCGAAGAGAACGGGCGGCAGCACATCGACCCGACACGCTGGCAGCCGCTCCTGATGAGCTTCTGCCGCTTCTTCGGTCTCGGCCCGGAGGTCCATCCGTCGCGCCTCGCCGACTCCCCGTTCCACGCCTTCGTCCGCCGCGGCACCGGCCCGCGCGCGCCGGAGCGCGCGAAGGCCGGTTGACGATCGGGCACCGCGCGACGCGCGCTCAGGGAGTCGTGCTCGACCAGCGGCTGGTGTCGCCGGTGCGCTCGAAGCCGTCCCAGAAGATGATCACCTCTTTCCCCACGCAGTAGAGGTGCGCCTTCCCGACGCAGGGGAAGATGCCGGCCGACATCCAGGAGTCGTCACGCGACATCGAAGCCCAGCCGATCTCACCGTTCGAGCCGCTGTCGCCGAAGAACCAGTCGCCGCAGGTGGCGGGAGCGGGGGTTCCGTCGGACAGACTGCCCGTCCAGACGGCGACGTTGTCGCGGAGGTAACGACCGAACTCGTCGACGTGCAGGCTGTTCGACGCCGGTCCGAGCTTCAGGGCGGCGATCGACGGGGCGACCTCGAAGTTGTCGAGACGGCGGATCGCTCCGGGACCGGAGAGGCGCTCTTCCCAGCCGCTGCCGCTCTCCGACGTCAGGGCCTGGAAACCGTCCGCGTCGGGAAGGCCCGCCACGGTCGCGCGCGCCCGGCACTCGGCGTCGGCCGCGGCGAATCCGTCCCACGGTCCGGGGGGCGCCCAGCTCGCGAGATCGCCCGTGCCTGCGGTCGAGGTCACGAACGCGATCCGTCCCGGACTCCAGCGCGGCTTCGACATCGTGCCCTCGCCCGCCTCCACGCAGAGGAGCCGGCGCAGACTGGAGCAAGGGGTGTCGTAGGCGTTCGTCCAGTGCTCCGCGGCCGCCCGGGCGCGTCCGATCGTGCCGAGGAACGGCGGGGTCGCCGCCGAGGTCCAGCCGTTGCAGCGATCCTGCGTATGGCGGCCGTTGGCCGCCGTTCCGGTCCAGTAGTAGTCGCTGCCGTCGTCGGGGATCAGGTCCAGGTTCTCGTCGAGGAGGGCGCCGCGATAGATCTCCCGCGGCTGGCCGATCAGATCCTCGAGAGCGCCGGCGAACGGCGTGATCCCGTTGGCGAGATGGAGCGGTCCGATCGGATCCGGCGCCGGCCCCGTGCACTGATCGGCTCCGTCGGTCTGTCCCCGGACAAGGCAGGCGGCGTCGCTGATGCTGTCCGAGAGCCAGGCGCGGAACTTCGGCAGGTGAGTGGCCGGCGAGGCGAGCCCGGCATCCTCCGCGAGGGTCTGACAGATGGCGTTCCCGGCCGCGACGCCGGTCTGACCGGCCGCCTGCGGCCAGGTGGCCAGGTTCCCCGTCCCCTTCTGCGAGGTCACGAAGACCCGCCGGGCCACGGCAGCAGCCGGATGGGCCGCACCGAAGAGCGCTCCGAGCAGCAGGAGAGCCGACAACAGGGTTCGTTCGTTGCGACAGCAGCCGCCGTCGCGCTTCGGGATCGTCGTTCGTTCGTGCATCGCTTCCTCCCGGGCCCTCGGGCCCTGACGTCTGTTTCGACGCCGCGGAGAATGCACGCCGGGGCCGCCGGAGCGCCCGAGAGAAGCGTGAGATCCGGATGAGATCTTCGTGAGAACGGCCCGTTCCGGGGAAAGATGTGCCGATTCGGCCGGTCTCCCTCCCGGGAGCTGATCGCCGATCCCGCGAGCGCTGTCGTCCGCTGCATTGCGGCCGGGAGGAGATCGGAGCGACGCTCCGGGCGTGCCCCCATCGATCGGCCCGCTCCGGGATCCCGCCGTTGCACGGCGACGCGGAACGCTGCGCAGGGCGGTTCCGCTCGCCGCCGTCGCCCTCCTGTCCGCCTTCGCCCTCGCTCCCGGGCGCGCCCTGGCACAGCCTCCCTGTCCGTCCCTGGCGCCGCCCCCGGGGCCGACGATCGAAGTCACCAGCGCCGAAGCGTCCGATCTGCGGTCGATCGTCGCGGGCGCGGCGGCCGGCACGACGATCCTGCTGCACGACGGGATCTACGCGATGGACGCCGGCGACGCCGTTTCGCGCCTCGTCTTCGCCACGCCCGGCGTCACCCTGCGGTCGTTCTCCGGCAATCGCGAGGCGGTCGTCCTCGAAGGCAACTACCTGACGAACGAGCTGATCTCGATCTACGCCTCGAACATCACCATCGCCGACCTCACCCTGCGGGAGGCGTTCGATCATCCGATCCACGTCTCGGGCAATCCGGACCCGATCACCGGCACGCTGCTCCACAACCTGCGCATCGTCGATCCCGGACAGCAGGCGATCAAGATCAATCCGATCGGCGAGGCGTGGGCGGACTACGGCACGATCGAGTGCAGCTCGATCGAGCTCACCGACACCGGCCGGCCGTTCATCCGCGACAACTGCTACACCGGCGGCATCGACGCGCACGCCGCCTGGGGCTGGCTGGTTCGCCGCAACCGGATCTCCGGCTTCTGGTGTCCGGCCGGACTCTCGGAGCACGCGATCCACTTCTGGAAGGCGAGCCGGGACACGGTCGTCGAAGAGAACGTGATCGTCGACTGCGCGCGCGGCGTCGGGTTCGGTCTCCTCGCCGTCTCGGGCGATCGCGACTATCCGGACGATCCGTACCCGGGGTCCGGCTACCTGGGTCATATCGACGGAACGATCCGCAACAACTTCGTCGCCGCCGCCGATCCGGGCCTCCTCGCATCGCAGGCCGGATTCGACTCGGGGATCTCCCTCGAGCAGGCGCGCGACACGCGGGTCGTCCACAACACGGTCGTCTCCACCGCGGCGCCGTTCTCCTCGATCGAATGGCGCTTCGCCAACACGCTGGTCGAGATCGTCAACAACCTGGTCAGTCACAACCTGCGGGAGCGCGACGGCAACCCGCAGGCCAATCTCGCCGGGAATCTCACCGCCGCGCCGCTCGCCTGGTTCGCATCACCAACGACCGGCGATCTTCACCTGGTGAGCGACGGCGTTCCGCCGGTCGACGCCGGAGTCTCCGTGGCTCCGGGCTGGGCCGACCACGACATCGATCTCCAGCCACGCGGCACCGCGCGCGACGTGGGCGCGGACGAGCTCCTCGACGCGATCTTCGCGGACGGTTTCGAAGCCGGCGATACGGGGTCCTGGTCGCTGACCGTTCCGTGACGGGAGCGATCGACCGAAGGCCTCTCCGGGATCAGCCACGCTCCCTCCTGTCCGGTTTCTTCGAAGGTGTCAGTCCGTCGCCGCCGCCAGCGCGTCGAGCTCGGCGCCGAGCAGGCGGCCGCGGTAGCCGCCGATGCTCTCGGCGAGCGAGCCCTCGCCGGCGTCGCGCCAGGCGCCGAGCGCGCGATCGCGCTGGCGGCGCGAGAGGAGGAGCTCGGGCGGGATGCCGAGCTCGCCGGCGCGGCGGGCGACGAGCGCCGAGATCGCCTCCTCGAGCTTCTTGCGACGATCGCGCTCCTCCCGCGGCGGACGCTCCGGCTCCTCGGGCAGACCGTCGCGGTCGACCCGGGCGCGCGCCGCGACGAGCGCCTCGCTCCAGCGCCCGGTGTGCTGCGCGTGCCGGCGCGCGTCGAACCCCGGGAGCTTCCGGATCTCCTCCGCCGCGAGCTCCGTCGCCGGATCGCGCCGCGCGAGCGCCAGCAGCGTCTCGTCGCGAAGCAGGAACGGGCGGGCGAGATCGAGACGGTCGGCCTCGCGTTCGCGCCAGGCGGCAAGCTCGCGCGCCACCGCCCGCGCCTCGGGCGACAGGCGATCGATCCCCTTCACCCGCCGCCAGGCGTCGGCCGGGTCGGCCCCCTCGGCGTCGAGATCGGCGAGCGCCGCCGAATCCTCGAGCGCCCACTCGAGCCGGCCGAGCTCGCGCAGCCGCCGTTCGAGCTCGCGCGCCGCGGCGGCGAGCTGCTCGACATCCTCGGCCGCGTAGCGGAGCTGCGCCGGCGAGAGCGGCCGGCGCAACCAGTCGGTCCGCGTCTCGTGCTTCGGCAGCTCGACCGCGAACAGCTCGCGCACCAGCGCGGCGTACGAGAGCGACATGCCGAAGCCGGCGTACGCCGCGGCGATCTGCGTATCGAAGAGCGGCCGCGGCACGGCGCCGGTCGCGCGCTTGAGGATCGGCACGTCGCCGGAGCCGGAGTGCACGATCTTCCGCACCTCCGCCGCCTCGAAGAGCTCCGCGAGCGGCGAGAGATCGGGAAGTCGGGCATCGACGAGCGCGATCTCGTCGCCGGCGGCGATCTGGATCAGCCCGAGCCGCGGCCGGAAGGTGCGTTCGAAGACGAACTCGGTATCGAGCGCGATCTCGCGCGCGGCACGCCAGCGCCCGATCCCGGCGGCGAGCTCCGCCGGCCGGTCGATCCAGAGCGGTTCGGTCAAGCGCGGAGCCCGCGGAGTTTCCTCGTCATCGCCAGAGCCTAGCCCGACTCGCCGGATGGCGAGCGGCGCTCACGGCCCCGCCACGCTCCCGGGTCCGATTCGATCGAGCTGGCGCGCGGGACGTTCCTTGCCTTCCCTCGCTTCAGGGCGAAGTTCGCGACCAGAAGTGGGTCGAGCCCCACTCGAAGCCGTCCGCGAAGAGGAGGGAGCCGAGGAGCCGCACCGGCACCACGACGTGCTCGTCTTCGGCGGCCGAACCGTCGGCATCGACGAAGACGTAGTAATCACCGCCTTCGACGACCAGCGCCACCGGCGTGTCGTCGCCGTTGCCTCCCGCGTGGTCGACATCCACGAAGCGCGAGCCGACCGTCCCGAAGCTGTTGTCGTGCACGATTCCGCCCGGAAACAGGGTGAGGAGACGATCGACGCGGAAGCCGTCCGCGCCGACATCGCGGGTCGCCAGGATCCGTCCGAGACCATCGACCAGGAGCGTCCGGATCCAGCTGTCGCTGAAACCCGTCCCGATCGTCGCCGCACCGGTGGCACCGGAGGCGAAGACGCGAACGCCACCCTCGAGCGGGGGCGTCAGGCGGGTCCAGCCGAACACGATCTGCCCCGCCGGTCCCAGCGCGAGCGCGCCCGGGACGTTGGCGATCGCCGGCACCTCGTCTTCGTCGACGAAGAAGGTGCCGGCGCTGCCCCAGGTCGCATCGAGGCTTCCTCCGGCGGTGAAACGGGTGAGTCCGACGTCGACGTCGCCGGCGTCGTCGGGATCGAAGAAGCCGTGCAGGACGTAGCTCCGCCCCGCGGCGTCGACTTCGAGCTGCGCCCGCGAGACGGCTGTCTGCCCGAGATTCGCCGCAGCGACCTGGCGGTAACCGGAGGCGCCGAACGAGGTGTCGAGATCGCCGTTCGCCGCCAGTCCCACCAGGTAGTAGTCGGCCGCGAGTCCGCCGACGGTGCGCTCGAGGAGGAGGATGTAGCGCGGCGACCCCGCGTCGGTCTCGGCGATGTCGACGAAGCGGCAGCTCTCGGTGTCGCAGAACGTGGCGTCGTCGAAGAAGGCCCAGCCGGAGCCGGAGAAGCTGGTGTCGAACGGACCGAACGGCAACCCGTTCGCCGCCGCGGTGGAGCGCCCGACGAAGGCGCGGTCGACCGCACCGGTCGGAAAGAAACCGGCGGCGCCGGCGAAGAGCGCCCGGCCCTCGCGGTCGACCATCACCGCTCGCGTCTCGAAGCGCTCGAGGAACGGCACGCCGAACTCCCAGCCGCAGCAGCTCGACCAGGCGCCGACTCCCGGCTCCTCCCCCCAGATGGCGCTGATCTCGTCCACGTCGGAGAGATCCGCACCGAGGAACGCCGCGGCACCCGTGCGGGTCGCGGTCGCCGCCTCGACGCGGAAGTTCGTGTAGCCGGCGCCGATCCCGCCCACGCCCCAGTCCTGATCGAAATCGCCGTCCCCGGCATACGCGGGCTGGGAGAGGCCCCACACCAGAGCCGCCACCGCTACCCCGAAGAGTCCGGCTCGTCGCATCGCTCGCTCCTCTCGCCCTCGCTGAGTGAGACGCCGTTTTTCTTCCTCCGGGGCCAGGAAGAATCGTGCCATGAGCTCACGGCGGTCTCACGGGGTCTCAGCGTCCCTCCGCGTACGCGCAGGCTGCGGAGGACCAGGTCCGGCGCCTCCGTAGGTTCGGCCGGGCCATGGTTGGCGGGCACGCCGACGGATTCGGCGCTGCTTTCCTGGGCGAGGAGCGGTCGCGAATCGGCGCCGGCGGCGAGCGCGAAGAGTGTGCGAAGCATGCCGGCGGCAACCCGGAAGAACGTCGGGACGCGGCCGCTCTTCAGTCGCCGGAGCTGGCCGCCGTCCCGCGCCGCATCGCCGCCGCGGCGCCGAGGGCCGCGACGACCAGCACGGCGACGTAGGCCGCCTCGGTCACGGGGGCCTTCTCGAGCGCCGGGAAGAGGGTGACGAGCAGGTAGATCGAGTAGTTGCCGGCGGTGTGGAGGAAGACGGCGAGGAAGGCGCTCCCGCCGGAACGCTGGAAGAACCAGGTGTGGACGAACGACCAGGCGACGTTCTGAACCAGGTAGCCGAGGAGGAACGCCGCCGTCATCTCGAAGCGGCCGGTCGCGACGTAGAGCGGCAGGTGCCAGAGGTACCAGACGACGCCGACGACCAGCGAAGCCACCAGCGGCCCGCGGCGTTCGAGGAGCTTCGGGAGAAGGAAGCCGCGCCAGCCGATCTCCTCGCCGAGCGGTCCGTCGACGATGGCGAAGAAGAGGAAGACGATCACCAGCTTGGGAAGCGGTATCGCGCCGGGAGCGAACGGCGCGACGACACCGGAGAGTCGCGCCACGAAAAGCGCGACGAGGCTGGCGCCGAGCGGCCCGAAGAAGGCCAGCGCATAGAGCCACGGCGAGACCCGCCAGCGCGTGACCCGCTGGCGGAGCTCGGTGAGCCCCGCGCGGCCGGAGAGCAGGAGCGCCGTGACCACCGCCGCCAACGCCGGCGTGTACCCCCGCAGCAGCCCGAACAGCTCCGACGCCGGATCGAACGGCAGCCACCCCCGCGCATGCAGCGCGAAGAGCAGCCAGTAGAGAAGCGACATCCCGAGCGCCAGGGCGATGAAAAGGCGCACCCCGAGGCCGCCGGACCGGCGCGCCTCCGCCGGTGCCGCTGCGTTCGATCCGGTCGACGGGACGGTCGCGTTCATGGTTCACCGTACCCCGGAGCGCTGCGAAAGTTTCGGAACGGACGGCTTGGCCGAGAGGAGCTCGCGGCTGGCGAGTCTCGGGCGCCCTTCAGTTCCCGTCAGCCGGAAGCCCAGGCGCGCACCTGCCCGTGATGCGGCGACCAGGCGGCCCAGACGCTCCGCGCCCATCGCCACACGAGCTCCCGGTGATCGGCGAGATCGCGGGCGGCGTGCACCTCGACGACGGTGATCTCCCCGAGCCCGTTCGCCGGCGGCACGAGCCATTCGTATCCGTCGCGCTTCGCGAAGCGGGAGAGGAGGCCGGTGACCCGTGCGAGCTCGACCCCCTCCTCGAGGGCGAGATGGAGCGCCATCAGATGCACGGCGACCGAACGGATCGCCTGCGGCGAAGGCGTCCCGGGATGCTGCACCGCATACGCATCCACCGTGAGCCGGTGCTCGGCCGGCATCGCGAACTCCCCGTACTCCCTCGCCAGCACCTCCCCGTACGTCCGCCAACACCCCGGCGAAGCCCCGATGTACCGATGCACCGGACCGGAGTCATCGTCGAACCTAGCCCCACAGCCGGGGCAGGGTGCGTTGGACATGCGGGGGAGCCTAGCGGGTGCCGCGTCGCAATCCGGAATCTCGCCAGGAGTCCTCTTGGGTCGACCCGGGGCACAAGCCGAATCATCGAGCGAGGGGCAAGCCACCGGCGCTTGAGGAGATGCCTCTACGCTCGGGCCGCCGATCCGCGCCGGTTCCGGTTGTGGCTGAAGGGGCACGAGGCTGCCGTTACTTCGGCGGCCTTGTCGCCGAGGAGCTTCAGGAGTTGTTGGGAGAGGAGATCTTCCTTTCCCTTGAGAGCATCGGCGGTGGTCTGGTTGGTGGGGAAAACCATCTCCGCTGCGATGTTGTCCTGCACGATTCGGGCTAGGTTCTCGGCGCCAACACCGACGGGATCCACAACGGGGAGTTGGTCGGAGATGATGTCGAGGAGGTGGGTGTCCACGCGGTCCGGGTCCAGGAAGTGCTTGATGATGATGGTGTTCTGGTTGAGGACGCTGGTCGTCCACATCGAGTAGACCAGAACGTACACGTCTCGCCATTTGTCGCCGAGTTGCGTCTTCCAGCTCGTCATGAGTTCGCTGACGGCCTCGATCTGGACCTTCGCCGCCCAGTACATGTTGGTCGAGATGTCATCGAAGACCTTGCCCGTGAACGCCTCGAAATCGCTCATGGTGAACGCTTCGTTGCGGACCGCGCGGTCGATGAACTCTGTGGCCGCAGCACAGATCCTCGCGGAGGACTTCTGGAGTTCGTCCGGAAGATCTGCATCGCCGAGGGCGCGCCGGGTGGTCTCGACGATGTTGCCCCAATCTTGAAGGGGCCGAACCCAGGCGGTGGAACTCGGGCCGTTGAAGGCAATCATGTCGAGGTCGTGGGCATCCATGTCGCCCGCCCTGCGGTGATGGTCCGGCACGATGTTGGACAGGTAGGGGGCGAGAACCGAAAAGGTACCCAACGGAATGTGGGCGATGGACTTGGCAAGCTGAAAGATGACGTCGATCGGGGTCCGTGTGTCGACGATTCGGCCATTCTGGATGAGCCAATAGGTGCCACCCTCGGGGCCATTCGCAACGACAATGAAGGGGTCGAGCTGGGCCTGGACCTGATCCTTCAGCGCCTTGTAGCGGGATCGCATCTCGATGTCGATCTGGAGAATGATCTGGCGGGCGTCGGCGACGTTCAATGGTGTCGTCTCCTGGTTGTAGCGGTCGATTGGGGCCTCCCAGCGGACCATCATCGCGCCAAGAGAGATTCCACAATAGCCAAAGACCTGCTCCTTCTACCAAAGCCTGGGGGCCCGCCCCGCCTCGGACGCTTTCACCCCGTTCTTGACCTACTAGCTCTGAAAACTTCGGCCTTCGTTCCGCTACGAAGGGTGCCAGGCGGTTTGAGAGCCGCCTCCTTGCCTTGCCAGGTGGCCGGCACCCTTTCAGTGCCTGCCAACACACGGCTCAAACCCGCGCCGATTCGTCCCACTCAAAGTAGCCAGCACTAAACAGCTCGCTCACATTCATTTCTGTCTTCGAGTCGAAGAAATCGCGAGGCAGGTTGCACACCAAGCGATAGCGCGTCAGCAGCTGACTCGCCCACCACTCGCGACCCAATGGCGACAAACTATTCAGGAGAAGTATCGCCTGTTCGTGATTCGTCAGTTGCGCCCTGATCGTCTTCACGTAGTCGTATCGATCGGGGTCAGGACCCCGCATATCCACATACTTGACTGTCTGAAATAGATGCCGGAAGTAGTGCGCCAACCGAGATTGATGCCCTTCAAACGGGACATAGCCCAGGCTACGCCTCTTCTGAACCTCTTCCTTCAAGCCAGCGTCGGCAAGCTTCTTGACGAGTGCTCCGGCGAGCGGCCCGGCTTGATCACCTAGTGCCTGAAGGAGCATTCGAGACGAGTTCGGGCCTGTTCCGTAGTGCAGGCACAGGTAGCTGATGCCCAGCAACTCCTTCTGAGAGAACGTCTCCGAACCATCCGTCGCCAGCGTGGAAACGATTCTATGAATCTCCCGGAACTCCCGCACCAGCAAGACGAAGATTCGACGACCCGTTGCGTTCTGCAAGAACATCTCGTCCGCATTTTTCCGGTGAAGAGTAATGAGTTGAAAGAATCTCGTCTCAAAACTCTCAAGCGCCGTCGCCTCACGTTGCGCTCTTAGCGTTGCAAGAAGTAAGAGAATACTGACCAAAGCAAACACCGTTCCAACGTATCCGCCAATGAAGTCACCAAGCTGAGCGGCAGCCGTGCGCTCAATGGAGCCTTCGCGAAACGCAGGAGACAGGAATATGAAGTGCACGGCGGCTACTCCGACCAAGCCCACCGTGACCAGGCCCCTCGTCCCAAGCCAGAAGGACTTCCCTCTTGCGTCGCTTTTCCGCACATTTTCCGGCTGATTCGGAAAGGTGCGCCCTCCGTGCGACCCGCTCTCAACCATCCCCTTCACTCCCCCTGGCCGCTAGGCCGCACCGCGTTCCTCGTAGAGGAAGCGCTGGAAGCCCGCGAAGGCTCGCCCAATCTCGTCCGGTCGACCAAGATCCACTAGCGCGTCGGCAATCGAATCCTGATACTTCAGCTTGAGAAGCGGCGTCAGTTTCTCTTCGTCGAGCTCATCCACCCCGACCGCCACGTAGTGCGAGAGGACGAAGTCGAGGAACACTCGCTGCTTGCTGTTGAAGTGTGTACTGATCTCGATCTTGGCCTTCGCGGCGCGTTCTTCTCGGGTAAGGGTCGGCAGCGCGTAGGCGACGTAGGCAAGGACGTCAAAGATGTCGCTCTTCTCGGCGTCGATGATCTTTTGCATCTCGGCGAGCTGTTCGCGGCCGAAGCCCTTTTCGGTGAGACCCTCGAGAAGCTTCTTTCGGGTGTCGGGTGCGCTCCAGAGAGCGCGTAGCTCGGCCTCGTCCTTGAAGAACTCCGGCAGCTTGCCGAAGAGCATCTCCATGAATTGCTGGGCCGACATTGGCGTTCCGTCCGGGTGCCAGAACGTGGTGCTCATCATGTGCTGGATGGTGCGCGCCTTCCCGTCGGCAAGTTTGACCTTGATCCGCATCCGTGGCGGGCGCGGTCCCGGGCCGGGACCAGGAGGTTCTGGTTTCGGTGCAATCGGGCCTGGTTTGGGCTCCGGCTTGGGTTCGGGCTCGATCGGCTCACCGTCCCACTCCGGGTCGCTGAAATGGTGGTGGGCCTTCACGAAATCGTAGATCGTGAAGTACTCCTTGCCGTCGAAGAGGCGGGTTCCGCGGCCGATGATCTGTTTGAACTCGATCATGGAATTGATCGGGCGCATCAAGACGATGTTGCGGATGTTCCTGGCGTCGACGCCGGTCGAGAGCTTCTGTGAGGTGGTCAGGATCGTCGGGATGGTCTTCTCGTTGTCCTGAAAAGCCCTAAGGTGCTGATCGCCGAGCTCGCCGTCGTTCGCGGTGACACGCTGGCAGTAGTTCGGATCGGTGCTGGTCTTCGCCTGATTGACGAGATCGCGCACCAGAAGCGCGTGGGCCTGATTGGCACAGAAGACCAGGGTCTTCTCGCGCTGATCGATCTGCTCCATGAAAATCTCGACTCGCTTGTCCTCGCGGTCGCGCATCTCGATCGAGTTGTTGAAATCCTTCTCGGTGTAGAGCCGGCCCGGGTCGATTTCGCCTTCGATAATCTCGTCGTCCGGCGTGTAGATGTACTCGTCAAGAGTGGTCGAGATTTGCTTGACCTTGAACGG
>JBFWYP010000049.1:0-19944 GCA_050186295.1 Thermoanaerobaculia bacterium | reverse complement strand
GAGGTCCTGAGGCCGTAGAGGTGGTGGTAGTTGAAGCAGAGCAGCTCGCCCGCCCGCTTCGTCGTCGCGTAGGGGGAGATCGGCAGCTCGACCGGGTCGGATTCCGCGAACGGTACCTTCTCGTTGATTCCGTAGACGGAGGACGAGGAGGCGAAGACGAAGTTGGAAGGGCCGTGGTGTCGTGCCGCCTCGAGGAGGCGCAGCGTACCGATGCAGTTGACGTCCTCGTAGAGGATCGGCTCGCGCAGGCTGGGACGGACTCCGGCGCGTGCGGCGAGGTGGATCACTGCGTCGAAGCGGGAGGACTCGAACAGGCCGTCGACCAGCGCTGCGTCGCGGATGTCCCCCTCGACCAGGCGCCAGTCGCCGGCCGTCGCCAGCTCGGCGGCGTTGGCCCGCTTGAGCGCCGGATCGTAGAAGTCGTTGAAGTCGTCGAGGCAGGTGACGCGATCGCCGCGCTCCAGCAGACGGCGGGTGACGTGGGATCCGATGAACCCGGCACCACCGGTGACGAGGATCTGTCTTGGCATCTGGTTCCGTTCGACCTCGGGTGGATTATGGCATCGGTTGCGCGGCGCCGGGAGAGCCGCCGGACGACTCGAGCTCCTTCTCGAGCCGCTTCTCGGCCCCCTTCTTCTGCCGGTTCTTGATCAGGTGGCGGAGGATCGCCGATTCGTTGACTCCGCTCACGATGTCCTTCATCGCCTGGTAGAGCTGCGGGTCGTTGATCATCTTTGCCGCCGAGCCGTCGCCGTGATCGAGCTTCTCGGCGATCCGGTTCAGGTTCTCGACCAGCGAGCGGATCTCGGCGGTGAGCGCCTCGCCGTACTCCTTGTCGTTGATCAGTTTCGGCAGCAGGCCCGCCTGGCCGCGCAGGTCGGACGTGACCGCTTCGAGATTCGCCGTGGCCTTCTCGAAGCTCGCGATCGCTGCCGCCAGCTTGGCGCGCTGCTCACTATCGTCGAGGAGCAGCGAGACGGCGCCTTCGTTCGAATCCACGCGGGCGAGGAGCGCATCCAGCCGGGTCACCGTGCTGTCGAGCTTGCGCCCCAGCTCGTCGTCGTTCAGCAGGCGCGGCAGCGGACCGCCGCCCTTGCGCACGTCTTCGAGGGTGCCCCGGATCGCGTCGAGCGTGGAGAGGAAGGCGGTCGTGACGTTGCGATCCGGCTCGACGTCGCGCGTGAGCTCGCCGAGCAGGCCCTCGCCGCGCTCCATGCGCCCGAGGATCGTCGTCAGCTGCTCGGTGATGCGGGTGACGTTCTGGATCACGTCCTCGCCGCTGGCCCGGAGCTTGTCGACGTCGGTCACCGGCGCCGTGCCGATCTGGCCGCCGTCCGGGACCTCCGGGAAGGCGGGCGTGCCGGACGAGATCTCGATGTACTTGTCGCCGAGGAGCCCCAGGGTCCGGGTGCGGGCCATCGAGTCCTCGCGGATGCGCTCGGCGTAACGCGACTCGAGCCAGACCCGCACTTCGATCTGGCTCTGCGCCACGTCTTCGGGAAGCTTCACGGCGGCGATCGAGCCGACCCGGACGCCGTCGAGCTGGACGTTGCTGCCGCGATCGAGTCCGGTCACCGAATCGAAGCGGATGGTGTAATGGTTCTTCGAGGAGAACAGGTTGCGGCGCTCCCCCACGAGGAAGACCGCCGCGGCGAAAACGGCGAGCGCGGCCAGCAGCAGCAGGCCGACCCTACGTGCGGCGGGCGAATTCCTGGTCATCGGACTCTTCCTCCTTGCCGGCGAGGAACTTCGAGAGAAGCGTATCGGTCGAGCGTTCGGCTTCGGCTTGCGTTCCGAGAAAGCGGAATCTTCCCTGGTCGAGGAAGGCGATCCGGTCGGCGACCGTCCGGGTCAGCGCGAGATCGTGCGTCACGATCACGGAGGTCGCCCGCTCGCGGCGCTGGGTCTCGCGGATGAGCTGGGCGATCGACGCCGAGGTCATCGGATCGAGGCCGGTCGTCGGCTCATCGTACAGGACCGCAGCGGGGCTGAGCGCGAGGGCGCGCGCCAGCGCCACCCGCTTCTTCATGCCCCCCGAGAGATCCGCGGGGAATTTGGCCTCGATCCCCTCGAGCCGGACCTTGGCGAGCAGCTCGCGCACCCGTTGATCGATCTCGCCCTCCGAGAGCTCGCCCTGCTCGCGCAGCGGGAAGGCGAGATTGTCGTGGACGTCCATCGAATCGAACAGGGCCCCACCCTGGAAGAGCATGGCGACGCGACGCCGCATCGGCAGGAGCTTCGCTTCGGACAGCCCGACGATCTCGTCGCCGTCGATCCGGATCGAGCCTGCGTCGGGCGGTTCGAGACCGACCATCAGACGGAGCGTGACGCTCTTGCCGCTGCCCGACCGGCCCAGGATGACCAGCGATTCGCCGCGCTCGACCGTGAGGTCGATGCCGTCGATGACGACCTTCGGGCCGTACGACTTGCGCAACCCACGGATCTCGAAGAGAGGTGTCCGGGGATCGTTCGTCGATTGCGGAGTCCGGGCCATCACAATCGTCAGCCCCCGAGCAGGAAGAAGAACTTGGTGAGGAAGAAGTCGGAGATGAGGATGAGGATCGAGGCCAGCACGACGGTGTTCGTAGTCGCGCGGCCGACACCGTCGGCGCCGCCGCGGGCCGTGAGGCCGTTGTGGCAGCCGACGATGGCGATGAAGTAGGCGAAGAAGAACGACTTGCCGATGCCGCTGGCGAGGTCGGCGAGAGTGAGGGCGCCGGCCACGTCGTTGAGGTAGAAGGCGGCGGTGAGATCGAGCTGCAGTGTCGCGATCGCCAGGCCGCCGAGGATCCCGAGCAGGTCGCCGAGGACGGTGAGCGCCGGGATCACGACGAGGGAGGCCGCGAGCTTGGGCACCACGAGCTTGCGGACGGGGTCGGCGCCCATGGCGCGGAGGGCGTCGACCTGTTCGGTCACCTTCATCGTGCCGATCTCCGCGGTCATGCCCGAACCGACGCGGCCGCCGACGATCAGGGCGACGAGGACCGGAACGAGCTCGCGGACCAGCGATTTCGACACCACCGTCCCGATGTAGTACTTGACGCCCAGCCCGGGGAGGGAGAGGGCGGTCTGCAGCGCGAGGACCATGCCGGTGAAGACGGTCGTGATGGCGGCGACCGGAAGAGAGCGAACGCCGATCTGCTCCATCTGCAGGACCCAGGCCGAGAGGTCCCACGGCGGGGTCACGAGGGCGCGGAACGCCATCCGTGTGAGGATGGCGAGCTCGCCCGCCTCGACCACCGCATCGTCGAACGCGGTGCGCAGACTCAAAGGTCGGCCGCCGGTTCGCTCAATCGCGAGGATAGAATTCGCGGGACGCCGCGGTCCGGATGGCGAGCGCTGCAGGGCACATGGTGTGCTCTGGATCCTAGCAGCCCGGGACGAACCCCTTTGCCGACTCTTCCTCAGCCCCCAGCGCCCCGACGAGGCTCCGCCCTCCGGACTCTCGGTGCGACGCTGACGGGGAATCTCTATCTCGTGGTCGGCACGGCGTTCTTCTCCGTCCTCACCCTGCTGGCGGCCCTGACGCCCTGGCGACGGACCGCTTCGTACCGGATCTCGCGCCTCTGGTCGATGGGCCTCCTGCGCGCCAGCTGGATCCGCTGGCGGGTGGAGCGGCCGGGCGCCGGCGCCGGCCAATCGGCCGTGTTGCCGCCCTCCGGCGACTACGTCTTCCTCGTGAACCACCAGAGTCTCTTCGACATCCCGGCGTTGCTCGCGGCGATTCCCGAGCCGGCGAGATTCCTCGCCAAGCGCAGCCTCTTCCGGATCCCGGTCTTCGGCTGGGCGATGCGGGCGGCGGGCTTCATCCCGGTCGACCGCAAGGATCGCTCGACCGCCCGCGCCTCCTTTTCGAGTGCGCTCGCCGGGCTGCGCAAGGGCGATTCGATCCTGATCTTTCCCGAGGAGACCCGGTCGCTCGACGGCGCGCTGCTGCCGTTCCAGCGCGGCGGGATCCTGCTGGCCATGAAGAGCGGCCTGCCGGCCGTCCCCGTGGGGCTCCGCGGGACCCTCGAGGTGCAGTCGCGACGCTCGTTCCTGATCCGTCCGCAGACGGTCCGGATCCGGTTCGGAGAGCCGGTGGCGCTCGGCGAGCGCTCGATCCGCGAGCTCGGACGCTCGGCGGAGGAGCTGCGAGTGGCGGTGGCGGGGCTGGCCGGAGTGCCTCTGGCAACGGAATCACCGAACGGAAAGGCGGATGGAATCGATGAATCGTGAAGAGTCGGTCTGGGAAGCGCTCAAGGGGGTCCGCTACCCCGGGATGAGCCGCGACGTCGTGTCGTTCGGTTTCGTCAAGGCGGTGGAGGAGCGCGAAGGGCACGTGCGGGTGAAGCTGGTGATCACCACCCAGAAGAGCGAGGTCGCCGACCAGGTCCGCAAAGACGTGGAGAGCGCGATCTCCGCGATCGACGGCATCACCGGTGTACAGGTGGAGCTCGAGCTGCACGCCCCGCCCTCGCGCGAAGAGTCGGCGGCCCGCGCCGTGGCGCGGAATCCGCATCTGATCCCCGAAGTCGGCGCCGTCGTGGCGGTGGCGTCGGGAAAGGGCGGAGTCGGCAAGTCGACGGTGGCCGCGAATCTCGCGGTGTCGCTCGCCCGCACGGGACTCGCGGTGGGGCTCCTCGACGTCGACATCTACGGTCCGTCGGTGCCGACGATGTTCGGGATCGACGAACGACCGGTGGTGATCGGCAGCCGGATCCGGCCGTTCGAGAAATACGGCATCAAGCTGATGTCGCTCGGCTTCATCCTCGACGTCGACACGCCGGTGATCTGGCGCGGGCCGATGGTGATGAAGGCGATCGAGCAGATGCTCGGTGACGTCGACTGGGGCGCGCTCGACGTCATGGTTCTCGACATGCCTCCCGGTACCGGCGACGCCCAGCTCACCGTTCTGCAGAAGATCGCGGTCGCCGGAGCGGTCATCGTCACGACGCCGCAGGACGTGGCCCTGGTCGACGCCCGCAAGGGTCTGGCGATGTTCCGCAAGATGGAGGTTCCGGTCCTCGGGATCGTCGAGAACATGTCGGTGTTCGTCTGCCCGCACTGCGGCGGCGAGTCGCACATCTTCCGCAGCGGCGGCGGCGAGCGCACGGCGCGCGAGCTCGACACGCCGTTCCTGGGCGGCGTGCCGCTCGACGCGGCGATCGCCGAGGGGGGCGACGCCGGCCGGCCGATCGTCGTCGAACAGCCGGACGGTCCGCACGGCCGGGCGTTCTCGGCCATCGCCGGGGCCGTCCGGGCCGCGCTCGCCTCGCGTCCCGCCGCTCGCTGAAACCGCCAACGGCGGAATCCTTCCCCGCGGCGCCCGGCGCCGTTTTCGAGCAAAGAAAAAGGGCGCGTCCGTGAGGACGCGCCCGACATTCTGCCCCTGCTGAGGTGCTGCTGCTTATCCGCGACGGCGGAGCAGCAGTGCTGCGGCTCCGACGAGGAGGAGCGCCAGCGCCGCGAGACCGGCCTTGGAAAGGACCGGGATCTCGAGGATCGACTGGCCGCCGGCGCCGCCGGACGGCGGCTGGCCGCCGACGCAGACGTTGCAGACACCCGCGAGCGGCGGGGTCGTCTGGAGCTGCCAGTCGGTGACCTGGCCGGTGTCGCCGCCGGCGAGGTCGGAAACGGTGAGGACCCAATTGCCCTGGGCGTTCGTGCCGTTCAGGCCGGCGAGAGAAGCCTGCGGGATCACCGAACCGCCGATCGCCGGCGGTGCGGCGCTGCAGACACCCTCGACCGGAGTGCCGGCCGAGTCGTCGAACACCGCGGCGATGTCGTTGTTCGAGCAGCCGAAGCCCGACGCCGGGACGCCCGGCTGATCCATCAGGGTGATCGGGCTGCCACCGGGAGGCGTCAGCGTGATGACGAGGTCGCCGACCCAGCTGTGCGTCGCGGTGATCGAGACGTTGACGTCGCTGAGGACGACGCTCTGGGCGACGGTCAGCGTGCTCGATGCGCCGGCCGGGTTGGAGTCCGGGATGACCAGCGGCAGCGGCGAGGGCGGCAGGAGCGGAGCTCCGACCGTGCCGGTGATGTTGAACACGAACGGTCCGCCTTCGTTGGCCGTGACCGTCAGGGTCAGGTCGATTCCGCCGCCGCAGGCGGTGGCTTCGTCGACGAAGATCGTGAACGGAGCGTTCGGCCCGGAGGTGCCGCCGGACGCGATGTTCGGGTAGCTCTGCACGCCGTCGATCACCGAGACGCCGCCGGAGTTGCTCACCAGCGATCCGGTGATGCCGGAGAAGTCCGTACCCTGGGCGCGGAGCTCGAACGGGATGTAGACGCCCTCACCCGGCTCGATGATGCCGTTGTCGTTGGCGGAGTCGGTGGTGCAGGCATCGACCGCGCCCGGCTGGCCGAGGATGGTCGTGTCGTCGAGCGCCAGGAGCTCGGCCGGAGCGCCAACGTCGATCACGGCCGCCATCACCCAGTTGCCCGGATAGCCGATCCCGTCGAGCGAGAAGAAGGAGCTTGCACCGCATCCTGGGGCCCGGATGAACGAGGTGCCCGCGCTCGGCGAGCTCGAGTCGACGCCGACGCGGAAACCGGCGTTGGCCTGCGGCTGGTTCAATCCGAAGAAGAAGACGCCGTTGGGGGCGTTCGCGGCGCTCACGTTGATGGCCGGATTGATGACCGCCGTGTGGTTTCCCTGGCTGAAGGCCAGGCCGCCCTGCGAAGCGAACGAAGCGCCCGGGCTGGCTCCGCCGCCGGCCCACGCCTGGAAGTTGAGGGCGTTCAGCGTCGGCGAGACGTTGGTGAAAATGTTGTAGGTGGTCGAGATGATGTCGAACGGCGGCGTGGCAACGGCGTCGACACCGACCGCGATGTCGTTCGGACCGCCGCTGGTGCCCGGTATGTTCGAGCAGCCGATCCCAATTTCCGGGATCAGGTCGCCGCGGAACAGCTGCTCGGTGCCGCGGGTCGCATCGGTCCGGCCGGACTTGATCGCCAACGGGGCGCCCTGTGCGGCGCTGGCGCGGAACGAAGGGGCGGTGCTGGCTTCGGCCTGTCCCGGCGCCCAGACCGCGAACAGGAGCAGGGCGACGGCTGCAACTCCGAGTGTCTTCTTCATCAGAAACCCACCTCCATGGGGCAGAAAGATTTCGGCGAAGCTACCATGATTGAGGGCCACGGGCAACCCTCGGCTTCTGCGGCCGGGAGAGGGGTTTCCGGGGGCGGGGACGGGCTCCCCTTGCCTTCCGGAGCAGGTCTCGTCCCAGCGGGGAGATCGGTCAGCCGCCGCCCGGGGCCAGGAGCCGGTCGATCTCGACGAGACGCTCGGGATCGCCGGTGAGGCGGCGGGCCCGGAGCAGGAGACCTCGCGCCTGCTCCCGCGCCCCGCGCTCGACGAGGAGGCGACCGAGGACGAACTGGATCTCCGGGTTGTCCGGCGAACCCTCCAGGGCGTGGACGAGGTCGAGCTCGGCGCCGCTCCGGTCGTCCATCAGCAGCTTCCAGATGGCGGAGTTGTAGAGGACGGTCGGGTCGGCCGGGGCGAGGGCCCGGGCCTGGGCGAACAGCCGCCCGGCCTCCTCGCGGTCGCCCGCGCGGCCGAGGCTGGCTCCCACGGAGACGAGTGCGCTGACGTTCGTGGGATCGATCTCGAGCACCTCACGGAACCGGGCGAGCGCCTTCTCCGTTTCGCCGGTGCGCTCGGCGATCGTCCCCAGCTGCAGGAGCGCCGGCAGCGACTTGGGCTGGAAGGAGAGGATCGCCTCGGCGTGGAGCTGCGCCTTCTCGAGTTCTCCGAACGCCGTGAAGACCCGGGAGAGGAGATAGTGAGCCTCCTCCTGGTTGGGGTCGATGGCGATCGCGCGTTCGAAGTACTTCTGGGCCGTCGCCGGCTGGTTGAGAACCAGCAGATACGCCTTGCCGAGGTAGGTCGCTGCCGCCGGATTGTCCGGATCGGCATCCAGGAGCTCGTTCAGCTGGCGGATTCCGGTCTCCGTCTCGCCGGTGCGCAGGTTTTCGGAGGCGACTCCGAAGAGATCGAAGATCCGCCGTCGATCGACCGGATCGTCGCGGCCTTCGCCGTCGTCGAGCGTCTCCTCGAGTCCGCGCGCCGGGGAGAGATGCGGTGAGGCGATGTAGCCGAGCGCCGCGAGCTTCGCGGCGGCCTCGCTGTCGAGCTGCTGGCCGGAATCACGCGCGCCCGGTTCGGCCGACCAGCGGGCCAGGATCCGCTCGAGCCGTCCGGTGAGCCGTGCGACGGCTGCGGGGTCCTGACTGGCGCGGTCGTAGATCTCTCCCGGGTCGTCGGCGACGCGAAAGTAGCGGGGGCGGGAGCTGAACATCAGCTTTTCCTCCGCGGTTCGCACGGCGCGGAGGGGCGCCCAGCCGATCTGGAGCCGGCCGACCATCGACTCCATGTAGATCTCGCGATCCTTCCAGGCCGGAGTCTCGCGCCGGATCCAGGGCGCGAGCGAGCGCCCCTGGACCTCCTCCGGGGCCGGCAGGCCCAGGAGATCGAGGATCGTCGGAACGATGTCGACGGTCGAGGCGAGATGCTCTTCGACCAGGCCCTTCGGTCCGCCCGGCACGCGGACGATCAGCGGTACGTGCATCGTCGAGTCGAAGATCAGCAGCGAATGCGTCGGCTCCCCGTGATCGAGCAGCCCTTCACCGTGATCGGCGGCGACGACGACCAGGGTGCGGTCGAGCTCGCCGCGGCGGCGGAGCTCGTCGAGGACTTTGCCGAGCTGCTCGTCGGCGAAGGCGATCTCCCCGTCGTAGCGCGCGGCGAACCGGCTGTGGTGCGGCTCGGGCGGATTGGTCGGCTGATGGGCGTCGAAATAGTGGAGCCAGAGAAAGAACGGCTTCGATTCCGACCACTCCCGCAGCCATTCGAGGGCCGCGAGACTCACCAGATTGGCTTTCCGCTCGGCGAAGCCGAAGGCGTTCTTGCCGCGCGCCTCGATCTCGTCCTTCGACCAGTTCTCGTCGACGCGGTCGTCGTACGACCGGAAGCCCTGATCGAGGTTGAACCGGTGGTCGAGGACGAAGGCGGCGACCACGGCGGAAGTGTCGTATCCGGCCGCTCCGAGCGTCTCGGCCAGGGTGGTCAGACGGTCGTCGACGAAGTAGGTCGAGTTGTCGCGGACGCCGTGGAAGATCGGATAGGTCCCGGTCATGATCGACGTGTGCGACGGCAGCGTGATCGGGTTGGTGCTGTAGGCGTGGGAGAAGCGCACCCCCTCCGCCGCGATCCGGTCGAGGACCGGCGTCGTCGGCTCGGGATAGCCGTAGCAGCCCAGATGGTCGGCGCGGGTCGTGTCGAGGGTCACGAGCAGGACGTTCCAGGGCCGTGACGGAGCGCAGCCGGCGGCGAAGAGGAGAGCCGCCGGAAGGGCGCGGAGGAAAGATCGCGACACGGGAGCCCGTTTTCTCCTAGAGCGCCGGCAACCGGTCGTCGAGGATCCGGAGTCCGATCTCTGCGGAGACCGCATCGCGGACCGCGGCGGTGAGTTCGCTGTAGTGGCGCCGGACGTACGAGTCGCGGACCAGCGACAGCGACTCCTCGAACGACCTCATCCTGGGCGGATGCTCACGCTCCAGGCGGACGAAGATGGCGCCGGTCTGGCGGAAGCTCAAATGCTGTTGGTCGTAGCACTCGGCGATCATCGCCTTGGTCATCTCTCCCGGCTGCAGCCGGGAGAGAGCGCGCCGGAAGAGGGCGCGCGACTGCACCCACCGGCCCAGACCGTAGTCCGTCAGATTCTCGATGAGCCCGCCCTGCGGGGCGCTGTAGTGGTCCGAGTACTGGCGCGCGAGCGCACCGAACTCCTCGCCGTCGCGGATCCGCCGTTCCAGCGCCTCGGCGCGGCGCAGCGTCCCCCAGAGGGGCTCCTTGTCGTTCGCGGCGACGAAGAAGACCCGCAGATCCATCGTGCGGAGCGTGCGGAACCGCGCCTCGTTCTGGGAGAAGAACTCCCGCAGCTTCTCGACCGGCACCTCGGCGGCGAGCCGGTCCAGCCGCCGGGAGAGTGCGAACGCGGCGCGAACGTTCTCCTCGGCGAGCGCGATCTGGGCGGCGACGTCGGCGCGATCCGCCAGGCCGAGCCGTTCGGCTTCGCGCTGCAGGAGCTCGTTGCGGGCGACCTGGTCGAGGAAGGCGCGGGGCCGCTCGAACAGACGGTTGAAGAGCTCGAGCTGGACCGCCTCCGGGAGCTGATTCTTGAGCTCCGCGAAGGGGAAGCGGAAGTCGCCGATCCGGATCAGCTCCGTCTCGTCCGCGATGTTCCGGTCTTCGAGGCGCTCGTAGCTGCGCACGAGACCGTGGCGCGAACCGGCCTCGGCGACGAATTCGGCCTGCGCATCGTCCAGCTTCCGGCTCGCCGCGCGCCGCCGGGCGAAGTCGGCGACCTCCTCGTACGTGGGCAGGTTCCCCGGCAGCTTCTCCTTGAGCTCGGCGATCTGGTAGCCGGTCGGCGTCTCGATCACCTGGGAGACCTGGCCGAGCTCGAGAGACCATGCCTCGCGGGCGAAACCTTCGTCGATGTTCTGCCCGGCCGAGATCATCATCCAGCCGCCGGATTCGGCATCGGCCGACTGCGAATGCAGGCGCGCCATGCCGGTGAATTCGGCACCGGCGAGGATCTCGTCGCGGATCGCTTCCAGCCGGTCCCGGACCGCGTCACGCTCGGGCTGCGGCATGGCGTGGCGCTCGGCGCGCAGGAAGATGTGTTGCAGACGGATCCGGTCCGGATGCCGGTACTGGTCGAGGTGGCTCTCGAACTCGCGCCGGGACTCCTCCTCGGTCGGACGGATGCGCGGCCATCCCAGCTCGTCCGCCATCGCCTGGCGCAGGATCGAGCTCCGGGCTTCGCGAAGCTGCGGCGCGAGCGCGGGGTCGTCCGCGCTCGCCTCGCGGACGAGCGTCTTGCGCACCGCGAGCTGGGTGACCGCGTCGGTCCGCCAGTCGACTGCGACCGGCGCCGGTGCGGAGCCGGGATCGTCGCGTGCGGCCGGCGGCCGGTAGGTCTGGAACTCGGCAAGCGTCACGGATCCGCCGCGAAAGACCGCCACATCCCCCGGGCCCGGCTGAGGGACGGGCAGCGTCGAGACGGGCGGGGCCTCCGGCGGAGTCTCCCTGCGGCACGACTGCAGAGCGGAGACAGCGAGCAGAATCAGGACGGCGAAGCTGCGAAATCGTTGCAAGAGCTGGGGTTCCTCCGTGCGGGAATCGCGCGACCGGCCGATATTATCCCGTCGCGCCGCCGTGAGGCGGATCGCCAGACCGGCGCCGGCGTCCGACTCCGCCGGAAGGAACGCCGGCCGGAGCCCGAGGAGAGGAACTGTCCACGATGCACATGCTCACCGACCCGCAGATCTGGATCGCCTTCCTGACCCTTCTGTCGCTCGAGATCGTTCTCGGCATCGACAACGTCATCTTCATCGCCATCCTCGCCGACAAGCTCCCGGACGACCAGCGGGCCCGGGCGCGCACGCTCGGCCTGACGCTGGCGATGGGGATCCGGATCCTGCTGCTGCTCGGCATCGCCTGGATCGCACGGCTGACCACGCCGCTCTTCGCGCTGTTCGGCCAGGAGTTCTCCGGGCGCGACCTGATCCTGATCGGTGGCGGACTGTTCCTGATCGCCAAGTCGACGTTCGAGATCCACGAAAGTCTCGAGGGGGAGGAGCATGGCGCCGGCGGACGGGGACACGCGACGTTCGGCCGCGTCCTGGCGCAGATCCTCGCCCTCGACGTCGTCTTCTCTCTCGACTCGGTGATCACGGCGGTCGGCATGACGGACCACATCCCGGTGATGATCGCGGCGGTCATCGGCGCCGTAGCGGTGATGCTGTTCTTCGCCGGCCCGATCGGCGACTTCGTCCGCCGCCATCCGACGGTCAAGATGCTGGCGCTCTCGTTCCTCATCCTGATCGGCGTTTCGCTGCTGGGAGAGGGGTTCGGATTCCACATTCCCAAGGGCTATGTCTACTTCGCCATGGCGTTCTCGGTGCTGGTCGAGATGCTCAACCTCCGCCTGCGGCGGAAGGCCGCGCCGGTGGCACTCCGGCAGCGCATGAGCGCCGAAGAGGAGTCGAGATGAACGGGCACGCTGCGGCGGCGCCCCTGCCGCCGCTCGACGTGCGGCCGCTCTTCCGGCCGCTCCTCGACGATCTGCTCGCTCTCCTCGGCGCTCTCGCGCCCGAGGAGTGGGCGCGTCCCGCGAGCCGCAGCTGGAGCGTGCGCGAGGTCGCCGCCCATCTGCTCGACGGCGACTGCCGCCAGCTTTCGTTCGGCCGCGACGGACTGCCGCTCCTGCCCCCCGAACGGCCGATCGCCGGACCGGACGACTTCCTCGCTTTCCTCGACGGGCTGAACGGATCGTGGGTCGAAGCGACGCGCCGGCTGAGCCCGGCGCTGCTCGTCGAGCTGCTGGCCCTGACGGGCCGCCGCGTCGCCGACTACTTCGAGGCCTCCTCCCTCGACTCGCAGGCGCTCTTCGCCGTTGCCTGGGCGGGACAGTCGAGCTCTCCCAACTGGCTCCACCTGGCGCGAGAGCTGACGGAGCGCTGGCACCATCAGCAGCAGATCCGCCGGGCGACCGGCCGTTCGCCTCTCGCCGATCCGCGCTTCGCGGGACCGGTCCTCGAAACGTTTCTCTACAGTCTGCCGCCGGCCTACGCCGAGACGCCGGCGCCGCCGGGAACGGCGGTGGAGATCCGGTTCGAGGCGCCGGTCGCGCAGAGCTATGCGCTGGTGCGTACGGAGAGCGGCTGGCGCCTCGCCGCGCCGGCGACGAAGAGCGCGGCGCGGATCGCCTTCGAGCCGATCGCGGCCTGGGAGGCGCTGTCGCGTTCGGTTCCGGTCGCCACGAGCCGCGAGCGGGCGGCGCTGTCCGGGCCCGAGGCGCTCACCGAGCCGTTCTTCCGCGCCTGCGCGATCCACAAGCGGCCGCTCTAGGGGCGGCGCGACCGCGGCGAGCTATCCTCCGTGCGATGAAAGTCGCGGTCGTCGCCGATGCGCATCTCGACGGACCGGGCGGGGAGGCCGGCCCGCTGGCCGAACAGCTCGCGCCGCTCTCCCACCAGGGGGTCGGACGCCTGATCCTGCTCGGCGACATCTTCCAGGCCTGGGTCGGATTCCGGCAGTACGAGACCGCCTCGGTACGGCGGATTCTCGAAGCGGTCGCCGCGCTGCGTGCCGCAGGCGTGCGCGTCGACTACATCGAAGGGAACCGGGATTTCTTCCTCGCCGACGGACCGTACGCGGAGGCGTTCGACTTCGTCGGCCTCGAGACGACGTTCGAGGTGGCGGGCGAGCGCTTCCTGTGCGTGCACGGCGACGGCCTGAACGACCGCGATCGCCAGTACCTCGCCTGGCGCTGGCTCTCCAAGAGCTGGCCGGTCGAACAGTCGATCCGCTGGCTGCCGCGGGCGCTGGTCGCGCGCTTCGTGGACGCCACCGAGAAGAAGCTCTCGGGCACCAACTTCCGGCACAAGGCGGCGCTTCCCGAGGAGGCGATCCGGCGCTACGGCGAGCGCCGGCTGGCCGAGGGGTTCGATCATCTTCTGCTCGGCCATTTCCACGAGCCGCGCCGCTTCCGCGTCGCCGGCGGCGAGATCCGCCTCCTCGACGCCTGGTTCCGCAGCCATCGCATCGAACTTTTCGGCTGACCCTCGGCGGGCCGGATAGGATCCGGCCGTGTCCCGGAGATTCACGATGCTCGGGTCCGGCACCTCGGCGGGTGTGCCGGTCATCGGATGCCGCTGTGCGGTCTGCACCTCGAGCGATCCGCGCAACCGGCGGATGCGCCCCGGCGTGCTCCTCGAGCTCGCGGCCGGCAACCTCCTGATCGACACCTCGCCCGACTTCCGCGAGCAGGCGCTTCGCTTCGCGATCCCACGCGTCGACGCGGTCCTCTACACCCACTCGCACGCCGATCACGTCTTCGGACTCGACGACCTCAGGATCTTCAACTTCCTGCAGCGGGCGCCGATCCCCTGCTTCGGGTCGCCGGAAACGATGGCGCGGATGCGCCAGATCTTCACCTACGTCTTCGAGGACGGGCAGGAGGGCGGAGGGAAGCCGAAGCTCGAGCTCCACCCCGTGACTGCGCCGTTCGAGCTCCTCGGAGAGACCGTCGTGCCGGTTCCGGTCGAACACGGCGAGATGCCGGTCTACGGCTACCGCATCGGTCCCTTCGCCTGTGTCACCGACGTCTCGGCGATTCCGGAGTCGAGCTACGAGCTCCTCGGCGGGCTCGATCTCCTGGTGCTGTCGGCGCTCCGCTACCGGCCGCACCCGACGCACTTCTCGTTCGCCGAGGCGATCGCCGCCGCCCGGCGGATCGGCGCCCGGCGCACGCTGTTCACCCACATCGCGCACGACGTGGATCACGCCCGCCCCGAGCTGGCGCTGCCGTCGGGCATGGAGATCGGTCATGACGGGTTGGTGGTCGAGCTCGACTGACCCGCTGCCGGTGCCCGGCGGGGGAACGGTGCGCGGCCTCGCCGTGCCGCCCCCTTCGAAGAGCCTCACCCACCGGGCGCTCGCCATCGCCCTCGTGGCGCGGGAGGTGGTGGTCGTCGAACGACCGCTCGAGGCCGAGGACAGCGCCCTGTTCGTCGAGGTGCTCTCGCGGCTGGGCTACGGCGTCGAGCGCCACCCGGGGCGCCTCGTGGTGGCGCCGCCGTCGGCCTTTCCCGCCCGGGCCGAGCTCGACTGTGGCAACGCCGGGACCCTCTTCCGCTTCCTCGTCGCGCTCGCCGCGACCTTGCCGGTGCGCTCCCGCATCGACGGTACGCCGCGCCTCCGCGAGCGTCCGGTCGGTCCTCTGGTCGCGGCGCTCCGCGCCCTCGGCGTGAGGATCGAGGAGCTCGGTGCGCCGGGTTGCGCGCCGCTGGTCGTCCACGGCGGACGCCTGGCCGGCGGCCGGGTCCGGCTCGACGCCTCGGAGTCGAGCCAGTACCTCTCGGCGCTGCTGCTCGCCGGCCAGCGCGCCGACGGCCCGCTCGAGATCGAAGTGGCGGCGCTCGCCTCCGCTCCCTACGTCGCCCTGACGCTCGATCTCCTGGAGCGGATGGGCGGCGACGCGCGCGAGGTGGCGGCCGGCCGCTACCGGACGCGGCCGTCGCGGCTCCGCGGCGGCACGATCGCGATCGAGACCGACCTCTCGGCAGCGGCCTATCCGGCGGCGGCGGCGGCGCTGACGGGCGGCACGATCCGGATCGTCGGCGTCCGCCGCGACTCTCTCCAGGGCGACCTCGGGATCCTCGATCGTCTGCGGGAGATGGGGGCGCGCATCGCCTGGGCCGAGGACGGCGTCGACGTGAGCGGCGGGGAGCTGGTGGCGATCGACACGGATCTCGGCGCGCTGCCCGATCAGGTGCCGACCCTCGCTGCGCTGGCGCCGTTCGCCCGCGGCACGACGCGCATCCGCAACGTCGCCCACCTGCGGATCAAGGAGAGTGACCGCCTGGCGGCGATGACCGCCGAGCTCCGGCGGGTCGGGGCGACCGTCGACGAGCTCGCCGACGGCCTCGTCATCCCCGGTGTCTGGGCCGATCGCCCCGCGCCGACGACACGGGAGGTCGTCGATCCGCACGACGACCACCGGATCGCGATGGCGATGGCGCTCGTCGGCCTGCGACGACCCGGGATCGCCGTCGCCTCGCCGGGCTGCGTCGCGAAGTCGTACCCCGACTTCTGGTCCGATCTCGCGAGCTGGCTGGGAGAGCGCGCGTGAAGGCGACGACCGATCGCCTGGGCGAGATCGATTGCCTCGACCATCCGGCGCTCGGCGAGCCGTTCGGCGACCCGGTGGCCGAGGCACGCTGCACCGATCGGGCGAAGCTCGCCGCCCTTCTCGAAGGGGCGGCCTTGCTGTCGCTGTGCGAGGTCGCCGGCTGGTCGCTCGCGGCACGCTGGAGTGGCGCGCGCGTCGACGAGCGGGGCCGGTTGAGCGGCGTCGAGGTGCGCCGCGGGCGCGATCCGCGGCCGGTCCAGGTCCGGCTCGGCGAGCTGCTGCGTCTCCTCTTCCGGTCCGGGGCGCGGATCGCCGGTCGCGGTGTCGGCCGTCGGGCGGCGCGCGAGCTGGCGGAGCCGTTCTCGCGTTCGCTGGTGCCGATGTCGAGCGACGACGCGATCGGGCTGATCTTCCAGGCGGCGCCGTTCCTGTGGGAGGACGAGTTCCGGGGGGCGCGCGAGACCCTCGCCGGTGGCATCCGGCGCGGCGCCGAGCGCACCGCCTGGGTCGCCGGTCCGCCAGCGATCCGCCGCCAGGTCTATGCGCGATCGGTTCCGGCCGCAGGTTCCGCGACGCCGGCCGCCGGGCTCGCCGCCGCCGGGAGGTGGAGCGAAGCGGTACGTCGCTGGCAGGACTTGCCGCCGGCCAACGAGAGCGAACGTCTGCTGCTTGCCGAGTCGCTCTACGCGTTGGGCCGATTCGAGACGGCGCTCCTCCTCGTGGCGCAGCGCGAGGACAGCGCGGCGCTCGCTCTCCGGGCCGGCTGCCGCCTGCTGCTCGGCGAGCTGGCCGCGGCGCGCGAAGCGATCGATCGTCTGGCGGTGCGCGAGCTGACGCTCGCCGAGCGGCTCGACTTCGGCGACCTCGCGCTGCGGGTTCTCTTCCTGCAGGGCGAGATCGCGATGGCCGGGGAGTGGGCGGCGAAGGCGCTGGCGGCGGCGCGCGGCCCGTCGAAACGCGCCCGCGCGCATCTGCTGGCGGCGACGGCAGCGCTCGACGGGGGGAACCTCGAGCTCGCGGAGCGTCACTTCGAATCCGCCCGCCCGCTCGCCGAGGACGCCGCCGAGGGGTGGCGTTGGCACGAAGCGGCGGTCTGGCTGGCGCTCGAACGCGAAGACGGAGAGGGGGTCGTCGCCGCCTCGCGCGAGCTCCTGCGTCGGCGCCGGAGGAGGATGCGCCGGTTCGAAGCGGGGCGCGCCTGGAACAACCTCGGCCTCGGACACCTGATTCGTGGCGAGTTCGCGACCGCCGAGCGCGCCTTCGAACGCTCGGCACGGCTGCTGCGCCGCTGCGACGGGCCGCTCAGCGTCACCCTGCCGCAGGCCAACCTCGCCGAGGTCCGCCTGCGCCAGGGCAAGCTCCTCGAAGTCGAGCCGATCCTGCGCGCGACGAGCGCGCACAACCGCCGGAGCGGAAACCGGCGCGGACTGGCGGTGGACGAACTGCTCTGGGCCCGCTTCGAGCTCGTGGCCGGGCGGCCGGAGGAGGTGCTGGAACGAGCCGAGCGGTCGCTTCGGGGCGGCGATCCACAGCGCGGGGCGTCGCAGTCGGGCCTCGCAGTGCTGGCGACGCGGGCGGCGGGATGGCTCCGGGATCCCGAGCTCGCAGGTCGCTGGCTCGCCGCGGCGCGCGACGCGGCCGACCGCGAGGACGGGCACTGCGCGGCTCTCGCTCTCGAGCTCGACGCGGAAGAGCTTCCGGGGCTGCTCGCTCTCGCCGGCGAGCACGAGGCGGCGCGCGAGGCGGCGCGAACGGGCGAGTTCGGAGCCGTCTGGCACGCCGTCCTGCGCGGCGATCCCGCTCCGCCTCTGGCGCTCGGACGACTGGCTGCGCTCTCACCGTTCCGTCGCGCCCGCATGGTGCTCGACCTCGAACGGGTGCTTCCCGGCGCCACCAGCGCCGAGTTCCGGGAGGAGGCGGCGCGGCAGTTCCGCCGCCTCGGTGCGGCCCGCTACGCGGCACTGCTGGAGACGGGGGACGCCGGCGTCTGGTCAGCGTTGCGGCGCTGTCTCGAGGCCGGCGACGAATCTCCGCGCGAGCTGGCCGCGCTGTTCGGCGCCGCCGGACATCCCGAAGCCGACCTGCGCTGGCGGTGCGGGAGCGAGGAGCGGATCGTGGTGGGGGGCAGCGGCGCGGCGCCCGAAGAGATCAGCGCCGCTGCGGGAGACGGAATCTGGATCCTCCGGGCGTCCGAGATCGACGAACCGCTGCGCGCTCTGTTCGCCCTGGTGCGGAGCGACGGGCGCTTCCTCGCTCCCTGCCGCGCGCAACCGGAGTCCGGTGGCGCCGCCGGCGACGCGGGGATCGTCGGCCAGAGCCCGGCGCTGCTCGCCGCGCTCGGGCGCCTGCACCAGTTCGCCGGGACCGAGATGCCGGTCCTGCTGCTGGGCGAGAGCGGCACCGGCAAGGAGCTCGCAGCTCGCGAGGTGCTTCGCGCCAGCCGTCGCGCCCGCGGGCCGTGGGTGACGATCAACTGCGCGGCGCTCTCGGAGACGCTGCTGCTGTCGGATCTCTTCGGACATGCGCGCGGCGCCTTCACCGGCGCCGACAGGATCCACGTCGGCGTCTTCGAGAGTGCGCACGGCGGCACCGTCTTCCTCGACGAGATCGGCGACCTGCCGCCGGTGGCGCAGGGAAACCTGCTGCGGGTGCTGCAGGAAGGGGAGATCCGGCGCCTGGGGGAGACGCAGGCGCGCAAGGTCGACGTCCGCCTGATCGCCGCCACCCACCGCGATCTCCCGGCGATGGTGCGCGACGGCCGCTTCCGCCAGGATCTCTACTTCCGGCTCAAGGTCTGCACCGTCGAGATGCCGCCGCTCCGCGAACGTGGCGGCGACGTCGATCTGCTCGTGGCGAAGTTCCTGGAACGCGCGGGTCGCGCGCACGGCGGTGTCCGGTTCGAGCTCACGGCGGCCGCGCGCCGAAGGCTCGCGTCCTACGCCTGGCCCGGAAACGTGCGTGAGCTCTCGCACGTCCTCGAAGCCGCCGCCGCGCTGGCCCGCGGCGGCAGGATCGACGCCGACGACCTCGACCTCGACGACGGGAGCATCGCGAGCGCGCCGTCGGGCGATTACCATCGCGCCGTCGACGAGTTCCGGCGCGCCTTGCTGCTCCGGGCGCTGTCGGAGGAGGGCGGGAACCGCGCCGCCGCGGCGCGGCGACTCGGCATCAGCCGGCAGGCGCTCTTCTACCTGGTGCGGCAGCTGGGTCTGGCCGACGAACGACCGGCTTCCTGAAGCGAGGGCGGACGGCTCTCCTTCAGCCGAAGGCCGTCCGCTCCGGGCGATCGAACGCCGAGGCGAATTCGCGGAGCAGTCGCTCGAGGCCGGCCGCGTCGGCGTCGTCGAAGTTGTCCGGCAGGTGCGAGTCGAGGTCGAGCACCGCGACGAGCGTTCCCGAGCCGTCGAAGACCGGAATGACGACCTCGGATCGCGCCGCGGCGTCGCAGGCGATGTGTCCCGGGAACGCCTCGACGTCGGGCACCAGCTGGGTGCGCTCCTGTTTCGCGGCGGCGCCGCAGACGCCGCGATCGAACGAGATCTCGAGACAACCGAGCGGACCCTGGTACGGACCGATCCGCAGCAGCCCGGGCGCCACGACGCGGTAGAAGCCGGCGAAGCTGGTGCCAGGGACGGCGCCGTAGACCAGGCAGGCGAGGGTCGCCATGACGGCGATCGGATCGTCGATCCCCTCGAGGGTCGCGCGGGCGGAGGAGAGCAGCGTGTCGTAGTCGGCACGCGCGCCGTCCGGCGCGCTGGGCGGGTTCGTGTTCACCCGTGGATCGTACCAACGGGACGAGGGGATGCGCTCACTCGGCGGGCTGCAGATGATCCCAGCCGCGCGGGGCGAGCGCCGCGGCATCGCCTCCGCGATCGACGACGACGACCTCGCGCCGACGCGTCACGACGCCGATCGCCCGGGCCCGGAAGCGCGGCGGCGGCGCGACTGCCGGCGGCAGGGTGAAGAGCAGGACGTAGTCCTCGCCGCCGCTCTCCACGAGCCCGGCGGGATCGAGGTTGAACGCTTCGCAGAGCGAGGCGAATCCGGGCGCCGTCGCCGACCGCAGTGCGGCGGCGTCGATCTCGGCGCCGACGCCGCTCGCGTCGCAGATCCGGTGGAGGTCTTTCGCGAAGCCGTCCGAGACGTCGATCGCCGCGCCGGCGCGGCGGGGACCGAGCGCCGCGAGCCAGCGACCGAGCTCGAGCTTAGGCGCCGGGCGGAGGTGCCGCTTCACTGCGAGCGCGATCCGCCGCGC
>JBFWYP010000048.1:0-20034 GCA_050186295.1 Thermoanaerobaculia bacterium | reverse complement strand
TCCTGTCGCCGAATCTGCCGCAGGCGACGCTCGCCGCCTCCGACGTCGTGCGCGCGATCCTCTTCCGCACGCTGCGCTTCGTCGTCGCCGAAGGATCCGAGGTCTACACGCTGCCGGGCCTCGCGGAGGGCCGTGACCTGATCCACGAGCTCCTCGACAAGGCGGAGGACTCCTACGACGATTCGGTGCCCAATCTCGACGCGCTCGTCCGCGAGCTGCGCGAGCTGTTCGGCGACAAGCCGATCCTCGACGTCGTCGACTGGGTGATCTCCGACTTCCGGGTGCACTACGTTCTCAATCAGTTCAACGGTGTCGACGCCGGGCACCAGGAGGCGATCGCGCCGTTCGTCCGCAACCTCTCGGAGAATCTCTCCTCGCGCCTCGAGCTCACGCAGCTCGGCTGGGTGGTCCAGGACGCGCGGGTGCACGGCGCCAACTGCCGCGGCGTGCCGCTCCTCCTCGGCGCCGACGGGGAGCGGGCGAAGGCCGAGCGCCCGCGGGCCGCGACCGTCGATCCGGTTCTCGCCGAGCTCGATTCGCTGCGTTCGTCGCTGCTGGGGATCGAGCGGAAGAGCCCGGTGCGGCGCGAGAGCGCACGCAGCGCTCCGAGCACGCCGGCACCTGTCGACTTCCTCCTCGGATCGCAGCTCGAGAGCCTCAAGGCGATGTATTCGGACCGCGGCCGCGACGGGGTGGAACAGAACTTCCTCTATGCCGTCTACCGCGCGCTGAACCTGATGGAACCACCGCGCCTGCCGACCGAGTTCGGCATGAGCCGCCTCGCGCCGCCCGACCGTCTCGTCGCCTGGATGCTCAAGCGACTGGCCCTGCCGGCGGCCCCCGCAGGGGCCTGACGCGGGCTCCCCGGGCCCCCTCGGCGGCGTCCGCATATCTTCTCTGTCTGGTAGAGTTGCGCCGTCGTGGTAGGCCCGAAATCCCCCTCCAGCGTCGGTCTGGTCAGCCTCGGATGCGCCAAGAATCGCGTCGACAGCGAGATTCTGCTCGGCGAGCTGGCGCGGCGCGGACACGCCATCTCGAATTCGCCGGACGACGCCGAGACGGTGATCGTCAACACCTGCGCCTTCATCGACGAAGCGAAGCGCGAGTCGATCGATGCCATTCTCGAGGTCGCCGGGCGCAAGGGGAACGGGGTCGGCAAGCTCCTCGTGGCGGGCTGCATGGTGAACCGCTACGGCGAAGAGCTGGCGCGCGACATCCCGGAGATCGACGGCTTCATCTCGCTCGATTCGCTGCTCGACGTCGATTCGATCGTCCGGCTCGGCGGCGCCGCGCCGCCGCCCGCGCCGTCGCACCTGGTGTTCGATCACACCGCGCCCCGGACCCTCACCACGCGCGGCTACGCCTACCTGAAGGTCGCCGAGGGGTGCAACAACCCTTGCACCTTCTGCGCGATCCCGTCCTGGCGCGGCCGGTTCCGCAGCCGGACGATCGCCAGTCTGGTGGAGGAGGCGCGTGCGCTCGAAGCGCAGGGTGTCGGCGAGCTCTGCCTGATCGCCCAGGACACGACCCGTTACGGGGAAGACCTCGAGCTGGGCAAGCACGGTCTCGCGCGGCTCGCCGAGGCTCTCCTCGCGGCCACGGACTTCCGCTGGATCCGGTTCCTCTACGCCTACCCGACGACGCTCGACGAAGAGCTGCTGCGCCTCATGGGGAGCGAGAAGCGGCTGGTCTCCTATCTCGACATCCCGCTGCAGCACAGCCACCCGGCGGTGCTCAAGGCGATGCGGCGCGGCGGTTCGGCGGAGCGCTACCTGCGCCTCCTCGACCGGGCGCGCGAGCTCGCCCCCGACATCTTCCTGCGCACGACGTTCATCGTCGGATTCCCCGGGGAGACGGATGAGCAGTTCGAGCACCTCCTGGAGTTCGTTTCGCGGGCGCGATTCGACCACCTGGGGGCGTTCGTCTACAGCTCCGAAGAGGGGACCCCGGCTGCCACGCTGCCTGATCCCGTGGCTCCGGCCGTCGCCCGCCGCCGTCACCGGCAGCTGCTGGCGCGGCAGAAGCCGATCGCCCTGGCCAGCCGGCGCCAGCTCGTCGGCCGGACGCTCGAGGTCATGGTCGAGGGGGTCTCTCCCGAGACCGAGCACCTGCTCGAAGGTCGGCACCACGGCATGGCGCCGGAGGTCGACGGTCGGCTTCTGATCAACGACGGATTCGCTCCTGCGGGAAGCTTCGTCGACGTCGAGATCACCGACGCCTACGCCAGTGACCTCGTCGGCAAGATCGTCGGCCCCGGAGATCAGCCCTCCGTCCGTACCGCCGTCGCCTGAGTCCATGCAGATCGTCCAGGACGCCCTGCGCTCCACCGACCTGCCGCACCCCTCGGTGGTCACGATCGGCAACTACGACGGCGTCCATCTCGGCCAGCGCGCCAACCTCGAGCGGCTCGTGGCACGCGGGCGCGACCTGGGGTTGCCGGCGGTGGTGGTGAGCTTCGATCCGCATCCACTGCAGCTGCTGGCGCCCGAATCGGCGCCGTTGGCGATCGTCTCGAGGCGGCGGAAGGAGGCTCTCCTCGCCGAGACCGGCGTCGACCTGCTGGCCCTGTTCCACTTCAACGCCGAGCTCGCCGCGATGAGCGCCGAGGCGTTCCTGCGCGAAGTCTTGGTCGGCAAGCTCGGGGCGCAGGAGATCCTCGTCGGTCGTCGCTTCGCCTTCGGCAAGGGGAGGGAGGGAAACCTCGAGCTGCTCACCCGCATCGGAAACGAGATGGGATTCGTCGTCGAAGGGGTGCCCGAGCTCGAACTCGAGGGGGCGCCGATCTCGTCGACGAGGGTGCGCCAGGCCGTCGCGGAAGGACGGGTCGAGCTCGCCAGCCGGCTGCTGGGGCGGCCGTTCAGCCTGACCGGGGAGATCGTCTCGGGCGACCGCATGGGCAAGCGCCTCGGCTGGCCGACGATCAACCTGGTCCCGGACGGGGAACTCCTTCCTCTGGAGGGGGTTTACGCGACCCGGGTCTTCTTTCCCAGCTTTCCGGCCGCCTTCGACTCGGTGACCAACATCGGCACCCGCCCGACGGTCTACGAGAGCCACCAGAAGGTGATCGAGAGCCATATCCTCGACTTCCGGAGCGATGTCTACGGCGAGACGATCGAGCTCGCCTTCCACAAGCGGCTCCGGGATGAGATGCTGTTCCCGTCGGTGATGGCGCTTTCGGCGCAGATCCGGCGCGACGTCGATCTGACCCGAGAATATTTCAGCGCTTCCAGACGTTCCTGAGAGAGAAAGGAATCCGCCACCATGGCCAATCCGAAGGTCCTCACCGTTGACCAGCAGAACTTCCAGAACACCGTCCTGCAGTCCGACAAGCCGGTCCTGATCGACTTCTGGGCCACCTGGTGCGGCCCCTGCCGCATGGTCGCCCCGGTTCTCGACGAGCTCGCCGACGAGCTCGACGGCAAGGTCCGGATCGGCAAGGTGAACGTCGACGAGAACCAGGACCTGGCGATGCAGTTCCGGGTCTCGAGCATCCCGGCCTTCATCCTGTTCAAGAACGGGGAGGTCGTCGAACGCGCCGCGGGCGCCATGCCCAAGGCGATGTTCAAGAATCTGATCGCCGAACACATCTGACCCGTTGACGACCGCACCGGACGGTCGAGACGCCCGCGTTCACGAGCTCCTGGAGGGAGCCGGAGCGCGGGCGTTGCTCGTTCTGTCGGGATCCGGTGAGGACCCCGACCGCACCTGGTTCACCGGTCCCGCGAAGCTGGGGGAGGTGCTCGTCCTCCATCCGCGCGGGCGAAGCGCGCGGCTCGGCTATCTGACACCGATGGAGCGCGAGGAGGCCGCGGCGACCGGGCTCGAACTGCTCGACCCGCAGGCACTCGACGTCGCCCGCTGGAGCAGGGATTCCCCCTCTCCGGGCCGGTTCCTCGGCGATGTCGCAATGCGGGCGCTGCAGCTCTGCGAAGTCGGGCCGAGCCGGATCGCGATCGCCGGCCGGCTGCCGGTCGGGACCGCAGAAGAGTGCCTGCGCACTCTCGGCGCCGCGGGCTGGAGCTTCGTCGCGGGCGAAGAGCTGATCGCCCTGGCGCGCAAGCGGAAGAGTGCCGCGGAGCAGCACGAAGTGCGGCGCGTCGCCGGCGTCGTCCTGCGCACGTTCCGGCGGATCGCCGAGCTCCTCGCAGCGAGCGCACCTCGTGACGGCGAACTGTGGCTCGAAGGGGAGCGGCTGAGCGTCCGCCGCCTGCGCTCGGAGATCGCCCTGGAGCTCGCCCGCGAGGGGCTCGAGCAGCCGCGGGGCGGGATCGTCGCGCCGGCGGAGGAGGGGGGCGTGCCGCACAGCCCGGGCAGTCCCGAGCGGATCCTGCGAGCGCACGAGTCGCTGGTCGTCGATCTCTTTCCCAGGAGCTGGCTCTTCGCCGACTGCACGCGGACGTTCTGCGTCGGCGACCCGCCCGAGGCGCTGGCGCGGGCACACGCCGCCGTGGTCCGGGCGCTCGAGCAGGCGCACTCGTCGGCGCGCCCCGGAGTGCAGGGATGGGAGCTTCACGAGCGTACCTGCAGTCTGTTCAGCGAGGCCGGCTACGCCACCCCGATCGACAGCCCCGGTACTCTCTCCGGCTACGTGCACGGCCTGGGTCACGGGGTCGGGTGCGACCTCCACGAGCTGCCGTCGTTCCGCCGTCGAGCCGGCGCCTCCGGAATGCTGGAGGAGGGGGACCTGCTGACGCTGGAACCGGGCCTCTACGCGCCCGGCGAAGGCGGATTCGGTGTCCGCCTCGAGGATCTGGTGCTGGTCGGTGGAGAGGCGAACGAGCTGCTCACTCCTCTACCGCTGGCGCTCGACCCTCGCGCCTGGACCTGACCCGCTTTCACGAGCTTCCGTCGACACCCCGGGAAGCGATGCGCGACGGCCGGAGCGATTCCGTCGAGTAGGATTTCGCCCCGGGGGTGGCGATGCAGGAGTACGAGAAGCTCGGACTGTTCTACCTCGGCCGGGAGATCGACGCGGAGAGCGCGAAGCGGGGAGACGAGCCGCTCCTCTACGACGCGCGCGATCTCGTGACCCACGCCACCATCATCGGCATGACCGGCAGCGGCAAGACCGGGCTCGGCATCGCCCTGCTCGAAGAGGCGGCGATCGACGGTGTGCCGGCGGTGGTGATCGACCCCAAGGGCGACCTCGCCGATCTCGCGCTCTCGTTCCCGAATCTGTCGCCGGAGGAGTTCCGCCCCTGGGTGCGGAAGGAGGACGCCGCGCGCAAAGGTGTCTCCTTCGACGAGCTCGTCGCCCAGGAGGCCGCGAAGTGGAAGAAGGGGCTCGCCGACTGGGGACAGGACGGAGCGCGCGTCGCCAGATACCGTGAGGCGGCCCGGGTGGCCCTCTTCACTCCCGGGAGCGACGTCGGGCGGCCGATCTCGATCCTCGCCTCGTTCGCGCCGCCGCCGCCGGCGATCCTCGAAGACGGCGAGCTGCTCGGCGATCGCATCGAGACGACCGTCACCAGTCTGCTCGGTCTCCTCGGCATCGAGGCCGATCCGATGCGCAGCCGCGAACACATCCTGCTCGCGAACCTGTTCCAGGCGGCCTGGAAAGCGGGCCGTAGCTACGATCTGGCAGGGCTCATCGGCGACCTCCAGAAGCCGCCGATCGAGAAGGTCGGAGTGATCGAGCTCGAGACCTTCTACCCCGCGCGCGACCGGTTCGAGCTGGCGATGCGCGTGAACAATCTGCTCGCCGCGCCCGGATTCGAGGTCTGGACGCGCGGCGAAGCGCTGTCGCTCGATCGCCTCCTGTACGACGGTGACGGGCGTCCCCGGCTCGCCGTGGTCTCGATCGCGCATCTCTCCGAGAGCGAACGGATGTTCTTCGTCTCTCTGCTGCTGAACGAGGCGGTGGCGTGGATGCGCGCGCAGTCCGGGACTTCCAGTCTGAGGGCGCTGCTCTACATGGACGAGATGTTCGGTTACCTGCCGCCGGTCGCCGATCCGCCGTCGAAGAAGCCGTTGCTGACGCTTCTCAAGCAGGCCCGCGCTTTCGGGTTCGGCGTCGTCCTGTCGACGCAGAATCCGGTCGACCTCGACTACAAGGCACTGGGAAACATCGGCACCTGGGCGCTGGGACGCCTATCGACGGAGCGCGACAAGGCACGGGTCCTCGACGGCCTGGAAGGCGTCGCCGGAGGCGGTGGCCTCGACCGGGCGGCGATGGATCGCATGCTCTCGGCGCTCGCTCCTCGTCGATTCCTCCTGCGCAACGTGCACGAGGAGGCACCGCTTCTGTTCGAGACGCGGTGGGTGCTTTCGTACATGGCAGGGCCGCTCGAGCGCGAGCAGCTGCGCCGCCTGGCGGCGGACCAGAGCCCGCCGCTGGGGGCGACGAAGGCCGAGGTCGGCCCGACGGACGTCGCGGCGAACGTGGGCACAGCGGCGGCGCCGGTTCTGTCGCCCGAGATTCCGCAGGTGTTCGCGCCGCCCGCGGGCACCGGGACGGTCGCTGTCTACCGTCCGGCGCTCCTCGGAATCGGCCGGGTGCACCTCGAGAACCCCCGGGCCGGTGTCGCCGAGGTGGTGGACGTCGTCCGCGTCGCCGAGATCGGCGATTCGGGCCTGGTCGATTGGTCGACCGCCGCCGAGGCCGGATTCGTCGAAGAGGATCTGGAGAGCGCCGCCCGCGCCGGAGCGCGCTTCGCCGCGGTGCCCGAGCGGGCGCAGAGGAAGTCGAGCTACACGGTCTGGGCGAAGGAGTTCGCCGACGACCTCTACCGCGGCGTCCGGCTCGAGATCTGGAAGGCGCCGGAGTTCGACCTGAGCTCGAATCCGGGCGAGTCCGAACGCGATTTCCGCGTCCGGCTCGCCGACGGCGCGCGGCGACTGCGGGACGAAGCGGTGGAGGCGGCGCGGCGGAAAGCTGCGCCGCGTCTCGAGGCGCTGGAACAGAAGATCCGGCGCGCGGAGTCCCGGGTGGAGACGGAGCGGCAGCAGGCCTCGTCGCGCGGCACCGAGACGCTGATCTCGATCGGTTCCACCGTGCTCGGTGCCCTCTTCGGCCGGCGTCGCCTGTCGGCGACGACGCTCAGCCGGGCAACGAGCTCCGTCCGTTCGGCGTCGCGGACGATGAAGGAGAAGCAGGACGTCGAGCGGGCCGAGGAGGGCGTGGAGTCGCTCGTGAGCCGGCGGCAGGAGCTCGAGGAGGAGATCCGGAGCGACCTCGCCGCCGTGGCGGCGAAGTTCGATCCCGCAACGGCCCGGCTCGAGTCGGTGTCGATCAAGCCGCGCAAGGCGGACGTCGAGGTGCGCCGGGTCGTGCTGGTCTGGATTCCGGAGGCGGCGGGGTCCTGAGAGCTGCGATCCGCGCGGCGACCGCGCCGTCCACGCGGTCTAGCGCTCGACCCAGTAGTTCGGCGCTTCCTTGGTGATCACGACGTCGTGGGCATGGCTCTCCTTGAGCCCCGCTGCCGTGACGCGCAGGAACCTCGCCCGGGTCCGGAGGTCGTCGATCGAGGCGCAGCCGGCGAGACCCATGCCCGAACGCAGTCCGCCGGTGAGCTGCGGCAGCATCTGGTGGACGCTTCCCTTGTGGGGCACCATCCCCTCGATCCCTTCGGGGACGAGTTTGGAGAGCGAGGCGGCGCCGTCCTGGAAGTAGCGGTCGGCGCTGCCGCGCGCCATGGCCGAGAGCGAACCCATGCCGCGGTACGCCTTGTACGTCCGGCCCTGGTAGAGGATCGTTTCGCCCGGACTCTCCTCGGTGCCGGCGAAGAGCGAGCCGATCATCACCGAACCCGCGCCGGCGGCGATCGCCTTGGTCAGGTCGCCCGAGAACTTGATGCCGCCGTCGGCGACGATCGGCACGTCGTGCTTCGCGGCGACTTCGGCGCAGTCCTGGATCGCCGTGATCTGCGGCACACCGGCTCCGGTAACGATGCGTGTGGTGCAGATGGAACCCGGTCCGATCCCCACCTTGACGACGTCGGCGCCGGCGTCGATCGCGGCACGAGCCCCTTCGGCCGTGGCGACGTTGCCGACCATCAGGGCGACGTCGGGAAACTGCTTGCGGATCGCCAGCGCCGCGTCGAGGACCCCCTGGCTGTGGGCGTGCGACGAGTCGAGGGCGAGGATGTCGGCCTTGGCCGCGACGAGCGCCGCGGCCCGCTCGAGGAAGTCACCCGAGGCGCCCACCGCCGCGCCGACCCGGAGACGCCCGAGCTCGTCCTTGCAGGCCCCCGGGTACTCGATCATCTTCTGGATGTCCTTGACGGTGATCAGCCCCTTGAGGTTTCCGTCGCCGTCGACCACCAGGAGCTTCTCGATCTTGTGGCGATGGAGGAGCTCCTTGGCGCCGTCGAGCGTCGTGCCCTCGGGCACGGTGACGAGGCCGTCGCGGGTCATGAGGTCGGCGATGCGGCGCCCGAGATCGCTTTCGAACCTGAGGTCGCGGTTGGTCAGGATTCCGACGAGTCGACCCTCGGCGTCGGTCACCGGCACGCCGGAGATCTTGTAATGCGCCATCAGCTCGAGCGCCTCCGAGATCTTCTGCTCCGGCCGCATGGTGACCGGATCGACGATCATGCCGGCCTCGCTGCGCTTCACCTTGTCGACCTCGGCGGCCTGGATCTCGATCGGGAGGTTCTTGTGGATGACACCGAGTCCGCCCTCCTGTGCCAGTGCGATCGCCAGCCGGGACTCGGTGACGGTGTCCATGGCGGCCGAGAGGATCGGGATGTGGAGCTCGATCCGGCGGCAGAGGCGTGTGCTGAGGCGGACGTCGTTCGGGTGGACGCTCGAGAAGCCGGGTTGGATGAGGACGTCGTCGAAGGTGAGGGCGAGGCGGGGAGCTTCGGTCATCGGTCTCGCTGTCGGGCTCGAAGGACGGGCGGGAATCGCTCGCCTCGCTCAAGATATCAGAGGTAGGATGCTCCGGGCAGGAGCGGAAAGGACGGCTGCAATGACGAAGCTCGCATGGCGCTGGATCGGTTGCGGCGCGGTCTGCCTGGTGGCGCTCGGGGGCGTTCCGGCAGCGGCGCAGGAGACGGAGATGACCGCGGAGCAGAAGGCGGCGATGGCCGCCTGGACCCGGGCGATGACCCCCGGCCCGGAGCACCGCGAGCTGGCCGCGCGCGCCGGAAAGTGGTCGGCCAGCGTCTCGATGTGGGAGGCGCCCGGAACGCCGCCCCAGATCAGCCAGGGGAGCTGCAAGAGACGCATGATCCTCGGCGGCCGGGTGATGGCGGAGGAGTGGACCGGGTCGATGATGGGAATGCCGTTCGAAGGGTTCGGCACCACCGGCTTCGACAACGCCAGCGGGAGCTGGTGGTCGACGTGGAGCGACAACTTCGGCACCGGCGTGATGAACGCAGTGGGAGAGTGCGACCCGGATCCGAAGAAGGGTTGTACCTTCACCGCGAGCTTCGTCGACCCGATCAGCGGCAAGGCGAAGAAGAGCCGCTCGACGGTGAGCTGGTCTTCGCCCGACGACGAGCTGACACGCATGTACGACGTCGATGCCGCGGGCAAGGAGTGGCAGGCGATGGAGATCAAACTCCACCGCCTCCGCGAGTAGAAGCGCGAACCGTTCCCGGGGACAGGTCGTCCGACGGGAAGCGAACCGGACCGATGCCGATCCGGACCCTACGATTGACGGACCGCCTGGGAGAACCCCGATGACCGCAAATTCGTTCCTGCGCCAGACCTCGTTCCTCCTGATCGCCGGAGTCGCCCTGGCGGCGCCCGGCGCCGCCCAGAACGGCGGCGATTCGATTCCCGGCGGCCCGTTCGTGAGCGATCCGGTCGTCCCGTTCGTCCTCGACGTAGACCTCCGGGACCTGCCGCGGGCGCCGGTCTGGAAGCCCGGCGATCCGATCGAAGTAGTGCCGGAACGGGTCTTTTCCGACGGCCCGACCGAACGGATCGAGAGCTGGCTCGACCCGGTCCTGCAGGAGAGCTTGCCGACGTTTCCCGGCTTTCTCCTGTTCGCGTTCGAAGCGCACCCGCCGTCGAACTCGAACCCGCCCGATACGGTCGGGGCCGTCGGACCGAATCACTACATCAGCATGGTCAACGCCTCCCGATTCGCGATCTGGAACAAGCAGGGGGTCAACATCGTTCCGCCGACGCTGCTCAACACCCTCTGGGGCGGCGGCGCGTCTCCCTGTTCGGACGGCGACGGCGATCCGATCGTCGAGTACGACGATCTCGCCGACCGCTGGCTGATGCAGGAGTTCGACACCACCGGCAACACCTTCTGCATCTACATCTCGCAGGGCCCGGATCCGGTGACCGACGGCTGGTTCTCCTACTCGTTCTCGACAACGGTCTTCCCCGACTATCCGCAGTACGGAGTCTGGCCGGACGCCTACTATGCCGGCACGTTCGAATCGCCCGATCTCGGCATCTACGCCTTCGATCGGACGAACATGCTCCTCGGGCAGCCGGCGACGTTCCAGCGTTTCGCGATTCCACACCTCGAGGGGACCTCGCCGCGCGTCACCCGGATCCTGCCGGCCGACCTCGACGGTGCGAATCCGCCGCCGTCGGGCGCGCCGAATCCGTTCGTGCGTTCGGTGCACGAGACGATGGACAACTCCGACATGCGGACCCGCCTCGAGCTGTGGGACTTCCACGTCGACTTCGCCACGCCGGCCAACTCCAGCTTCACGTTCGAGCAGGAGTTCCTGCCCGCCCCGTTCGCTCTCCTGCCCTGTTCGCCCGGAGTCCGCGACTGCGTGCCGCAGCCGGGCACTCCGACCCTGATCGACGCGCTCTTCAACCGGGCGCTCCGGAGGTTGCAGTACCGGATCACCGACGACGACGTGGAGACGATGCTGATCAATCAGGTGGTCGACGCCGGCAGCGGTGTCGCCGGGATCCGCTGGTGGGAGCTGCAGCGCACCATGTCGCCGCTCGGCGCCGGCTGGACGCTGCGCCAGGACGCGACCTACAGCCCGGACTCGACCTACCGCTTCATGGGCTCGATGGCGATGAACGGTGTCGGCGACATCGCGCTGGGCTATTCGGCGAGCTCGTCCTCGGTCTTCCCGTCGATCCGGGCGACCGGCCGGCGTGCCGGCGACCCGCTCAACGAGATGACGATGGCCGAGCTGACGATCGTCCCGGGTGTGGCCTCGATGGCGGCGAGTCAGCGCTGGGGAGACTATTCGTCGATGGACGTCGACCCGGCCGACGACAAGACCTTCTGGTACATCAACCAGATCCTGACGAGCACCAGTCAGCGCAGCGTCTGGGTCGGTGCGTTCTCGCTCGACATCGTCTTCGCGAACGGTTTCGAGAGCAACGATTTCTCGGCCTGGTCGTCGGTCACCACGCCCTGAGGGCGGCTGCATGACGGCCCGCAACCGTTCCCGGAGGGCCGCCGCCCTCGCGCTCGGCTTCGCGCTGCCGCTCACGGCGCAGGAACCGACGGGCACCCCTCCGGTAGCGCCGCCGGCCGCGGGGCAGGCCGACCGGGCGAAGGAAGAGTCGTCGAGCTGGATCCTCCACTCCCTGAGCGACAGCTTCGCGGTTCCGGTCGGCGGGACGCTGCGAGTCGAGCACCTGCTCGGCGATGTCCGCGTCGAGGCGGAAGAGACGGATCGCGTGCATGTCACCGCGATCGCCCAGCACCATCGTGACGACCCGCGCGCCCCGGCGATCCGGGTCACGGAGAAGGATTCGGACCGGATCCTCACGGTCGAGTTCGCCGCGACCGAAGGCGGCTCGGATCCGTCGTGGGCGAGGCGGCGGATCGACGTCGGCCTGCTGGTGCCGCGCGGCCTGGATCTCGAGATCCGGACCGATCGCGGCCGGATCGAGGTGAAGAAGTCGGAGAGCCGGAGCCGCCTGACGAGCGACCGTGGCGACATCGTCTACGAAGGGTCGGGCTCGGTGACCGCGCACTCGGAGCGCGGCTCGTTGCGGGCGCTCCTGTCAAGGACCGGAGAGGGGCGCAAGGCCGAGCTCTCCTCGCTCACCGGCGATCTCTGGTGCACCCTCCTCGAAGGGGCGCATGCAGAGGTTACGCTCGAGACCCGCGGGACGGTCACGACGGACTACTCCGTGGAGATCGCGCGTCAGGCCGGTTCACCGCTCAAGAAGGGGAGAATCCGCCTCGGCGAGGAGGGCACCCGGATCCGCCTGCAGAGCCACAGCGGCGGGATCCGCGTGCAGAGCGTGATCGTACCCGAGGGGCGCGAGAAGGACTGATCGCGCGGGCACGAAGCCGTCGACTGTTCCACAACCAGGCTGTGGCTGTCTCCACCGGTATGGCGGAGATCGCGAACGGGCGCGTGCGGCGGGTGGTGCTGGCGGAGTCCGATGCCGGTCAGCGTTCCGCCCTGGCGGCCGTGTTGCGAGCGGCCGAGCTCGAAGTCGTGGAGGTGGCGAGCGGTTTCGGCGCCTTCCGCAGCTTCGTCGAATTCCGCGGTGAGGTCGACCTGGTGATCGCGCCCTACGCCATGCGGGAGTACGACGGCCCCGCACTCGCCCGCGGCCTGGCCACGCTGGCTCCGGACCTGCCGGTGATGCTCGTCGGTGGCGAGGGGGAAGGAACGGTCCGGCAGGCCGGCAACGTCCGCTGCGTCGCCGGCCGCGCGGGGGAGGCGGAACTGCTGCGACGGGCGCAACTCGCCCTGGCCGGCTGAGCGGAGCGGACGGTCGCGATCAGGCGGTGCCGGCGTTGGCGCCGTGGCACTTCTTGTACTTCTTGCCCGAGCCGCACGGACAGGGGTCGTTGCGCCCCACCTTGTCGTCGGTGCGGATCGTCTGCACGGGAGCCATCTGCGGTGCCGCCGGTGGGCGACCGAACGGCGCAGGCTGGGCTGCCGGGCCGCCCGCGGATGGACGGGCCGGTGCAGCGAGGGCGGGAGCGGAGAAGACGAGGCGCTGCGGCGCCGCCTGCGCGCGCTCCCGCCGATTGCGCTGTTCCTCGAGCTGCTGCTCCGAGACCGGCTCCATCCGGAAGAGGGTCTTCAGCACCGTGTCCTCGACCCGCTCCTTGAGCGCCTGGAAGAGCTCGTAGCTCTCCTTCTTGTACTCCTGCAGAGGATCGCGCTGGCCGTAACCCCGGAGACCGATCCCCTCCTTCAGGTGGTCGAGCGCGAAAAGGTGGTCCTTCCAGGCCATGTCGACGTAGCGCAGCATGACGTCGCGCTCCAGCATGCGCATCAGCTCGGAGCCGAGACGGCTCTCCTTCTCGTCGTACTTGGCCTGTGCCAGTCCCCACACCTGTTCGATGATCTCGTCGGCGGTCGACTTCGAGAGGTCGATGCCGGCTTCGTGGAGGTCGATGTCGAAGTAGGCGATGACCTCCTTCACGAGGTCCGAGAGGGTCCACTCCGAGGGGTCGATCTTCTCCGGGCAGTGCGTCGCGACGAGGCTCTCGAGGACGTCGCGCCCGATGCCGAGCACGTACTCCTTGCCCTCCTTGCCGTCGAAGATGTCACGGCGCAGCTGGTAGATCGCCTCGCGCTGCTTGTTCATCACGTCGTCGTACTCGAGCAGGTGTTTGCGGGTCTCGAAGTTGCGTCCTTCGACCTGCTTCTGCGCGCGTTCGATCGCCTTGCTCACCATGCCGTGCTCGATCGCCTCGCCCTCCTCCATGCCGAGCCGGCCCATCAGGCCCTGGATGCGCTCGGAGCCGAAGAGACGCATCAGATCGTCCTCGAGCGAGAGGAAGAAGCGCGACGAACCGACGTCGCCCTGGCGGCCGGCGCGGCCGCGCAGCTGGTTGTCGATGCGACGTGACTCGTGGCGCTCCGTGCCGAGGATGTGGAGACCGCCCGCGGCGAGGACTTCCTCGCGTTCGGCGACGCACGACTCGGTGTACCGCTCCAGCGCGGCCGTGTAGTCGGCCGCCTCGGCCTCGTTCTCCGGATCGGCCTCGGAGCGGGCGAGCCCTTCTGGGTAGCCGCCGAGGAGGATGTCGGTGCCGCGGCCCGCCATGTTGGTGGCGATCGTCACCGAGCCCTTGCGCCCGGCCTGGGCGACGATCGAAGCCTCGCGCTCGTGGTACTTGGCGTTGAGGACGACGTGCGGGATGCCCTTCTTCTTGAGCATCGCCGAGAGCATCTCGCTCTTCTCGATCGACAGGGTGCCGACGAGAGCCGGTTGCCCGCGCTGGTGGCAGTCGAGGATCTCGTCCACCACCGCGTCCCACTTCTCGCGCGCCGTGCGAAAGACGAGGTCGGCCCGGTCGTCCCGGATCATCGGCTTGTGGGTGGGGACGACGACGACGTCGAGCTTGTAGATGTGCTCGAACTCCGAAGCCTCGGTGACCGCCGTTCCGGTCATGCCCGACAGCTTGTCGTACATGCGGAAGAAGTTCTGGAAGGTGATCGTGGCGAGGGTCTGGTTCTCGCGCTCGATCTTGACGCCCTCCTTGGCCTCGACGGCCTGATGGAGGCCGTCCGACCAGCGCCGGCCCGGCATCATCCGTCCGGTGAACTCGTCGACGATCACGACCTGGCCGTCCTTGATCAGGTACTCGACGTCGCGCTGGTAGAGGTGGTGCGCGCGCAGCCCCTGATTGATCCCGTGGAGGAGATCCATGTTCTCGATGTCGTACAGGTTGTCGATCCCGAGGAGCTTCTCGGCGTGCCCGACGCCCTCGTCGGTGAGGGCCACGGAGTGCGCCTTCTCGTCGACCAGGAAGTCGCCGGTGGTGTGCTTGTTGCCGTCCTTGTCCTCGATCTCCTCGCCGCGCACCAGTTTCGGGATGATCTTGTCGATCGTGTAGTACTTGTCGACCGACTCTTCCGAGGGGCCGGAGATGATCAGCGGCGTCCGCGCTTCGTCGATGAGGATCGAGTCGACCTCGTCGACGATGGCGAAGTTGTGATCGCGCTGGACCATCGCCGCCAGGTCGAACTTCATGTTGTCGCGCAGGTAGTCGAAGCCGAGCTCGTTGTTGGTGCAGTAGGTGATGTCGGCGGCGTAGGCGGCGCGTCGTTCGGTGTCCGGGATGTCGTGGCGGATGACGCCCACCGTGAGACCGAGGAAGCGGTGGACCCGTCCCATCCACTCGGCGTCGCGCGCCGCGAGGTAGTCGTTGACCGTGACGATGTGGACACCCTTGCCGCCGAGGGCATTGAGATAGGCGGGGAGGGTGGCGACGAGCGTCTTTCCCTCGCCGGTCCGCATCTCGGCGATCTTGCCCTGGTGGAGCACCATGCCGCCGACCAGCTGGACGTCGTAGTGCCGCATGTTGAGGACCCGCCGGGCGGCCTCGCGGACGACGGCGAACGCCGGCACCAGGAGGTCGTCGAGGGTCGCGCCCTCGGCGATGCGCGCCCGGAATTCGCCGGTCTTGGCCGCGAGGGCCTCGTCCGACAGGGCCCGCATCTCGGGTTCCAGGGCGTTGATCGCCGCCACCTGCGGCGCCAGGCGCTTGACGTCGCGCTCGTGCTTGCTTCCGAAGACCTTCGTGATGACCTGATTGAACATGCCTCGTCTCGAGTCCGTCCGGGGAGTGTGGCGGTCGCGGAGGCGACCGGCTGGCCTGCCCAGTCTAACAGACGGGTCGCGCGGAAACTTCCCGCCGGAGAGCTTCTCCGGACGACTTTCGCGGGCGAGACCGGGGGATCAGAGACCGGGAACGGTCTGGCGGTCGACCATGAAGGTCAACGGGTCGAGCGAGACGCCGTTCTTCTGGACTTCGTAGTGCAGGTGGTAGCCGGTCGCGCGGCCGGTGTTGCCGACGAGGCCGACGATGTCGCCGCGGTGGATCTTCTGCCCCGGCGTCACGGTGATGCGCGAGAGGTGTCCGTAGGCGGTCGACACGCCGTAGCCGTGCGCGATGTGGACCGCGCGGCCGAGACCGCCGTACTGCTCGATCCGGGTCACGACGCCGTCGGCGGTGGCCTTGACCGGCTTGCCGGGAGGAGCCGAGATGTCGACGCCGGAATGGTAGGCGCGCTGCCCGGTGAGCGGGTCGCGGCGGTAGCCGAAGTTGCTGGTGAAGATGCCGCGGACCGGCGTGATCGAAGGCGTGGCCGAGATGAGGCGCAGATTCTCGTCGAGCTTCTCGTCGACCTGGTCGAGGGTCTGCAGCAGACGCTGCGAGCGGAATTCGGAATCGGCCAGGGGATCGCCGCCGCCGGCCGGGATCGCCGGGCCGCCGACACCGACCTCGGCGCTGCCGCCGAGATTCTCGAGCCCGGCGACGATCGCCAGCTTCCGGGTCTTGTCCTCCGATTCGGCGAGCCGCTCGCGCAGCGCCGAGAGCCGGGTCTCGAACGATTCGTTGGTCGAGCGCAGCGTCCGGTTCTCCTGTTCGAGATCGGCCAGCTCGGCCTGATCCGCGCCCTTCCAGAGCAGCGACCAGAGAGAGTAGGCGGCGACGGCGCCGCAGCAGCCGAGGAGGCAGACCCCGAGCACGAGCTGACCCAGGGTGACGCGCCACTTGCGGAAGCGCGCACCTTCGTTGTGGACCAGGATCAGCGTGAAGTGTCTGGAGCTCATTCCCTCTCGTTTCGCACAGGGGTTCGTCCACCTACTGCCCGGACCGGCCAACCGTAGACGCGAACTGTGGAATTCTACCGGCCGACACAAAACTGTCAATCAAGGCGCAAGTAAGGCGGAACTCTCAAGGCTCCGATTCGATTGCGCCATTCTCGGGGAGTGCTGTCAGGGGTTCTTGAGCGGGCACGCTGCCGTAGCCCAACCACCGCTGCCTTCGTCCAGAACGAGCGCTCCGACATTCGCGGCTCCTTCGGCGACCTCGATTTCAGCGCGATGACTCCAGTAGGAGTTTCGCGCCCGCTCGAGATCGCCTTTCGGGATGGAGATTACGACAGGTTCCATCGCACCGAGGTGAAGTCCGCCATACGCATCGCTCACCGCCAGGCGGATCTTGAGGTGACTCTGTGCCACTGACCCGTCGCCAGCCGCGGTGAGAGCCAATTCGCCGATAGGAATCTTGAGATGCATCGGAACTCTTCGAATCTTCTGACCCTCAGCAAGCGGAAGGATCTGGCCGGCTGCAAGCTCCAGGGAAAGTGAGCGCTCGACGATTCCCGATCGTGCCGCGGCTGACAACGCTTCCGTCTGACGCTCTTCCGGAGAATGGCGGCGAAAAAAGGTGCGGCCCCGCGCGGTCAGCCCGGAGCGGAGCAGGCGAACGCGAATCGAATGCTCGGAAAAGCCGGCAGCCGGTCCGGTTGAGAATCCGAGCAGGTAGGTCGCCGCCGAATCGGCGTCGATCGACGTGAGTTGCTCCTCGAGACCCGTGGTAATCACGAAGTTCTTGCCTCCGGTCGAGTCCGCAATACGGGCGAGGTTGGCGACGTTTTCGCTCCCCGAGAAGTCCCGCGGAGTTGCCGCGGCGGAGTCGCCGAGCGAGCGGAATTCCGCGCTATTCGGGCTTGCCGTCGTCGTCGACGGTGAAACCGTGTAGGCGACGACGCGGGCGTCCTGGATCGACCGTATGAGCTCGTCAAGGCGATCATGGATCGAGAAGTGGCTTGATCCGGTCGAGCTGCCAGGATCTGCACTTTCTCCTCGCCGTTGACCCGCAGCGACGCCGAGAAGCTCTCGCAGGTAACTCTCCGGATCGGTCGAGAAACCGGGAGTCGCGAACACCAGCGTACGCCGCCCAGGGACCGAACTCTCCGTTCTTACCAGATCCTCGACCGCCGAAATCAACCGTGTCTGTCGCGTGATCTCCTGATCTTCCAGGACGGATATTTCGCCGGCCAGATGGTCGAAGGTTCCGGAAGCTCCGGCGCCGAGCGAGCTTCGGAAGGTCCCGGCCGCTCGCACTTCGTCCTCGAGATGTGCGCGCTCGAGGGTCCGGAGCGTTCCTCGTCCGCCTAGTTCCCGGACCGTATCGAGTGCCCGTTCGATATCTCGCGGCGAGTTCGTCTCCCGGGCGTGAATCTGGAGGGAGTCCGCGAACGACGCAATCAGTACCGGGACGCCGTCTTCTGCTCTGGCTGAGATGAACTCCTCGAGCCCCTGAACCAGAAGGCGCACTGCTTGGCCTTCGAGCCCTCCGATGTCGAACACGACCAGGAGCCCGCGATCCGGACTGCCCATCGCGTCGCTGGCGGGCGCGCCCGGCGCGCCTGGCGAGGTCGCTTCGCCCGGACCTGCAGGGCCAGCGAAATAGTCAATCGGTACGCTCTTGCCATCGACTTCGAGGGAGAACTCGTCGCGCGCAAGATCGAGAACGCGCTTGCCTCCCTTGTCGACCACGACGACATCGACGTTGACCACTTCCACCTCGACGCGCTCACTTGTCCTGCCCGTCAAATCCGATCTCTCGCCGCTCACCTGTTGCTCAGCGCGCTGCTCGGTGGACTGCTCCGGGCTACGCCCTTCGGCGTGTGCGATTCCTGACGCGAGCAAGAGGAGAGCCAGAGATATCCAGCATGGCGACAGCGCAGCTTGTGTTCGCATCTTGTTGCAAATCGCTGCCGCTGCCACACTCGATCGAGAGTCATCTGCCTCTCTCGCGCGGCCGAAGGCCGGCATTTCTGGATCGTCAGGCACGCCCTTGAGGCAGGGTTGGACTTTCATCGTAGGCGCCGTCGGTGCCCGTCAACGGTTCGATAGACTTTGACGTCAGCGCTCTTCACGTCACTTGAGGTTGGTTCGAAGACGATGGTCCATTGTTGTGCTAGCAGTTCCCGAACGCTCTCGAACGCTTTTCGGGACTGCTCTGTGGATCGAGCAGCGAAGTACGCTCCGCCTTCGTTCTGAATAAGGCCCAAGAATCGATCACGCTCGTTGGTCGATCGGTTGGAGGCGGATTCCCTTGAAAGCTCGAGCGTCCTCGCAGTGGGATCGATCACAATCTGATCGGACTTGTATTGGGCAATTGATGGCGGGCCTCCCGCTGAACAGACCCATCTCCCGGACCTGGTCATGGCGCAAGACGCGTTTTTGCATTGACCACGTCCTGGCGAGAGCAGGAAAATGGGTATGGCCATGTCGGCGGCCTTTCCAGAGACGCTTGCCGCTCCGGTTCCCAGGTCTCTAGAGTCACATCCATCCGAGATCACGACAAGCGCAGCCTTGGAAGCAGAATTCTCGAATCGATGGAGTGCGCGATCCAGTGAACTAAAGAACGCCGTAGTCTGATCGCCGGAGTCAAGCTGGGAAGGAATTTTCTTCAGCGCGGTCAGTGATTCAGCCTTGCCTTGAGCCACGACTTCCATCTTGTCTGCAAATGCAACGACAAAAACCCGGTCCTGGTCGGAAAATCTGCTCTCGACAAAATTCACCGCCTCAGCTCGCATGTACTCGAGTGCACCTGCCATGCTCGATGACTGATCGACGGCAATTCCTACTTCTAGTGAGCCGTCAGTTCCGCCCACCACGCGAACGACCTGTTGTCGCTGACCCTCCCATCGCACTTCGAATTCTTCTGGGCGGGGCTCCTGCTTGGATTCTAGGATCGACACCCTGACGAAGCCCAGGCTTACATCGATCTGATCGCTCAGGTTGGCCGGTCCCTGATCGAGTTCTCCCTTGGCAGGACCGTGTGAGGCGGCGAGGCCAAGGGCCGAAACTAAGAGAATTCGCTTGAGCACACGCCTACGAGTTTGGGCTTCGAAGTATTTTTGACCAGACGATCCCATCGAGCGCGACACCGGTTCCTCGTCCAAGGCCACTCGCCCTATGCCACCGGGTACCCATCCTCGCAATTCACCCCAATTGCAAGCCATGATTTTGGCTGCTATCGATGAGGAATCTCTGAAACATTGAAACGCGAAGAATGGAGGTGGCGACACCCCTGAGAAGGCGATGTCGCCTGCCCAAGCTAAGTCCATGAATCTATGGAAAAGTAACTCTTCCATCGGAGTGAAGTCCCTCAGAGCGTTTACTGGGTGCAGATCCAAACGGTTGGGTTCACGCTCGACAATTCACAGAGAAAGCCCGTTGGGCACTGGTTAATACACGCAGCCTGGGAACCATATGGACCAAAGTAGCAACGGGACCAGCAAACATCATACCAGTGCTCACAGTTGTTTAGGCAGGTGTGGGAGGAGCAGCCCGCGGTGCACTTCGAGTAGTTGTAGTCGCAAACGTAGCAGGGCGTCAGCGCCCAGGCCGGCTCGGCGACGACGAGGC
>JBFWYP010000047.1:0-20471 GCA_050186295.1 Thermoanaerobaculia bacterium | reverse complement strand
GTGCCGGCGGAGCCGCTCGACATGATCGCCGCGTAGATCCGGTCGCCGGCCGCGGCCGTGAAGGAGAAGAAGTCGATGTCGCCGGGCGGGAACAGATTCGCACGGACGACGAGGTTCGTGCCGGTGAGCGGGCTGGCGGTTCCAGCGGAGTTGTTCGGCTCGGCCTCGCCCTGGTACCCCTGTCCGTTCGGCGACTCCGGTGCGTAGACGAGGCCCGGCGGATTCACCATCGGACTCACGGCACGCTCGGGCGCGACCCCTTTCAGCTCGCGGGACGGTGCGAGGGCCTGAACGACCGGTACGGCGGCGAATCCGGAGCTCTCGGCGACGAGGGCGAGGACGGCGATGGCGGCGACACGACGGAAGCGAGCACGCATGACTTCTCCCTTGGTACCCGGGCCATGACCACTGGTTGGGTGCTTCCGGACCGGGTGGTGCGCGCACACTAGACCAGTCCGATGGGGACTACAAGAGAAATCTTTGCGACCGGAAACCCCCGGTTTCCGGGGTCCGGAGGGGCTTCGTCGACCGTTCCTGGAGTGGCTCAGTCGGCGGCGGAGTCGGCGATGACGCGGACGATCTCCTGGCGGCCGATCAGCTCGCCGAAGACGTGCGGCGGCTTGCCCGGGCGGTAGAGCATGTAGAAGGGAATCCCGTAGCGGCCGTGGTCGGCGAGGAAGCGGGCGATCTCGTCGTCGCGGTTGGTCCAGTCGGCCTTCATGGCGAGGACCTCGTGCTCCCGGAACGCCGCGGCCACCTCCGGGGTGTGGAGGATGACGCGCTCGTTGACCTTGCAGGTCACGCACCAGTCGGCGGTGATGTCGAGGAAGACGAGACGTCCTTCGCCGGCGAGACGCTCCGCCTCGCCGCGGTCGAACGGAATCCAGGGGAGCGCGTTCGCGCTCTCGGCGGCCGCGGAGCCACCGTCGAGGCGGGCGGCGCGCGGGGAGCGGGCGGCGTAGAGGACGAGGCCGACCGCCGCCGCGGCGACGAGGAGCCAGGCGATCGCCGTCCGTCCGCCGCGCGCCGCGATCCGGTGCCGGAGCCAGACGCAGAGCGAGAGCGCCAGGAGGCCGACCTCGAAGAGCGCCAGGCGGACCGGGTCGACCTGGCCGCCGAGCACGAAGAGGAGCCAGACGACCGCACCGGCGAGGAGGAAGCCGAGCGCGCCACGCAGCGTGTCCATCCAGGCTCCCGGGCGCGGCAGGAGCCTGGCCGCGCCCGGCGCCGCGACCAGGAGGAGATAGGGAAGAGCCAGGCCGGCGCCGACCGCGGTCAGGACCGCGAAGATCACGCCGCCCGACTGGCCGAGCGCGAACGAGAGCGCCGTGCCGAGGAACGGCGCCGAGCAGGGCGTCGCCATCAGGGTCGAGAAGAGACCGGAGGCGAAATGACCTCCTAGGTGGTCGCCGCTCGCGGCCGAGTCGCCGAGCGTCGCCAGGCGCGCCGGCAGCGGGATCTCGAACAGTCCCCAGAGATTGAGCGAGAAAAGCAGGACGACGACGGTGAGGAAGGCGACGAAGCCCGGCTGCTGGAACTGGACGCCCCAGCCGATCGCCGCGCCCGCCTGTTTGGCGAGGATCGCGGCGCCGGCGAGGGCCCAGAACGAGACCAGGATCCCGGCCGTGGTCGCCAGCGCCCCGGCGCGGACCGCGTGCCGCGACTGTCCCGACGCCTTGACCAGGCCGAACAGCTTGAGCGACAGGATCGGCAGGACGCACGGCATGCCGTTGAGGATCAGGCCGCCGAGCAGGGCGAGCAGGAGGATCCCCCAGTGCGACACCGGAGCGTCCGTCGCCGGGGCGGACGGCGGAGCCGCCGGGGTCTCCGAGGGGACGAAGTCGGCGAAGCTCGCTGCGTTCGCCGCGCTTCCGCTGCTGCCGATCTCGATCTCGACCTCCGCCTCGGCGGTGGTCGGCGGCAGGCACTGCCGGTCGTCGCACGCCTGATAGCGGAGCGTTCCGGCGAGACGCACCGTGCCCGGTGCGGTGTCCGCCGGGCTCTGCAGGCGCGCGAGGACGCGCAGCCGCCCCTGGTAGACGTCGAGCCGGTCCTCGGCGAAGGCGAACTTCCAGGGGTGCGGCTCGGGATAGTCGACCGCCGGCGGAACCCAGCCCTCCGGCAGTTCGAACGAGAGAATCGTCGGGATCAGGTAGTCGTAGGTCGGGACGTGCGCCTGGAGGTGCCAGCCGCTCTCGACTTCGACGATGGCCGCGAGCCGGATCTCCTCGCCGGCGGCGTACGAGGTGCGATCGGCGTGGATCGCGAGGGTGGCTTTGTGCGCCTCGTCCGTCGCGCCGTCCTCGGCGAACTGCGCCGCGATCGCGGTGGGGATCGCCGCGGCGAGGAGGACGGAGAGCGCCGCGATCCGACGCCGGACGGGCGCCTTCCCGGTCAGGAACACTGGGAGCCGGTGTCCGTCGTGGCGGCGCGATAGGCCTTGCGCGCGTCACGCAGATAGGGGCTCTTCGGGTACCCCTTCTCGAACTCGGCGAGGGCGGCCGCGGCGTTCGGGCAGTCGTGGGCGCCGCCGGCGATGAAGAGAAGCAGCAGATCGACGCGCTCGGCGAGCTTGTCGGGAGCCGAGCCGGAGCGCGCGAGATCCTTCTTGAGCTGTCCGGCCGTCGTGCGCGCTCTTTCGAAGTCCTCCGCCATGCGATAGGAGTCGGCCATCTGCAGGCGGGCCCAGGAGCGTTCGTCTCCGGCGAGAGCGTCGCCGGCCAGGACCTTCTCGAACAGGCGGGCGGCGTTCCTGCCGTCGCCGCGTCCATGGAGCTCCTTGGCGAGCGCTTTCTGGGCGGTGGCGTCGGTGCCGGCGAGCAGCGTCTCGACGCGCTGCATCAGCCCGTCGTGCTGACGCATCTCCATGTTGAGCCGCTGGATCAGCTTCGGCGTCTCCATGTAGCCCTGGGCACTGCCCACCAGCGCCTCGTGCGGATCGAGCAGCAGAAGCGTGGGCAGCGAATTGGCACGGAAGCGCTGCTGGATCTCGGTGCCGTAACCGCCGTCCTCGACATCGACCCGGAGGAGCACGAACTGTTCGGCGTAGCTCTGGAACTCCGGCGTCGAGAAGACCTTCTGGTCCATCACCTTGCACCAGCCGCACCACTCCGCGAAGAGGTCGACGAGGATCTTCTTGTCGGCTTTGCGGGCGGCCTCGAGAGCCGCGGAGCTATCGGTGTACCACGCCGATTCGGCGTGCCCGGGCGTCGCGAAGGAGAGCCCGAAAAGGAGTCCAGCGAGGACGGCGAAAGTCATTCTTTTCATGGGCTTGGGTGCTTTCGCCACCGGTCCATCCGGGGCGGTCGCGATGATACCATGCAAGTCATGGACCTATCCTCGCGCGTAGCGCGGATCAGCGAGTCGGCGACGCTCCGCGTGACCCGGCGAGCGATGCAGATGCAGGCCGAAGGGATCGACGTGGTGAACTTCGGAGCCGGCGAGCCGGACTTCGCTTCGCCGGTCGTGGCGGTGGAGGCGGCCCGACGCGCCCTCGCGGACGGTTTCACCCGCTACACCCAGAACCAGGGGATCCCCGCGCTCCGCGAAGCGATCGCGGAGAAGTATCGCCGGACCTCTGGTGCGCCGTGGAGCGCGGCGCAGACCCTGGTCACGGTGGGCGGAAAGGGCGCGCTTTTCGAGGTCGCGCTCGCCCTGTTCGAATCCGGCCAGGAGGTGATCGTCCACACTCCGGCCTGGGTCAGCATTCCGGAGCAGATCCGCTTCGCCGGTGCCAGCGTCGTCGAAGTGGCGACGAACGGCGCCGACGGCTTCGCCGTCGACCCCGGGCGGATCCTCGGCGCGATCACCCCGCGGACCCGCGCCGTCGTGCTCAACTCGCCCTGCAATCCGACCGGCGGGGTCATCGAGCCGGAAGCGTTCGCGGCGATCGTCGCCGGCTGCGCCGAGCGTGGAGTCGTGGTGATCTCGGACGAAACCTACGAGCGCTTCGTGTTCGACGGCCGCGCGCCGTTCTCGGCGGCGGCGCTCGCCGGGCGCTATCCCGAGACCGTGGTCGTCGTGGGGTCGTTCTCGAAGACCTACGCCATGACCGGCTGGCGCCTGGGCTACCTCGCGGGGCCACAGGAGCTGGTCGACGCGGCGGCGAAGATCCAGAGCCACGCGACGTCGAACGCGACGTCGTTCGCGATGGTCGGAGCGCTCGCCGCACTCGAGGGTGCCGAGGCGGACGTGGAGCGGATGATCGCCGAGTACCAGGCGCGCCGCGACCTCCTGATCCCGCGCCTCAACGCCCTGCCCGGCGTCCGCTGCCGGCCGCCGCGCGGCGCCTTCTACGCGTTTCCCGACGTCTCGGACTGCTTCCGGCCCGGACGCGCCGACTCGATCGAGTTCGCCGAGAGGCTGCTCGAGGAGGCGCACGTGGCGGTGGTCGCGGGCGAGGCGTTCGGCAGCGACGCGCACATCCGCATTTCGTTCGCCTGCTCGCGCGGGGAGCTGGAGCGCGGGCTGGACCGGATCGACAGATACCTGCGCTCCGCGTGAGCGCCTTCCGGCCGGATGCTGCCGGCCGCATTCACCACAAGGAGAAACTCCCGATGAAACGGTTCCGTTCGCTCTCGCTGATGCTGCCGTGCACGCTCCTCCTCTGGTCCGCCGCCCCCGTTCTCGCGAGCGCAGCCGCGGGCGGGGCCGCGCCGACGGTCGACGAAGCACGGCGGTTCCTCACCGACGCCGAAGCGCGCCTCCTCAAGCTCTGGATCGCGCGCGACCGCGCGCAGTGGGTCGCTTCGACCTACATCACATCCGACACCGAGACCCTGGCGGCGCAGGCCAACGAGGCGGTGATCGCCGCGCAGATGGAGCTCGCGGCCTCGTCGAGCCGGTTCGCCGGGCTGAAGCTGCCCTCCGACCTGGCGCGCAAGATGGGGATCCTGAAGTCCGGGCTGGTCCTGCCGGCTCCGGCCGATCCCGCGCTGCGCGAGGAGCTCACCCAGATCGCCGCCGAGCTCGAGGGGATGTACGGCCGCGGCAAGTACTGCCCGGAGGGCCGGGCCGACGGCAGCGACTGCCTCGACCTAGGGGCGCTGTCGAACATCCTGTCGACGAGCCGCGACCCGAAGCAGCTCGAGATGGCCTGGACGGGGTGGCACACGATCTCCCGGCCGATGCGCGACAAGTACCGCCGCTTCGTCGAGTTGGGAAACGCCGGCGCCCGGGAGCTCGGCTACGCCGATCTCGGCGCGCTCTGGCGCTCCAAGTACGACATGCCGCCGGACGCGTTCGTCGCCGAGCTCGACCGGCTCTGGGCCCAGGTGAAGCCGCTCTACGACGCGCTGCACTGCTACGTGCGCAGTGAGCTGGCGAAGAAGTACGGCACCGACCTCGTGCCGGCCGGGAAGCCGATCCCGACGCAGCTCCTCGGCAACATGTGGGGCCAGACCTGGGGCAACATCTACGACGTCGTCGAGCCGAAGTCGAGCGTCGGGACGGGCTACGACCTGACGCAGCAGCTGCAGAAGCAGAAGCTGGACCCGGTAGGCATGGTCCGGGTGGGCGAGCGCTTCTTCAGCTCGCTCGGATTCGCGCCGCTGCCCGACACGTTCTGGGAGCGCTCGCAGTTCACCAAGCCGCGCGACCGTGACGTCGTCTGCCACGCCTCGGCCTGGGACGTCGACCAGAAGGACGATCTGCGGATCAAGATGTGCATCGAGATCAACGAGGAGGATTTCTCGACCATCCACCACGAGCTCGGGCACAACTACTACCAGCGCGCCTACAACACGCTGCCGCCGTTCTTCCTCGACAGCGCCAACGACGGTTTCCACGAGGCGCTCGGCGACACCATCGCCCTCTCGGTGACTCCCGCCTATCTCAAGACGCTCGACATCATCGACCGCGAGCCGCCGGCGGAGGCCGACATCGCGCTCCTGCTGCAGATGGCGCTCGACAAGGTGGCGTTCCTGCCGTTCGGTCTGATCATCGACAAGTGGCGCTGGGAGGTGTTCTCGGGCGAGGTGACGCCGGAGAACTACAACCGCGCCTGGTGGGATCTGAAGCAGAAGTACCAGGGCATCGCGCCGCCTTCGGCGCGCAGCGAAGACGACTTCGATCCCGGCGCCAAGTACCACGTGCCGGGAAACACGCCGTACATGCGCTACTTCCTCGCCGACGTGCTGCAGTTCCAGTTCCACCGCGCGCTCTGCGCCGCGGCGGGGCAGACCGGGCCGCTGCACCGCTGCTCGATCTACGGCAGCCGCGCGGCCGGCGAGAAGCTCGCCGCGATGATGGAGATGGGCGCCTCGCGTCCCTGGCCGGACGCGCTCGAGGCGCTCACCGGACAGCGCCAGATGGACGCGACCGCGATCCTCGACTACTTCGCGCCGCTACGGAGCTGGCTCGACGAGCAGAACCGCGGTCAGGTCTGCGGCTGGTGAAGTAGATTCCCGGCATGAACGACACTCCGCCCGCGAATCGCGGTCCGCAGGGCCGGCCTCCGGCCGTGGCGGGCGGAGCGTTGCGCATCGGGACGGCGCTCGGCATTCCGATCCGCGTGCACTTCACCTTCCTGCTGCTGGTCCTCTGGTTCGGGACGATCTCGGCCGGCAGCCGCGAGGGGTTCCTCGGCGGGGCGATGTTCATCGTCCTGCTCTTCGGCTGCGTCGTGCTGCACGAGCTCGGGCACGCGGCGGTGGCGAAGCGCTACGGTGTCCAGACCCGCGAAATCGTCCTCTATCCGATCGGCGGCGTGGCGCGACTCGATCGGATGCCGGCGGGGAAGGCGGAGCTGCTCATCGCGCTCGCCGGACCGCTGGTCAATCTGGTCCTCGCCGGGATGCTGTTCGTCGTCATGCTGGTGCGCGGCAGCGCCATCCCCGCCTCCCCGGAGCAGCTCCTCGGCGGCGACGCTGCCGTCCTCTGGCAGCTGCTGACGGCGAACCTGACGCTCTTCTTCTTCAATCTGGTGCCGGCGTTCCCGATGGACGGAGGGCGCATCCTGCGCGCCATGCTCTCGCTCTATCTCGGGCAGGAGAGGGCGACGCGGATCGCCTCGCGCGTCGGTCAGGGGATGGCGGTGGTCTTCGCCATCCTGGCGATCTATCCGCCGCCGATGCGACCGATCCTCCTCTTCATCGCCTTCTTCGTCTACTTCGGCGCCGGCCAGGAGGCGGCGTTCGAACGCGGCCGTTCGGCGGTGGCCGGTCTCACGGCGCGCGACGCGATGGTGACCCGCTTCGACACCCTGGCGCCGCAGGACTCCCTCGGCCGCGCCGCCGACCTCCTCGTGGCGACCCACCAGCAGGACTTCCCGGTGGTCGACGCCTGGGGGCGGATCGCCGGGATCCTCGCCCGCGGTTCGCTGCTCGCCGCCCTGGCCTCCGCCGGGCGCGACGCGGCGGTCCTCGAGGTCATGGACCGCGATCCGCGCGTCGTGCCGCCCGAGCTGCCGCTCGAGGTCGTCCTGCGCTACCTGCAGACCCGCCCGCCGGTCCCCGTGCTGGTGGCGTCGGAGCAGGGGCTCGTCGGCATGGTGACGCTCGAGAATCTCGGCGAGCGGATCCAGGTCTCCCGCAGCCTGCGCCAGCACTGAGCGCGGGTGCCGTCCGCGCGGCGGGGGAATTCCGCCGCCGGGGGAGCGGTTGCCACCCGTGCCGCCGGGGACTCTCCGCGCCCCGCCGCTCGCCGATGCCCCCTCCTCTCCGCCACCGCCCGCTCGCCGCACTCCTCCTTCTCGCGTGCCTCGCCGTCCCGGCGCGCGCGGTTTCGCCGGCGCTCCCGGCGTTCGAGATCGAGGCGCCGCCAGCGCTCGCCGCCGCGGCCGGAGAGATCCGCGACGCCGGCGAGGCGGCGCTCGAACCGTCGGTCCGGCTGACCGGGTTCGACGCGGAGCGCGACGGCAGGCTGCCGATCCGTGTCGTCCTGGCGCCCGAGGGCTCGCCCGCAGGACGTTCCGCTCCGGCCTGGGTCGCCGGCTTCGCGCAGTCCGGGGGCGGCCGCGGCGACGTCATCGTCCTCTTCCCGGCACGCGCCGGCGGCTATCCCGACCGCGGGCTCCTGCCGCTCCTGCGTCACGAGACGGCGCACATCCTCCTCGCCCGCGTCGTGCGCGGGCGGCCGGTGCCGCGCTGGTTCAACGAGGGCCTCGCGACCGCCGCGGGCCGCGAATGGGATCTCGGCGACCGCGCCCGGATCGCGCTCGCGGTGCTGCGCGACGATTCGCTGCCGATCGCCCGTCTCGACCGCGCGTTCGCCGGCGGTGAGAGCTCGGTCGCCTCGGCCTACGCGCTCGCCGGCGATCTCGTGCGCCGCCTGTTCGCGGATCACGGAGCGGAGAGCGGCGCGCGGATCCTGCGTGCGATGGCGGACGGAGCGTCGTTCGAGGAGGCGTTCCGGGCGGTCGCGGGACAGAGCGTCGCGCAGTTCGAGAGCGACTACTGGCGTCGCCGGACGCTCTGGGATCGCTGGGTACCGATCGTCTCCAGCTCGGTCCTGCTCTGGGGCGCGATCAGCCTCCTCGCTCTGGCGGCGTTCGAGCGCCGCCGGGCGCGTGACCGGGCCCGCCTCGCGCGCTGGGAGGCGGAAGAGGCGGCGGTGCCGCGCTCGCCGTTCGCCGCCGACGACGAAGACCTCGTCAACTGACGCACCCGGCGGCGCTCAGCCGGGCAGCGGCTCGATGAGCTCGGGCGAGTCGTTGCGCGGGTTGCCGACTTTCCGGCCGACCGGATAGGCGAGCATCTCCGTCGCCGGCAGGGCGGCGAGGAATCCGGCCAGGGCTTCGCCTGGGGTGGCGGCGTCGAGCCAGTCGCCGCGTCTCGCCGCCGGGAGGATGACCGGCATGCGGTCGTGGACCGTGGCGGCGAGCTCGTTGGGGGCGGTGGTCAGGATCGCGCAGCTCTCGAGCAGGCCGCCGCCCTGCGGATCGTTCCAGGCGGACCAGATTCCGGCGAGCGCCATCGGCTCGGCGGACTTCAGGCGAAAGGCCCAGGGCTGTTTCGCACCGCCGACGTTCTGCCACTCGAAATAGCCGTCGGCGGGAACGAGACAGCGACGCTTGCGGAACGAATCGCGGAACGACGGCTTCCCGGCGACCGATTCCGATCGGGCGTTGATCAGCCGGTTGCCGATGGCGGGATCCTTCGCCCAGTGCGGGACGAGGCCCCAGCGGACCAGCGACAGCTCGCGTGTGCCCGTCGCGGTCGCGCGCACGATCGGGACCTCCTGGCTCGGGGCGATGTTGAACCGCGGACGGATCGCCAGGGCGACCTCCTCCGGCGGCGCCGGCGTCTCGAAGAGCTCGGCGAGGACCTCGCCCGGAGTCGTGAGGAAGTAGCGGCCGCACACGGTCAGGCGCTCCGGCGCTCGCGATGTTCGAGGAAGCGGCCTCCGATCGACGTTGCGACGATCACGTCGTCGCCACAGCCGAAGACCAGCGCTTCCGGGAGTCCGTCGACCGTCACTCCTGCGAGAGCGGGGTGGCCGAGATCGACGGCGCAGAAATCGGCCCACTGACCGGAAGCGATGCGGCCGACCGGCAGGCGCAACGAGCGGGCGCCGCCGGTCGTGGCTGCGGCGAGGGCGGCGAGCGCCGGGCGTTCGCCGAGCAGGCCGCGGCGTTCGCTCGCCAGGCGCTGTCCGTACTCGAGCCAGCGCAGGTTCTCGAACATCGAGAGACGGAGATTCGAATCGCTGCCGAGCGCGAGATGCCGCGGCGGTTGCGCGGCACGCAGCGCCGGAATGCCGTCGCCGAGGTTCCCCTCGGTGAGCGGACAGAGGCCGACGTTCACTCCGCGGCGGAAGATCTCGGAAAGGCGGTCGGCGGGGGTGTGGGTGCAGTGGATCAGCGTGGTCTCCGAGCCGAGATCGAGGTCCTCGAGCAGGAGCTCGCTCGGCGTCGATCCGTGCGCGCTCTCGATCTCCTCGATCTCGAGCCGCTGCTCTTCGAGGTGCAGGTGGACGACGAGTCCGCGGCTCTTCGCCTCGGCATGGAGGAGGGCGAGCTCCCCGCGGTCGACGGCGCGGTAGCTGTGGGGGGCGACGCCGAGACTCTCGCGGGCCGGATCGAGCTCTGCACCGAGGCGCTCGGCCGCGCTCCAGAAGGTCTCGAGCGAGCCACCGTCGAAACGCCGCTGTCCGCCGCGCAGCTCGCGCCCGATGCCGCCGGCCCGGTAGTAGCACTGCAGGAGCGCGAGCCGGATGCCGGCCTCGCGTGCCGCTTCGACGACCACGGAATCGAAGGCGAAGTCGAGTGCCGTCGCGTCGCGGTGATGGAGATAGTGGAACTCGCCGATCGTGGTGATGCCTGCGGCGCGCATCTCGCGGAAGGTCGAGACCGCGATCTTCCGGAGCGTCGCCTCGTCGACCGATTCGACGAGCCCGTACATCGCCTCGCGCCAGGTCCAGAAGCTTCCCGCGCCGGCCGGAAAGTCGTCGCCCAGGCCGCGCAGGCCGCGCTGGAACGAGTGCGAGTGGACGTCGACGAAGCCGGGCAGGAACGCCGTCTTGCCCCAGCGCTCGGGGGTGACGTCGGGCGGGATCGGGCCGACCTCGGCGATCCGGCCCGCCGCGTCGACCCGGACGCCGGGACCGGACGCGAACGCGCCGTCGAGCCAGACGAGATCCGGCGCGAGCCAGCGGCCGGTCATGCGCCCTCGCCGCAGAAGCGGTGCACGATGCGCGGCAGGAGCGCGGCGCAGCGCTCGAACTCCGCCTTGGGCATCCATTCGTCGGCGCGATGGGCGACCTCGATCGAGCCCGGACCCCAGACGACGCTCTCGAGGCCGAGACTGGCGAGCGGGCCGCCGTCGGTCGCGAACGGCGCGCCGCGCGAGAACGACTGCCCGGTGAGCGCGCAGAGCTCGCGGTGCAGCTCTGCGGACTCGTCGGTGAGGAGCGGTTCGGAGAGTCCGACGAGCTCGATCCGCGTGTCCGGCGGTGCGGCGGCGGCGATCACCGCCGCGACCCGCTCGCGGACGGCGTCGAGGTCCGAACCGGGAAGAGGCCGGAAGCCGAGCTCGATCTCGCAGCGGTCCGGAACGACGTTGATCGCGACGCCGCCGGCGATCCGCGCAACGTTGAGCGGTACGAAGGGCGCCTCCGGAAAGAGCTCGCCCAGCGGCGGTCGTTCCGCTTCGAGCTCGCGGCGCAGGGCGGCCAGCGCCGCGATCACCGGCGCGGCCGCCTCGATCGCGTTCTCGCCCAGGTGCGGCGTGCCGCTGTGGGCGGCCCGGCCGGGGATGCGGACCCGCAGCTTCATGTGCCCCTTGTGCAGGCGGAGCGCGACGAGGGAGGTCGGTTCGCCGATGAGGCAGGCGCGAGGGAGCGGATCGCGCTCCGGCCAGTGGCGCGCGAACTCGCGCGCCCCGTGCATGCCGATCTCCTCGTCGAAGGTGAAGAGGAGGCAGAGCGGGGCGCGCAGTCGCGCGGAATCGGTTCCGGCCGCGAGGGTCGCGGCGAGAGCCAGGAATCCCTTCATGTCGGCGCTGCCGCGGCCGACCCAGCGATCGCCGCGGTCGGTGAGGGCGAACGGTTCGGAGGTCCAGTCGCTCTCCCGGGCGGGGACGCAGTCGGTGTGCCCGCAGAGGACGAGACCTTCGCCCGATCCGTCCGGCTCCGGTCCGAGCCGGGCGAACAGGTTCGCCTTCCCGCCGTCGTCCGAAACGAACCGGCGCCTCGAGATCCCCGGGCGATCGAGCGCCTCCTCGAGCAGATCGACCACCGGCAGGTTCGAGCGCTCGCTCGAGCTGTCGATGCGGACCAGGCGTTCGAAGAGGCCTGCAGCAGCACGATCCGTCACGTCCGCGACAATATCGAACGAGGCGGGGAGTTCGCGCCGAGTTGGCTGCCTCCTCGAAACCCGTCTAGAATGAGGTCTTTGCCGGACATCCAACAGGAGGGTTCATGAAGCCACGATCTGTTCGCTGCGCCGTTGGTCTCGGTCTGCTGCTCGTCGCCTTCGCCGGAGTCGCCATGGCGGTCCAGATCCCGAATCCGCCGCCGCAGACCGCGGCCGAGCGCCAGCCCTACAACGATCAGCTGATCTTCGAAGGAGAAGGCGGACCTTCCAACTGCTGCGTGGGTTCGGGGCCGGGAGATGGTCCGGACGGATCCCAGGCCGGTTGCGACGACCCGACATGCCAGGACACTGTCTGCGCTTTCGACCCGTTCTGCTGCCAGGTCGAGTGGGACGACATCTGTGTCAACGAGGCGCTCGTCTACTGCACCGTCTGCGGAGGAGGTACCGTGCTCGCGATCCCGGCCGCTTCGAACTGGGGGCTCGCGGCCCTCGCCGGCGCGCTCCTCGCGGTCGGCGTGGCGTTCCTCACCTGGCGCCGGCAGCGGCGTACCCAGGCGTAGCGCACCAAGGGACTGCTGTACCCGGGCCTCCCGGTACCGCCGCGGAGGCCCTTGTTGCGTCTCCCGGAACGGACCCTGTGAAGCGGACCACTGGCGTGCCACCCCGGCGGGGCTAGGCTCCGGCTCTCGCATCCCCGGAGGCCCGATGAACCGAAGGCATTCCCGATTCCGGAGCGTCGTGGCGCTGCTCCTGACGTTCGTCGCCGCGCGCGCCGTGGCCGATCGTCCGTATCCGATCCTCTTCGTCACCCAGGTGCCGATCCCGTACGACTTCACCGCCATCGCCTCGGTCTTCGGCAACCAGGGGACGGCGATGCAGAGCGTCGGCCGCGGCGGCGATCTCTACATCCTCTATCCCGATGGCACGCTGCGGAATCTCACCGCGCTCGCCGGCTTCGGCGTCGCCAGCGGCTTCCAGGGGACCACCTCGATCGCCGTGCGCGAGCCGTCGGTCCACTGGAGCGGGACGAAGGCGATCTTCAGCATGGTCGTCGGCGCGCCGCCGCAGCAGTTCCAGTGGGGGACCTGGTACTGGCAGATGTACGAGGTCACAGGTCTCGGTCCGGGCGACACGCCGGTCATCACACCGGTGCCGAACCAGCCGGCGAACGCCAACAACGTCAGTCCGGTCTACGGCGCGAACGGCCGCATCCTGTTCACCTCGGACCGTCCGCGGGACGGAGCGGCGCACCTCTATCCCCAGCTCGACGAGTACGAGGAGGCGCCGACCGTCTCCGGGATCTGGAGCCTCGATCCGGCGACCGGCGACCTCCGGCTCCTCGACCACGCGCCGTCCGGCGACTTCCGTCCGATCGTCGACAGCTTCGGCCGCGTCCTGTTCACCCGCTGGGACCACCTGCAGCGCGATCAGCAGGCCGACAGCGATTACTTCGACGAGCAGGGCGGCAATCCTCCGACCTACGGTACCTTCAACTGGTCGAGCGAGCGGGCCGACGCCACGGCGCTCACGACCCGGGTCGAGCAGTTCCCGGAACCGCGCCCCGGTCGCGACGATCTCCTCCTGCCGTACGAAGAGGGGCACACCTTCAACCACTTCTTCCCCTGGATGATGCGTCAGGACGGCACCGAGCTCGAGACGCTCAATCACTCCGGCCGGCACGAATTCCACAACTACTTCAATCGCGCCTTCAACAACGATCCGAATCTCGAGGAGTTCATCTGCGGCGGGGGCAACTGCGGGCGGCTCTTCAACATGCTGCAGATCCGCGAGGAGCCGCAGGACCCAGGGACCTATCTGGCGGTCGACGCGCCCGAGTTCTACACCCACGCTGCGGGCCGGATCCTGTCGCTCCATGCTCCACCGGGAGTCGCCGCCGACTCGTTCGTGGTGGACTGGGTGACCCATGGCGACACCGGCGGATTCGACGACACGCCGGGACCCTGTCACTCCGGCCTCTATCGCAATCCGCTGCCGCTGTCGGCGGCGGACTCGCTGATCGCGGTGCACGCCGGCGAGCGCTCGCCCGGCGTTCCGGAGACTCGTCAGGCGGCGAACGAGGGGACCAGGGCGCTGCCGGTCGCGCGCTACAAGTTCCGGATGCGCGATCTCGTCGCGACGTCCGGCGGCTGTTCCGGATATCTCCGCTACGGCGCTCCGCTGACCTCCGGGATCACCAAGACGCTCTGGTTCTGGGATCCCGACGTGCGGGTCGAATACGCGAACGTCACGATGTGGGAGCTCGACCCGGTCGAAGTGCGCCCGCGCTCGCCGGTCGATCCGCCGCCGCCGCCGCTCGAAGCGCCGGAGCTGTCGGTCTTCGTGGACGAGCAGGTCGACCCGGCGGCGTTCCGCGCCGATCTCGCGGCGAAGAAACTGGCGCTCGTCGTCAGCCGCGACGTCACCACACGCGACCTCGCCGACCGGCAGCAGCCGTTCAACCTCCGCGTCCCGGGCGGCACGGCCCAGACCACCGGTGCCGCGGGAACGATCTACGACGTCGCACACCTGCAGTTCTTCCAGGGCGATCTGATCCGCGGCACCGACGGACCGGTGACGCCGTCGCCGGGTCGTCGCATCCTCGCGCAGAGGATGCACGACGCGCGTGCCCTCAATCCGCCGCTCGCTCCGGGAGCCCCCGCGGCCAGTGTCGAGATCGGCGACGACGGCTCGATGGCGGCGTTCGTGCCCGCCCATCGGGCGATGACCTGGCAGCTCACAGACGGCGCCGGGACCTCGGTCGTACGCGAGCGCTACTGGCTCACCTTCCAGCCGGGCGAGATCCGGCTCTGTACCTCCTGCCACGGACTCAATTCGGAAGACCAGGCGGGCCAGCCGCCGCCGGCGAACGCGCCGGAAGCGCTGCGGACACTCCTGCGGTGGTGGAAGAACGTCATCTTCACCGCCCACTTCGAGGACGGCGACACCGGCGAGTGGAGCTCGTCGAACCCCTGATCCCGCCAGGGGATACACTCGCGGACGGGCGCAGTCGGTCGCTCGGACGGAGTGGGGCATGGCGGACGAACCTCGGAACCGGGAAAGCGGTCTGGCCGCGGCGATCGCGGCCGGTGGGCCCGAAGCGGCCGAGCAGATCCTGCCCGCGGTCTACGAGGAGCTCCGCCGGCTCGCCCGGGCGAGGATGGCGCGCGAGCGTCCCGGCCTGACGCTCACCCCGACCGCGCTGGTGCACGAGGCCTATCTCCGCCTGGCGGGCGATTCCGAAGTGCGTTGGGACGGGCGCGGACACTTCTTCGCCGCCGCCGCGGAGGCGATGCGGCGGATCCTGATCGAGCGCGCCCGGCGGGTCGCGCGCCAGAAGCACGGCGGCGACCGGATGCGGGTCACCCTGGTCGAAGGGCTGGTCGGCGTCGATCCCGAAGCCGACGAGTTCCTGGCCCTCGACGAGGCGCTCTCCCGGCTCGAGGCGATCGATCCGGAGATGGCCGAGGTCGTGAAGCTCCATCAGTTCGCCGGGCTCTCGCTCGCCGAGACCGCGGCGGCGACCGGAACATCGGAACGCACCGTCTCGCGGCGCTGGACCGCGGCGCGCACCTGGCTGCGACGCGAGCTCGAACGCGGCGATCCGGCCCGGGGCTAACCGGCAGAAGCGCCGCGCCGGGACTCCTGGCGGGCGGCGCGGAGCCGCTCGAGGCGCTCGCGCGTCGCGCCAGTCTCGGGAGTCTCCGGAGCCGACAGCGTCCGCAGGCTGCGCGCGAGGAGCGTCTCCGCCTCGTCGAACCGCCCGAGCGAGATCAGGCAGTCCCCGAGCGCGCTCTCGACTGCGGCGTAGCGTCGGTCGGAGACCGGAAGCCGCGCGCGGACGATCGCCGCCGCCTCTTCGAGCGGCGCGAGCGCCTGCGCCGCCTCTCCCGTGCGCAGCCGGAACAGACCCAGCCGGCGCAAGGCCTCCGCCGTCTTGGGCTGGTCCCCGACGGCGTTGCGCACGATCTCGGCCGCCTGTTCATAGAGCCGGCCGGCGGCGTCGGTGTCGCCCATCGCCTCGCGCACCTCTCCGAGGTATCCCAGGGAGATGGCGGCCGAGGGGCTCTCCTCGCCGAAGACGCGACGGCGGATGGCGAGCGACTGTTCGGCGGAGCGCAGCGCTTCGTCGAGCCTGCCCTCTTCCGCGAGCAGCCCGGAGAAGTCGGCGAGCGCCGTCGCCACCTGCGGGTGGTCGTCTCCCATGAGCTCGCGCCCCATCGCCAACGCCTCGCGGTAGAGCGTTTCCGAGCGCCCGAGCTCGCCCATGTCGTGCAGGAGCTTGGCGTGGTTGGCGAGCGTGATCTGGAGATCCGGGTGCGAATTTCCGAGCAGGCGGCGACGCAGGGGCACGAGCTCCTCGAAGATCCGTTCGGACTCTGCGTAGTTGCCGCGCACGTGGAGCGCCAGCGCCAGGTTGTTCATCGCCATGGCGACCTTCGGATGGTCGCTTCCCAGGGCGCCCTGCCAGATCGTCAGCGCCTTGCGGTAGTTCGCTTCGGCGCCGGCGTAGTCGTCGCTCCAGCGGCGAATGATGCCTAGGTAGTTGTAGCTCTCGGCGACCGAAGGGTCGTCCTCGCCGAGGGCGGCACGCTTGATTGCGAGTGCCTCTTCGTGGAGCGCCGTGGCGGCGGCGAGGTCGCCGGTCTGCCGCGCGACGAGGGCCTCGAGGTCGAGGCTCTCGGCGATCTGCGGGTCGCCCGGCGCGAGCACGCGGCGCCGCATCGCGAGCGCTTCGCCGGCGAGGCGCCCCGATTCGTCGAACCGCGCACGTTCGAACTCGAGCTCGCCGAGCCGTTCCAGGGCGGTTGCGACCTCGGCGTGCTCCGGGCCGTGCGCCGTGCGGCGGAGCTCGAGGGTGCGCCGCAGGACCGGCTCCGCGCGATCGTAGCTGCCGAGGTTGAGGTAGACGCGGCCGATCGTTCCGAGGAGGCGCGCCTGGATCTCCGGTTGGCTGGCGAGCACCTTCTCGATCCGCGCCGCACCCTGGTCGAGGACCTCACGCACGCTGACGTCGGCGCCGCGCGCCACCTCCGGATCGGGCTGCTCCAGGATCTCGACGAGGAACTCGGATACCTGGGTCGCCGTGCGGCGCTCCTTCTCCTGGATCTCGAGCGCGTGCGCGAGGCGCCGCGACTGCACCGCCATGCTGACTCCGAAGGCGACCAGGGCGACCAGCAGCAGCGTCGCGGCGACCGCTTCGATGCGATGGCGACGGAGGAACTTGCGCAGCCGGTAGAGGGCGCTCGGCGGGCTGGCGGAGACCGGAAGGTCGCCGAGAAATCGTTCGAGATCGAGCGCCAGATCGGCGGCGGAGCCGTAGCGGCGATCGCGCTCCTTGGCCATCGCACGGGCGACGATCCAGTCGAGCTCGCCGAAGAGCCGCCGCCGGAGACGCGCCGGATCGCTGCCGCGGCGGGCGGCGCGCCCGGCTGCATCCGCCGCTGCCGCGGCGTAGAGGCTGCTCGGCGCCGCCGGCTCCTCCTCCCGGATCCGGCGCAGAACCTCGGGGAACGGAGTGCGCCGGAACTCGAACGCCGGGACGCCGCCGAGCAGCTCGTAGAGGAGCGCGCCGAGCGAGTAGATGTCGGTGCGCGTGTCGAGATCGAGGCTCATCGCGGCCTGCTCCGGGCTCATCGTTTCGGGGGTCCCGACGAGTTGTCCGAGCGCGGTGGCCTGGGTGCGACCGCCCGGGCGGCGGTCGACGGCGCGGGCGATCCCGAAATCGATGACCTTGGGGATCGGCCGTCCGTCTTCGGTCGCCACGAGGACGTTCGAGGGCTTGAGGTCGCGGTGGATGATCCCCTTCTGGTGTGCCGAATGCACGGCGCGGCAGACGGTGGCGAAGAGCTCGAGCCGCGCGTCGATGCCGAGACGCTCGCGGTCGCAGTAGACGGTGATCGCCGGACCATCGACCAGCTCCATGGCGAAGTAGGGCCGGCCCTCCGGAGTGGCGCCGGCGTCGAACACCCGGGCGATCGAGCTGTGGTCCATGCGCGCCAGGACCTGACGCTCGGCGTCGAAGCGGCGCACCACCTCGACCGTGTCCATGCCCAGCTTGATCAGCTTGAGTGCCACGCGGCGCCGTACCGGCTCCTCCTGCAGCGCCTCGTAGACGCGACCCATCCCTCCCTCACCGATCGTGCGCACGAGGAAATAGGGACCGATCCGGCTGCCCGGCGCGGCATCGGTGAGTCGGGTCCTGTCGGGATCGAACGGCAGGGAGACCAGCGGCGCGGCCGCGGTTTCGGGGTCGTGCGCGGCGAGGAGCGACTCGACCTCGGCGCGGAGCTCGCCGTCGTCGCCGGTCCGTTCGCGGACGAAGAGGTCCCGTGCCGCCCCTTCGGGTCGTTCGAGCGCCTCGTGGAACAGCGCCCACAATCGCTGCCACCGTTCGGGATTCATGATCCGGAATCGACCGCGGCAAGGGTATCAGGAGAGCCCTGCCGGCCGTCCGGCGGCAGCCGTCCGGTGCGTCTAGGGCAGGTGATGCGACCAGCGCAGGACGTTCGCCGTCTCGAATCCGTCGAAGAAGATCGGATACGGGGCGATGACCAGGCCGAGACCGCCGCCCACTCCCTCGAAGCGTGGATTGGCGATGTAGCGACCCATCGTCCAGAACTCGGGCCGCTGGAGACCCGGACCGCGCTGCACGATGTCCGCTGCGAGCGGGCCGGTATCCACTCCGGGGCCGTTGACGTAGGTGATTCCGGCGTTGTAGTTCCATTCCGAGGCGCTGGCGCCGACGCCGTCCGCTCCCGGGGTGATCGCCATCACTCCGCCGCGCTGGGGAATCTCGAAGATCGCCGGGTTGTAGAAGGTGCTGCCCGAGGGAACGGCCGGCAGATCGACCGGACCCTGAACGGAGCCGGTGTCGCCGACGCGAACCGCGCGGATCCGGTTCGTTTGACGCTTGGTGTAGACGCAGCGCGAGGAGAGCTCCACGGTACCGTCCGTGTTGACGTTCATGTCACAGCGCAGTTCGATGGTGCGGTCGAAAGTGTTCGACGGATTCGGCACGTCGGTGTCGAGCAGCACGTCGAACCTCGGCGTCGAGCCGACCCGGCAGTTCATGCGGAGGTTGGTCGAGCCGCTGGTCGGGCGGGTCTCGTACACCAGGCAGTTGCGTGTCGTCGCTCGATTCGTGGAGGTGCGGTCCACGGCCAGGGCGATGCGCTTGCCGCCGTGGAAGTTGTCGTAGACCCCGCCGGGGGCGGCGGGGGTGAAGTTGCTGAAGGGACTCCAGGTGGCGCCGTCGTCGCTCGAGGCGAAGATCGAGACGCCGTGATTCGCGAGGTTGTCGAGGCCGGCGACGAAGAAGTCGTTCGCCGAAGCGGAGCTGGAGCTGTCGATCCAGGTACCGGCGTTGACGAGCCGGTTGAACGTCGACGTGCACGGGTCGGTGCAGCCGCCGAGCCGCAGGTCGAACGCCGGATCGACGAACGAGAAGGCGATCGTGTCGTTGATCTCGCGTGCGGAACCGAGCGCGAAGTTGCTTCCCGAGGCGATGACGATCGGCGAGGCGGTCGGCGGCTCCACGGTCACGTCGATGCGCACCATGTCGAGCGAGTTGTTGGTCTCGTCGAAGAGCACCGGCTGGTAGTAGATGTCGTAGGGCGGGATCCGCTCGGAGGCCGGGATCTCGAGGGGTGGCCGGGCGTCCAGCAGCTCGCCGGGGGTGTAGTTGAAGCCGGTGAACGGAATCTCGGCCGCGGGAAGAGAGGCCGGAGCGAGGACCGCGGCGAGGACCGCGCCTGCGGCCATGGCGATGGCTCCTATGGTCCACACCGCCGGTACGGAATCGGAGACCGGGAAAGCCCGACCCGTTCTGGCGGGACGTCTGTCTGCCTGCCGTGAAGATCGATCGCTGAGGCTCATACGGGAATCCCTCCGACCATGATGCGCCGGAATGGGGGGGAGTCCGCCACGAGCCGGCCGGTGATCCCGGCGGCCTAGGGCACGTGATTCGACCAGCGCAGCAGATTCTGGGTCTCGAAACCGTCGAAGAAGATCGGCACCCGGCCCCTCGACATCACGAGGAAACCTTCCCCGACTCCTTCGCGCTGGAAGGCGAGCCTCACGCCGAAGAGGTATCGACGAGGATCGATGATGTCCGAGGTGAATCGCGACGCCGAGACGGGGCCGGGATCGAACTCCGGTGCGGTCTGCGCGAACGAGCCGGCGTCGCGGTTCCAGTGGACGCTCATCGCCGCCATCTCCGACTGCACCGGAAAGGTGAACCCGACCTCGTCGAAGTCGCCGTACGGCACCGCCGCGGTCTTGTAGAAGTCGGCGCCCGCAGGCACCGGCCCGAGCGTGACCGGCGCCGACGCCTTGCCGGCGTCATCGACGTGCACCGCCCGGATCTGCAGGGTCTGGCGGTGCGTGTAGGTGCACAGGGTCTCGAGCTGGCCGAGCGATGTCCGGATCGGCAGGCAGGCGGTCTCGATGGTCCGGTCGAACATGCCCAGCGGGTTGGGAACGTCGGTGTCGAGAGTCGTGTCGAAGACTCCGACGATGCCCTCGTTGCACTTCAGATGGAGAGCCGTCGTCGTACCGGGGGCCGGTCGCGTTTCGAAGAAGAGGCAGTTTCTCGTCGTCGCCGGATCCGTGGCCAGCGGATCGACGATGTCCTGGATCCGCTTGCCGCCGTGGAAGTTGTCGTAGACGCCGCCCGGCTCCCCCGGAGCGGAGGCGTTCAGGAGCTGCCTGCCGTTGGTGG
>JBFWYP010000046.1:0-22271 GCA_050186295.1 Thermoanaerobaculia bacterium | reverse complement strand
TAAAGGCTCACCGGCCGCTCGTGGCTCACCAGGTCTTCGAGCGCGAAGTCCGAGACGGCGGTGTTCTGGGCCAGGATCGGGTCGCGGTAGAGGTCAAGGAAGCTGAGCGCGGTCGAGAGAACACCGGAGCGCTCGTTCGGCGACTTGTCCATCAGCGCCCGTGCCGCGGCGGCGACAGTTGGATGCGTCCGCAGCCATTCACCTGTCACCGGGTCGCGCCAACCAGGATGACCGGGCGGCGCGTGCTCGGTGCCCAGCAGGACCTCGAGGCTCAGGTCGATGGGGCGATCGGGGCGCGCCAGGAAATGCGCGCAGCCGGCGAGCGTCTTCTCCTTCTCCGCATAGAGAACGTGCAGGATCAGGCCGACGAGCAGGGAGTGGGCCGTCCGATCCCAATGGTCGCGAATCCGGTCGCCGTTCGGGTCCACGAGGATGTCGGCCACGTTCTGCGCGTCGCGCACCTCCTGGTCGCCCATCCGAATCTCGAGCAACGGGTTGTAGCGCGCCCCCGAGCCATCCGAGCAAGTCGGATCGAACTTGAGGCAGAGGCTGCCGAGCTCGCGGCTGCGCCAGCCCGCCGAGAGCACCCAGTTCTCCCCCTTCATGTCGTGGACGAGCACCGAGTGCGGCCAGGTGAGCAGGTTCGGTACGACCAGCGAGACGCCCTTGCCGCTCCGGGTCGGGGCGAAGACGAAGACGTGCTCCGGACCGTCGTGTCGGAGGGTTCGCCCTCGCCCCTTTCGGCCAGGCCACTGACCCAGGATCAGCCCAGCCTCAGCGAACAGCCCGGCGTCCTTCGCCTCCCGCTCCGTCGCCCATTGTGCCGAGCCGTGCAGGTCCGACTGCGGCCTGAGTCGCCGGATCACGACGGCAACGACGATGGCCACCACGGCCGCCGCGGCTCCCGTCGCCACGCCAAGAACCTGGAATCCCGATCTCCAGAACTCCCGGGCTTCCGCCGTCGCTCCGAGGCGCCGAGCCCAGACGACGCCGTGGAAGGGCGTGAAGAGCGGCCCCAGCGACCAGGCGAAGGCTCCTGCCCCGAGCACGGCGACGATCGGCGAGAGCAACCGCGTGCGCTTCGGAACGAGGAGCAGCAGCGCCGCACCCCACAGCGCCCACGCCACGACGTTCAACAGTTCCTCCCGGCCGGGGAGCGCAGGAATCCAGGGGCGCCCGAGCGACGGGTGAAACCCGAGACGCAGCGCAGCGTGCTGCGTCACCGCCCATGCGACCAGCACGCCGACACCAATCACTACCGCGATGCCGCGAACGACGACGCCCTTGGCCGTGACCTCCCCGTTGGACGAATGCCGATAGGGCGGCTGGGCGCTCATCGGAAGGTCAGCACCGGCTCGACGAGTGTCGTGACGCATTCGACTCGCACGGGACCGTAGTAGCGGCTGTCCCAGCTGCGCTCCTCGTAGGGTGAATGGAGCCAGACCTCCCCCGCTTCGAGACGCTGGGGACCTCGCAGATATGGCGCCAGTTCGCGCCCTCCGCGATCGCGGTCGAGCGGGCGGCTGTTCGGCAGGGCGATGGCGTTGACCAGGACCGCCGCCGCCGTCACCTCGACGACGTCGCCCCCGACCGCCGCAACCATCTTCACCACCGGTTCCGCGCCGTCGGGGCAGGATCCGGCGCCGAGGTAGTGGCGCTCCATCCCGAACCCCGAAACGGCCGCCGGCAGACAGACGGCCGCGCGCGCGCCCGTCCGTGCGCTTCCACCGACCGAGCGGTACAGGCCCCTGGGCATGCTCGTCGAGGTGTTGATCCGGAGACCCACGGCCTGCGGCACGACGTAGATCAGGAGGAAGACACCGACCGCGACCAGAGGGGCCCTCGTCTTGAGCCGAATCATCGTCCCCGGTCCTGCGATAGCTCCCGCGCGATGGTGCGGATGATCAGGAGTGCCTTCACCACCGCGAGCGGCACCTTGACCGCAGTGGCGAGCGCCTGCACGGTCATCGAGACCGTCTTCTCGACGGCGCGCCCTGGCTGCACCGTCGCAAGCGCGCGCGCCACGACGCGCGTTCCGTGGGCGAGCGCGGCTTCCTTCGGAGCCGCCGCCTTGGCTCCCCGCTCCGCCACCTCGCGTAGCACGACATGCGGCTCGACGCCCCGCCGGAGGGCCGCGGTCGCCCAAGCCGCGTCCGCGCGCTCGAGGCTGGCGGAGTAGGCGCGATGCCGGTGATACGTCGCAAGCTCGGGCGTCCCGGTTCGCCGTAGAGCCGCACGGAGCTCGGCCGCGGCTAGTCGCTCGTCGGTGGCGGATCCACCCAGAGAGACTTCAGCACTTCGAGCCGCTCCGGCTCCTCCATGTGCTGCAGACGCAGGTAGAGCCTCTCGCCGAGTAGCAGCTCGGCCCGCTGCCGGGGCCGGAGCGCCCAGTCGGGTTTGAGCAGCGTGATCCCCACGAGCGAGATCAGGGACGCGGCGAGAGTCCACACGGCGATCCCCGCCGCGCGCTGCCTCGCCGGCGTCGAGGTCGCGGGATCGTGCCTCGCCAGCGGCACGGCCTGGACTGTCCGCTCGACCGCCTCCAGCCTTCGGTTCGTCTCCGTCACGGCGGCCAGGATCGCGGCCAGGTCGCCGCTCGTCGTGCTGCTTCGCGCCGGAGCGGGGATCGCGTTCAGTGCCTGATCGTTCACGGCTCTCGCGGATTCGAGGAAGGTCTCTCGTCGGCTCATAGCTCACTCCGAGTCGCCGTTGCAGGCCGGTCCAGGTGAAGGAGGGCCCGAGCTCCTGGCCAGGGATCGCCTCGTCGCCCAGGCGATAGACGATCGCGCGCACCTCGCCATTGCGACCGAGCAGTGGGAGCGGCCGGACGCCGGCGGACTCGAGGCGCTCGAGGAGCACGCTCATCGAGGGCGCGTCCGTCGCTGCCGCTCGGACGTAGGCCGCGGCGACGCTCCGCGACAACGGGCTCGGAGCGACGCTCCGGGCGAGCGCAGGCAGCGCCAGCCGACCGGCAGCCGTCGCGAGGCGCGCGCCATAGAAGAGCAGTCCGAGAGGCGAGCGCGCCGCCGCGGTGATGTCGAGAATCGGCGCCACGGCGCCCAGTCCGGGCGTCCGGCGCACGGCAAGGCGAAGCGCCGAACGAGGAGAGCGAAGAGCGTAGGCCACGCGAACAGCGTCGGCCGGGCCGTCGAGCGCCCCGGCGCCGCTACGGGCGAGTCCGGCCGTGGCGCCCGACATGACGCCGTGCCGCGCGGCGCTCGGGAGTGCGCCGAGCTCCTTCCGCAGTGCGTCGAGGCTCGCCGGGGACCAAGGCGAGGCCGCGCGACCGGCGCCACGATCCGGCCGAGCCGCCGCGGCCGCTCGGACCGCCGTGAGGTCGCGCTCCGGCTGGTAGTCGACGCCGAGGCGCTCCTGGAGCCCTCGCCAGGAGTACGAGCGGCCGAGTGCCGAACCCCGGAAGCTCGCCCCCTCGAGCCCGTAGGAGATGCCCGAGACGTGTCCCGTGGTCGCGACCCGCGGCACCGCTTCGACTCCCGCTTCGCCCAGCCGTTCGAGGAAGACGCTCATCGACGGTCGGTCGGCGGCGGCGCGGTCGAGGAGATCCTGGAGCCGGAGCCGCTTGCTCACCTCCCCCGTCCGCTCGATCTGTCGAATCTCGCCCGTTCGCAGGGCGGACTTGTCGACCTCGTGCGCGGACTTGACCTGAGTGAGCCCGTATTCACGCTCGAGCGCCCGCAGGACCTCCTCGCCTCGTCGGTAGTCGTGCGAGTCGGAGACGGTGCGGCCGTCAGCGCCGATGCGCGCCGCGACGATGTGGACGTGGTCGTGCTCGGTGTCGCGATGCCGCACGACCACGAACGGCGAGCGCCCGTAGCCGAGATGCTCCAGGTAACGTTCGGCGACGTCGCGCCACTGCGCGTCGGTGAGCTCCTCGCGCCCGCTCGGTCCGTGGGGGAGCGACAGGGAGGAGTGGAAGACGACCCGAGTCAGGCCTGGCCGCAACTCCCGCCACTCGCCGATCTCCTGCGCGAGCGCCCGTGGGTCCTCGCCATACATGTTGCCGCCGACCAGCTCGGGCGACTTGGCGCGGCCGAAGACGTAGTTGAGGACGCCACGGAAGCCCTTGCCCTTGTGGATGCTTTGGATCACGCGGCACCCGCGTTGCCGACGAGCGCCTGGCGGACCTCGTGGAGCAGGCAGCGAAGCTCTTCCACGAGGGCGACCGGCACGTCCTCGGCCTGCCCTCGGTTGATCGCTCGCTGGAGCTGATTCAGGTTCGCGGCGAGCCGCCCGAGCTCGACCCACTGATCCGAAGCGATCGGGTCGGGCTGGTGGCGCCGGGGGAGCGGTCGGCCGAGCGATGATTCGCGCAGGAGCTCGGCGACCGTAATTCCGAGGATGCGGGCACGCTCGCGCAGCCGGCCGTCCTCGGCGGGGGTGAAGTGAGCGCCGTTCTTGACGACGCGAGCCCGCGCCGGGTCCTTGCGCGGGCGCCCACGGCGGCTCACCGCGGCCCCCAGCTGAGGGTGCTCGGCGTGGAGTTGCAAACTTGCAACTCCTGGCCGCCGAATCGACCTGCGAGCCCAAGCGAGCAGCTGCCAGCCGTTTCCCGCCCGATGGAAACCCGACGGCCGCGGACGCGGCGGCGGCGTTTCCCGGGCCGGGAAACATGGCTGGCTCCTAACCAGCAGTCGGAGAGCCGCTGAAGCTCCGGGAGCGGACGCAACAAGGAGCAGGCAGATACGCCGGAGCAGCTCAGGGTCGGAATGGGTGGCACGGTGCGGACCTACAGGAAGAGAGTGCTTCGACCCGAGCGTCGAGCGAACTCCACGACCTCCTGGTGGATCGGAAGGGCAGCACAGCCCTTCGCGGTGAGAACGGTGCGATCGCGTAGGACGACCCATCCCGACCGCTGCCACCTACGGATCGTGGAACGACTCACCTCCTCCCGCCGCTGGAATACGTCGCCCGCACGCGCCGGCCGACCCCCTCCCAGACAACGGTAGATGCGCTCGGCCGTGGCAAAGGGCATCCTCCACGATCGGGTATCGAGGGCCTGCACTTCAGAACCGCGGCCGAACTCGCGTGGCCGAGAGTGCCCCGCCCGCGATCGCAGCGAAGAGGACGATCGGCAGGGCGAGGAGAACGAGAAGAACTCGGACGACGGCCCGAGCTCGGTGGTGGTTGGACAGCTTCGATCGTTGTCGCACATTGCGCCTCCTGGCGAGAGTTCTCCCGGCTCTGCGGTCGGGATGGAGTGGGGATTGCGGAGGAGAGTCGTAGAGGGCAGGAGGTCGTCTCCCGTCCTGAATGGCCTCTACGCCGCGGCCTCCTCCGAAGCAGCGCCACGAGTCAGTGCCTGCCAGGTCTCCGCGATCACCTCGGTGCGAAAGTGTTTGCCGGTCTCGTCTTCCCAGGAGCGCGTCTGGATTCGTCCTTCGACGTAGACCAGCCGCCCCTTGGCGAGCACCGTGGCGACGTTCTCGGCGGTCTTGCCCCAGAAGACGACGCGGTGCCACTCGGTCTCCTCCTGGCGATTCCCTTCGCCGTCGCGCCAGTAGCGGGACGTGGCCAGACGAAGGTCGACGACCTTCGTGCCTTGCGGCGTCTCGCGAATCTCCGGGTCCTGCCCGACGTGACCGATGAGCTGCACCTTGTTCAGCATGGGACCTCCCGTTGTGGCGTCCATGTCAACATATGTTGACACGCGGACGTTACCGGGCGGCCCCGGGCCGCGTCAAGCGGCCTGCTCGTCTCCGGCTGGCTCCTCCGATTGAGCCGCTGACTCCTCGAGCGCCTTCGTCGCGCGACCGAGGATGTAGTCCGCCGCGCGCTGCGCCTGCTGTGCGGCGGTGATCACCAGCCGCGAGTCGCGCGAGAGATTCTGGCGCCAGTGGTCGATGTACGCGGCCGAGTTCGGGATGTCGGGCTCGATGCCGGCCTCCCCGCAAAGGAACGCGGCACCGAGCTCGGCCACCAGCTCTTCGCGAGCGTACGGCTCGGAGCCGAACGGCGCCGCGTGGTTCTTGTCGAAGCCAGGTCGCGCCAGTCGCTTGGTGTGGCCGGTCGCGTGGGTGAGCTCGTGGAAGAGCGTCGAGTAGTAGCCCGCGGTGCGATCGAACGCGCTGCGCGGCGGCATCGTCACGCTGTCCGTCGCGGGGCGATAGAAGGCACGCGGCTGCGCTCGATGCTCGATCGTGGGCGGTACCGGGAAGCCGGCGACGATCTCTTCGGCCGTCTGCACCGGGGCGATCGCCACGGAGTCGGCAGCCGGGATCTTCGACGGATCGATCCCTTCGGTCTGGTCGAGGTTGAACACCGAGTAGTAGCGGAGAACGGGAAGCCGTTCGCTGCGCGGTGCAGAACTCCCCTCGTTGGCGTCCTTCGCTGCAGACTCGCGCCCGCTCCGGTCGACCCAGCGCCAGAAGATCACAGGCGTCGAACGCTCGCCGGCGCGGATGGCCCCGCCCAGTGCCTTAGCCTGGCGGAAGGTCAGCCACCAGGGAGTCGACGCCGCGCGGAAGCCAAGGAGAAAGACGTTGATTCCCCGGTACGGACGGCGCGACAGCAGGTTCGACGGCGCCAGACCATTCACCTTCCAGGGCCGCGCCCACGGAACCACTCCCTGCTCCAACTGCTCCACGATCTGGCTGGTGATCACTTCGTAGACCTTCGACATTGCCGAGCTCCTCTCGGTGCAGTTCTCGGTGGATTCCGAGAACCCTGAGGGCTTCCCCTCAACGCACCTGACGACCCAGTCGGGCCGCGAGGAAGCGTCAAGGCTGGCCGCAGGCCACCCGGAGGGCTCGGCCTTGACGCCCCGGAGCGGCCGATGAGACTGGTCGTGCGTTGAGGGGGAGAGCGCAGCGGGAGGTGGAATCTGGGTCCTCGGATCCTCGTTCCGGCCCGATTTCCGCAGCCGCCGGATGGCTACTACCGGATAGCTAGAGGGATTCTCTAGAGGGAACTACAGGGGGGGCGTACAAGCGCAGCAGGGCCAGCGAGTTGGCCCACTGTCGCGTCACCGCATCATCGGTGCAGCGTCACAGTTTCAGCGGTGAACCGCGGCCCGGCGTCGCCGTTTCATCGGTGAGGCCGTCACCGTTTCATCTGGAAGGTTGAGCGGAGTCCGCAGACCTCTCCGCAGCGCCGCGAACGCGCGGGCGTCACAGTTTCATCGGTAAGCGCGTCGGCACTGGCACTGCCGATGCCCGGATCGCGGGCTTGCCGATCAGAGGACGAAAGTGAGCTTCTGGGGAGCTCTGTGACCTGCGCGCTTGGCAACCTCGGCGCAACGCTCGCTGCACCAGACGGTCTTGGAGTCGCGGGACATCGGCTCGAGGTGATAGTCGCCCACCCGGAGCGGATGCCGGCACTCGGAGCAGACGGTTTCCTGTGAGGGGCGGTAAATTCGAACGAGGCGGTGCTGGTTCATCGGATCCTCCCTTTCGTGTCGCTGTCGACCACGGCGAGGGAGGGACCGGCGGGAGAAGACGAGCCGTCAAGGGCGCGAAGCGCCGCCAGGGGACCCTTGACGGCCGGCTCGCCGGTCTAGGGTGAGCCAAGGGGTCGAGGAGACAGGGAAGAGGCCAGGATCGCTGGAGTACGCCCCGAGCGGCCAACTTCAGAAAACCCGCATCACTGATATTCGAAGACTCGCCGCCGACCCACAGCCACAGCACGAGCAACGCGCACAGCGGAGCCTGACGAGCCTGCCTTGCAGCTCGCACCCGACCTGCCACGGAGCCTGCCAATCCCGCGTTCGTGGCCTTCGTGGGAAGGGAGAGTTATCCTCAGTACATCTCTATGTGGTCCGATCGCGAAACCGTCGACGACTGCCTCGGCTTTTCCAGCTACGTGGAGAGCCTTGCTGACGTGTGCCTGGAGCCCGAGATCGCGCCGCTCACTGTGGGCATTTTCGGATCCTGGGGTAGCGGCAAGACAAGCCTCATGCAGATGCTTCGGGTGCACCTTGACGCCCGGACAACGAACGAGGCTGGCACCAGCAAGCCGGCGTGCGTGACGCTCTGGTTTAACGCTTGGCGATACGAGGGCAGAGAGGAGATCCAGTCGGCGCTCATCCACGCGATTCTTCGCGAGCTGACCAAGGGCCGAACCCTGCTCGATGACGTCAAGGCCACCTTCGAGCGGCTCAAGACGGGCGCCAGCGTCCTGAAGCTCGCAAAGACGATCACGAAGACCGCGATTACCCTTACACCCGACTTCGCAGGCCTTCTCGACTGCTTCAAGGACGAGTCCGAGAAGATTGCGGAAACGATGGAGCAGTTCGAGCAGGACTTCGAGAGCCTGCTCAAGAGCGTGGCCGTCTCGCGGATTGTCGTCTTCATTGACGATCTGGACCGATGCAGCAGCGAGAAGGTCGTCGAGGCCTTCGAGACGATCAAGCTGTTCCTCAACACGCCAGAAACGACCTTCGTCATTGGCGCCGACGCGCCCAAGATCGAGCAGGCGATTGGCACGGTCTACCACGTCGCTGAAGGGACCCGGCCCACTTTCGCGCGAGACTACCTGGAGAAGATCGTCCAGCTCCCCTTCTCCATCCCAGAGCAGCGGTCGCGAGATGTCGCGGCCTACGTCGGGATGCTTGTCCTCCGCGGGTACCTGACCAAGGAGGGGTGGCCGGCACTTCTCGGTTCGCGACGGGCTCTCCTGCTCCAAGCGACCGACATGTGCACCACGCTAACGGACTGGATCGGCGCTAACACTGCCGCCCTCCGTCCGGACGGCTCGGCCGCCGCACGCGAACACCTCACACGCACACTCGCACATGTTGACGTCCTCGTCCGCGGTCTGCGCGGAAACCCGAGGCAAATCAAGCGGTTCCTGAACATCCTTGAATTGCGTGCGCGCATCGCCGCGGCGAACAAGCTCGAAGTCCGCCTCGATCTGCTGACCAAGCTCACCGCACTTGAGTATTCATGGCCTGACTTCTTCGCCCAAATCGTCGAGACAATCGGGCCGGACGGGCGCTCGGAACTCGTCGGCGAGGTGGTCCGATTGGCTGACCGAAAGGAAGCGCCTCCAGACGAGTCGCCGATGCTCGTGGCTGCGCTAGCCATGCCGGGTCTAGCGGAATTCGTCAAAAGCGAGCCCACCCTCGATGGAACCGCGGATCTGACGCCGTACCTATATCTCGCACAAACGGCGCTGGATCCTAAGCGGAGATCTGCACTTCTGCCGCAGGATGAGCTGGCTCGTGATCTCGCTGACCGCATGGCATCAGACGACGCCCTGCGAGCACGAGCCGCAGCGAAGAACGCGACACAGCAGGAACCCGCAGTCATCGCCGCCATCGCACGCCTCGTAGCGGAGAAGGTCGCCGTGCTTCAGGCGGACAAAGAGAAGAGGGCGCGCGTGAACGCGCTCCAGAGCCTAGAGACCATTTGCAGGGTCTCCTCAGAGCACTACCGGACAGTAGTCGACACCTTACGGGTGGCGGACGTGCAGGATCAGGGCTTCGCCATGGTGGCTGTGCGCGTGCTCGGCGCTGCTGTAGACGCAGGTTTGCAGGAGGCATCCGCCCTGCGGGACCAGTACCAGGCGCGATCGCCACTGGCGAAGGCAGGACTGAGACCTACCGCTCCACGGCGTAACACCTGAAGGCGATGGGCACCTCGGCAAGCTACGGGACACCTGCCGGCGGTGAGTGGACGAGCGTCAAGCGGCAGATCACCGCAACGCTCGGCGGCGGCAATACCTCTGCGACGCCCGCCGGAATCGTCGGTGGTACGACATCGGCGTCTGGAGGGCTATCGTTCGCCGGCGGTGGCGGGGGGAGTGCGGCGGCGACCGGCCGAAACCGTATCGCCGGAGCGGTCTCAGGCATCGGTGGCTTCGGTGCGGCTGTTCAGCAAGGTGGCCTCGATTCGGCCCTCGGCCGCCTGGGATTGGACGCGCTACGTGGGAGGCCCGCAGCTGAGGTCGTAAGCTCCATTAGCGAGCACCTCGCAGGCGACGCCGAAGGGCTGGATCGCGAGTTTCTCCAGTCTGCGCTGAGCGACGCGCTCATTGAGGCCGCGAGCCTCGGCGAAGAACTCGGCTATGAGGATTTTGCTTCCGGTCTCGAACGATTCCTCGAGGCGCAGGGCCCAGAAGGGCTCATCAACGTATTTCTTGAGCACTTCGTGTTTGACAGCCTCTGGGGGCGCATCGAGCAACACGCGGTCGACAAGAGCCCGGACGCAGCCTCGCTGGAGAGTCTAATGACGGCGATTCATGGCGAGTGCGTAGCCCAGGTGCGTGAGCAAATGACTGCCGCAAGGGAGGACGGCACATTTGCGCGCATCGATTGGTTTGGTCGTGCAGGCCGTGACCTCGGCATGCGGATTGTGGTGGAACTGGAGGAGCGCCTGTCAGCGCTCCGGAGTCCATAGCCCGAATGCGCTTTGTCCGCTACACAGGTCGGCCTCGCACGGGCGACGCAGCGTACAAGGCGATCCTGAGGACTCAGCCCCTCGTGGTCCTTGACCCGTGGTCCGCCGCCGACGGGAACATTGCCTGGAGCTTCAAGCTCAACGGTAAGGCAGCGACGGTAGCTCTCCGCGCGCATGAGCGCGACCTGTTTGACCTTGCTGCCATGGTCTACGTCGCCGACGAGCTCGTGCCGCGGAGCAGTGGGGTTGACCTTTGGACACGAGAGATCAATCTCGCCTTGCCGGTGGCTGAGCGGGCATCGTGGGAGGCGGCCGAGCCGGCGCTTGCTCAGTGTCTCGGATTCCTTTCAGGGGACGTCTATCGATTCGAGTGGCTGGATCGCCCGAAAACGGTCCCGAAGGGGGCGATCCACAAGCTCCGTCTGCGCCCCGGGCACGACGTCGTCTGCCTCTTCTCAGGCGGTGTGGATTCGCTGCTCGGCGCTGCGGCGCTTCTCGCCGAGGGCCGACGAGTTCTCCTGGTTGGTCACCACGCGGACCGCATCACGTCCAGCGCTCAACGGGATCTATTTGCGCTGCTCCGGCAAAAGTACCCAGGCCAAGCGTCGCTTCTCCAGGTCTACCTCGAGCAGAGCCGAAAGCGCCGCCAGCGCTACGCTCTTCCGGACAAGGTCGAGATATCCCACCGCACCAGATCATTCCTGTTCCTGGTAGCTGGCGCGGTAGCGGCGAGCTCCACCGGAATCGAGCCGGTCTACATTCCGGAGAATGGTCTCATCGCTCTCAATTCGCCCCTCGGGCCGTCGCGACGGGGCACCCTGAGCACGCGGACGACCCACCCTCGCTACCTCGATCTCTTCAAGGCAGCGGTTACAGAGCTCGGGTTCACGACACGCGTTGAGAACCCTTTTGTCCACCAAAGCAAGACAGACATGATCCAGGCTGTTGCGGATCCTGATATCCGGATTGCACTTCAGCGAAGCGTGTCCTGCGCTCATGCAGGAAACCTCTGGCGCGAGGGCCCTGCCTTCACGCACTGCGGCTACTGTGTGCCCTGCTTGTACCGTCGCGCAGCGTTCCTCGGGGCAGGGCTGAATGAGTCGGGGTACCAGCACGACGTGTTCACCGAACTGCCGCAACTCAGTCCGGACAAGGCTCGCGACTTTCGACTGCTCGTCCGATTCGCGAAAGCGACGGAGTATGCGAGTGAAATCGACCTAATCGCGACCGTGCTTCGCCACGGTGGATTCAGCGGCGGGCCGAACGGCGAGGACTACACCGCTCGCGCCGCAATGTTGAAGCGATGGGCCGGCTCGTTCATGGACCTCGCACGCCTTCGCGCCACGCCTAGTACGCGGCGCATCCTGGGGCTCTAGGCTCTGGCTCCTTCGCATGCGCCACATTGACGCCCACTGCCACCTCGATCTCTACCCAGACCCGCAGGCCGAAGCGGCAGCCTGCGATTCTTCCCAGACCTACACGATCGCAGTCACAAACTTGCCCTCTGCCTTCGCAAACTCCGAGCGCATCGCCGCCGGGCGTGGATTCGTGCGTGCCGCGGCGGGCCTTCACCCTGAACTCGTTACGCAGCATCCGCAGGCTCTCGAACAGCTCCTCCCGTTGATCGGACGTACTAAGTACGTGGGGGAGGTCGGCCTCGACTACGTGAAGGCCACGCCTTCGGAGCGACAGGTGCAGCGCCGAGTCCTTGAGCGAGTCATCGAGTGTTGCGAGGGTCTTGGCGGCCGAGTGATCTCGGTTCACACCCGTCGGGCAGCCGATGATGCTATCGAGTTGATCACTGGGGCAGTCAGGAGCACAGTCATCCTTCACTGGTTCTCGGGCTCCGCCAAGGCCGAGGCGCGGGCCGTTGCAGCAGGATGCCTCTTCTCGGTCAATCCAGCGATGACGCGTTCGGCGACAGGTCAGAAGATCATCGCCGCCATCCCGGACGATCGCCTTCTTACCGAGACCGACGGGCCCTTTGTGAAACACGATGGCCGCGAGGTCCATGCATTCCAGATTGCCAGTTTCCTGCCGGCGATTGCGCGAGTGCGCGATCAGCCACCAGAGGCGGTCGGGGCCATGATTCTTGAGAACTTTAGACGGGCAGTCACCCTCGGGGCACCGACGTAATTCTCGCTGGAAGTTTTCTCGAGGTTACAGCCGGTAAGCGACTCCTCCGCCCGCGCCTGACGGATCTTGGTCCGAGCCAGCCCGAGGACGTTTGATCTGCGCTCCACAGCCAGCGATCGCGGAGAAGACGACGAGGCTGGGCCACCGTCACAGTTTCATCTTTCAGGCACGCCTCTTCCAGATCCAGCTCGTCGGCTCCCAGGTCCAACAGCCGGAGGAAGCCAGCACGGGATTGAGGAACGTCCCCACCGCTCCCGTCACTTCCGGCAGGGTCTTCCAAGCCAACCCGTCGCTCTCGGCCATGGTTGCGTACGGAGCCACCCAGAACTCGGGAGGGTGCGGGACCGCGGGTGGAACCGGATGCGCGCCGCGGAACCCGAAGGTCCTCTCGATGGCCCTGCGGAGCCCCGCCCCGTCGATCGGGCCGGTGGTCGCCAGCAGTGCCAGGTCGGGGAGCTCTCGAACCCGCGAGGGTTGACTCTGGGTTAACTTTCGCACAAGCCGTCTCGGGACTCGACCACGTCCACCAAGCCTTCGACTACCCTCACTTGGAGATGACACCGATCGCCAACCCACCGTCTGCAGGGACGTTCGTCGATCCGAGAACGAATCCCTCCCCTGGCGGCCCGCGAGTTCCGGTGCGACTCACCACCGAAACGGCAGAGCTCGTGGAGCTCCACGAGCTCTGCCGCTCGGGCCGGCTCTACGACGTCGAGCGCTGGATTCAGGCTGGAAGGCCACTACAGCTCGCCGCCGGAGCCGCGGCGCGACGGCGTCAAAGTACGGCCCTCGAGACCGCGCTCGAGCGCCAGGACCAGGCGCTGATCCTGCTGCTCGTGGCCAACGGGTACGATCTCACTCTCGAGCCACAGAACCCGCTGGACACGGTCCTGTCGATGCGGCGACGGGACCTTCTCGACCTGCTAATCGCCTGGGGGGCCGATCCGCGTGCGGCGTGCGTGGACACCCTCCTGGAGACCTACGACTCGCAGCTCTTCGAGCGCTTCCGGGAGCTCGGGCTCGATTTCACGAAGGACTTCGCGATCGCCCACGCGCTCGGCGACCACACGAGCAACAAGCCGCTCTTCGGCTTCGTGAGACGGCATCGAGCCGACATTCCGAGAATGCAGCAGGCGCTGGACATCGCCCTTGCTCACCACGCGGGGGAGGGACACGAGAAGGGCGTGATGCTCTGCCTGTGGGCCGGCGCGAATCCTCACAGCCAGGTTCCGTGGCTTCGCTACCTCGGATTCGGGGAGGTGGATCCGGAGGACGAAGACCGGCACAGCGCAGTCGAGGCAGCCTGCAGCGGTGGGCACGCGCCGATCCTCGAGAAGCTCGGGCCGAATCCAGCAGTCGACGACTTCGAGGAGCTGTATTGCTCGGCCGCCAACGAGAAAGTGATCGCGGTCCTGCTTCGCCAGAAGCTACCGAAGGATGCCGGCCGTGTCATCGCACTCCAGGTCGCTCGCACCCACTTTCGCTTCGGCGAGTATCGCCCGGTCGAGGCGCTCCGGGCCTTGTTCGCGGCCGGCGTACGGTGGCAGGAGGCCTCCGCGGAGGAGATCGCGAGCAGCCGACGAGACATGCTTCGGTGCAGCGACTGGGACTTTGCCGACCTGATGCGTCTGCTTGCGGCCGACGACCACTGTTCGAAGGAGGTGCTATCGCAACTCGCCCGAACCTCGAGCCTCCGGGAACGCATGAAGAAGGTCGGCCTCATTCCCGAGTCCCCGTGGGCTCGAAGCGCGTTCGACCGGTCACGCCCCTCGCGAGCACGCGAAATGCTCGACAAGTTGGGGATTGAGCGCCCGAAGCCCAAGGTGACCAAGGCGGCTCCGGTTCTCTATCGCAGGGAGCGAATAGGGAACTGGCGCCGTGAGGCCATTGAGATCCGCGTCGATCGCGAGACCCTCTTCGAGCGCGTCTGGACGGTGCCGGTAGAGAAGCTGGCCTCTGAGTGGGGCCTCTCGGGCCGAGGGCTCGCCAAGGCTTGCAGACGGCTTCGGATCCCCGTTCCGCCGCGCGGCTACTGGGCGCGGGTGGCGGCCGGTCAGCGACCGCGCCGGCCGCGTCTTCCGGACCTTCCGACCGGTTGCGCCGAAGAGATTCTCGTCTACGCACCTCGGCCGGAGGGCGCCGAATAGGCTGGTAACCCGCTCCGTCACAGTTTCATCGGTAAGCGGCGCGGGGCCACGTGGGTTGCGGATGGCTCCAGTTGAAGGCCCTGGTCGCCGGGACGAACCCGCACCTCCGGGTAGTAGTCGATGATGCTCCGCAGGTAGCCGAGGAAGCGCTTCTTGAAGTGCCGAGGATTGGAGTACCTCGAGCCGAACTGGAGCGCCAGCGAGGCCCACGGGATGGTGACCGGCCGGCGGAGCCGGAAGAACCGCCAGGTCAGCCAGACGTAGATGTCGATCTCGAACGGCGACCGGAGGGCGCGCAGGACCCGCAGGTCGAGGGGGACCGGCGCCTCGGTCGCCTCCCGGAAGAATCGGTCCGAGAGCAGGACGTGCGAGCCCCAGGCTGCCTCACCCTTCCCGGGACGGGGGTCCCACCACAGTTCGCGCTTCTCGGCGATCAGGAAGCCGTCGCCGGCGTGGCGGCCCTGGCTCTCGTCGTGGAAGATGCACTGGAAGGTCGACGCGAAGAGCCGCTGGAGCTGCTCCCGGAGCATCGGCAGCGACCCGCGAGGGCCCGTGGTCGGCGGGATGCCGAGGGCGGCGCAGAAGTGGGAGAAGTGGCTGCCGAGCTCGATGTCGGGGCTCTTTCGCCGCACCGCTTCCGTCGTCAGGTAGGCCAGGACCAAACGAGGATACCGGCCGAACGGGAGCCCGACGTCCGTCGGCGCGAGGATCGAGAGCGTGAAGTGCCCGTTCCGCCGGACGAACTCGTTGGCCTTCGGGTCGCTGTGGGGGAGGGTCGCCTGGACCAGTGCCCGGGCCAGGAAGCCAACCTCGCCGGCGGCGTAGGCGTCCTCCTGGTCGAGGTAGAGCGCCTGCCGGATTAGGCTGCCGGTGCGCCTGGACTTGCGCGATCCGATCTCAACAGTTGTAGAATGAAACTGTGACGCCGGGGCTCCGGGGAGCACCAGCTCGAGCTGCGGGGTTGCCGGCTTCCAGACCATACTGCCCCTCCGCTCCGCTGCCGGGCAGCGGATACCAGAGAGGGACGGCGACGCCGGAACCGGCCGAAGGGCTGGTCCAGGGATGCCGCGCAGAGGCTCGAGAACGTTGCTGGCGTGGGTTCTGGCTCACGCTGCCCGCCTGAGTGCCGCGACGTCGTGGAGCCAGGCGAAGAGGGTGTTCGAATCCCATTTGGTGTTCGAACTCCCAACCGTTTGGGCTACCAGTTCCCTCCCGCCCGACCCACCGCACGACCGCCGAGCCGCGGATGCAGCTCGCGCGCTCGACCGCGCGCCATCCCGACCGACCGAATCAGCCTCCGAAGAGGATCTGCCGCGCGAGATCCGCCTCCACTTCGACGGACACGTCGAAATTGCCACGGGCCGGTCGATCCTATGAACGAACGACGCTCCTCGAGCCGACTCCCGGAAGCGAGCGGCCGAACGAGCGACTCTCCTACTTTCGCCGCCGCCGGGAAAGCGCCCCGCAGCGATCTCGACGGCGGGTTGCCGGTTCCCCGCGATCCAATGGGACCCGGCTCCCGCTCAGCGCGGCTCGACCGGGCCGCGGTAGCGGTCGAGCCAGGCCAACGATTCCCGCATCATCTCGGTGCGCGGCACCGAGTGGCCGCCGGGGAAGACCAGGCGCTTCTTGTCCTCGGCGAGCGTGCCGAGGAGCTCGAACATCGGGCGCTGCGAGGTCTCGACGGCGAAGAAGAAGTCGAGCTCGCCGTTCAGGATCAAGGTGGGCTGCTTCACCCTGGTGATGTAGTTGATGGCGTCGACCTCGGGCAGCGCGCGCTGGAAGCCGAGCCCGGGAAGATCACGACCACCTGGTACGGCGGACGACCGGCGCCGCCTTCGGGCGGCAGGAAGAGGTACGCCATCCTGCGGTCGCCGCGTAGGCGGCGTTGAAGGCGATCTTCTGCAGGCGGCCGGTCGGCTGTTCGATCTCCTCCTCGATCCGCGCGTCGAGCGGCGCTTGTCGTAGGCGAACTGCCACAGGTACTGCGCGAACAGCGCGTCGTCCACCGGCTTCTCGGCCCGGAAGTCGCGCGACGGCCGCTCGACCGCGCGCGCGAGGGCCGCGCGGTTCGGCTCCTCTTCCGGCGAATGGATGGAGCGGAAGCCGTCGGTCGGCGAACGGTCGAAGGCCGATTGCGCGTAGGCGTCGGCGAAGGCGTGGTCGGGATCGCTCCAGCCGCCACCGAGGAGGAAGCGATCGTCGCTCGCGCCGCTCCGGTTCCAGGTCCATTCGCGTACGTTGCCGGCGAGGACTTCGACGCCGTAGCGGTTCGCGCTGTGGGTGCTCGCGACCGGCACGGGGCCACGGCTTGCGAGATTGGCGAGCGGCACGATGCGGGAGCTCGCCAGGGGAAGGGCGACGCGATTCCAGTGGAAGATCGTGGGCAGACTCGACCCGGCCCACTCCGCGCAGGCCGCGGCTTCGTACCAGCTCACGCCGGAGACCGGATATTCGCCGCGCCCTTCGAGGTAGGAGCCCACCTCCCAGGTCGCCGGGCCGGGCCGCCCGGTCCACCTCGCCGGATCCGCCGGTTCACGTCCTCGGGTGCTGCGCGGCAAGGCATCTGGCGGCATCTCCCCGCGAATGGGCTGTCACCTTCTCGGCTTTCGCTTGGAATCGATGTGAGAATCCGTGGTCATGCTGCAAGAGGCCATCGGACCTTCGAGGCTGAATCGGCAGCTGGCTTCCTCCGGGCGCAACCACGCCTCTCGTCGTGTGCGCCGCATCCACTCCGGCTTTCAGCGGATCCGCCTGTTTGCTGTGCCAACTGTCCTTGCGCTGGCGCTCGCGGGCTGCGGTCGGATTTACCGTGGCACCGAAGAGGTCGTCGTCTCCGGCGGCACGATCGCCATCGAAAACTGGGAGGATCCTGTCGACCAGCTGCGGAGCCGCAGGATCTACTGGTTGCCGGAAGGGGCGACTGTCGCGGAGCCGGTGGGTGAGACCTTCGCCGAGGGTGCTCCGACTCTGGTTCGGGAGGAAGGCTCCGACGTTACCCTCGCCATCTGTCTCGGCGGGGCGGCCCGGTACGAGCGAAGCAGTTGCTGCTTCTCGCGCTCCCGGGACTCCGCTTGGAGCCGCTCGAGGGAGTCGGAGTGCGACTCGAGCCCTCTCCCCCGCCGGGCGAGGCTTCGCCGGGCGCAACGCCCGGCAGTCGAGCCTCGGAACTCCCCGAGCGTTCCTCGCACGGGCAGCGACCGATCACCCCACGCACCTCCTGAGAGCTCGACCGACGACCCGCTGCCCGTCTTCCGTAGCGCCGTCGAGCAGTTCGAACTGTGTCGCGAGCGCGCGACGGGTACGGAGTGCTGGAAGGTCGCGCCCGAAGACCTCGCGGAGGGCGAGCAGTGCGGCACGCCTGAGTTGCCGTGGCTCGTAGCCATCGATGCAGCCGGAGAGTTTCGCTGTCGCTTCGCCTCGGAACCCGACCTGATTGCCTGGCTCCCGGTCGAGGGGTTGGCAATCGTCTCGATCGCCGGGGTTCCGGCGCAGAATTACGATCACCATGTTTTCGTCGCCGACACCGGGAGTCGCCAGGCTCGACACCTCTTCGACGCATTCGGCTCGGCGCTGATCCGGCCGAGCTTCGCCCCGGGAGGCCAGCTCCTGGCGTACGGGGTCGCGCAACGTGGCGCCCCTTGCACCAACCGCCAGGAGGTCGCGGTCGTCGACGTCGCGAGCGGCCGGTCGATCCCACTCCAGCTGCCTACCTCCGAGCTCGGAGCGGACGAAGTCGTCATCCACTCGCACTCGATCGTCGGCTGGCGGTCAGAGACGGTCCTCGAGGTGCGCTCTGAAGCCTGGCGGTGCCGTGAAGGCGAAGTCGAGAACCTGGATGAGAGTACGCGGTTGCTGAGCGTTCCAACGATGTAGATCGAACGCGGTGACCGAGAGAACTCGGAGTCTTCGGTCGCGAGAGCGGCGCCCAGCGACTCCTGGACCTTCGCCAGCACCAGTCAGGCGTCAACCGTTCTGCAAGTCGCCTGATCTCGCCAGGCTCGACCCGACCTCGGCGCTCCTTCCGAGGGACTGGTGTTGCGCCGGGGCATGTGCACCAAGGCGACCCCCTCCCCTCTTCCCCTACCAGGCGAAGTGCCCGACTCTCCACGCCCACGAAACCACCGATCCGCCTTTGGCGTATCTGGCGCCTGGGCTTTCGCCGGCGGGCCGAACGATTCCCTCGAGTCGCCGCCCCATCCGCGCGAGCCGATAACGTAGCGCCACGGAGGGGACCGATGCCGACCAGGACCAGGATTCCGCGCTCGTTCGTCCTTGCTCTCGTTCTGCCCGCACTGCTGTTCGGCGCCGAGGTGGCCGCCGGGGCCGAGCCGTTCTCGTTCGTGGCGCTCGGTGACACCACGTACGCGGTACCGGCCGACTATCCGCTCTACGAGGCGCTGATCGCCGAGATCAACGCGGCGCAGCCGGCGTTCTCCATTCACGTCGGCGACACCAAGGGGTACGGCGACTGCGGCCGCGCCTTCCAGGAGAGCCAGCGCGACTACTTCCAACGCTTCGCCGCTCCGGTCGTCTATACACCCGGCAACAACGAGTGGGCCGACTGCTGGAAGGCGAACCGCGGCAACGCCGATCCGCTCGAGATCCTCGGGATCATGCGCGACGTGTTCTGGTCGAAGCCGGCGAGCCTCGGCGCACGCACCATGCCGCTCGTGCGTCAGGCCGACGCCGGTCCGGAATTCGCCGACTACTCCGAGAACGCGCGCTGGCGACACGGCGGCGCCACCTTCGCGACACTCGACATCGTCGGCACCTGGAACCAGCTCGAGCTGCGCCAGGAGCGCTGGTGGAAGGAGTTCGTGCGCCGCGAGAAGGCGAACGTCGCGTGGGTCGAAGCGGCGTACGCCGCGGCCAGGGCCGGCGGCGACCGCGCCGTCGTTTTCGCGTTCCACACCAACCCGTTCCTCGACGAAGTGCGCTGGGAGGGCGGCCCCTCCGAGGCGGTGCTCCAGGCGATCGTCGCCGGCGCCGACGCCTTCGACGGCCAGGTGCTCGTGGTGCACGGGCACACCCACGAGTTCACCGTCGACCGTCCGCTGTCCGAGCTCGACACCGACGCGCCGAGCGTCAGCCACCCCAACCTCACCCGCCTCCAGGTCTACGGCTGGCCCGACATGAAGGCGGTACGGGTCACGGTCGATGTCTCGAAGCGCTGGGTCTTCGGCTTCGAGCCGCTCTACGCGGAGAGCTCGGTCTCGACGAGCTCGGCGAAGCACTGAGCGGGCGGGAGCCGGCGTCGACCGGGCAATGCGGCCAACGGGCGCGTTCGTGATCGAATCCGCGACGCGTTCGAGGAGAGCCGGATGATCGCAGCTCTGGTCGGTGCCGCGGTGGGTGTTCTCACCATTCTGGTCGCGCGATCTCTCCGCGGCGAGCGCTGGTTGTATGCGCTGGGCCTGATCACTCTGCCGAGCCTCTACGCGGCGTTCGCTCTGTCCGCGGGCCAGCCGGCCGTGGGAGCCCGGGAGATGATCTACGGCCTTCCGTTCCTCGTCGCCGGCCTGCTCTTCGCGCTCGTCAGTGTCCGCCAGTCGGCCATCGTCGTCGGCGCCCTCTGGCTGCTGCACGGGCTCTACGATCTGGTGCACGGTCGACTGATCGCCAACGCGGGCGTGCCCGCCTGGTATCCGGTCTTCTGCTGCGTCGTCGATGTCGTCGTCGGCGCGTACGTGCTCTGGCTCTCGTGGCGTCTTCCGGGAGCGGACCTTCGACAGGCCTGAGAGGGTCGACTCGCCCAAGGTGCAGGACACGGCCTCCGCCCTCGCCGAGTGCTCGCGACCGGACTCCACGCGGAGCCACGAGCCCGGGGCGGACTCGCGACGCGTGCTACTGTCGCGGCGATTCACAGGCTCCCGCACGGTATGGGCTCTTCCACCGAGTTTCATCGCCTCGAAGCGCTCTTTCACGAGATCGCCGACCTGTCGCCGGACGCCCGGCGGGCGCGCCTCGCGGCGCTCGCGGCGGACGAGCCGGAGGTGCACGCGCAGCTGTTGCGCCTTCTCGAAACGGACCGGCACGCAACCTCCGGACCGTTCGCGCCGCGGGAGGAGGCACCGGCACCCGGGGCCTTTCTTCAGGGGGGCGCGCGGCGGCCCGAAGTCGGAGATCGCCTCGGCCCGTATCGCCTCGTGCGCGAGCTCGCCCAGGGTGGCATGGGCGTCGTCTTCGAAGCGGAGCAGGAGGCGCCGCTCGCGCGCCGCGTCGCGGTGAAGCTCGTGCGCGACGATCTCGTGGGTCCGCGGATCCTCGAACGGTTCGAGGCCGAGCGCAGCAGCGTGGCGCGCATGAGCCATCCGGCGATCGCCCAGGTCTTCGACGCCGGAGCCACCCCGGAGGGGCGACCGTACCTGGTCATGGAGCTCGTCGCGGGCGAGCCGATCACCGCCTTCTGCGATCGCCAGCGACTCTCGACCGGCGAGCGCATCCGGCTCTTCCTCGCCGTCTGCGATGCGGTCCGTCACGCGCACCAGAAAGGGATCCTGCATCGCGATCTCAAGCCTGCCAACGTTCTCGTGACTGCCGGAGAGAACGGCGAGGCACGGGTCAAGGTGATCGACTTCGGCATCGCCAAACTCGTCGCCGACGAGGAGGCGAAGCCGGGGCTCACGCGTCGCGGCGAGATCATCGGGACGCCGGAGTACATGAGCCCCGAGCAGGCGCGAGGCGAGGAGATCGACACCCGGAGCGACGTCTACGCGCTCGGCGTCCTCCTGCTCGAGCTGCTCACGGGCCGCGTGCCGTTGGCGGGCGAGGCGCTCGAGCGGTCGTCGCCACTCGAGATCGCCCGCCAGATCGAATCCGCCCCGCGGCTCGCGCCGGAAGCGCTGCTCCCCTCGGACCGGGAAGGAATCGAAGCGCTCGCCGCTCGCCGCCGCTCCGACCCGGCCCGGTTGCGACGCGAGCTCCGCGGCGACCTCGGGCTCGTTCTCCGCAAGGCGACGCGCACCGAGATCGAGCGCCGTTACAGCTCGGTGGAGCAACTCGCGGCCGACCTCGGCCGCTACCTCGCCGGCCATCCGATCGAAGCACGCCCCGACTCCGTCGCTTACCGCGCTCGACGGTTCGTCGCGCGCCACACGGCGGCAGTCCTTGCTGCGGCGCTGGTGTTCGCGACGCTCGCGGTGGCGACGATTTTCAGCACGCGGATGTTCCTGCGCGCCGACGCCGCGCGCGGCGAGGCGGAGACCCAGCGCGCTGCCGCGGAACGCATCAGCGCCTTCCTCCAGGAGATGCTCGGCTCGATCGACCCGCAACTCGCGCGGGGCCGCGACGTGAGCCTGCTGCGGACGATCCTCGACGACGCCGCCGGCGAGCTCGAAGCCGGCCTCGAGGCTACACCCGCCGTCGCGGCGGATATCCGCCTGACCATCGGCCGCACCTACGCGGCGATCGGCGCCGAGGCGCAGGCCGAAGAGCAGCTGCGCGCGAGCCTCGCGCAGTTGGAGGCCCTCGCTCGGCCGCAGCCGGAGAAGGTCGCCGCCGCCGAGCTCGCGCTGGGATCGCTGCTGCACAACCGGGATCGCATCGAGGAGGCCGAGAAGCTGCTGCGCTCCGCCGTGGCGCGTAACCGCTCGCTGGGCCGGGCGGGAGAGGCCGGCCTGGCGCGTTCCCT
>JBFWYP010000045.1:0-24387 GCA_050186295.1 Thermoanaerobaculia bacterium | reverse complement strand
CAAAGAAAAAGGCGCGGGTCTCGCGACCCGCGCCTCGAACGACTTTGGAGCTCTACTGGACCGAACGAATCAGTCGCAGTAGTTCGGCGAACCGTAGTACGGGCTGCACGCCGGCCAGACTTCCGGGAACTCGTCGCCCGACTCGCCGAGCTCGACGCTGGTCGAGTCACAGAAGTCGGAGATGACCACCGCGGCGTAGCCGACGCTGAAGCGACCCTCGGCGTCGTGCGTCTGGTTGACCCAGTTCTGACGCAGAGAGTACACGCCCTCGCCGTACTGCTCGTTGAGGTTCATGTAGATCCAGCCCGAGGGGAACGTCGCGATGTCGTCGACGTCGATCACGTTCGCCTCACGCGGCGCGAACAGATCCTCGGGATTTCCCGGCGGGCAGGGCGAGATCTGGCAGATGTCCGGAACCTCGGTGTTCTCCTGCGCGTCGAAGATCACGACCTGCGACTGACCGATCGGGTACCATCCCGGAGCGCCACCGCAGTTGAACGGCGCACCGTCGTACGTCGAGTCACGCCAGACCTGCAGGTGCGTGCCGCCGCTGAACTGCGCGTTGCGGTAGTAGTGCGCCGCGAACGTCGTCCCGAGGGACTCGCGGTAGTCGGCGTACGGAACGGCATCTCCGTCACAGCGGTTGTAGAACGAGCCGTTCGAGAGCTGGATCGCCTCGTCGATGTTGGCAGCCGCCTGGATGTGGACCAGGTTGTCGCCCTGGGCGAAGTTCTCGCCGCCGTTGATGTAGAAGTAGTCGCCCCACAGGATGTTGTCGTACAGACCGAGGCCTTCACCCTGGTAGCCGAAGTACGGACCCTGGTCCGGGTTCGACCAGCCCTGGCCGCAAGGCGTCTGCAGCGTGCAGTCGTTGACCAGGTCCACCGTCACGTAGCCGTCGGCGATCGCACCGTCGGCCGTCGGCAACGCCGCGCAGTCGCCGGGGTAGATATACGTCGACTCGTTGCCGCGCAGGATCTCCTGCACGTCCGCGAGACGAACGCAGCCGAGCTCGCCGCACGAGGCATCACCACCGTCGGTGTTGTCGTACGGGAAACCCAGCTCGTCGCAACCCGGGTAGCCGTTGCCGTCCGGATCCGAGAACGGACCGACCGGGCTCTCCGGCTCGCCGTTGCCCGTGATCGGCAGCAGACCATCCTTCAGCGCCAGGCCGAGGTTGATCGTCTGCATGTCATAGCCGGTGAGGTAGACGTTGAAGTCGAGGACTTCCACCGACATGTTCGTCCACACCACCACGTGGGTGAGTGCGGCCGACGCCGAAGCGTTGTTGATCGAGAAGATCGTGTTGACGCCCGCATCGTTGTCCAGGTCGACCTGGAAGTACGGCAGCAGGAGCGTCGCGGCCGGAGCGGCCTCGATCGAGCAGAGCTCGGCGATCGCCGAACCGCCCAGAGCGAGAAGACTCGCCACGGCGAAACAACAGATGAGCTTCTTCATGAGAGACAGTCTCCTTAACGAGATGACTGCATAGTTTATTTCCAACGATCGAAACTTCCATCGAAAAAACTCTGTGCCTGTCCGCACTCGGAAGCCACCACCTCCCGTTCAAAGATTTCTGTACCAATATGCTGCCACGCCCTTTCTGCGGAAGTCAAGTCCCCGTAGAGAAGGCCGCGGAGCGGCGGAACTTCCGCCGCTCTCCCGCCAGGTGTCGGCGATCAGGGGCGGGTCGCCACCCAGGTCCAGGCGCCGATGTGACCGCGCCCCGGGCAGTCTTCCCCGGCAAAGGCGACCACGAGGTCCTGCTGCCGGTCCTCGTTGATGTCTGCCAGGTGGATGTCGTAGACACCGCAGGCCTGCACTGCCGCCAACTCGTCGGCGCTCTCGGAGGTGAAGCCGCCCTTGCCGTCGCCGAGGAGGACGAAGACCCGCCCGTTGCGGGCACCGGCGATCAGATCGAGGTTGCCGTCGCCGTCGAGGTCGCCCGAGGTCATCGACTGCAACCCGTTGTCCCCGTCCTCCGAGAAGATCGTCCGCCGCTTCCAGCTTCCGTCCGGCTGTGCCAGGAGCAGATCGAGACCGCTGCGATGCACTCCGAGCTCGATCGACTGGAAGCTGATCGCGAGGTCGACCTTGCCGTTGCGGTCGAAATCGCCCATCGCCACGGACCGATTCCAGGAGCGATCGCGCAGCGGGAGCGCCGGCGCCGCTGCCCAGCCCCCGTCCTCCTGATGCAGGTGGAGGAGAGTGTCGACGCCGGCGGAGTTGCTGCCCAGGAGGAAGTCGACCTTGCCGTCGCCGTTCACGTCACCGATCGCGATCGAGTCACCGTAGAGGTTGGGATCCGTGGTGCCCTCGATCCGCGTCCAGGCGCCCTTGTCGTCGAGGTGGAACAGGCCGACGCCGTAGGACTCCTGCAGCTTGCCCGAGTAGCCCTTGTTCGAGAAGTAGATCCCGGACGGCCCCTCCGCGAGCGCCAGGAACTCCGGTCGCCCGTCGCCGTCCCAGTCGAGCCGCTCAACCTGACGCGAGGAGAAGCGATTGATCGCCTCGAGGCGGATGTCACCTGCCTCGTAGGACGGCCCGTTCGGGGCCTGGCGGAACCTGCCCTTGCCGTCGCCATACAGAACCAGCAACCCGCGCAGGTGGACGGCGATCGCGAGGTCGGCGTGCCCGTCGTTGTTGAAGTCGGCGGCGACGATGTCTCCGTACTCGTACTTGAGCGACGGGAACGTCGCCTCCCGCCACGGCGCGAACTTCCCCTTGCCGTCGCCGAGGAACAGGTTCGGGCGGGAATTCAGCTGACCGCGGGCGCTCGAGTGCACGAAATCGAGGTGTCCGTCCCCGTTGAGGTCGGCGAGGTCGAATCCGTTCCGCCAGTGACCGGTCTCCGGAAGCCCTTCACCGATCGGCTCGAAGACCAGACGGTCCGAAGCGGACAGCGTGAACTCGTACTCCCTCGCCTTGGCCGCGAGCTCCTGCGGCGTCGGGAGTTTCCTCCGCGCGCTCGCCGTCGAGACCGGCTTGTAGATCTTGGCGAAGAAGAACTCCGCGTCTTCGCCGACGATGTCGAACCCGTAGGTACCGCTCGCCGTGATGTGGGTTTCGCTGTCGCGACGGAAGCCCTTCGTCTTCGGGACCTTGGACACGAAGTATTCGCGGCCGTCCTCGTCCTTCAACCACTTCCCGTCGGGCGGCTGCAACGCGTTCTTGACCCCCCGGTGCGCCGCAGGAGACGTCGGTGCGCCCGTCGAACCGGACGGCGGGGCCGACTGCGCCCGTGTGGCCGCGGCGCCGCCGAGCACCAGCATCGCCGAAGACAAGAAGACTGCCTGGACTCGCTTCATGGAGATTTCCTTCCTATCCGATTCCCAATCGATCAAAGCTCATCGGCGAACGACGACCGCAGCCGACGAAAGAGCCACCAACCCGAGCCGGCGAAGACGCCAGCGAAAACGACTGCCGTGAGCCACGCCGTTCGCGTCGGCGCGGGACCACCCACCAGGGCCGCCCGGAAGGCGGCCACGACGGTCGCCAGCGGGTTGAGCAGGATCCAGCGCTGCAGCGCGACCGGCACCATGCTCATCGGATATACCACCGGCGTCAGGTAGAAGCCGCCGGCGAGGGCGACACTGACGATCTGTGACACGTCCCGGAAGAAGACCTGTGCCGCAGCCGCCGCCCAGCCGAGCCCCAGGGTGATGGCGAACTGCACGATCAACCCGGGAACGAGCCAAACTGACCGCACCGGATCGATTCCGCCGCAAAAGCCTTGCCAGATGGCGAACAGGCCGAGCGCCACCAACTGGTGACAGACCGCAGAGGTCGCCACCGAGACGATCAGCAGCTCGCTCGGGAAGCGATGCTTCCGTACCAGGTTCGCCTGGTCGACGACGGCCGTGGTGGAGCGCATCAGGCCTTCGGAGAATCCCAGCCAAGGGAGAAGCCCGGCGAACAGGAACGCCGGAAAGCTGGTGGTCCCCTCCCCCGTCAGCGGGACCCGGAGGATCCAGGAGAAGACGACGGTGTATAGCCCCAGCTGCCAGAGCGGGTGGACCAGGGCCCAGAGGAAACCCAGCAGCGAGCCGCGATAACGGCTCTGGAGATCGCGCCGGACGAGCTCGCGGAGGAGATAGGAATTCCGAACCATGGTCTAGAAGGGCTAGAGCGCTCTCTGAGGCGGAGGAGTTGCCGGGTGTCGAGCCGGAATGGCATCTTGACATGATTCTCCGGGCCTGCCTACTATGCTTGGGCAGGCAATCCACCATGGCCCAACCCTCCGAATTCCGCCAGGTCCAACTCGTCGGACGCAAGATCCGACAGCTCCGCAAGGAGCGTCACCAGACGCAGACGGAGCTCGCCCAGCGCCTGGGGATCCAGCAGTCGGATCTCTCGCGAATGGAGAAGGGCGAATACCGTGTCAGCCTGGACACGCTGTTCAAGATCCTCGCGGAGTTCCGGATCGGAGTAGGCGAATTCTTCGAAGAGGTCTCCCGCGAGACCCTTACCCCGCGGGATCTCCGCCTCCTGTCCGACTTCAAGACGCTCGACCCCTCCTCGCAAGACGAGATCGAAACGTATATTCTGGAACGGAAATCGCCGCACCGGGGCGTGTCGCGAGACTCGTAGCCCGCCGGTGATCGACGCGCCATGACCGACCACTCCGAAACCGCCGAGCTGCGGACCGCGCGCACCCGCTGGGCCGCGCTGGTCGAGAGCGGCGACCTCGCCGGGGCGCTCGATCTCGTCGACTCCACGCTGCCGCTGGTCGAGAAGCTCGCCGATCCGGTGATGATCGACCGTGTGCGCTGCAATCGCGCCGCGATCGTCCTGGAGCTCGGCACCGGCGAGAGTCCTGTCGGCGAACTGCGCGATCTCCTGATGCGCTCGGGTGACGCGGAGAACGGCTTCCTCGCTGCCTACACGATCGCGCGTCACTACGAGCTCCACAAGGAGGCCCGGAAGGGCCTGTTCTACGCCCGCATCGCCCGCGACCGGGCCGAGCTTCTGGACGAGTCACGGAAGGCGTCGAGCCTCAACCAGATCGCGAACTTCCAGGTCGCCGGGAGCCGGTTCGAAGAGGCGCTCGCGACCTACGCCGAGGCCGAGTCCCGTCTCGCGCCCGACGACCGTTTGCGGTCGGCCGTGATCGGCTACAACTCCGGCTACTGTCACGTCGTCACCGGCGAGGTGCGGCGCGGCCTCGGACGGATCTATCGCGCGCTGCGACTGCTGCGCAGCCTCGGAGCGGAGCGACACGAGATGCTCGCCCGGCTCGACCTCGCTTTCGCCCTGCTCGAAGCGGACAGGGCGCGGGCCGCCGAGCGTCACGCAGTGCGTGCGCACGACCTCGCCGTGCATTTCGCCGACGACGGCTCGCGCAAGAACGCGCTCTATCTCGCCGGCGCGGCTGCGCGCACTCTCGGCAACGACTTCGTCGCGCGGCGGAGGTTCGCCGAGCTGCAGGTCGACTTCTACCCCGACGCGGACTACCTCCCCGAGCTCCTCATGGGCGTGGATGTCCTGGCGCTGGTGAACCTCAAGGCCTGAGACGATGCGTCGCCTCCTGCCCGCTTTCGCACTCGGACTGCTGCTGGCAGGCTCCGTGTACGCCATTCCCCAGTCGAGCCCGGTCGCGATCGGCAGTGACGGTACGACCTACCGCCTCTGGACGGGCACGTTCGGCGAGATCTTCGGGGCCAACCCGGTCTATGCACCCGAGACGCCGGTGCTGGCGCTCGACGTCATCCGGCCGGGTGAGCCGCTGGCGCGCTACCTCGTCCCGGGAACCGAGGGAGCAGAGAGCGAGAGCTCGGCGGTGCTGCTCAACGACCCGGTCTCGGGATCGGTCCACCTCATCTGGAACCGGCGCACCTACGGCAATCAGGTCTGGTCGCGATTCGAGATGCGATCGTTCACTCCGGCCGGCTGGTCCGAGGCGACGGAGATCTCCGGCGGCACGCTCACCGACAAGGACCATCTCCAGGTTGCACTCGTCAACGACGACTTCCGCGCGACGATCGATGGCGCGGAGGTCCGGGTTCCGCGCCGCGTGCTCCACCTCGTCTGGTCGGAGAGTTCCGGCGGCGAGATCCGCAGCTACTACACGCCGGTCGTCTTCGTCGCCGGGAACTATCTCGGGTGGAACCCGGTCGTCGCGCTCGACAGTCTCGCGGCCGACGAGGAGACCTCTGCGATCCTGCCGCCGGCCGAGCTCCAGGCGACACCGCGGCTGGTCGGGACCTCGGGCGGCAAGACCACGGTCGTCTTCGTGCACTCGGCGACCCACCGTCTGGTTTTCGCCGAGCTCTCGGCACTCCCGGGAGAGATCGGTCAGCTCGCCGAAATGGCGCGCGGCCACATCGTCGAACTGGCCCAGGCGCTCCCCTCGACGGATCGAGCGGAGCTCGCCGAGATGGCGCGCGGCCACATCGTCGAGCTCGCTTCGAGATTCCACTCCTCTGCGGCGGCGTACCTCGGCAGCCGGACCGCCGCGCTCCTGCTCGCGGCGCCGCCCGACGCGGACGCCGGCACTCTCTCGGAGATGGCGCGCGGGCACATCGTGGAGCTCGGTCGCGAGATCCTCAGTGGAGGCCTCGCCAACGTCTGTGCCGATGAGGGGGGCCTCCTCGAGATCCCGCCGCTCGTCCCGGTGGCCGGCTCGGACTTCAGTCACTTCCTCGCGCTACGCCGCTCCGGAAGCATCGAGCTGCCCGCCGACATCGCGCCCGGCCAGCGACTTCTTTCCTCGGTCCGCGGCGATCTGTCGATCATCGCCTGGGAAGTTCCCGGCCAGATCCTCTACCGCGAATCGGCGACCGGCGGCGGCTGGAGCGAGCTGCGGTCGATCGATCTCACGCAGGTGCCGGCGAACGAAGCCTGGAACGCGCTCACGCGTCGCGCCTCGGGCCTCTGAGCCACCGCGGGTCCGACTACTCTCTCTCCTAGATTTCGAACTCCAGTCCGCGGCGCGTCGGTCGCGTCGGCAACGGCTCCGCCCCGAGTGCCCGCCAGGCCTCCAGGATGGCCGGATGTGCTTCCGGCGGCGCCAGCAGGAAGACCGAACCGCCACCGCCGGCGCCACCGGCCTTGCCGCCCCAACCGCCTAGCTCCGTTCCGCGGCACAGGAGCTGCTCGAGGAGCGGTGTCGAGATCGCCGGCGAAAGCTCTCGCCGCGCCGACCACTCCTCGGAAACGAGACGGCCGACTTCGTCCCAGCGACCTGCGCAGAGGGCCGCCGGCATCGCCGACGCCACGTCACGGATCCGGTCGAGCCGCAGGGCGAGATCGGAATCGCCGTCGAGGCGCCCTCGGATGATCGCCCAGTTCGCGCCCGCCGAGAAGTGACTCTGCCCGCTGTAGGCGACGAGCAGCCGATCTCCCAGAGCGTCGAGGTCGACGTCGAGCTGGCGCACACGCTCGTCGCCCGGGTCGTGAACGATCTCGAGCGCTCCGCCGAGCTGGCCGGGAAAATGGTCCTGCATCCCGGTGGGCAGCTTCATCAGGCGCGCTTCGAGGTCGCGAGCGAGCGCCGCGCGGGCGCCGGCCGACCGTTCCAGCGTCCCTCCACGAGCGAGCTCGACCGCGGCGAGCAGCGCCACGGTGAGCGCGGAGCTCGCCCCTAGGCCGGCGCCTCGCGGCGAGGCGCTGCGGATCCGGATTTCGCCGGAGGTCAGCCCGGTGGCGCGGACGATCTCGCCGAGAAGTGCCGTCTCGGGGTGCGCACGCAGGTCGCAGTCGGTCGCGGCCTCGAGCGTCGCCTCGCCCTGCACGACGAGGAAGCCGGCGGACCGGGGGCGGAATCGGACTTCGACGGGAAGATCGAGAGCGAAGTTGACGGTCCGCGCCCCTGGGTGAAGGAGTCCGATCGGCCAGATGTCGAGCGTGCCCCCGGCGAGATCCGCCCGGCACCAGGTCGTGACGCGGATCACGTCTACTTCTTCTTGGCGGCGCGCCCGGACGGCGTCCCGGTGCCGCCGGCCGAGGCGACCCGGACCATCTCCGGTGCGTTCTCCGGCGCCGGCGGGAGGAACTCGCCGCCGGTGGCGAGCGCAAGGCGCATGGCGTCGCGTTGCCGCACGAAGGCGTCGCGCGCCAGAGGACTGATCGGTTCCGCGGGTACGCTCTTCAGTGACAGCGGATCGATCCAGCTCCCGTGCTGCTTGACCCGGTAATCGAGATGCGCGGCGGTCGCGAGACCGGTCGACCCGACGTAGCCGATGATCTCGCCCTGATGCACGCGCGTGCCGGCGCGGATCCCGTCGGCGAAGCGCGACAGATGCAGATAGCAGGTCAGGAAATCGTTGGCATGACGAACCTTGATCGTCTTTCCACCGCCGCCGTCCCAGCCCGCGGAGACGACGGTTCCGGTCGCCGTGACCCGGACCGGAGTCCCCTTCGGAGCTCCGTAATCGACACCGTAGTGCGGCCGGTTGACCTTGAGCACCGGGTGGAAGCGTTTCGTCGAGAAGCGCGACGTGACCCTCGAATAGGCCAGGGGCGCGCGCAGGAACATCTTCTCCAGCGGCCTTCCCTCGGCGTCGTAGTACGACTCGCCCTCGCCGAACCGGAAGACCTCCAGCTTGCGCCGGGGCTGCGTGTAGGAGAGCGCCAGCACGCTCCCGAGGCCGAAGTAGTCGCCGTCGAGGTAGACCTCCTCGAAGAGGACCTCGAACCGGTCTCCGTTCTGCAGATCGCGGGTGAAGTCGAGGTCCCACTGCAGAACTTCCGCCATCGCGTAGGCGAGCTCCGATCCCGCGCCGGCCGTGGCGAGCGAGGCGTCGAGCGAGTCACGCAGCTCGCCGCGAACGACCCGCGTGCGCGTGTCCCGCTCGTACGGTCGCCAGCTCGGCTCCCAGACCTGATCGGCCCTGGCGAGCGCCAGCTCGCCGCGGCCGCGCAGCGCGAGCTCGAAGCGTTCGGGCACGCCCTGTTCGAGAAACGCCGCGATCTGGAGGCCGGGGTGGAGCTGACGTGGATTGACGTACGGCCGGGCCGCGTCCGCGACCTGCGCGACCGCGGCGGGCTCGAGACCCAGCTCCTGCAGTAGATCGCTCAGGGTCTCGCCGGAGCGCAGGGTCGCGACGCGGTCCGGACGCTTCTCCGGGGTGGTCTCCGGAAGCTCGATGGCGACCGGTGAAGCGACAGTCGGTGGCTCCGGTGCGGCGGCCGGCTCGCCCGGCCCGGCCATCGGCAAAGCAACCCCGGCTGCCGCTGCTACCAGGCCCGCCAGGACGAGACCGTGCGCGAACTCTCTCGCCTTCTCCTGAAGCCCGGATGCCATCGAGCGCGGATCCCCCTCTGCAGAAAGGACTTCGGCCAGCCTGACCGGAAGGGCGGAATCATAGCATCCGCTGCCCGGATCCTGGGGTCGAGGCCCTGCAGGAGAGGTTCGGCCGGATCAGCGCAGGAGCGCCTGCACCTGGCTCACCGCGTCGTTCTCGAGGTGACCCTGGAACTTGAGCTCACCGTCGCGGTAGACGACGAGTCCCGGGAGCGTCGTCACGGCGTGCGCCTTGGAGAAGTCGCCGCTGCGGTCGAGGTAGACCGGCGCCCGCAGTCCCTTGCCGGAGAGGAACGCTTCGACGTCGCCCGCCTCCTCCTGGAAATCGATCGTGGCCACACGAGCGCCGCTCACCTTCCCGCTGAGCTCGTTGACCCGCTGGACGATGTCGCGGCAGCGCGGTGACCACGAAGCCCAGACCACGAGAACGTGGGTCCCGCTGCTCAGGTCGCGCGACGTCAGAGACCCGCCGCCGAGCCCCGGCAGCGAGACGTTCGACTGCGCTCCCGCCAGACCGGCGCAGGCGAGCACGGCGACCGCGCACAGCACTCCTGCCCGGAGACTCCGGCGGACGAATCTTCCGCCGTTGTCCGTCGTGCCCTGCAGTTTGCCGTTTCGTCGATTCAATCTCGTTCCTCCGCTGGGATCGCTACTCGAAGCCGAGCAGCGATCGAATCCTCTGGTGAAGCGCGTCGGGTGCCGGTTGCCGCGTGCAGCGCCGGCGCAGGAGCACCACGATCCGCTCGACGCGCATGGCGCGCTCACGGCAGTGCGGGCAGTGCTCGAGATGCTCCGCGAGCGGGGCGCGAAGGCGCTCCTCCCGGTCCCGATCGACCCAGAGGAAGATCGTGCGCTGGATCCGCTTGCAGCTCATGTCGAATGTCGACCGCTCAAGGTTTCCTCTTCGCTCGCTTCAACCATGACGGTCGGGAAGAAATTCCCCTCCCCGGGTCCGGACACCGCCCCGGTCGGAGGCCGACGATGCGCTCTCCGCGCCCTCTTCGCTGCGCCTCCGGGCCGGCTGCTCGTCGGCCCGGAGATATCCACGGCTCCTGGCGTACTTGAGCATCGTCTCCTCGAGGAGCTTCCTTCCGCGATAGAGCCGGCTCATCACCGTGCCCACCGGAATCTCGAGGATCTCGGCCACCTCGCGGTAGGAGAAACCCTCGATGTCGGCGAGGAGGACCGCCATCCGGTAGTCGGGCGGCAGGCCGTCGAGCGCCCGCTGGACGTTCTCGTCGAAGGCGCGTTCGAGCGCCTCCTCTTCGGGATTCTTGATCTGGCCGGCGGCACCGTCCGCGATCTCGCTCTCGAAACTCTCCTCGATCGCGGCGAAATCGCTCTCGGCCGGCGCCGACTGGCGCTTGCGGTACTGGTTGATGAAAGTGTTCTTGAGGATCTTGAAGAGCCACGCCTTGAGATTCGTCCCGGGCGTGAACTGCGCGTAGCTCCGGTAACCCTTGAGAAAGGTCTCCTGGACGAGATCCTCGGCATCCTGGGCGTTGCGCGCCAGGCGGTAGGCGGTGTTGTAGAGCGAGTCCAGGAACGGCATCGCCGCCGTCTCGAAGTCGGCGCGCTCCACCGCCGGACCGGGCTCGGAAACTTTCGCCATGGATTCGGACTCCGCCATATCGCCAACCATTCGAGCACGAACGGTGCCACCCCCCATCGTGCCAACTCGTCGTACGCTTCCCGCTCCATGTTCTCACGCTTGGGACCCGGATTCGCGGCACTGGCGGCGGCGATTCTCGTCGCCTCGGTCTTCGCCCCGGCGACCTACGACGACGCCTACATCACCTATCGCTATGCCGACAATCTGGCGCGCGGACACGGTTTCGTGTTCAATCCGGGCGAGGCCGTCCTCGGCACCTCGGCACCCGGCTACGCCGCGCTCCTCGCGGCCCTGGCGACGATCGGCCGGCCGTTCGGCCTGACCGTCGCCGTTGCTGCGTCCGCCGTCTCTCTCGCCGCCCTGGTGGCCCTGGCGATCGCTTTCGTCCGCTTCCGGACCCCGGTGGACGAACCGCCGCGTCCACCGGGAGTCGCCGACTACGCCTTCGTCCTGCTGCTCCTCGGCTCGCGCTGGATCATCGAGATGCTGGGCTCCGAAACCGTTCCGGCGACCGCTCTCCTCGCCTGGGCCTTTCTCCTGGTTCGCGACGCCCGCCATCCCGTTCTCGCCGGCCTGCTGACCGGACTCGCCGTCACCTTCCGTGCCGACACCGCCTTCGCCGCCCTGGCGCTCACGCTCGCCCTCTGGTGGATCCGGCGTCGCTTCCCCGCACGATTCGTCGCCGCCGGCCTTCTCGCTCCTCTCACCTGTGCGGTCTGGCTCGTCCGCCTCTTCGGCTCTCCCCTTCCGAGCACGCTGGCGGGGAAACGATCCGAGATCGCCCTCGCGCACGGCGGCTATCTCGCCGCCGAGTGGGACTGGCTCGTCCGGAGCTTTTCCGGCGCGGGAGCCGTCCTGCTCCTGCTGTCGGCTCTCGCGGCACTCCTCCTGCGCGGGGAAGGGGACCGGAGGAACCGCAGCGAACGGATTCTCTTCTTGGCCGCCGCCGCCTGGATCGGTGCCCACGAGCTGTTCTACCGCCTGGTCGGCGTCCCCTTCTCCCCCTGGTACCAGGTCGCTCCACTGGTCGCGCTCCTGGCCCTCGCCGCGGCCGGGCTGGAACGCCTCGCCACGGGACTGCCACGGCCTTCCCGTGGCTCGCGGGTCCCGGGCTGGCGCCGTGCCGCGGGCCTCTGCGCCGCCCTCGCCGTCGTGCTGCCGGCGGCGATCGCAACGGGACGATTCTGGCGCGAACACTGGAGCCGTCCTCCCGATCCCCGGCTGCGCGTGTACCGCGATGTCGCGGACGAGCTCGTCCGCCGATCGCCCGCCAACGGCTCGGTCGCGGCGGTCGAGATCGGCGCCCTCGCCTACTTCTCGGACCACCGGGTGGTCGATCTGGTCGGGATCGTCGATCCGGCGATCCTCGAGGACCGTCTCGCGGGCCGCTTGGCCGACCGGCTCCGCGCCGCACCTCCGGACTACGTGCTCGACAATCCGAACTTCCACGACAGCTTCCTCGCCTTCTTCGTCCGCGACGAGGCACTGCGCGCGGACTACCGCGAGATCGCCACGTTCCGTCGTCCGGAGTATCCGTTCGAGCTCCGCCTGCTCGCCCGGCGAACCGACCTGACGCACGCTCTGACAGAATGACGGCCGCCACATGAGCATCGAGGAGAACGCCCCGGTGTCCGCAGTGCGCTTGCTCGCCCTCGTCGACGCGATGGCGGGCCAGCGCGTCCTCCTGCTCGCCGATCTCGTCGCGGACCGTTTCGTCCACGGGACGCCGAAGCGCATCTCCCGCGAGGCGCCGGTCCTGATCCTGCGCTGGGCCGGCGAAGCCGTCGTCCCGGGGGGCGGCGCCAACGCCGTCGTCAACGTCCGCGCCCTCGGAGGCGAGCCGCTGGTGTTCGGTGTCGTCGGCGACGACGCCGCCGGAGGCGAGCTGCGGCAGGCGCTCGCTGCGCGCGAGGTGGCGACCGGCGGCATCCTCGACCGTCCGGGATATCGGACACCGACGAAGACACGGATCGTCGCCGGTTTTCCGACCGGCATCAAGCAGCAGGTGGTGCGGCTGGACCACGAGCAGGAGGCGTGCGCGCCGATCTCCGACGAGCTCGAGCGTCTGGAGCGTGAGATCCGCGCCGTCGCCGGGGTTCGCGTCGCGGTCCTCTCGGACTACGGCTACGGGATCGTCGCTCCGGAGCTCGTCGCGGCAGTCCGTGCGGCGGTCGGGCCGCAAGGGGTGATCCTCGTCGACAGCCGATTCCGCCTCGCGGCCTTCCGCGGCATCGACGGGGCGACACCCAACGAAGAGGAGGCCGAGGCTCTGCTCGGCCGGCCGCTCGACGATCCGGAAGGAGACGACGGCCGAGCCGGTCGCGAGATCCGCGAAACGCTGGGCGCGCGCTTCCTCCTTGTCACGCGCGGCAGTCGCGGGATGTCGCTCTTCGAGGCGGCAGGTGCGACGCGCATCCCGGTCCACGGAACGGACCAGGTGGCCGACGTCACCGGCGCCGGAGACACCGTCATCGGAACGTTCGCCCTGGCCCTCGCCGCGGGTGCGACGCCGGTCGAAGCCGCGCTGCTCGCCAACTTCGCCGGAGGCGTCGTCGTCATGAAGGCGGGAACGGCGACGGTCTCGCCGGACGAGCTGCGCCACGCGATCCGTTCGGACCGTCGCCCGCGCGAGGAGATGCGGTGGGCGAAGTCCTGAGTGCCGATCGTCTGGGCGAGAAGCTGGCGGAGGATCGCGCCGCCGGCCGCCGCATCGCATTCGCCAACGGTCACTTCGATCTGCTGCACGTCGGTCACCTGCGCTACCTCGAAGCGGCGAGACGCGAAGCGGATCGACTCGTCGTGGCGATCAACGACGATGCGTCGGTGGAGGCGCTCAAGGGCGCGGGACGTCCGATCGTGCCCGCCGTCGAGCGCGCGGAGCTCCTCGCCGCTCTCGCTCCGGTCGACTACGTGGTGATCTTCCCGGGTGACAGTCCCGCGCCGCTGCTCACGGCCCTGCGGCCGGACGTCCACTGCAAGGGCCCGGACTACGGCCGCCCTGAGGACGTCCCGGAATTCGCGGTGGTACGCGCATACGGCGGCCGCACGGCGCTCGTCGGCGACCCCAAGGACCACAACACGAGCGACCTGATCGCACGCGTACGGGCACTCCCGCGATGACGGGCTCTCGGCGGAGCGTTTCATTGACCCGTTTTTCGACCCGCTGCTACACTGCCGTGAGCATTGCATCCGAGCCCGCATCCGGCGGCGAAAGGCAGTTCAAGAGATGAGCAATCGCCTGGGCGACGCCCTCCTCAAGGCAGGCAAAGTCACTCAGGATCAGCTGCGCGAAGGCCTCGCCCTGCAGAAGGACAAGGGCGGACGGATCGGTTCGGCGCTGGTCAAGGTCGGGGCGTTGACCGAGAAGGAGCTCGTCGAGTTCCTCTCCAAGCACTTCGGGGTTCCCGCGATCGACCTCGAGCGGGTCGAGATCGACGAAGGTGTGATCAAGGTCATCCCGGCGGAGGTGGCGCGGAAGTACACGATCCTGCCCATCGCCAAGGTCGGCGCCAAGATCACGCTGGCCATGATCGACCCGACCAACGTCTTCGCGATGGACGACATCAAGTTCATGACCGGGTACAACGTCGATCCGGTGGTGGCTTCGGAGTCGGCGCTCCGCACTTCGATCGACAAGTACTACGGATCGACCCACGCCATCGAGCTCAAGCGGGTGATGGAGGACCTGACCGACACTTCCTCCTCCGACTCGGCACTGGAAGTCCTCGACGAGGAACAGGACCTCGATCTCGAGATGCTCGAGAAGGAGTCGGAAGAGGCTCCCGTCGTCCGCCTGGTGAACATCATCCTCACCGACGCGATCAAGCGAGGCGCCTCCGACATCCACATCGAACCGTACGAGAAGGACTATCGCGTCCGCTACCGCATCGACGGCATCCTCTACGAGATGATGCACCCGCCGCTGCGCCTGCGCGAGGCGATCACCAGCCGCATCAAGATCCTGGCGAAGCTCGACATCGCCGAGAAGCGGCTGCCGCAGGACGGCCGGATCAAGATCAAGACCCGGATCCAGGAGCGTGTCAAGGACCTCGACTACCGGGTCTCGGTCCTGCCGACGATCTTCGGCGAGAAGATCGTCATGCGGCTGCTCGACAAGGACAACCTCATGCTCGACATGACGCGGCTCGGCTTCGAGGCCGACTCGCTGCGTCGCTTCGAGCACGCCATCCTCAAGCCGTACGGGATGGTCCTGGTCACCGGTCCGACCGGCTCGGGAAAGACGAATACGCTCTACTCGGCCCTGCAACGGATCAACACGACGGAAGTGAACATCATCACCGCCGAGGATCCGGTCGAGTTCAACCTCGTCGGAATCAACCAGGTCCAGATGAAAGAGCAGATCGGTCTCAACTTCGCGGCCGCCCTGCGATCGTTCCTGCGTCAGGACCCGAACATCATCCTGGTCGGCGAGATCCGCGACTTCGAAACCGCAGAGGTCGCGATCAAGGCGGCCATGACCGGCCATCTCGTGCTCTCCACCCTGCACACCAACGACGCGCCGTCGTCGATCAACCGGCTCATGAACATGGGGATCGAGCCGTTCCTGGTGGCCACTTCCGTCCACATGATCGTCGCGCAGCGGCTCGTGCGCCGGATCTGCAGCTCCTGCAAGGAGCCCACGGAGGCGCCGCTCGCGGCTCTCGTCAACGTCGGCTTCTCGGAGCGTGACGCCAAGAACGTGAAGCTCTTCAAGGGCCGCGGCTGCGAGCGCTGCTCGAACACCGGCTACAAGGGCCGGGTCGGCCTCTACGAAGTCATGGAGATCAACGACGATATCCGCGAGCTCGTCCTGTCCGGCGCGTCGGCCGTCGAGCTCCGGGTCAAGGCCGTCGAGAACGGGATGATTTCGCTGCGCGGCTCCGGACTCCAGAAGATCCGCGACGGCATGACGACGATCGAGGAAGTCGTTCGCGAGACGCTGTCGTAGCCGCGGCACGAAACTCGAAGTGCGCAAGTATCTCGTCTTCGGATTCCTCTGGAGCCTCGGGCTGGTCTCGCGGCTGTTCTGGCGCTGCCGGATCGGCTGGATAGGCACCGAAGCGCCTCGTGCCGCGTGGTCCCGACTCCGGCTGGTCTGCTTCCTGAACCACACCAGTCTCTTCGAGTGGATTTTCGTCGCCGCGCCACCGACCAACTTCCTCTGGCGGGTGGCTTGCCACGGCGTCGTACCGGCTGCGGCAAAAACCATCACCCGCCCTGTCGTCGGACGATTCTTCAAGCTGCTCGCGGCGAACGTCGTGTCGATCTCCCGCGAACGCGACCATACCTGGCGGGAGGTCCTGTCACGGATCGACCCGGATTCGATGGTCCTGATCCTCCCCGAGGGGCGGATGAAACGACCGAACGGGCTCGATTCGAACGGACAGCCCATGTCGGTCCGCGGCGGAATCGCCGACATCCTCGAAGCGATCCCTTCGGGCGAGATGGTGATCGCCTACAGCGGCGGGCTGCACCACGTCCAGGCGCCCGGCGAGCGGCTGCCGCGCCTCTTCCGTACGATCCGGATGAACTTCGAGCTCGTCGAGATCGCCGCCTACCGCGCCGAGCGCCTCGCCGAGGCCGGATCGGAAGCCGGCTTCAAGCGCGCCGTCGTCGACGACCTCGAGCGCCGCCGCGACCTCCACTGTCCGCCTGCTTCCTGAGCCTCCGCCTCAGGCGCGCGAATCCCAGAGCGGTTCCGCGACTCCGGCGAGCCGGTTGGCGGTGCGCGCCATGACGAAGAGCGCGTCCGAGAGGCGGTTGAGGTAGCGGATCGTCCAGTCACCGACCGGTTCTCGCCGGGCGAGCGAAACCACACGCCGTTCGGCGCGGCGACAGACCGTGCGCGCCACGTGTAGCGCCGCGGCGACCGGCGAACCACCAGGAAGGACGAAGTTGGCGAGGGGCGGGAGCTCGTCGTTCCAGCGGTCCATGCACTCCTCCAGCCAGAGGACGTGGCGCTCTTCGATGCGGGGCAGCGGACGCTTCTCCTTCGCGTCCTCTGTGACGCAGAGATCGGCTCCGAGGTGGAAGAGATCGTTCTGCATCTTCGTGATCGCTTGCGCGAGCTCGGGCGGCAGGCTGGTACCCGCGAGTGCCAGGCCGAGGAGCGCATTGAGCTCGTCCACCGTGCCGTAGCACTCGACCCGGAGATCGTCCTTCGCGATGCGCTCTCCCAGGCCGAGCGCGGTCGATCCGTCGTCTCCCGTGCGGGTGTAGATCCTGGTCAGGCGCGGCATCCTGCCATTCTAACGGCGTGCCGGGTGTGCGAATAGAATCGCCCGCATGATCCCGGCGCCCCAGCGTTTCCGACGGGCCTTCCTGATGGCGCTCGCCCTCTTCGTCTCGGCGCTGTTCCTGTACATGATCCGGGCGTATCTGCTGCCGATCTTCCTCGCGGCGGTGAGTGCGGGTCTCGCGACCCCGCTCTTCGAGCGAATCCTGAGGCGGATCGGCGCCAGGCGTTCTCTGGCCGCGGCGTTGACGATCACCATTCTCTTCCTGGCGATCGCGCTCCCGCTGGCCGGCTTCGTCGGCGTCGTGACTGCTGCCGGCGTCGACGTCGCCAGCAAGGCCGTGCCGTGGGTCAAGCAGGCCGTCCAGGAGCCCGGGGAACTGGTCGAGCGGGCCTACGCGGCCGTCCCCCGGCTGCGCGAGCTCGAGCCCTACCGAAGCGAGATTCTGGCGCGCGCGGGCGACGCGATGCAGAAGCTCGGCAACGCCTTCGTCAAGAACCTCAGCGCCATCACGGGGGGGACGCTGCGCTCCATCCTGGGGCTGTTCGTCCTCCTCTACGCGATGTTCTTCTTCCTCATCGGTGGCCGGAGCCTCCTCGACGGCGTCCTTGCCTTCCTGCCGCTCCCGGCGGCGGACAAGGAGCGCCTCGTCGGGCGCTTCCTCTCGGTCGCCAAGGCGACCCTGAAGGGAACCCTCGTCGTCGGCCTGGTGCAGGCGATCCTCGCCGGCGTCGCCTTTGCCGTGGTCGGGATCGGCGGCTCAGCCTTCTGGGCGACGCTGGTGTTCGTTCTCTCGGTCGTTCCGGGAATCGGCGCACCGCTGGTCTGGGTCCCGATCGCCATCTACCTCGCCTCCACCGGCCACGGGACCGCCGCTCTCGGGCTCTCCGTCTGGTGCGCCGTCGTCGTCGGGACGATCGACAATCTGCTGCGTCCGCGGCTCGTAGGCGGCGACACCAAGATGCCCGATCTGCTCATCCTGGTCAGCACCCTCGGCGGGATCTCCCTCTTCGGCGCCGCCGGCCTCATCGTCGGCCCGATCGTCGCAGCTCTCTTCCTCACCGTCTGGGAGATCTTCGGCACGGCCTTCCAGGACGTCCTGGCCGACGAACGCGATTCCGCGCCGGCGGCGGATTCCGCCGGCCCGGACTGATCCGCCTGGCGGCGCCCTCAGGCCGCGTGCACGCGGAGCGTGCTGCCGATCCAGCTCATCATCTCGCGCAGCGTGTCGTAGTCGGGGTGCCGTAACCGGAACCAGGCGTTGGCAAGGTACCCCTTCGCGATCGGAACCGTCTTGCGGCCGATCGGCGGAGTCTCGTGGGCGAAGATCGCATCGCCGCAACGCCGCAGCACTTCGTCGAGCCCCTCGTAGCGCACGATCTTCCCTTCCCGGTCGGGACGGACCTGGACCGAACCGGTCGCCAGTCGCCGGCTGGGCTTCTCCCGCACTTCACCGAGAACCAGGGCCTCGGCCCAGGAGCGATAGAGATCGAGGTCGTTGCCGACGCAGTAGAGATCCCAGATCCGCTCTCCGGGCGCCCTGGCGCCGATCTCCGACACTTTGAGCCCCTTCGGACCGAAAAACCACTCCATGTGCGTGGCGGAGGTACCGATCTCGAGGACCTGGATCGCCTTGCGGCCGACCTCGCGGAGCTCGGAATAGCTCGGAAGATCGATCCGGTTCGAGGCGGCGATCTGCGGCGAGATCGTGCGGTCCGACAGCGCCTCGAGGACACTCGGATAGTAATGGGACGCGAACTCGATCGCCGGCTCGCCGGCGATCGAGATCGTGTCGTAGAAACCCTCGTGCCCGTCTACGAACTCCTCGACCGCCGCCGAATCGCCCTTCGTCACCCCGAGTCGGCCGGCGGCACGTTCGAGCTCCCGGCCGTCGCCAACGCGGAACGTCTCGAGCGAGCCGAGGCCGGCGCGAGGCTTGAGCACCAGCGGAAAGCCGTGCTTCTCCGCGAACGTCTGGAGACCGGCGAGCGAGTCGACGGCCGCCGACTCGGCGCACGGAATTCCCGCCCGGCGCAGCGCCTCCTTCATCGCCGGCTTGTCGCGGCAGAGCCGCGCCGAGTCGACGGAGAGCCCGGGAAGTCCGAGATGGCGCCGGGCGTCGGCGGCAGCTTCGATCAATCGCTCCTCGACCGTTTCGAGCCGGTCGACCGGGCGCCGCGCGGTCGCTCCGGCAAGAACCCGCGCGATCTCCGCGCCGTCGAACGGAGACCGCACCTGACACCAGTCGTCGAGATGCCGCTTCAGTCCTGCCCGCAGGCGGGCGGCAGGCGTCGAGCCGACGCCGGTCACGCGCGCGCCGACCTCCTTCAGAGCTCTGGCAAAATCGTGAAATGCCGGAAACAGGTCGGGTCCGAGCAGCGCGATGTGCATGACTGCCGGGGGATCCTAGCAATCCTGACCCCTTCCGGCCTCTGCTCCCATTGCCGGCGGTGACGGCGGGCCGCAGAATCCCTGCTCATGGCACACGATCTGCACCCCTGATCCGTATGTACTTCATGACCCGCCGATTCTCCGGAACCGTCCTCGTCGCGACCCTGGCCCTCTTCACGATCGCCGAACCGACGCGCGGAGCGTCCAGCCACGAAGGCGCCCGTCAGATCGTTTCCGCGTCACGGAGCACCTTGGCGCGCTTCCTCGCCGATCCCGATACGCCGACCTTCCGCGACCATCTGCGACAGGCGACGGCGGTGCTCATCGTGCCGCGTCGCGTCCGCGCCGGTCTGATCTTCGGCGGCTCGGGCGGCGTGGGGATCCTCGTGGCGCGGGAGCCGGGCAGCCGCGACTGGAGCGAGCCGGTTTTCTACAATCTCGGCGGCGCATCGCTCGGACTCCAGATCGGGGGCGACCGCTCGGAGCTCGTGCTGGTGATGAGCAAGGAGAATGCGCTCGACGACTTCCTCAGCTCGCGCTTCCAGCTCGGCGGCGAGATCGCCGTCGCGGCCGGTCCGGTCGGCAACGGCACCGGCGAGCAGATCGGAGCGCCGATGGTCGCCTTCATCCGCTCCAAGGGGCTCTACGCCGGCGCATCGCTCGACGGCACCGTCGTGCGCCCGGCGGGCGAACGGAACAGTGCGTACTACGGACGAGACGTCTCTCCGCTAGACATCCTCGTCCGTCGCACCGTTTCGAGTGAGGAGTCGACCGGACTGCAGGAGGACCTCGCGCGGGCCGTCGCCTTCGATCCCTCTCCTTCCCGGCCCTGATTCCGGTTCCGCGCTAAGATTCGCGCGTTCATCCCGTAGCGACCGCTGGCGGTGTCGCAGGTGCGGGCCGCCGGCATGCTATTGCCATGAAGCTCGACTGCCGCCGCTGCGGCACCCCGGTACCGATCCCTCCGGAAGCGACGCTGTCGCCTTCCGCGACCTTGGTCTGCCCCGGCTGCGGCGCCCGCTACGCACGGCGACGGGGCGGCAGTTCGGGCGCGACTTCGGCTGCGACCATTCCGCCGGCGCCTCCCGAGACCGGCGACCGTTCCACGCCGCAAACCGCCACGCCGGCCGACCCGCAGCGAACGACTCCCGCCGGCGGCAAGTATCGGCAAACCGATTCGCTCGCCGATCCGAACGAGAATCCCTTCCGCCAGGGAGAGCTCGTCGCCGGCAGATATCGCGTGCTCCGCTTCATCGCGAGAGGCGGAATGGGCGAGGTCTACGAGGCCGAGGACCTGGAGCTGCGGCAGACCGTCGCCCTCAAGACTGTCCACAGCCGCGATGCGCGCCAGGCGCTGGCCGTCGAGCGTTTCAAGCGGGAGATCCACCTCGCACGTCGCGTGACCCACCCCAACGTCTGCCGGATCTACGACGTCGGCTACCACACACTCCCTGCCGGGGAGCCGATGATCTTCCTGTCTATGGAGTTGCTCGAGGGGGAAACCTTGTCGCAGCGCCTCAAGCGGACCGGGCCGCTGACGACGGAGGAGGCTCTGCCACTGGTCTCCCAGATGATCGACGCCCTCGCCGCAGCCCACGCTGCCGGCGTCGTTCACCGCGACTTCAAGAGCGAGAACGTCTTCCTGGTTCCGGGCCCCGACGGACTGCGCGTCGTCGTCACCGATTTCGGTGTGGCCCGTGGTGTCGAGTACGACGAGTTCGCCGCCGGCGTCACCGTCGCTGACGCCGCCGTCGGCACCCCCGCCTACATGGCTCCGGAACAGATCGAAGGCGGCGCGATCACGCCCTCGATCGACCAGTACGCACTCGGCGTCGTGATGTTCGAGACCGTCACGGGCCAGCTCCCGTTCGCTGGCGAGACCCCGATCGCGACCGCCGTCAAGCGCCTGACCCAGCCCGCCCCCTCACCGCGCGAGATGGTCCCTGGGCTCGACCCGCTCTGGGTGGAGGTGATCGAGCGCTGTCTCGCGCGACAGCCGGCGGATCGTTTCCCGTCGCTGCGCCAGGTCCGCCAGGCTCTCCACGGCGCGGTTACGGTCGCCGATCTCGCGCCCACGGCCGGCCTCCCCCTGCCCGCAGAGCCGGCACTCCGGGCGACGGATCCGGTGGCGTCGGCAAAGCGCCGACGACAGAAGCTCCTCCTGGCCGCGCTCTCGGTCGCGCTCGTCCTCGCCCTGGTGCAGGCCGTGATCCGGATCCGCACCTCGCTCAAGTCGCCCCTCGGCGAGGGGGGAGAAGTCCGCCGCGCGGTCGCTGTCGTCCCTTTCCGCAACGTCGCCGGTCGGGAGGAGTTCGAATGGCTGTCCGTCGGCCTCGCCGAGATGGTCTCGTCCGAGCTTCGCGCCGGAGAGGGTCTGCGGACGGTCCCGGGCGACGCCGTAGCGCGCGCCGGTCTGGACCTGGCGCTAGGCACCGGGGACGAGATCCCCGTCGAGAAGCTCGCCCGGCTCAAGACCCGACTCGGTGCCGACTTCGTCGTGACCGGCTCGTTCACGGTGCTGGGTTCGGCTCCGGCATCGAACGTCCGCCTGGCGGTCCGCGCGGAGGACACCTGGAGCCACGAGACGCTCGGTGAAGCGGTCGAATCCGGCGGCGAGCAGGAGCTCTTCGATCTCGTCGCCCGGGTCGGCACGCGCCTTCGCCAGCTCATGGGCGGCGCCGAGCGCCGGGGCCGTTCGAGCGGCGAGGACGCCGGTCCCCGTTCGCCTCGGGCCGCCCGTCTCTACTCGGAAGGGCTGGTCAAACTGCGCGCCTTCGAGCCCCAGGCGGCGCTCGAGCGGCTGGAGCAGGCCAAGGCCGCCGAGCCGTCGAATCCGATGATCCGGGCGGCGCTGGCCAACAGCTGGGCGGCTCTCGGGTACCGTGGCAGGGCCGAGGCCGAAGCGACCGAGGCACTCAGCCTGGGACGCGGCCTGCCGCCCGAGGAGCGATACGTCGTCGACGCCCTGGCGGCGGAACTGCGTCGTGACTGGCCGCGGGCGGTGGAGATCTACGGCAAGCTCTGGGCGGCGTTTCCCGACAGCCTCGAGTACGGGCTGCGTCTCGGTCGTGCGCAGCTCGAGGGTGGCCGGACCGACCTAGCCCTCGCGACCTTCACGTCGCTCCGCGAGCTGCCGGCGCCGGATGGCGACAATCCCCAGATCGACCTGGCGGAGGCAGCGGCTGCATCCGCGGCCTCGGACTTCACGCGCCAGCAGAAGGCCGCCGCTCGCGCGTCCGAAAAAGCGAGAGCGATGGAGGCGCCGCTGCTGGTGGCCGAAGCGAAGATCCGGGAGGCGGAGGCACTGCGGCGCCTCGGCAAGCCTCTGGACTCCGAAGCGGCAGCCGAGGAGGCGCGCGCCCTGTACGCTGCCGCAGGCGACCGCGTCGGCGTCGCCACGGCGCTGACGATCTCGGGGAGCGCGCTGTTCGACCGCGGAGAGCTCGTCGCTTCCCGTACCGCCAACGGCGAGGCGTTGCGCAGCTATCGCGAGGCCGGAGACCGGATCGGCGTAGCGCGGACGCTCAACGGACTCGCCGTCCTGGCCCGGCATCAGGGAGAGCTGGGCGCGGCACGTGAGCTCTACTCCGAGGCGCTCACCGTGCTCGCCGAGATCGACGACCAGCGGGGAACGGCCTACACCCGGAACAATCTCGCCGCCGCGAGCGCTGAGGAAGGCCGCCTCGGCGAGGCGAAACAGCAGGTGGAGTCGGCACTGGCAACCTTCCGCGAGCTCGGCGACCCCAGCGGTACGGCCGACGCGCTGCTCAATCTCGGAACGATCGAGCGTCAGATGGGGCGCCTGGACCAGGCATCGACCCATCTCGAGGAGGCACTCCGGCAGAAGAGGGAGCTCGGCCTGCGGGCAGGAGAGGCGGCGGTCCTCCTGACGCTGGGAGAGATCGCGCACGACCGGGGAAAGATTTCCGACGCCGGCAGTCGCCTCGAGGAGGCGGCACGCCTGGCGGACGAGACCGGGAGCCGGGCGATCTCGGCCAACATCGTGCAAGCGCAGGGCGAGCTCGCGATCGAACGGGGAGAGTTCGTTGCGGCCCGCGGCCTGCTCGACGCGGCACTCGCGTTGCGCTCCGAGCTCGGGCGACCCGCGAAGATCGAGGAAAGTCGGGTCGCTCTCGCGAGGCTGGCACTCGAGGCGGGCGAGCCCCGGGCGGCACTCTCCGGTGTCTCGTCCGTACTCGCCAACCAGTCTCCGTACCGTACGGCCGACCTCACCATCGAGCTGGCGCTCCTCGAGGGACGAGCGCTCGCGGCGATCGGTCGCACATCCGACGCGCGCAGCGCGTTCGCCCGCGCCGCCGAGCTCCTGGGAACCAGCGAGAGTCGACCACTGCATTTCGCAGTCTCCAGGGATGCGATCGCGGTCGCTCTCACCGGGACCCAGACGCCGCTGTCCGACGACTCCACGGTGACTGCGATGATGAGCGAGGCGCGCGCCGGAGGATTCGAAGTGGTCGCGCTCGAACTGGAGATCCAGCTGGCCCGTCTCGCGCTCCGCAGCCGCCACGACGAGGCCGTGTCCCGGCTCGCGGCGCTCGCCGACCAATGCGATCAGCTCGGGCTGGCGCGCCTCGGGCGGCTCGCGAGGACGGCGATCCGTCCCGCCTGAGGAGTTCGACGCGCGCCGGCGGCAACTACCGTCGTACCCACAGCCCCGGCAGGCATTCGAGCCCCTGAAAAAACGAAGGCCCACGAGTCGCATTGCTGCGACGCGTGGGCCGAAGAATACTTCCCGGCAACGACCTACTCTCCCACCCACTTGCGCAGGCAGTACCATCGGCGCTGAGGGGCTTAACTGCCGTGTTCGGAATGGGAACGGGTGTTTCCCCCTCGCTAGAGTCACCGGAAAAACAAACTTGGCAAAGAACCGAGAACAACTGAATCGA
>JBFWYP010000044.1:0-25394 GCA_050186295.1 Thermoanaerobaculia bacterium | reverse complement strand
CGAGGGTGAGCAGCTCGAACGGCTCGTGTTCTTCGTCGACGACGTGCGGCTGGCGACGCTCTACCAGCCTCCGTTCACCGTCGCGCTCGCCGCCGGTTCGGGTCGCGTCTCCTATCTCCGCGCCGTGGCCTATCTCGCCGACGGCGCGGCCACCGAGGACGTCCGGCTGCTCGCCGGCGGCGACACCGGCAGCGCCGTCGACGTCGACTTCGTCGAGCTCTACACGACGGTGGTCGATCGCCGCGGCCGTCCGGTGAACGACCTCCGCGCCGACGAGGTCGAGATCCGCGAGGACGGGGACCTCCAGGCGGTCCGCCGCTTCGAGCACGTCGACTCCGTGCCGATCCACGCCGGCGTGATGATCGACACCTCGGCCTCGATGGTCGAGGAGCTGCGCGACGCCGAGCTCGCCGCCGAGCGCTTCTTCCGCGAGATCCTCACCGAACGCGACCGGGCGGCGGTGATCACCTTCGCCGACACGCCGCGCCTCGCGGCGCGCTTCACCGGCAATCTCGAGGTCCTCGCCGGCGGACTCGCCAACCTCGAGGCGGAGGGCGAAACCCACCTCTACGACGCGCTCGCCTACGGTCTCCACTACTTCTCCGGCATCCGCGGCAAGCGGGCGCTGGTGATCCTCTCCGACTTCGCCGACTCGGGCAGCCGCTACCGCATGGACGAGATCGTCGAGTACGCCCGCCGCACCGGCGTCACCATCTACGGCATCGGACTGAACGTGCCGCGCGACACACCCGAGGCGGAGCTCATGCTCGAACGCCTCGCCCGCGAGACCGGCGGCCGCGCCTTCCGCATCTCCCGCGTCGCCGAGCTCAACACCATCTACGAGACGATCCGCGCCGAGCTCCGCTCGCAGTACCTGATCGCCTACCAGTCGACCCACACCGACACCGGCAGCCGCTACCGCACGATCGAGGTCAAGGTCGGCCGCAGCGGCGTGGAGGCGCGGACTCTCAAGGGCTACTACCCGTGAGCGCCGCGGACGGCGCTCCGCGGCTCGTCCTCGCCTCCGGCTCGCCGCGCCGGCGCGAGCTCCTCGCCGAGCTCGGCCTGCGCTTCGAGATCCGTCCGCCGGAGATCGACGAAACTCCGCTCCCCGGCGAGAGCGGCGAAGCGATGGTGCGGCGGCTGGCGATCGCCAAGGCCGTCGCCCGGATCGACGCCGGCGAGATCGTGCTCGCCGCCGACACGGTGGTGGTGATCGACGGCCGCCTGCTCGGCAAGCCGGCGGACGCGGCGGAGGCGGTCACGATGCTCGGGACGATCGCCGGTCGCGAGCACGAGGTCTTCACCGGCGTCGCGGTCGCGCGGCCGAACGGAACGGACGCACCGGCGTTCGTCGCGCGGGTCGACCGCACCGCCGTTCGCATGCGGTCGCTGGACGCTGGCGAGATCGAGCGCTACGTCGCGTCGGGCGATCCGCTCGACAAGGCGGGCGCCTACGCCATCCAGGGGATCGGCTCGACCCTGGTGGCGTCGATCGACGGCAACTACACGAACGTGGTGGGGCTGCCGATTCCGACCGTCGACGACTGCCTGCGCGAGATCGGCTACGACCTCGCGACCTTCCGCAGGACCTGAGTCGCGTCAGCTCTCGAAGTGGATCGGCTCGCCGAGCTCGGAGAGCGCGAAGTTCGTCATGATCTGGTGACCGTTGAAGTCGAGCACCCGCAGATCGGGAACGTCGCCCAGGTCGGAGATCACGTTGTCGAAGGAGTGCGCGTAGCGATCGCGGACCGCGTCGAGAGAAACCTCGTAAGCGATGAACTTCGAGATCCCCTTGTAGCGCAGCTTCTCGACCAGACGTCCGTCGGTCAGCGAGGGATAGGTCGACAGAACGAGGATCGGTCCGGTACCGGTGAAGATCAGATACGAGCGCGCCGTGACGGTGGAGCTCATCGTGGCCCGGACTTTATCGGATCGAACCACGTCGCGGCTGCCCTCCGCGGAAAGGTCGGCCTGTACGGGTAAGTCCCTGTGTCACAGACATTTATGGTCCGCGTCACATGCCCGACACAGCGCAGCTGTGGAAAAGGGCCAGGCGATCCGCGACGATCAACGCTCGGTCTCTCCGCAATTTGCACACAACCGACTGATTCCACTCGGCTTGTCGAGTTTGCACAAAGTCCTGTTCAAAACGCTCGGCGGGGCCGCTCCAGGCGGACCCGGGCTCCGGAAAGGGGCGGTTTTCCACAGCCTTTTCCGCGAAAGCTGCGGATCGCTGCATGCTAGCCTCGAAATCATGGCGCCGACGCGGATCCTGGTGGTCGAAGACGAGCCGGACATCGCGGAAGTCCTGCAGTGGAATCTCGAGCGCGCCGGCTTCCAGGTCGAGATCGAACGCCGTGGCGACACCGCCCTCGAGACGCTGCGCCGACGGCTCCCCGACCTCCTGGTCCTCGATCTGATGCTCCCCGGCCTCGACGGCCTCGAGCTCGCGAAGCTGCTCAAGCGTGACCACGCGACGTCGCGTCTGCCGGTCGTCATGCTGACCGCGAAGGGCGAGGAGCTCGACCGGATCGTCGGCCTCGAGCTCGGCGCCGACGACTACATCGCCAAGCCGTTCAGTCCGCGCGAAGTCGTGCTGCGGATCAAGGCGGTGCTGCGGCGCCGGCAGACGAACGACGCCGATCCCGAGCAGCTCGAGATCGGGCGCATCCGTCTCGATACGGGCGCCCACCGCGCGCAGGTCCGCGGCGCCGAGATCCCGCTCACCGCCACCGAGTTCCGGCTCCTCAAGGTGCTGATGGAGCGTCAGGGGCGGGTGCAGACGCGCTCGCGTCTGCTGACCGATGTCTGGGGCTACGCCGAAGACGTCGACAGCCGCACCGTCGACACCCACGTCCGTCGCCTGCGGCGCAAGCTGGGACCCGAGTCGGACCGCATCGAGACCGTGATCGGCGTCGGCTACCGGCTGCGCGCCTGACCCTCGGCGAAGCGAACGAAACGGAACCGCGATGCGCCTCCTCCTCCTCCGGCACGGCATCGCGGAGGAGCGCGAGGCGTTCGCCCGCGCCGGCGGCGACGACCACCTGCGGCCGCTGACCGACAAGGGCCGGCGACGCCTGCACCGCATCTCCTCCGCCCTCGCGCGGCTCCTGCCCGAGCTCTCGCTGGTGGCGACGAGCCCGCTCGTCCGCGCCCGCGAATCGGCCGAGATCCTGGTGCGCGAGTTCGCGCAGAAGCCGGTCCTCTCCGAAGTCGCCGACCTCGCCCCCGAAGGGACCGCAGCCGGGGTCCTGCGCTTCCTGCAGGCGCAGAAGGCTCTCCCCGCGGTGGCGGCAGTCGGCCACGAGCCGGCGCTCTCGCGCTTCGCCGGTCTCCTGCTCTGCGGCAAGGAGCGCTCGCTGCTGGAGATGAAGAAGGGCGGCGCCTGTCTGATCGATTTCCCGGGGAGACTCGCGCCTGGCGGCGGCGTGCTGCTCTGGCACCTTCCGCCGGCGCTCCTCAAGGGGCTCGCCTGAATGGTCGCCGCGCGCCGCAGCGCCGAGCTGCCGGGCGATCTCCTCGCACGACCCGCCGAAGAGGCGGTGCGGCGGCTGGCGCTCTTCGAGCTCGGACGCGCCGAGGCGGCGCGCGAGGCGCTCGTCGCGGGAGACCGCGACGAGGCGCTGCACGACTTCCGGGTCGCGCTCCGCCGGCTGCGCAGCCTGCTGCGCTCGCACCGCGGCGAGTTCTCGCTCGACTACCCGAAGAAGCCGCTGCGCCGGATGGCGGCGATCGCCCGCGACACCAATCCGGGGCGTGACGCCGAGGTCCAGCTCGCCTGGGTCGAATCGCTGGCACCGCAGCTCACGCCCGCGGAGCGCACCGGGCACGGCGAGCTCGCCCGCCACCTCGCCGAGCGCCGCGACGAGAGCTACCGCAAGGTCGAGCGCGAGATCGTCCGCGACTTCGGTGAGCTCGCCGACGATCTCCGCAAGCGCCTCGCCACCTACCGGATCGAAATGCGCCTCGACCGCCGGAGCCGCGCCACGAGCCTGGCGCGTGCCACACGAACGGCGATCGGCCACGCCACCACCGAGCTCTTCGCCCGCCTCGACGCGATCTCCTCGGCGGCGGACGAGGAAGAGGGCCACGTCGCGCGGATCGCCGCGAAGCGATTGCGCTACCTCGCCGAACCTCTGGCGCCCTGGATCGTCGAAGCGAAGGCGCCGATCGCCCGCCTCAAGCGACTCCAGGATCTGCTGGGCGAGCTGCACGACGGTCAGCTCCTCGCCGCGCACGTCGCCTCCTCGCTGGGCGAGCTCGAGAGCCGCCGCGCTCACCGCCTCGTCGCGGAAACGCTCGATCTCGCCGGCGCTGCGCCCGCGGAGCGGCCGCGCGGCGTCCCGTCGCGGCGACGCGAGCGTTCGGGACTCCTCGCGGTGGCGCGGGCGCTCGGTGAACGGCGCCAGGAGCTGTTCGCTCAGATCGAGAAGGGTTGGCTCGGCGCCGAAGCACCCGAACGGACGGCGCTCTCGGGGGAGCTCGCCGTGGTCGACGAGCGCCTCGGGCGGCCGCTCAGGCGGCGCCCGCCGAAACGGCCGACGGGGTCCGCGGCAGCCGCCGCGAAGCGTTCTCCATGAAGATCGCCTGACTCGAGCGCACGGGCTCCCCCGGCGCCGGCTGGACCTTCTCCCACCGCCCGTCGGCGCGAAGCACCCAGGCCTTGCGGTTGTCGGCGAGCTGGGTGGCGAGGATCCACTCGAGTTCGCCGCGCAGCTCCACCGACTCGACCGGCACCATCGTCTCGACGCGGTGGTCGAGGTTGCGTGACATCCAGTCGGCCGAGGCGAGGTAGAACTCCGGTGCACCGGCGTTGCGGAAGTGGAAGATCCGCGCGTGCTCGAGGAAGCGACCGACGATCGAACGCACGCGGATCGTCTCGCTCATCCCCGGCACGCCCGGGCGCAGGCGGCAGACGCCGCGCACGATGAGGTCGATCTCGACCCCGGCGCGGGAAGCGTCGTAGAGCGCCAGCACGATCTCGGGATCCTCGAGCGAGTTCATCTTGGCGATGATCCGCCCGCCCTTCCCGGCGCGCTCGTTCTCGGCCTCGCGCGCGATCAGGTCGAGCACGCGCTGGCGCATGTTGACCGGCGCGACCACCAGCTTCTCGAAGCTCTGCTCGCCTATGTGACCCGAGGTGAGCAGATTGAAGAGCTGCGCGGTGTCGCCGGCGAGCGCGCGGTCGCAGGTGAAGAGGCCGAGGTCGGTGTAGAGCTCGGCAGTGTCGGTGTTGTAGTTGCCGGTCGCGAGGTGGACGTAGGTCCGCAGCCCGTCGGGATCCTGGCGCACGACGAGCGAGACCTTGGCATGCGTCTTGAGCCCGAGGACGCCGTAGGCGACGTGCGCCCCCGCCCCTTCGAGTGCCTCCGCCCACTCGATGTTCCGCGCCTCGTCGAAGCTCGCCTTGAGCTCGACCAGCACCGCCACCTGCTTGCCACGCTCGGCGGCATCGATCAGCGCCTTGACCACCGGCGAATTCCGCGACGTGCGATAGAGGGTCTGCTTGATGGCGAGAACCGCCGGATCCTCCGCCGCGGCCTGCAGAAAGCGCTGCACCGAGCCGGCGAACGAATCGTAGGGATGGTGTACGAGAAGGTCGCCCGCGCGCAGGGTGCGGAAGAAATCGAGCTCGCGGCCCTCGCCGCCCGCCACCACCGCCGCCGGAGCGAGTCGCGGATGGTTGGTGGGCACCCATTTCGGCTCCTGCAGGGCCGGGAGCGGCAGGCTGGCCAGCTGGAAGAGATCGCGCCCACCGAGCGGCGAACGCACTTCGCGCACGTCGTCGGTGCTGACCTCGAGCTCGTCGGCGATCAGCGAACGCATCCAGAGCGGCATCTCGGGAACCACGTCGAGCCGCACTACGGACGCGAATCGACGCGCCCGGAGCTCCTCCTGCACCGACTCGAGGAGGTCTTCCGCCGGCTGTTCGTGGCGCTCGATGTCCGCCGCCCGGGTGACGCGGAACGGATACGACTCGAGCAGCTCCATGCCCGGGAAGAGCCGGCCGAGATTCTCGCCGATCACCTGTTCGAGCGGTACGAAGCGGAAGCTGTCGGGCAGCTGGATCCAGCGCGGCAGACTGGGCGGCACCTTGAGCCGCGCGAAACGCATCTCCGGGCTGCGGGGATTGCGCAGCGCGACCGCCAGCGACAGCGAGAGATTCGAAATGAAGGGGAACGGGTGAGAGGTATCGAGCCCCAGCGGCGTGAGGATCGGGAATACGGTCGTCCGGAAGAAGCGCTCGAGGTAACTCTTCTCTTCTGCCTCGAGAGAGCGATAGTTCAGCAGCTCGACCCCGTTCTTCGCCAGCTCCGGCAGAATCGTCTCGAGCAGCAGGGCGCGCTGCCTCGGCTGCCAGATCTTGACCCAGTCGGAGATCGCGGCGAGCTGCTCGGCGGGAGTCCGGCCGTCCGGGGACCGCGTCCCGGGGTGACCGGCGAGCTGCAGCTTCAGACCACCCACCCGCTTCATGTAGAACTCGTCGAGGTTGGCGCCGAAGATGGCGATGAACTTCAGGCGGTCCAGCAGCGGCACCGTCGGATCCTCCGCCTCCGCCAGGACCCGGGCGTTGAACTCGAGCCAGGAGAGCTCGCGGTTGAGGAACGGCGACTCCTCGGGCGAACCTCCGGACGGGAGCTCGGTGGCTGCGATGGGATTCTCGGATTCGAGCATCGGGGCGCTTCCGCGGAACCGGGCGATCTTAACCCCGGGGCATGACAGCCGCGTGACGACCCTCTTCCGGCACGGCCCGGCGCAGCGGCGCGGCGAGAAGCTCCTCGTAGACCCCGACGAGCCGGCGGGCGAACCGGTCCGCCCCCCATTCGGCGGCCACGGTCCGCGCTTCGGCGGAGAGACGCGCCCGCAGCGCGGCGTCGCCCATGAGCGTCGTCATCGCCGCGGCGAAGGCCGCTTCGTCCGGAGGCGGGACCAGCGCGCCGCGACCGGCGGCGAGGAGCCCGCGTGTGCCGCGTTCGGCGAGCGCCACCACCGGCACGCCGAGCGACATCGCCTCGAGCAGGACGAGCCCCTGCGTCTCGGTGAGCGACGAGAAGGCGAAGAGATCGCCGGCGCAGTAGGCGTCGGCGAGCTCGCGCGCGCGATCGAGATAACCGATCCAGAGCAGATGCGGTCCGAGCCCGAGCTCCTCCCCCCGCCGCTCGAGCGCCGCCCGCGCCGGCCCCTCGCCGGCGACGACCAGCAGGAAATCGGCCATCTCGCGGCGCACGAGGTCCGCCGCACGCAGCAGGAAGTCGAGGTTCTTCTCGCCGGCGATCCGGCCGACGTGGACGGCCACCGGCCGATCGAGCGCGATCCCGTGCGCGCGGCGGAAGCGCCCGCCGTCGCCGGGCCCCAGCTCGCCGCTCGCCAGGCCGGTCGGCACGACGGTGCACGGCGTCGCGACGCCGCAGGCGGCGAGCGCGACGCCGACCTCGGCGGTCGGCACGATCAGCCGGTCGACGGCGCGGCCGACGCGGCGCGCGATTCCCCGCGCCAGCCAGCGGGCGGGCGGCGCCGGAACGAACGGCAGGTAGTGCTCGAAGTAGTGCTCGAAGTCGGTGTGCCAGGTCTCGACCAGCGGCACGCCGCGGCTCCGGGCCAGGCGGCGCCCCGCGGTGTGGGCCGAGAACGGCGTCTGCACGTGCACCAGGTCGAAGGCGAGAGCGCGCGCCGCGGCGGCCATCCGGCCGGCCGGCACGAAGCGGTCCTCGGGATCGAACGGCACCCGGAAGCCGTCGACGCGGACGATGCCATCGTCGTCCCCCTCCTCGCTGCCGCCGTAGCGCGGCGCCACCAGCGGCACCGCGACATCGAGCGCCCGGAGCTCGCGGCGGAAGATGCGGATCGACGTCGACACGCCGTTGACCCGCGGCGCCGCGACGTCGGAGAGGTAGAGAACTCGCAGGCGATCGCTCTCCGCGGACGGCTTCAGACGACCGCCAGCACGAGCGCGGCGAGAGCGGTGCCGATCGCCGCGCCGGCCGCGACGTCGCTCGGGTAGTGGAGACCGAGCACGACGCGCGAGAGGGCGATGGCGACGGTCCAGGGGACCAGCGCCAGCGCGAGCCAGGGAGGATCGACGACGAGAACACCGTGGAAGGCGCAGGCATGCAGGGTGTGTCCGGACGGGAAGCTCCACGGATCGAGCGCCTGCCCGCCGGCCGAGATGCCGGGATCGGCGGAGAACGGCCGCGCACGGTTCGCCCATCCCTTGAGCCAGCGGCTGACCAGCGCCGCGGCGATGCCGACGAGGCTCATCCGCAGGACGGCGACGAGCGCGGCAGTGCCGCCGAAGAGCGCCAGGCCGGCCGCGAGAGCGAACCAGAAAGGTCCGTCGCCGAGGCGCGAGACGAGGCGGAAGAAGGCGAGTGCCGACGCCGACCGCTGCAGGCGCGTCATCCGCCGGCAGAGGTCGAGGTCGAACGCGAACAGGCGCGAGACGGCGGGGGTCGACTTGTCGAGGATCATCTCGTCTCCTCCGTTCCGGCTTCAGGATCACTCACCGTCGTCACCACGCCCGGTCGGCCACGTCACGATGCGGCGACGACCGGCTGCGCTTCGACGCCCACGCCGAGACCGCTCCAGCGACTCTCTTCGCTCCGCCCGGCCTCCCGCAGACGGCTCTCGAGTCCGCGCGCGAGCTCGCCCGCGATGCTCCTGCGACGGCTGCCGAGGCGGACGTACGCCTTCGCGATGTCGAGTACCAGGAGGATCCGGCGGCTCGTGCAGGTGAGCTCACCGCGCTCGTGCGTCCCGATGCGCTCGAAGCCCAGGTGACGGACGTGGAAGTCGTACGGCGAGTGCGGATCGTTCTCGAAGACCACGGTGACGAGATGCGAGCAGCCGCGCCCGACGACCGCGAGGAGCGCCGCGCGCATCAGCGCCAGGACCACCGCCGGGCGCCGGCGCCAGGCCGAGCGCACCATCAGGCGTCCGACTTCGGCGAATCGTCCGCTGCGGGCGAGCTCGGCGACGTCGACGCCGCTCTCGAGCTGAACGCCGAGCTCGGCGGGCAGGTGGAGCTCCGGATCGACCACCAGGCGCAGCACCCCGACCGCCTCTCCGCCCGACCGCGCGAGCAGCCAGATCGTGCGCGGGTCGGACCCCGGATCGACCGCGATCTCGGCGGCGCTGTCGGCGATCCAGCGCTTCTCCTCGCGGTAGACCTCGTCGATGACGCCGAGCGCCGCCAGGCGGTCTTCGGGCGAGCTCACCTGCACCACTTCGAGACGGTTCCCACTCTGGACTGGAAACATGACCTGCTCCTTTCGCAAACGACGGGAAGGGGTTGCGGACTTGCCGGAGAGCTCGGCGAGCGAGCGGGCGATCCGTTCGGTGAGAGCCTGTTCGGCGAGCCGGCGCGTCCGCGCGCCGCCGGCGAGCGCCGCGCGCTCCTCGGCCGGGACGATCGGATCGCCGACCCGCAGGACGACGCGGCCGAGGTACGGCAGGCGGCCGAGGCGATGTCGCGCCGGCAGGTCGACGCCGACCGGGACGACCGCCGCGCCGCTCGCGAGCGCCAGCCGGGCCGCCCCGGGCTCGAGCGGCGCCAGCCGCCACGGGTCGCTCTGCCGCCGCCCTTCGGGATAGATCGCCACGTCCTCTCCCGCCGCGAGCGCCGCCGCCGCGGCCGCGAGCGGATCGAGCCGGCGGCGTGCGCGGCGCTCCCGCTCGCGCCAGCCGAAGCGGGCGCGCTTGCGGTAGACCGGAATCGGATCGGCGTGGCGCACCAGCCACGAAGTGAGCGGCAGCTCGGTGTAGACCCAGTCGACCAGGAAGCGGAGCGGCCGCCCGCGCCGGCAACCGACCAGCGCCGACGGCGTCGCGATCGCCTCCCAGGTGTTGTGGTGCGAGAGGACGAAGATCGCGGGACGCGGCGCGGCGCGCAGTCGCGCGACCCCTTCGACACGCACCGTGCCGGCCGAGCAGAGGAGCAGCGTGCGCAGCAGCGAACGCCGCACCCTCCCCGGCGCTTCGCCGAGATCCAAACGCAGGACCGCGAGCGGGTCGAGCCGGAACGTTTCGCCGCAGGTCTCCACGGCACATTTCTACGCTCCGGCTTCGACGGCCGCGCGGCGCCGGCATGCCGTGCCGGTGACGCAGCGCGACGAAGCGGTGACACCGGGCGATCGTCGCCGGCCGTTCGACGCCGCGTCACCCGGGCGCCGCAGCCGGCGCCTACGCTCTTCCGCGATGCAACCGACGAGCTCCCAGGGAGGGCGGAAGATGCCGACGCGCTGCGACATCCACGTGCACAGCAAACATTCGGACCGGCCGAGCGAGTGGTATCTCGAGCGCATCGGTTCGCCCGAGAGCTTCACCGAGCCGCTCGACATCTACCGCGCCGCGAAGGCGCGCGGGATGGACTTCGTCACCATCTCCGACCACGACTCGGTCGCCGGCGCGCTCGACATCGCCCATCTTCCGGGGACGTTCCTGTCGAGCGAGGAGACGGTGAGCTTCCCCGAGGACGGCTGCGACGTGCACATCCTCGTCCTCGGCGTCAGCGAAGAGCAGCACGCGGAGCTGCAGCGCCGGAAGAGGAACCTCTACGCCTTCCGCGACTACGCCCGCGCCGAGGAGATCGTCCACGTCGTCGCCCATCCGCTCTTCCGGGTCAACGACCGGCTCACGCTCGAGCACCTCGAGAAGCTCCTGGTCCTCTTCCGCCTCTTCGAGGGGTTCAACGGCACCCGCGATCCGCGCGCCACCGAGCTCTTCGACCGCGTCCTCGCCGGCATCGACGCGACCCTCCTCACGGCGCTCGCCGAGCGCCATCGCCTGCCGCTCGACGAGCCGCCCCACTACGCCACCACCGGCGGCAGCGACGACCACGGCGGGATCTACGTCGCCACCACCTGGACCGAAACGCCGGCGGCCACAACCGCGGCCGAGTACCTCGCCCACTTCACCCGCGGCGGCGGGCGCCGCGTGCAGCGCGGCGGCGAGACCGGCTCGTCGCTCAAGCTGGCGCGGAGCTTCCAGCTCCTCGCCCACGACTACTACCGCGCCAAGGTCCTCGGCGGCTCGCGCTGGCGCAACGACCCGTTCGCCGACCTGCTGCGGCGGATCGCCGGCGGCGAGCTCGATCCCGACCGTCCCGAGGGCAACTCCTGGGATCGCACCTTCCGCAAGTGGCTGGCATTCGCTCCGCCGGCGCCGCTGCCGCGGGTCGCGCCGCTGCCCGAGGCCGCCGCGCGCGGTCCGGAGGTCGAGGCGGCGCTGGCGCGCGAGGCCGAGCGCCGCGCCTTCGAGGCGTCGTGCCGGCTCGGGCAGCGGAGCGCCGCCCGCGTCCTCGAGCGCGTCGTCTCGGAGATCGAGAGCGGCGACCTCCTGCGCGCGCTGCCGGCGCTCTCGGACCTCGCCCCGGTCGCCGTCGCCCTCTCGCCCTATCTCGCCGCCTTCCGCTTCCAGCACAAGGACGAACCGCTGCACCGCGCCGTCGCCGAGCGTTTCGCGACGGCGCACCCGCTGCGCGAGAAGAGCGACCGCATCGCCTGGGCGACCGACACGCTGACCGACGTCAACGGGGTGGCGCGCACGATCCAGTCGGCGGCGACGCTCGCCCGCGAGCGCGGCCTGCCGCTGACCGTCCTCTCGTCGGAGCCGTCGGCGCGACGCGACCGCTTCGCGATCGAGAACTTCGCCCCGATCTGGGAGACGCCGATTCCGCGCTACGAGGAGCTGACGCTGCGCGTGCCGCCGGTGGTCGAGCTGGTCGAGCACTGCGAGCGCGAGAACTACGGACGGATCGTCGTCTCGACGCCGGGGCCGGTCGGGCTCGCCGCGGTGGCGGCGGCGAAGCTCCTCGGCCTGCCGCTCGCCGGGATCTACCACACCGACTTCCCGCGCTACGTCGCGGCGCTCGCCGGCGCGAGCAAGCTCGAAGGGCTGACGCGCTCGTACGTGCGCTGGTTCTACCGCCAGATGGACGAGGTCTACGTCTCGGGCGAGGTCTACCGCCAGGAGCTGGTCGAGCTCGGGATCGACCCCGCGCTCCTCCGCGAGCTGCCGCGCGGCGTCGACCTCGACCTCTACACGCCGGAGCGCCGCAGCCCCGGCCACTTCGACGCGCGGCTGCCGGGGGACGGACCGGTCCTCCTCTACGTCGGCCGCGTCAGTCGCGAGAAGAATCTCGACGCGCTCCTCGGCGCCCAGTCGGATCTCGCGCTCCGCGGCGTCGCGACGCGTCTCGCGATCGTCGGCGACGGCCCCGACCGCCAGGCGCTCGAGAAGCGCTGGCGGAGCCCGGCGATCGCCTTCTTCGGCTACCTCGAAGGGGAGGAGCTCGCCACCGCCTACGCCTCGGCCGATCTCTTCGTCTTCCCGAGCCGCACCGACACCTTCGGCAACGTCGTCCTCGAAGCGATGGCCTCCGGTCTCGCCCCGGTGGTCGCGAGCGAAGGCGGCCCGGCCGAACAGATCCGCCACGGCGAGGACGGCCTGGTCGTCGACCTCGACCGCCCGCACGCGCTCGCCGACGCCATCGCCCTCTGCCTCTCCTCCCCCGCCCTCCGCACCCGCCTCGCCACCGCCGCCCGCGCGAGCGTCGCGGGGAAGAGCTGGGACCGCTTCCTCACCGCCCTCTTCCCCGGCACCCCGCCCGCCGCGCCGCGCGAAGCGACCGCCACCGAGGAGCGCCCCGCCGAGCTCGCCATCTCCTGAGCGCGAGAGTTGCAGTGAGTCGACGGTGAGGATGACTGACCTCCGGTACGATGAGAACCCGATTGGGACTCGATGGTTCCACCGACCAACGGGAGCACGGAGAGACCGAACTGCTGGCCGAGGCCCGCAACACAGTAGAGCCGGATCTGAGGAGAATCAGTCTCCCGTCCTTCGCCAGCAGGGAACGGCGGAGCCTGGGCTAAGAGAGCGAATTCTCGTTTCGATTCTCACTGGGGCGATGCACCGGCTCTCTTGGCCTTGGCGTTTGCCCCTTGGACGGCGTCACCAAGGAGCCACAAAAGCGCAAGCAGGAGCGACATCGCTATCAGGTGGCTTCGGAACCCGCGGTGCCAGTGAATATCCTCGAGGATCGGGACCCGCCGAACGACCGCAGCATCCCAGATCTCTGCTACCCGCAATGGAAGAAAAAGGAAGTGCGCTTCCGGGTAGACGACCGCCATCCAGCAGGCCGACAGCGCGCCGAAGATCACGGTCGCCTTCATGACATTGGCCCTGCGAGGGGGCGCTCCTCCCAGCATCACGCGCACAGCAGAAACAACAAGCCCGGTTGCGACGCACAGGCCCAGCGCAGCAAGCACGCCCGCCAGCGAGAGGTATGGAGTGTTGAATCGATCTCCATCCGGCCCCACCGCAACAGGGCCGAACCTCCTCATTCCAAGGCCGGCGTACTCGAGTCCGATCCAGGCCCAATGAAAGAGACCGGCGACCAATTGGAATGCGAGGCCTAGGCTGACGATTCGTTTCACCCCCCCGCCTGTCATCGGCCACACACCCGCCCGACATTCCTCGCTCGTCGTCGATTCTCGTCGTGGGATGGCGTACTCCAGACATCACCGCCAATGCCGCAGACATGCCCGAGCTCGTGAGCGAGTGTGTCCGACAAAGGATCACAAGCCTGTGTAAACGCCAAGGGCTGAACGTATACCAAGCCTGGGGATGAAGTATTCACGCAAGGCCCACCGCATGCGACGTCCCCACATTGCTTCGGCTCGCAATAGACCGGAATCGGCTTCTTGCACTTGTCGCCAAAGCACCCCAGCAGGCCGTATTCGCTAAGAACGTTGCGGCAGTCTGCGTCCCCCTTCACATTGGAACAGACCTGGTTCGCCGCCTCGCCGATCTTTCCAGCGTTCCCTCCGCAATTCCGGCAGGCTGCGCCGGGGGCCTCATCGGCGATACTTGCCTTGAGGCCCGTGCGATCGAGAAAAATCGTCGGGCGTGCCTCCGCGTAGGAAAAGCGGTTCCGATCGCCTTTCGGCCCAAGCGGGTCTGGCCTCGTGTACCTCCCCGTCCCAGACTCGTACCACCTGTGCACGTTGTAGCTGATCTCTGTCCCCAGGGCGGCGTCGGTCCAAGTGCCGTCGTTCCAATGGCCGGGGAGGCGGAGGAAGAGACCGGCGTTGGCGGCGCCGGCGAAGTCGCCGCCGTACGGTTCGAAGCCGCCCAGCCAGTCGGTGGTGCCGCCGAGAGTCATCTGGTGGATCGGCGTGCCCAGGTGGTCGGTCGTCAGCAGCCGGAACTGCACATCGGGATCCGGATCCCAGGTCGCCACCGGCCGGCCCGCGAAGTAGAAGATCGAGACCGGCGCGGCGCCCCCCTCGCGTGCGAGCTGATGCAGCCGCCCGGACGAGTCGTACGTCGCATACGTCGTGGTCTCTTCCGGGCCGATCGGACACTCCGTCCCGCCCCAGCCCACGGCCACCGACCAGGCACAGATGTCGCCGCTCTCGAAGTCGTCCGAGAACGGAAACACCGCGCCGCCACCGCCGCTCGCCGGCATCATCGCCCGCACCTCCCGCAGATAGCCCCGTCCATCGTAGCGGAACTCAATGATCGGTTCCGAAACCGCCGCCGCATTCCCGTTCCTGCTCTCCGGGCACGGTTCCTGCGCTTGCTTCCGCGTGTGACAACGGTGTGACAGCGCCTGTTAGACTGCGGGGGTTCCTCCGGACACGGCAGGTCGACCAGGCGAGGTGAGGCGGGCATGAAGCTGGACTCTCTGATCAAGATGTTCCTGCCGCGCGAGGAGCGCTTCCGCGAGCTCCTCGAGCGCGACACCCAGAATCTGGTGAAGGCGGCCGAGCTGTTCGCGGACATCGCCCGCTCGAAGCGGCTCGAGGAGCGACGGGTCAAGCTCGTCGAGCTCAAGGCGATCGAGCACGAGGGGGACGAGATCACCCGCCTGGTCTTCGAGGCGCTCAACAGCTCGTTCATCACCCCGCTCGACCGCGAGGACATCCGCTCCGTCGCCGTCGACCTCGACGACATCCTCGACTACCTCGAAGGGATCGCCCGCTACCTGGTGATCTTCGAGATCGAGGAGTCGCCCGAACCGCTCAACCGCTTCGCCGAGATCCTGCTGGCGATGATCCGCGAGATCCACACCGTCACCAAGCTGATCTGGGACCTCGGCAACGAACGCCAGGTGCGCGAGTCGGCGGTGCGCATCTCCGAGCTCGAGAACCAGGGCGACGACCTCTACATCACCGTCATCGCCGACCTCTTCCGGGCCGGCAGCGGCAACGATCCGATCCACACCATGAAATGGAAGGAGATCTACCAGAACCTCGAGGACGCCTGCGATTCGTGCAAGGACTTCACGCACATCGTCGGCAACGTCGTCATCAAGAACGCCTGAGGACGGATCCGGGAACCGATGACCGTTCTCGTCTCCATCATCCTCGTCGCGCTGGTCTTCGACTTCCTCAACGGCTTCCACGACGCCGCGAACTCGATCGCCACCGTCGTCTCGACCAGGGTCCTCAAGCCGCAGCACGCGGTCATCTGGGCGGCGTTCTTCAACTTCGTCGCCGCCTTCGTCCTCGGCACCCACGTCGCCAAGACGATCGGCAAGGGGATGATCGACATCTCGATCGTCACCCAGGAGGTGATCCTCGCCGGCCTCATCGGGGCGATCTTCTGGAACCTCGTCACCTGGTACTACGGCATCCCGGTCTCCTCCTCGCACGCGCTGGTCGGCGGCTACGCCGGTGCCGCGATCGCCAAGGCCGGCTTCGCCTCGATCCTCTGGGCCGGCTGGACCAAGACCCTGATCTTCATCGTCCTCGCGCCGACCATCGGCCTGACGCTCGGCTTCCTGCTGATGGTGGCGGTCACCTGGATCTTCCGCCGCGCCCGGCCGCACGGCGTCGACCGCTTCTTCCGCCGCGCCCAGCTCGTCTCGGCGGCGCTCTACAGCCTCGGTCACGGCGGCAACGACGCGCAGAAGACGATGGGGATCATCACCGGCCTGCTCGTCGCCTCGGGTTACCTGGCGACGTTCGAGGTGCCGCTCTGGGTGATCCTCGTCTCCCACTTCGCCATCGCCATGGGCACGCTCTTCGGCGGCTGGCGGATCGTCAAGACCATGGGGACCAAGATCACCAAGCTCCAGCCGGTCGGCGGCTTCTGCGCCGAGACCGCCGGCGCGATCACCCTCTTCGGCGCCACCCTCGCCGGGATCCCGGTCTCCACCACCCACACCATCACCGGCTCGATCATGGGCGTCGGCGCGACGCGACGCCTCTCGGCGGTGAAGTGGGGCGTCGCCGCGCGCATCATCTGGGCCTGGGTGGTGACGATTCCGGTCGCGGCGCTCGTCGCCGCGGTCTCGTACCTGGCGATCACGCGCCTGTTCTGATCCAATTCGCCGAGCGATGAGCCGGCGCGCGACGACAGCGGAGGGATCGGCGCGACAGGCGCGTTCGGCCCGCGCCAGGGCACGCCCGTCCCGGCCCGCCGGCCGGCTGGCGGCGATCGACATCGGCTCGAACTCGATCCACATGGTCGTCGTCGAGCGCGGCGGCGAGGGCGGCTACCGCGTGCTCGCGCGCGAGCGCGACATGGTGCGGCTCGGCAAGTCGGCGCTCGGCGACGGCTCCCTCTCCCCGAAGGCGATGCGCAAGGGGCTCGAGGCGCTGCTCAAGATGACGACCCTGGCGCGCCTCAAGGGGGCGAACGAGATCGTCGCCGTCGCCACCAGCGCCGTTCGCGAGGCCGCCAACGGCCAGGAGTTCCTCGCCCAGGTGCGCGCCGTCACCGGGGTCGCCGTGCGGGTGTTGTCGGGCGAGGAGGAGGGAACGCTCATCTTCCGCGCCGTGCGCCACGCCGTCGACCTCTCGCAGGGGGCGTCGGTGCTGGTCGACGTCGGCGGCGGATCGACCGAGTGGTGCGTCGCGCGCAAGGGCGAGCTGCGCTCGGTGCAGAGCGTCCGCTTCGGCTCGCTGCGCTGCGCCGAGCGCCTGTCGGGCGACCCGCCGTCGGTGCGCTCCCGCCAGAGACTGCGCGACGAGATCGTCGAGGCGCTGGTACGGCTCAAGACTCCGGCGCGGGTCGACCGGATGATCGCCACGTCCGGGACCGCCGCCTGCTGCGGCGACCTCGTCGATCTCTTCTTCGCCACCGGACGCGCCGCCGGCTTCGCGCCGGGAGGCCTGAAGGAGCTCAAGCTCCGCGATCTCTCCCAGGTCGTCGAGCGCCTGAGCGGCATGACCGAGAAGGAGATCGCGGCGCTCCCGCCGGTCGGCAGGCCGCGCGCCGCTTCGATCCTCGCCGGCGCGATCCTGCTCGAGGAGCTCGGTCGCCGCGCCGGAGTCGACCGCCTTCTGCTCTGCGACCGGGCGCTCCGCGAAGGGCTGGTGCTCGAGGCGCTCGACGCGACACCCGCCGAAACGCCGAACCCGGGCGACGTCCGCCGCCGCCAGGTGATGGAGCTCGCGCAGCGCGCGCCGGGAATGCTGCAGCACGTGGAACAGGTGGCGCGGCTCGCGGTCCGGCTGTTCGACGTCACCGCGCCGGTGCACAACCTCGGCGTGCGCGAGCGCGAGTGGCTCGAGTACGCCGCCTGGCTCCACGACGTCGGCTACTCGATCCACTTCGAGCGCCATCACAAGCACTCGCACTACCTGATCACCACCGCGAACCTCGACGCCTTCGATCCGCGCGAGATCGAGGTCATCGCCGAAGTGGCGCGCTATCACCGCGGCGCGCCGCCACGGGCGCGGCACACGCACTTCGCCGCGCTGCGCGGTTGGCAGCAGAAAACGATCGAGAAGCTGGCGGCGATCCTGCGCATCGCCAACGCGCTCGACCGCACGCACGCGGCGCGCGCCGTCGAGCTCTACGCTTCGCTCAAGAAGCGGCGCACCGTGGTGATCGAGCTCCTGTCGCCGTTCGATCTCGAGCTCGAGCTCGCGGCAGCGCGGCACCGCGCCGACCTGTTCGAGAGCGTGTTCGGCCGCCGCGTGACGTTCCGCCAGGGGCTCGAGAAGCGCTCGCGGCGCCGTTGACTCCTCTCCCGGCTCCCGCGATACCGCGCCCTAATCCACTCCGTCACAAGGAGTTAACGTCCGGCTTCCGCATCGCGTCCTGCACGCTTGCGGAAAATGGGCGCGGCCGCCGAACCCGCCGCCGCCTGCGGCACCTTTCACGATTCGCCAACCCGTTTCTTTCCATTGACTTGCATGGATTGCACAAGAGTTGGTGCAATCCGTGGGGTCCCCCCGTCCAGCGGGGCTCCGCCCGCCCGCCCGGAGCGGTTTTCCACAACCTTTTCCGCCGCACCTGCGGAGAACCGGGCGCGGCCCTGCCGCGGCGCTCTCTATACTCCGCCGGAATCGCCCCATGACCATCCGCTACGCGCCCAAACTCCGGCTCGCGCCGCTCTGGCCCGCGGTCGCCGCGATCGGCGTGACCGCGCTCCTCGCCGCACTCTTCCTGCCGCGCGCCCTCCACGACACGGCGCGCCGCGAGCTGGCCGAGGAGGCGCACCTGCTCTCCTCTGCGATCGCCTGGCCGGCGCCGATGGCGCCGGCGATCACCGACGGTTCGCTGCAGCGGCAGATCGAACGGCTCGCCTCCGGCACCCACTACCGTCTCACGCTGGTCGCACCCGACGGCAAAGTCGTCGCCGACAGCAGTCGCTCGGCGGGCGACGTGGCGCGGATGGACAATCATGCGAACCGGCCGGAGATCGCCGAGGCGTTCTCGCGCGGCCAGGGAACCTCCTCGCGGCACAGCGTCACGACCGGAGTCGACACGATCTACGCCGCGCGCCTGGTCCAGGACGCCGAGGGCGGCCGCTGGATCTTCCGCCTCGCACGGCCGCTCGCCACCGTCGACGCGATGACCAGCGCCATGGCGCGGATCCTCCTGCTCTCCGCGCTCGCCGCGCTGGCGCTGGTGGCGCTCGTCTCGTGGTGGCTGACACGCTCCCTCTTCACGCCGCTCGCGCGGCTCATCGCCGCCGCCGACGACATGGGCCACGGCGACTACCGCGCCGAATTCGTGATCCCGGAGCAGAGCGAGCTCGCCCGGCTCGGCCTCGCCCTGCGCCACATCGCCGGACGCGCCCGGGCGCAGATCGACGCGGTCGCCGCCGAGCGCGACCACCTGCGGGCGACAGTCGCCGGCATGACGGAAGGGGTCCTCGTCACCGACGCCGAAGGGCACGTGCAGCTCGCGAATGCCGCCTACGGCGACCTCTTCGACGTCGCGCCGGGCGCCGCGGCCGCCGACGTCCTCGACCTCGCGCGCGAGCCGGAGGTCGGGCTGCTGATCGGCCGCACCCTCGCCGGCGAAGGGGAGCAGCGCGCCGAGATCGAACGCGCCACACCGCGGCGGCGGACGCTGGCCGTGGTCGCCTCGCCGCTCGCCGCCGGCAAGGGGGCGGTCGTCGTGGCGCGCGACATCACCGAGACCGAACGGCTCCACCGCATGCGGCGCGACTTCGTGGCCAACGTCTCGCACGAGCTCAAGACGCCGCTCGCCGCGATCCGCGGCTACGCCGAGACGCTCACCGACGGCGCCGCCGCGGAGGCCGAGACCGCCCTCCGCTTCTCGCGCCGCATCCTCGACCAGTGCCGCCGGCTGGGGGCGCTGCTCGAGGACCTGCTGACGCTCTCCCGCCTCGAGAGCACGGAGGCGCCGCCGGTGGGAGATCCGGTCGACCTGCGCGAGCTGGCGAGCGAAGCGGTGGAGCTGTTGACTCCCACCGCGGAAGCGAAGCAGGTCACGCTGGTGATCGAGGAGGGACCGTCGCCGACCGTACCCGGCGACGCGGACGGTATCCTGCGGCTGATCTCGAACCTGGTCGACAACGCGATCAAGTACAACCGCCCCGAGGGAACGGTGCGGCTGCGCCTCGCCGCCGAGGGGGCGAACGCCGTCCTCACGGTCGAGGACAGCGGGATCGGCATCCCCTCCTCGTCGCTCCCGCGCATCTTCGAGCGCTTCTACCGCGTCGACAAGGGGCGTTCGCGCGAAGAGGGCGGCACCGGTCTCGGCCTCGCCATCGTCAAGCACGTCGCCCAGTCGCACGGCGGCAAGGTGGAGGTCGAGAGCCGCATCGGCGAAGGCACCCGCTTCCGCGTCCAGCTGCCGCTCGCCGGCCGTTGAGGACGAGCTCCGCCGGGGGAATCGCCTCTCCGCCGGCCGCTTTCGGTACACTCGGAAGCCGGAGATCGGAGTCGAACATGCGACGCCTCGCCAGTACCCTGTTGACGATCGCCCTCTGTGCCGTACCGGCCGCCGTCCGCGCCGAGAGCATCCACGCCACGGCGGAGTTCGAGAGCGAGCGCACGATCGGCACCAGCCGGATGCCGTTCACGCTCGAAGTCGATCGCACGACCTCCGTCGAGGAGGCGCGCGGCCTGCTCGAGCTCCTGGCGCGCGGCGGCCAGGGGCTCCTGCGCTCGGCGATCGCCGGCAGGAGCGACGGCCGGATCCGGCTCGGCGCCCTCGAGTTCCGCGTCAGCGTCATCGTCGTCGTCGAGCAGGACGACGGACGGATCTACTCGGTGCTCACCGACCGGCCGCTCCGGCCCAGCGCCACGGTCGGAGGCGACGACAGCGCGAAGCCGTTCGGCGTGATGCGGATCGAGGTCGACGAGGGCGGCCTCGGCGAAGGGACGTTCCGCGCCGCGACTTCGCTCGCGATCGACGACGCGGGCGCGCTCGTGGTCGGCGACGGCGAGGAGCCCGGCCGGCTGCTGGACGTCCGCCGAACCGACTGAGCGACCGATCCGGGGAGGAGCGATGGAATTCGTGCGGCAGTTCGAGAAGTGGGTGAGCCGGGTGCTGGTGGCATTCCTGATGATCGTGGTCGCCGCCGGCACGGTGGAGCTCTTCTACGTGCTGTTCGCCCGCCTGGTCCTGGTCTCGCGGGAGATCGAGACGCTCACCGACCTCCAGGGCGCACTCCAGGCCGGCTTCGGAGGGGTCCTGTTCGTCATCATCGGCATCGAGCTGATCGCGACCCTCGCCACACCGAGCTCCGATCACCGGCGGAAGCTCGAGCTCATCCTCCTCGTCACGATGATCGCGCTCGGACGGCACATCCTGTCGATGGACCTCGAGCACGCCGGCGGTTCGTTCCTCGCCGGGCTCGCAGCGCTCGTGGTTGCGCTGGGGGCCGGCTTCTGGCTGGTTCGCACCGCGAGCACGAGATCCACGGTTCCCGGTACCGGTACGTCGCCCGAAGCGACGGATTGAATCCGCCGCAGCCCGGAGATCCGAATGCGCACGCGCCAGATCCTCCCGTCCGGATTCGTCACCCTCGCGCTCCTCCTCGGGTCCGTCGCGCCGCTGCGCGCGGTGCCCGACCAGAGCGCGGCCGAAGCGATCGAATCCGAGCGCGAGATCGCCAGGGTCGAGCTCGACGGCGCGCTGATCGTGCGCGTGCGCGGCACCTCGGCCTATCCGGCGGCCCAGCGCGCGGCGGAGATCACGGAGAGGATCCGACGGCTCGCCGCGGACCCGGGTTTCGATCCCTCGACCATCGCCGTCCGGGACGAGACCCTCGGACCGGCCCTGATCGCCGGCGCGACCCGCCTGTTCGTCGTCACCAGCGCCGACGCCGAGCTCGAGCACGCCGAGCCCGCGGCGATCGCGCAGATCACCCGTGCCAACGTCATCCGCGAGATCGGCCGCTACCGACAGAGCCGCAGCCGGCCCGAGCTCCTCGCCGGGATCCTCCGCGCGACCCTGGGCACGGTCGCGCTCGCCGCCGCGCTCCTCGCCCTCAACTGGATCGGCCGCCGGATCGACGAGCCGCTCACGCTGCGGCTCCGCCGCTCCCGGGCGGTGGCGGCGGGCGATGCCCTCCACCCGATGTTCGGCGCCGAGCGCGCCATCTTCGTCCTCAGGACGATCCTGCGACTGCTGCGCTGGGCGGCGCTCCTGACGCTCGCCTACGTCGCCCTCGCCTTCGTCCTCGAACAGCTGCCGTGGACGCGGAGCATCGCCCGCGGACTGCGCCACCTGATCCTCGCGCCGCTCGACGAGCTGGGCCGGGCGTTCGTCGCCTGGATCCCCGATCTGCTCTTCCTGCTGCTGCTGATCTTCGCCACGCGCGGTCTGTTGCGCATGGTGCGGGGACTCTTCCAGGCGGTCGCCGAGAAGCGGATCCGGCTCGGCGATTTCGACCCCGAATGGGCGCTGCCCACGCTCGGGCTCGTGCGCCTGGCGATCATCGCGCTCGCCGCGGTCGTCGCCTATCCCTACATTCCGGGCTCGGGGAGCGACGCCTTCAAGGGTCTGTCGCTCTTCTTCGGCGTCCTCTTCTCGCTCGGGTCCTCCTCGGCGGTGTCGAACGTCGTCTCCGGCTACTCGCTGCTCTACCGCCGCGCCTTCCGCGACGGCGACCGGATCGCGGTCGGCGACGTCGTCGGCGACGTCGTGAAGCGGCGCCTGCAGAGCACCCACCTGCGGACGACCAAGAACGAGGAGGTGGTGATCCCCAACTCCGCCGTGGCGGCGCGCGACATCAAGAACTTCAGCGCGCTCGCCCGCACCGAGGGGCTCATCCTGCACACCACGGCCGGGATCGGCTACGAGACTCCGTGGCGTCAGGTGGAAGCGATGCTGACCGAGGCGGCGCTCCGCACCCCGGGGATCCTGCGCGAGCCGCCGCCGTTCGTGCTCATCCTGGAGCTCGCGGACTTCGCCGTCACCTACGAGCTCAACGCCCGCACCGACGATGCGGCCGCCATGCCGCGCCTTTACACGCTCCTCCACCAGAACGTCCTCGACGTCTTCAACGAGTACGGCGTCCAGATCATGACCCCGGCCTACCGCGCCGACACCGATCCGCCCAAGCTCGTCGAGCGCAAGGACTGGTACCTCGCTCCGGCCCGGCCGCCGGAGAGCGAACCCCCCGCCGACCGCTGAGCCCCTCGCCGGGAGACCGGAATCTGCGGCTCCCCGGCGCCTGTCGCAGCGCTGTCACAACCGCGTCGCAGCTTCGCTGAGGGGCGTCGCTATCGTCTCCGCGACTCGACGCCACGGCGGTCTCGCTCCGGCCTCGGGCATGTCCACGCTTCGCATCCGATCTGCACAACGATCGACTTCAAGGAGGAGGTCCCGTATGACCAGCAAGCTCCGCAGCACCGCCCTCGTCGGCGCCCTCGCCCTCGCCGCCCTGCTGGTGGCGACCGCTGCGCCCCTCGTGGCGCAGGCACCCATCACCGGTCTCTACTACCAGGAGGTCGAGAAGGAAGGCCGCGTCTACGTCTTCAACACTCCCGAGCAGCTCAAGCTCTGGTCGGAGTCGGGCGACGTCGGCAAGGCGATCACCCTGATCGGCCGCGCCGAAGGCGGCAGGACGCTCATCGGCGAGAACGAGACGGCGATCGATCTCTACCTCTTCAAGCACAATCTCCCGGCCTACGACCGGCCTACGCCCAAGCCGAAGGCGGAGCCGAAGTATCCCTCCACCAAGATCCAGGGACGCTTCTACGGCGACTTCACCAGCAAGGAGAACAAGCGCGATGACGGCGTGAAGTCGAGCGACAGCGGCATCGGCGTCGACGTGAAGCGCTTCTACCTCACCGTCACCCACCAGATCGACGAGACCTGGTCGGCGCAGTTCCAGTCCGACATCGGCGACGTGGGCGCCCGGCGCTACGACGTCTTCGTCAAGAAGGCCTACATCCAGGGCAAGTTCTCCGACGCCCTGACCTTCCGCCTCGGTGCCGCGGACACCCCGTGGATTCCGTACGTCGAAGGCAAGTACGGCATGCGCTACTTCGAGCAGACGATCACCGACTCGCTCGGCTTCGGCACCTCGTCGGACTGGGGTCTCCACCTGCTCGGCAAGGCCGGAATGTTCAACTACCAGGTCTCGGCGGTGAACGGCAAGAGCTACAGCCGCCCGGAGCGCAGCGAATCGGTCGACATCGAGGCCCGCCTCGCCATCGAGCCGGTCAAGGGTCTGGACATCGCCGTCGGCGGCTACAGCGGCAAGCTGGGCAACGACGTCAAGACGAACAGCCCGGTCCAGCACACCGCCGAGCGCCTCAACGCCTTCGTCGGGTACTCGACCGACGTCTGGGGCGTCGGCGTCGAGTATTTCGACGCCAGCAACTGGAAGAACGTGACGACCGTCGCCGAGGACTCCGCCAACGGCTACACGGTGTTCGCCAACTTCCGTCCGGCCAAGAGCTGGAACATCTTCGCCCGCTACGACAACGCCAACCCGAGCGACGATCTCGCCCCCAACAAGGAGATCACCTACTACACCGCGGGTATCGAGAAGCAGTTCAACAAGGTGTTCACCGCCAACTTCGCCTACAAGCACGCGGAGACGGAAGGCGGCGCGGTCAGCACCGGCAACGGCAGCGTCGGCGGCGGCACCAACATCAACGGCGACTACGACGAAGTCGGTTTCTGGTTCGTCTACAACTTCTGATTCGAGTCTCTCTCTCCGGGCCGTTCGTCCTGAGCGGCCCGTTTCGTACGCAGACCTCCCTCGGGAAGGGGGGACCCCGAACAGCCTCCGGGGTCTCCCCTCTTTTTTGCCGCTTGTCCTGACAACGCCTTCGCAGGAGAATCCCCTTCATGGAACGCCATCGCGATCAGGAATTCGAAGCCATCCGACAGAAGCTCCTGCGCATGGGAGGTCTCGTCGAGCGCATGATCAGCGAAGCGATGGCCGCCCTGGTGGAGCGCGACACGCCGCGCGCCCAGGCCGTCATCCGCACCGATTCGGACGTCGACCAGCTCGAAAAGGAGCTCGACGATTCCTGCCACTCCGTCCTCGCCCTGCAGCAGCCGACGGCGATCGACCTGCGCTTCCTCGTCGCGGTGATGAAGATCGCCAACGACCTCGAGCGGATGGGCGATTCCGCCGTGAACATCGCGCAGGCGGTCGAAGTCCTCAACGTCGAACCGGCGTTGAAGCCGTACATCGATCTCCCCCGGCTCGCCACCATCACCCAGGAGATGGTCCGTGACGCGCTCGACAGCTTCGTCCGCCGGGACGCCCGGGCCGCCTACGAGGTCTGCCGCCGCGACGACGAGGTCGACGCGCTCTACAAGCAGCTCTTCCGCGAGCTCCTGACCTACATGATCGAGGACCCGCGCACGGTGACCCGGGCCCTGCACCTGCTGCTGATCGCGCGCAACTACGAGCGCGTCGCCGACCACGCGACCAACATCGGCGAGGACGTCGTCTTCTACGTCGAAGGCCGCGACATCCGCCACATGTCGCCGGTCGACATCAGCGAACAGAACTGAGCCCGTCCGGGGCCGAGGCCGGCCCCCGGCCGCAGCGAACCGCTCCATCCGGCCCGGACCGTCCTCGCGACGGCCCGGGCCGTTCGCTTTCCGGGCTACCGGGCCCCACGGGCGTCCTGTCACACCGCTGTCACTCGTCGTTGCCCCGCCGGACACCCCCCGGTGAAAGACTTTCCTCGCCGGGTCGAGGC
>JBFWYP010000043.1:0-28918 GCA_050186295.1 Thermoanaerobaculia bacterium | reverse complement strand
CTGCGTTCGTCTCGCGGACGTGCAGGAGATCCTGCGCGGCAACGAGTCGACGTATATCGACCCCGGCGACTGCGCGGCGTTGCCGACGGCCGGCGGTGCGATCGCCGACGGCTACGTGACGGTGGACCTGGTCAACGACTGCACGCTGCAGACGCCTTGCGGCCAGGGCTGGTCGAACCCGGACCAGGGTCCGTACTTCGGTGACGGCGGTCTGGGCCTCTACGACAACATCCTGTGGGGCGACTACTTCTACATCAACGGCGGCGAGAACTTCGCCCAGGGCGACAACCTGGTCCACATCCAGGCGGCGAACAGCACGCCGGAGATCGCCCAGCTTTCGAACGGTTCGTTCTACAACCGTTGTGACTGGAGTGCCGCTCCGTACGCCGACTACCGCGAGTCCCTCGGGACGACGTTCGCGGCGCACTACTACCGCAACGCGCAGTTCAGCGGCGGCACGCACCTGCAGGTCTGGCGTGACTCGACGTACGACGGCTCGCCGTTCACCTGTGGTGGCGCACCGGGATGGTACCCGATCGGTCAGTCGCAGGTCGTGATCTTCGACGCGCAGGAGAACACCGAGGTTCCGGACATCTGCCAGATCTCGCCCTGCCCGCCGGGAAATCCCGAGGATCTGTTCGCGCCGCGTGAGGCGAACGTGATCGACGTCGACGACATCGCGACGTTCCCCTCGGGCTGGATCTACATGAACCTCAACGAGCAGTACGGCGAGGGCGACTACGAGCTGCGTCAGAACTGGGTCAGCCAGACGCACGACGCCGAGGGTCGCTTCAGCGTCGGCTACGCCGCGGTGGTCATCTCCGACTTCTGTGACTCGACCAGCGTCGAGCTCGGCGAGTCGGGCGACGAGTTCCCGGCGGTCTGGCCGGCGTACAGCCCGTACGGTCCGATTGTCTGTGCCGGCGAGGGTGGCTGCTGAGCTCGACTTCCGTTTGACAGCAGGAGAAATAGCGAGGCGCGGGTCGCGAGACCCGCGCCTTTTCCTTTGCCCGGATAGGATTCGCCGTATGACGAGTGCGTCGGTTTCCGCAGAGGATCTCTCGAAGAGCTATCCCGTCTTCGCCAGCCCCTTGCAACGGCTGCGCTCGATGATCGCTCCGCGGTCGGTCGTACCGCACCGGATCCACGCCTTGCAGGACGTCTCCTTCGCACTCGCGAAAGGCGAGAGCCTCGGACTGATCGGCGAGAACGGCGCCGGGAAATCGACGCTCCTCAAGCTCGTCGCCGGAGTGACCCGTCCGACCGGAGGACGGATCGAAGTGGACGGGCGCGTGGCGGCGATCCTCGAGCTCGGCACCGGCTTCCATCCCGACTTCACCGGCCGACAGAACATCGAGCTCAACGCGGCGATGCTCGGCCTCGAGCCGGACGAAGTCCGCGACCGCATGCCCGATATCGTCGCCTTCGCCGAGATCGGTGACTTCATCGATCGCCCGGTGCGCCAGTACTCGACCGGAATGTCCATGCGGCTGGGATTCGCGATCGCGACGCAGGTGGACCCCGACATCCTGATCGTCGACGAGGCGCTCGCGGTCGGCGACGGCTACTTCCAGAAGAAGTGCATGGACCGGATCCTCACTTTCAAACAGCGTGGCAAGAGTCTGCTCTTCTGCTCCCACGCCATGTACTATGTCTCGGCGTTCTGCGAACGCGCGCTCTGGATGCGCGACGGCCGTCCGGAAGCGCTCGGAGAGACCCGCGAAGTGGTCCAGGCCTACGAGAGCTACCTCCTGCGCCGCGAAGCCGGCAGGGAGGAGGCCGAGCGGGCCGAGCAGTCGCTGCAGGATCCGGGCGCGGCGTCCGCACTCGGCGGCAGGATCACGCGGGTCGCGCTCTCCGGAGGGCAGCTTCTCGGGACGGAGCGCGTCTTCGAGCCCCGCGCGCCGTTCGCGGTCGAGATCGAATGGGAAACGGAGAGCGCGGCGCGGCGCTTTCATCTCGGCATCGGCATCGATCTCGAGAGCGGACTCACCCTGGCGTCGTTCTCGAGCCGGCAGGACGGCCTCGCTCCGTTCGTCGGGGCGACGAACTATCGCGCGAAACTCGAGCTTCCGAGCCTGCCGCTGGTCAAGGGGATCTACCGCGGCACGGTCTTCCTGCTCGACGAAGAGGCGCTGCACATCTTCGACCGCCGAGGACTGGACGAAGGCTTCACGGTCTCCGGGGCGGAGTTCAGTCACGGCTTCCTCCACGCCGATCATCGCTGGGTTCCGGGCTCAGTGGTCTGACGCGCGGAGCGACCGTTCGAGTCCCGCGCATGCGCCTCGCCTACCTCCTGGACCGCCCCGAGCTCGGTGGCGGTCCGAAGGTCGTCTTCGAGCACGCGGCGCTGTTGGCTGCTCGTGGTCACGAGGTCGCCGTTGCCGGGAGAGGGCGGGAGCCGGTCTGGAGCGGCGGCCGGGTGCCGTACATCGATCTGTCACGCGGAGGAGCTCTCCCCGCGAGGCTCGACCTGCTGGTCGCCACCTGGTGGACGACCATCAACGAAGCGCTCGCCTCCGATGCTCTCGCGGTAGCGCATTTCTGCCAGGGCATCGAGCTCGATCTGGAGCATCTGGCGCCGCAGGCGGCGGCAATCCGCGATGCCTACTCACGTCCGTTGCCGGCCTTGGTCGTAGCGCCTCACCTGGGCGGGCGTCTCGGCGTCGAGTTCGGGCGTGAAGCGCGCCTGGCGCCACCGGCGCTCGCGCTGCCCTGGCTGCGACCGCGGCTCGGGCCGCGACGACACCCGACCATCGCGCTCTTCGGAATCTTCGCGGCGGCGGTGAAGGGCGTGCGGACGGGGCTCTCGGCGGCGGGGCGGCTGCGTGCCGGTGGCCTCGACGTGCGACTCCTGCGGATCGCCACCCTCGCGAGGTGCGCCGAGGAGACGGAACTCGCGTCGGTGGGGCGATATCTCGAAGCGGTCTCGCCGGAGGCCGCCCTCGCCGCCCTCGCTCGGGCCGATCTCCTCCTCTTCCCGTCGACCGCAGCCGAAGGGTTTGGACTGCCGCTCCTCGAAGCGATGGGCATCGGAGTTCCGGCCGTCGCCTCGCGGACCCCCGGAACGGAGTTCATCACCGAGGGCGGCGCCGGAGCGGTGCTCTGCCGGCCGGGCGATGCGGACGAGCTCGCTGCGGCGGCGCAATCGATCCTCACTTCATCCGACGTCTGGCGACGCCAGCGGCGCGCCGGCCGACGGGCCGCGCGCCGCTTCGCTCCGGAGGTCGTCGCCGGCGAGCTCGAATCGGCGATCCTCTGGGCCCGGGAGTCGGGAACGAGACCGAAACGATGACGGATCTCGCGATCGTCCTGGTCCACTACCGGACCCCGGAGCTCGTGGCGCCGGCCGTCGCGGCGCTGGTCCGTGACCTGGCGTCGGCGTCGCTCGGAGGAGAGCTCCTGCTGGTCGACAACGGCAGCGAGGCGGCCGACCAGGAGTCCTGGCGCGGCTTGCCGATCCGGCGCCTCGACGCCGGCGCGAATCTCGGCTACGCCGGGGGCGCGGCGCTCGGCATAGCCGCCAGCCGTGCGCCACGGCTGGTGGTGATGAACCCGGACGTCGAAGTCCGGCCGGGTTGTCTCGCGCGCCTCGTCGCCGCCCTGGACGACGGTGCCGATGTCGCCGGACCGGAGTTCTACTGGGATCGCGCCGCCACGCTCCGGCTGCCGCCGACCGAGCGGCGCACGCCGGCCGACGAGATCGTCACTCTCCTCGGGCGGCGGTTCGCGACCTTCGCGCCGCGCGCCCGCAGGCGGTGGCGGCGGCACGCCCAGCGACACTGGCGCGCCACGGGGCCGATCGAGAGCGAAACGCTCTCGGGAGCCATGCTGGCGTTCCGCCGAGCGGCCTGGGACCGGATCGGCCCGTTCGACGACGGCTTCCGACTCTACTTCGAGGAGACCGACTGGCTGCTCCGGCTGGTCCGTGCGGGTGGCCGCGCCGTCTACGAGCCGCGCGCGTCGGCCCATCACTGGTACGCGCAAAGCAGCCTCGGGGAGCCGGCATCCGCCTCCTGGTTTCTCGAATCGGAGCGGCGTTTCCGCTCGCGGCACTACGGGGCTGCGACGACCGCCCTCCTCGACGCCCTCGGGCCGCACGGGAAGGCTGCGGACGCCACTGCGCCCTCCCCAGGGAGCGAATCCGCCGAGAGCGGACCGGAGATCGACCTCGGTTCGCCGGAGGAACGGACGCCGGAGGGGTGGCTCGAGCTCTCGCCGCTCCCCTGCGGCTATCCGGCGGCGGCAATGGAGCTCGCCGGAGTCGGGCGCCACTGGAGAGTGCCGGACGACGTCTGGGAACGCCTGCCGGCGGGCCCGCTCTGGGTTCGCCAGATCGGTGGCGATGGCGCCGAAATCGGGCGATGGAGCCTGCGCAAGCCGGTCTGATCCAGGGGCGCCCGGGAGGGCGCGGGAGAGGCCGTAGAATCGCCAGGTGACTCCGCGCCTCTCGATCCTCGTCCCGGCCTTCAACGAGGCGGCGCGACTCGCATCCACGATCGATCGGCTCGAAGAGTTCGCCGGCGGAGTCGCAGGTGGATGCGAGATCCTGATCGTCGACGACGGCAGCACCGACGGAACCGCGGCGCTCGTCGAAGCGCGGGCCGCGACGGAAACCCGGTTGATCCGGGGCGGGGCGAATCGCGGCAAAGGGGCCGCGCTGCGGCGGGGTGTCGCCGAGAGCCTGGGCGAAGAGGTCCTGCTCACCGATGCCGATCTCTCGACCCCTCTGGCCGCCTACGAACGACTCCGCCGCGAGCTCCCGGAGGCCGACGTCGTCCTCGGCAGTCGGGCCGTGGACGGAGCCGAGGTCACCGGACGCCAGCCCTGGTACCGCGAGCGGATGGGGAAGACGTTCAACCTGCTCGTCCGCTGGCTCGTGATCGACGGTTTCCGCGACACGCAGTGCGGCTTCAAGCTGCTCCGCGGCGAGGTCGCGCGCTCCCTCTTCCGCGAGATGGTGATCGATCGCTTTGCCTTCGACGTCGAGCTCGTCTGGCTCGCCAGGCGTCGCGGTCTGCGTGTGGTCGAGGTCGGTGTCCCCTGGGCCGATTCTCCGCAGTCCCGTGTCCACCCGTTGCGCGACTCGTCGCGCATGCTGCTGGACCTGTTCGCGATCCGCTGGCGGCATCGCGGCGAGCCTCTCGTCCCGGCGGCGAACGGCGCGGAAAGCGGCGACCGGGTGCTACGATGACGGCGCCGTTCCGAACCGAAATCCGACGCCTCCCGGACGCCCCGTGATCCGACAGCCCCTGCCCCCCGGCGCGACCACGTCCCTCCCCGCGGCCAGCACGCTCGTCCTCGCGCCGCACTACGACGACGAGGTGCTCGGATGCGGAGGCCTGGTGGCGCAGCTCGCGCGCACCGGCTCCGCGGTGCGGATCCTGTTTCTCTCGGACGGCGCCGACGGCGGGGAGCGGGTCCCGGATCGCGCGGCCTACGCCCGGAGGCGCCGCGAGGAGGCGGCAGCCGCGGTCGACTGCCTCGGAGCCGCCGGATTCGAGACGGCGGAGCTCCCGGACGGCAAGCTCGGCTCGCATCGCCCGGCGCTGGTCGAGGCGATCCGCCGCGCCCTCCTCGCGCAGCGGCCGGGACGGCTCCTCGTGCCTTCGCCCATCGAGGTGACCGAGGATCATCGTGCTGTCTTCGCCGCACTGCACGATCTTCTCGGCGGCGTGCGGCCCGGGTCCGATCTCGCGGCGCTGGCCGAAGGGATCGAGATCCTGGTCTACGAGGTCAATCACCCGGGCTATCCCGATCTCCTGGTCGACGTGAGTGGCGAGCTCGAGACGCTGCGGCGGGCGATGACTGCCTACGGTTCGCAGGAGGAGCGCCACCCGTATCTTCAGGCGGCGATCGGTCTGCGTCGTTTCCGCACCCACACCCTCGCCCCCGAGGTCGAAGCGGCCGAAGGCTACCGGCGACTGGGCCTGTCCGATTTCACCACCCGGGGCCCCGCCGCGCTGATCGAGCACCTCGGCGGCGTCCCCCCGCGCTTCGAAGTGAACGACGGCGCGTTGGTCTCGGTCGTCGTCCGCACCCGGGACCGTCCGGTGCTTCTGGCGCAGGCGCTCGCGAGCCTCTTCGCCAGCACCTGGCGCAACGCCGAGATCCTCCTGGTGAACGACGGCGGCGCGTCTCCCGTGGTCGCCGAGCGCACGCCGCTGCCGGTACGGCGGATCGATCTGCCGGAGAACCGGGGTCGCGCGGCGGCGGCGAATGCCGGCATCGCGGCAGCACGCGGCGAGTACGTGACCTTCCTCGACGACGACGATCTGGTCGAGCCGGAGCATCTCGAAACGCTCGTCCGGCTCGCTACTGCGACGGGCCAGAGGGTGGTCTACACCGACGCCGCGGTGACGATCCACGAACCCGACGCCGACGCGGGGTGGAGGTGCGTCGAGAGGCGTCTGCCGTACAGCCGCGACTTCGACCGCGAGCGCCTCCTGGTCGACAACTACATCCCGTTCCACACGTTGCTCGTCGAGCGAGCGCTCCTCGTCGAGGTCGGCCCCGTCGACACCACGCTGCCGTTCTTCGAGGACTGGGACCTGATCCTCCGGCTCGCGCAGCGCACGAACTTCGTGCACCTGGCAAGGGTGACCTGCGAGTACCGCCACTTCCGCGGCTCGGACCACCAGATCCTCGGCGAGCGGGCAAGCGATCACGGCGAGTTCGCGCGACGGAAGGCGCAGGTCCTCGAGAAGCATCGGGAGCTGCTGCGCCCCGAGGTCCTGGCGGGGATCGTCGACCGGATGCGGGCCGAGGCAGTCTTCGCCGCCGAGGCGACGGCGAGCGAACGCGCCGAGCGCGCCCGCGAGCGGGCCGAGCTCGGAGGAGAGCTCACGCGGCAGCGCCTGGCGCTCGCCGAGCGCGACCGAACGCTGGCCTCGAACTGGGCGGAGATCGAACGCCTCAATCGTCAGATCGAAGAGATGGAGGCGACGCGCGCCTGGCGGCTGCACCGCTTCGTGGAACGCGTGCGGGGCCGGTGAAACGCGTCACGCTGGTGACCAGTGAGCCGATCCGCGCGCGCATGGGCGGGATCGGCGTGCGCTACGTCGAGATGGCGCGCCATCTCGAGGGCGGCGGTCGCCGCCGGGTCGAGCTCCTCTCGCCGTCCGCTCCCGACGTCGCCGCAGCGCAGATCCCTCCCGGAGTCGCCTATCGTCCGTTCGAGCTCGCAGCTCTCCGTCGTGTGCTCGCGGAGAGCGACGTCGTCGTCACCCAGGGTCAGCTCGCCAACGACGTCCTCCTGGCCGATCCGGCGGTTCCGGTGGCGGTCGATCTCTACGACCCGTTCCTCGTCGAACACTTCCAGTACCTCGAGAGTCTGGGTCTCGACCCGTACCGGAACGACCACACGAGCTGGCTCCTGCAACTCTCGCGCGGCGACTTCTTCCTCTGCTCGTCGCCGGAGCAGCGCCTCTACTACCTCGGTTTCCTCACCGCCGTCGGCCGCGTGAATCCGGAGCGGGCGGCGGCGGACGGCGACCTCCGCGGCCTGATCGAGGTCGTGCCGTTCGCCCTCCCCGCCGAGCGGCCGCTCTACCGTCCACTGCTCCCGGCCGCGGCACCCGGTGTCCGGCGGCTCCTCTTCGGAGCGCTCTACGACTGGTACGACCCGGAAACACTGCTCGACGCCCTGGAGCGCCTCGGGCACTTCGACTGGCGCCTGCTCCTCGTCCGTCACCCGAACCCGGACTCGACGCCGCAGCGGCGATTCGCCGAAATCGAAGCGCGCTGCCGCCGGAGCGGCTGGTGGGGAGGTCGGGTCGAGGTGCTCGACTGGGTGCCGGCGGAGCGGCGGTTCGATCTCCTGGCCGAGGTCGACGCCCTGGTCGCGCCGCATCGTCCGACGCTCGAAACGGCGCTCTCGCTGCGCACGCGGTTCGTCGAAGCGCTCGCTGTCGGCTGCCCTGTCGTCACCACCGAGGGCGGCGCGCTGAGCCGGGCATTGCGCGAGAGATCGGCGGGCTGGGTGGTTCCTCCTGCGGCGCCCGGCGCCCTGGCGGACGCGCTCGCCGAGATCCTCACCGGGGGTGAAGAGGTCGAGCGGCGCCGCGAACGCGGGCGCGAGCTCGCCGGCGCGTTCGACGCCGGGATGGCGCTCGCGCCGCTCGTCGACTTCGTCGACCATCCGCGCCGCGACGGCACACGGGAACGCTTTGCCTTCCGCCCGGCGACGCTGGCCCCGCGCGACCCGATCCTCTTCCGCGTGCGTCGGAAGCTGTCGCGCTGGCGAACGGGGCCGACGACGTGAGGGGATCGCGACCGGCGGTCTCGGTGCTGGTTCTCTCCTGGAACGGGCGCCACCATCTGGAGCACTGCCTGCCGGCTCTCGCGGCGCAGAACGATCCCGGCGTGGAGTGGGAGCTGCTCGTCCTCGACAACGGTTCGAGCGACGGCACGGTCGACTGGCTGCGCTCACGTCACCCGCGCGTGAAGGTCCTCGCGAGCGAGCGCAACCTCGGCTTCTGCGCCGGGAACAACCGTCTGGCCGAAGCGGCGGAGGGCGATGCGCTCGTCTTCCTCAACAACGACACGCGACCCGAGCCCGACTGGCTGCGGACACTGGTCGATGCCTACCGCGCCGCCGCCGCCGATGTCGCCGCGATCGCGGGACGGATCGTCGACTGGGAGGGGGAGCGGCTCGATTTCGGCCGCGGTATCCGGACGTTCGACGCGCACGCCTTCCAGCTCGACTTCCGCCGGCCGTTGGCCGCGGCCCGGGTACCGGCAGACGGTGAGGAGCTGGCGTTCGCCTGCGGCGGCAACATGCTGGTCCGGCGACGCTCGTTCTTCGAGGCCGGAGGGTTCGATCCGGGCTACTTCGCCTACCTCGAGGACGTCGATCTGGGCTGGCGGCTCTGGGCGGGCGGTGAACGGGTCGTCGCGGCCCCGGCGGTGGTCCGCCATCGTTCGTCGGCGACGAGCGATCATCTCGGCGTTTTCCACCGCGGCTTCCTCTTCGAACGCAACGCGCTGCTCACCGCCTTCGCCAACCTCGACGAAGAGCAGGCGCCGCGCCTCCTCCCGGCGATCTGGCTCGCCTACCTGTCGCGGGTCGAAGCGCTCCTCGTGGCGGGTGACCCTCGCGCCGCCGCCCTGCGCGACGACCCGTTCCGGGGTGCAATCGCCAACACCGGTGGGCCGGCATCCGCGGAGAGCCCGGCGCCCGTGCGCCAGACCCTCGGCGAGAAGCTCGACCAGCACGGTGCGGTCGAGCTGGCGCGTCGCGCCGTCCGCCGCATCGGCCGCCGGCTCGCCGGCTGGGGCCTCGGCGGCGCGGCACCGGAGCTCTTCCGCGTCGACCATCCGCAGGCGTTCTCGCACCTGCGGGCGGCGAGTCTCTTCCTCCGCGCGCTCGACGAGAGCGCCGAGCGGCGGGCGGCGCTGCGCCGCCGCCGTCGCCGACCCGACCGCGAGATCTTCGAGCGCTTTCCGCTCTTCCTGATTCCGACGTATCCCGGCGACGAAAGACTGTTCGCGAGCCCCGGCTTCCAGAGCCTGCTGGCGGACGACCTGCCGATCGAGCGGGCGACCCTGGCCGACGTGATGGAGTGGCACGGCACCGGGGCGCCGGAGTGAACCCCGACTACTCGGTCGTCATCCCGTCGTTCGAGCGCCGGGCGGTTCTCGCCGAAGTGCTCGAGGCGCTCGAGCGCCAGCGCGACGCGCCGTCATTCGAGACGATCGTCGTCGACGACGGGTCGCGCGACGGCAGTGCCGAGTTCGTCGCCGAGCTCGCGCGCACGCGGCCGATCCAGCTCCTCGCCCAGCAGCATCGCGGGCCGGCTGCGGCGCGGAATCGCGGCGTGGCCGCGGCCGTCGGGAGAAGGGTCGCCTTCCTCGGCGACGACACGGTACCCGAACCCGACTGGCTGCGACTCCACGACGAAGCCGCACGCGCCGCCGAGGCGCGATCTCCCGGTGGCGAAGTCGCGGTGGTGGGTCGCGTCGACTGGCATCCGCGGATGCGCACCACCGAGCTCCTGCACTACCTCAACGAACAGGGGCTCCAGTTCGGCTTCGCACTGATCGACGATCCGAAAAACGTGCCGTTCAACTTCTTCTACACCTCGAACCTCTCCCTGTCGCGGGAGCAGCTGCTCGCCGAGCCGTTCGACGAGCGCTTCCCGTACCCGGCGTGGGAGGACATCGAGGCGGCCTACCGCCTGACCCGCCGCGGGCTGCGGCTGGTCTACGAGGCGCGTGCCCGGGTCCTCCACGACCACCCGACCGGAGTCGGCCGCTTCGCGCACCGCCAGGAGCGGGCCGGCTACTGCGCCGTGGTCTTCGCGCGCCTCCATCCCGAGCTCGCGGGCTTCGTCGGGCTCGGTCCGGACGGACCGCCGCCGCTGCCGTCGCGGCTGCGGGCGCTCGGCCGGGAGGGGGTGGTCCGTGCTTTGCAATTCTTCCCCGTCAGGCTTCCCGAGCTCTGGGAGCTGGTCTTCCGGTTTCATTACGTTCGCGGAATGCATCGGGCATGGCGAGAGCTGCCGCAGGCCCGAAAGGAGTGAAGAGATGAGTTTCCGTACGGTTCTGAAGAGTTCCGGTCTGGCGCTGATCCTCCTCGTGACCCTGCCGGCGGTGGCTTCGGCCCACCGGCACGGCGGGGGGGTGGTGATCCACTCTCCCTACTACTGGGGCTGGGGCGCTGGCTACGCGGCCTGGGGACCCGGCTGGGGCTACACGAACGTCTATCCGATGGCCGATCGCACCCACGGTGCGCTTGACCTCGACGTTTCGCCGGAGCGGGCCGAGGTCTACATCGACGGGGAGCTGGTGGGGAAGGCCGACGACTTCGACGGTTTCCCGGACTATCTCTGGCTCGAACAGGGGACCTACGACGTGGTGATCTTCTCGCCCGGATTCCAGACCATCGCGCGGCAGATCACGATCTACGCCGGTCAGGTGATCGACGTCGACGACGACATGACTCCGGGGGTCGAGACGCGGCCGGAGGATCTGGCATCGAAGAGCACGGTGCGCCGTGACGAGCGCCTGCGACGCGACCGGGAGAACGAGGAGTACGTCCGGCGTTCGGAGCGTTCCGACCGCGGCAGCTACTCTGAACGCAGCGCCGAAGGGCCGCGAACGCTCGACGCCCGGGGCGAGCCCGGACGGGCCCGCGTCTCGGTCCAGCCGAGCGATGCCTCGGTCTACCTCGACGGCAGGTTCCTGGGGACCGGTGGCGAGCTCAGCAGGCTCCGCTCCGGACTGATTCTCGATGCCGGTGAGCACGAGCTCGAAGTCGTGCGGCCGGGATTCGAGTCGGCGACGCGGAGCTTCTCGGTCGCCGCCGGCGACGAGGTCAGCCTTTCGATTTCGCTCGACGAAGAGTAGGGCTCAGGCGGGTGGCGGCGGCGTCGCCGCCACCGTGTCGCGCTCGAGCTTGAGCAGCCAGCGCTTGCGCGACGTCCCGCCGACCCAGCCGCCGATCCCCTGCCGCGTCGGGATGACCCGATGGCAAGGGATGAGCAGCGGCAGCGGGTTGTCGAGCAGGATCGACAGCACCTGCCGGTAGGCGTCCGGCCGGCCCGCCGCCTCGGCGATCTCCTTGTAGTTGCGTGTCTTGCCGTACGGGATCCGCGAGGACTCCTTGAGGACCCTTCGGGCGAAGCTGTCGATGCCGGAGGGGGTGAGGTCGTACTCGAGCTCGAGTGTCCGCCGGGCGCCCGACAGGTACTCCGAGATGCGGCCGAAGACCTCGTCCAGGAAGTCGGAGTCGTCGAAGGCCGCGAGCGGGTGGAACAGCTTCTTCTGCTTTGCGGTCGGCGCGACGATCAGCCGGCCGATCGCCAGGCCGTAGAACTCGACCGCCAATGCCCCGATCTGTGACGGTACGAGGACCCGGACCGGTTCGGGAAGAACCGGCGCGGCAGGGACCGGAACGGCCTCGACCGGCTCGCTGGCCATGTTGGCGCAGAGGTTACCACGGTGTCACGGAGGTCCGAGTCCGTAGAGCGCCTCGTACTCTGCCCGGCTCTCCAGGACCCGCTGCACGTAGGCCCGGGTCTCGCGGAACCCGATCTTGGCCAGGAGCTCCTCCGGTTCGGCCGTCGTGCAGTATTTCCGCCACAATTCCGCCTGCGGCTCGCCGGCGTTGTACGAGGCGATCGCTGCGATCCTCGAGCCGTCGAAGCGGCCGTCGAGCTCGGCGAGGTAGGTCGCGGCGATCGGGATCGCCACCTGCGGGCGCTCGAGGTCGGCGGCGCCTGGCGGCGGGATCCCCATCCGCCCGGCCAGGCGCCGGGCGGTGGGAAGAGTGAGCTGCGCCAGCCCGCGGGCGGCGGCCGGCGAGACCGCCTGCGGATCGAAGCGGCTCTCCTCGCGCAGGATCGCCACCAGGAGCCAGGGGTCGATCCGGCGGAGGCTCGCCTGGGCGACGATCGAGCGGCGGTAGGGGAACGGATAGAGCCGGCGGCGGAGCTCGGGATCGACCCAGTCGATCGGCAGCGCCCGCGGCTTGCCGTCGAAGAGACGCTCGGCGAGGCCGATGCCGAGATGGCTCTGATCGAAGTCGTCGAGGGTCGCGCTGGCGGTGAAGGCGAGGCGCCGCTGGCGCAGCGGAAAGCGGCTACCGAGGGCGGCCCGACCGTCGAACCAGAGACCGAGCGCGAGCAGGCGGTCCTCGGGCCTGCGGATCTCCTCCGTGAAGAGCGGCCACTCGGCGATCGGCGTCTCGGCCCAGCGGATCCAGAGGGCGACCGCCGGATCGCGGGAGAGCGTCGCGAGAGCGCGAGCGCGGGCCTGGAGAGCGACCGGCAGAGTCGGTCCGGCGAGCGTCCAGGCGGCCCGGAGATCGTCGAGTCCCGGTCCGCGCGCGAGCTGGGCGGCGCGGCGACGGGCTTCCGGCGCGAGGCTCGCCGAGTCCAGGCGTGTCCGGGCGGCGACCGCCAGCGGGTGGAACGGCCGCACCCGGGCAGCGGCGAGGTAGCTCGACACGGCGTCGGCGGTGCGCCCCTCGAGCTCTGCCAGGCGGCCGCGCCAGTAGCCGACCTCCTCGCGTGTGCTCGCGGCGGAGCGCTCGGCGAGGTCGAGCCAGTGGGAGACCTCGGGCGCGGCGCGACCCGCGACGATCTCGGAGGCGACGAGGAAGATCGCGGCTCGCGCCAGAGGGCTCTGCTGCCGGCGATCGGCCGCCAGCCGGTCGAGCGTCGCGGAGGCCTCGAGGCGTCTGCCGGCGAGCCAGTCGAGCCGGATCCCGGAGAGCAGCGCGGCGCCGGCCCACTCGCCGTGCGGCTCGAGCTCGTGGACCTCGGCGAAGAGCTCCGCCGCCGCCGCCGGTGCGCCGGTGAGCTCGAGACAGCGCGCCTGCTGGTAGCGCGCGTCGACGCGCAGCGCCGGGGATCGCGAGGTGCGGAAGATCTCCTCGAACACCCTGCCGGCACGGGCGTGATGGCCGAGCCAGAATTCGGCTCGCGCCAACTGGTAGAGGGTGGCGGACTCGACGGCGGAGCCGGTGCGCTCGCCGCCGGCGAGCGCACGCTCGAGGATCGGCACCGCGCGCTCGAAGTCGCGCTGCTCGGCGAGCGCACCGCCGAGCGAACGCAGCAGGTCGACGTCGCCGGGCGGCGGCCAGTGCTCGAGCCAGAGCTCGGCAGCGTCGAAGGCGGCGAGATCGGAGCCGTTGCCCGCCAGGATCGTCGCGAGGAGCTGCCGCGCGGCCGCTTCGTCGCCGGTCCGCAGCGCGCACTCGGCCGCGGCGAGCGCCAGCAGACGTTCGGTCGGCGAGGAGCGGCCGTGCAGCGAGATCGGCGGCAGCGCGCCGAGCAACCGGCAGTCGCCGCCGCGGCGCAGGGTGCGGACGAGGAGGCGGACCGCCGCGTCGAGCAGCGAGGGCGGAGTCTCCCGGCTCAGGAGATGGGCCGCGATGCCGGCAGCCACCTCGGGGTGTCCGAGCCGTTCCTGCGTCTCGGCGAGCCGCATCCGCGTCCACGGTTCGAGGTCCGGTGTCTCGCCGAGCGCCGAAGCGTAGGCGGAAGCGGCTTCGGGAAGGCGCCCCATCCGCGCCAGGAGGTGGCCGCGCAGGAGGCCGAGTCCCAGCGCTCGCGCGCGCTCCGGCTCGGCGGCGGAGATCCGTTCGGTTTCGACGACGGCGGCCCGGAGGTCTCCGGAGCGCTGCGTTTCGAGCAGGGCGGGGCGCGGGTCGGTGGCGACGGCGACCAGAGCGATCGCCGCGAGGATCGTCATCCCGGCGGCCAGGAGAGGGCGCGGCCGCCCAGCAGGTGGAGATGGAGGTGCGGCACGGTCTGGCCGCCGTCAGCGAGCGTATTGAAGACGACACGGAAGCCGTTGTCGGCCAGTCCGTGCGCCCGCGCCAGCACCGCAGCGACTTCGAGCAGGCGGCCGGTGAGCCGCGCGTCGCCCGCGGTCGCTTCGAGGAGATTGGGGAAGTGCCGACGCGGGATGACGAGCAGGTGCACCGGCGCCTGTGGCGCGATGTCGCGGAAGGCGACGATCTCCTCGTCCTCGAAGACCCGTTGCGCAGGGATCTCGCCGCTGGCGATGCGGCAGAAGAGACAGTCGTTGCTCATCGCTCCTCCTTCTCACTCCCCGTCGGAGAGCCGTTCGACATTCGCGCCCAGGGCGGAGAGCTTGGCCTCCATCGACTCGTAGCCGCGGTCGAGGTGATAGATCCGTTCGACGGTGGTCGTGCCGGTGGCCACGAGCCCGGCCAGCACGAGGCTCGCCGAGGCGCGCAGGTCGGTCGCCATGACGTTGGCGCCGGAGAGCGGCGTCGGTCCGTGGATCCGCGCCACGCGACCGTCGAGCCGGATGTCCGCCCCCATGCGGGCGAGCTCGGCGGCGTGCTGGAAGCGGTTCTCGAAGACCGACTCGCGGATCGCGGAGGCTCCTCCGGCCTGGGTCATGAGCGTCATCCACTGCGCCTGCAGATCGGTCGGGAAGCCGGGAAACGGTGCGGTCTCGATCCCGATGGCGGCGAGCGGACCGCTCCGTCCGACGACGATCCGCTCGCCGGCGATCGCGACCTCCGCGCCGCAGGCGGCGAGCCGGTCGAGGAGCGGCGTGAGGTCCTCCGCCCGGGCCCCCTCGAGACGGACTTCGCCCCCCGTCAGCACACCGCCGATCAGGTACGTTCCGGCCTCGATGCGGTCGGGGATCACGGTGTGCGCGGCGCCGTGGAGGGAGCGTACGCCGCGGATGCGCACGGTCTCCTCGCCGGCGCCGTCGATCTCGGCTCCCATGGCGACCAGCAGCCGGGCCAGATCGACGATCTCCGGTTCGCGCGCACAGTTCTCGAGCGTCGTCTCGCCCTCCGCGAGGACCGCCGCCATCAGCAGATTCTCGGTACCGGTGACGGTCGGCATCTCGAAGCGGAAGCGGCAGCCGACCAGACGTTCGGCCCGCACGTCGACGTCGCCGTGTTCGAGCTGCACCGTGGCACCGAGCGCGGCGAGACCGGCGAGGTGCTGATCGATCGGCCGCACGCCGATCGCGCAGCCGCCGGGCAGCGAGACGCGGGCGTGGCCGCGGCGCGCGAGCAGCGGGCCGAGGACGAGGACACTCGCGCGCATCGTCTTGACGAGCTCGTACGGGGCGTCGTCCTCGCTCGCCGCGCCGCTCGGGGCGAGGATCAGCGCGTCGCCTTCGCGGCGGCTGCCCTGCCCGAGGTGGGCGAGGAGCCGGCCCATGGTGACGAGGTCGCGCACGCGGGGGACCGCGGTGAGGGTCACCGGCTCGTCGGTCAGCAGCGTCGCGGCGAGCTCCGGCAGGGCGGCGTTCTTGGCGCCACCGGCACGTACGGTCCCGTGCAGTCGTGTGGGTCCTGCGATGCGAAAGCGATCCAAGAAGGGGCCCTATCTCTCCGATTCTGCGGTCCGTCTCTTGAATACCACATCGCGCGGAATCCCGGCGAGGTCCTCGTGCATCCGGACGAGCTCGAGCCAGGGGCGCGCGGCAGCGCGCTCGAGGATCTCCTCGTGCTGTCCGAACCCGAACTCGAACGCCAGCCATGCGCCCGGGCGGAGCGCCGCCGTCGCATCGAGGAGCTGCTCGATCAGCGCCAGGCCGCGGCCGGCGGAGAAGAGCGCCACCGAGGGCTCGAAGGCACGGACGTCGTCGGCGAGCAGCGCCTCGTCGTCGGCGTCGATGTACGGCGGATTGCTCACCACGAGATCGAAGCGCGAGAGGTCGAGCGGCTCCGCCAGGCCGCCGCAGATCAGGGTCGCCCTGCCGTCGAGGCCGAGCCCGCGGCCGTTCTCGCGCGCGCAGGCGACCGCGTCGAGCGAGAGGTCGGTGGCGACCACGCGCCAGTCCGGCCGCTCGGCGGCGAGGGTGAGGGCGATCGCTCCGGAGCCGGTGCCGATGTCGACGACGCGTGCCCGCTCCGGCAGCGGCAGGGCGAGCACGATCTCGACCAGCTCCTCGGTCTCGGGACGCGGGATCAGGACCCGGTCGTCGACCCGGAACGGACGGCCGTAGAACTCCCGGCGCCCGACCAGGTAGGCGAACGGCTCGCCACGGCCGCGGCGGCCCACCAGCTCGAGGAAGGCTGCTCGCTCGGTGGCGCCGATCTCGAGCTCGTCGTGGGCCAGGAGCTCGATCTCGGGCCGGCCGAGGATCGCGCCGAGCAGCAGCCGGGCCTCGCGCGAGGGGGAGCTGACGCGCGAGGCGGAGAGCAGCTGCCGCCCTTCGTGCTGGAGCTCGCGGATCGTCGCCATCTGCCGATCCTACGTGGAATCGGCGATCGCCGTGGATTCATCGGGCCGGGAGTATCGATTCCGACGATTGAGCAGTTTGCTTAGGTAAAACTTGACGAAACATCGGCCTTGACTCTAGAATCCCGGGCTATGGACGAGAAAGACCTCCAGATCCTGACGATTCTTCAGAACGACGCTCGGACCTCCAACGCCGCGATCGCCCGCCGGCTCGGTATGGCGGCGTCGGCGGTGCTCGAGCGGATCCGCAAGCTCGAGCAGAAGGGGGTCATCCTCGGCTACCATGCGCGGCTCGATCCGGACGCCCTGGGTTCGGGGCTCCTCGCCTTCGTCCACGTCCAGGTCGACGACCGGCAGGAGGAGGAGAGCACCGGCGAGCTGCTGAGCCGGCTGCCGCAGGTGCAGGAGGTGCACCACATCGCCGGCGAAGACTGCTACTTCGTCAAGCTGCGCTGCTCGTCGACCGCCGAGCTCGGCCGGATCCTGCAGCACGACCTCGGCGCCTTCTCGTCCATCCGCCGCACCCGCACCACGATCGCGCTCGGCACGCTCAAGGAAACGCTCGCTCTGCCCGTTCCCGGAACGGAGAAGGAAAGTCCGTCATGACCACCCTCGATGGCAGGAACCTGTTCGCCGGCACGACCCTGGCGGCGCTCCTCGCGGTCTATCTGATCTGGGGCTCGACCTATCTCGCGATCCGCATCGCGATCGAGACGCTGCCGACCTTCTCGATGGCCGGCCTCCGCTACCTCGTCGCCGGTGCTGCGCTCTACGCCTGGGGGCGCTCGCGCGGCGCTCGCGGGCCCGAGCGCAGACATCTGCTGCCGGCGCTCGCGATCGGAGGGCTTCTGCTGCTCGGTGGCAACGGCCTCGTGGTCTGGGCGGAGCATCGCGTGCCGTCCGGCATCGCCGCGCTCCTCGTCGCCGTCGAGCCGCTCTGGATCGCCCTCCTCATGCCCCTCTTCGGTGCCGGCAAGCGGCCCTCGGCGCGGACGTTCGTGGGCATCGCGGTCGGACTGCTCGGAGTGTTCGTGCTGGTCGGCGGGCGCGAGCTCGGGGCGTCCGCGGTCGACCTCACCGGTGCGCTCGCGGTGGTCGTCGCCGCGGCGTCGTGGGCCTCGGGCTCGCTCTACTCGGTGCGTGCCGCGACGCCGGAGTCGCCCTGGATCTCCTCCGGACTGCAGATGCTCTTCGGCGGTCTGCTGCTCGGCGTTACCGGTCTCGGCGCCGGCGAGTGGAGCCGCTTCGATCCCTCCGCGGTCTCGCTCCGGTCGCTCCTCGCGCTCGGCTATCTGGTCGTCTTCGGCTCGATCGTCGCCTTCACGGCCTACTCGTATCTGCTGCGCAACGCGCGACCGACGGTGGTCTCGACCTACGCCTTCGTCAATCCGGTCGTGGCGGTGCTGCTCGGCTGGTTCTTCGTCGCCGAGCCGCTCACATGGCGGGTGGGGGTCGCGGCGCTGTTCATCCTCGGGGCGCTCGTAGCGATCATGCACGAGGAGCCCGAGGTTGAGCAGCAGGTCGTCAACCCCGACCCCGAGACGATCGAAGCGCCGCGCAGCTGCGTCGGCTGAGGCGGCGGGTCAGCCGGCGGTCGACTGCCGGGCCGCTTCGTCGAGGCGGTCGGCCTGCGAGCGTTCGACGAGCGGCTCGATCAGCGGATCGAGGTCGCCGGCGAGGATCGCCGGCAGCTGGTGCAGGGTGAGCCCGATGCGGTGATCGGTGACCCGGTTCTGGGGGAAGTTGTAGGTGCGGATCTTCTCCGAGCGGTCGCCGGAGCCGACCATCTTGCGGCGCTCGGCCGAGAGCGCCGATTCCGCCTTCTCACGCTCGAGCTCGTAGAGCCGGGCGCGCAGCACGCGCATCGCCTTCTCTCGGTTCTTGATCTGGCTCCGTTCGTCCTGGCAGGAGACGACGAGACCGCTCGGCAGGTGCGTCAGGCGCACCGCCGAGTAGGTCGTGTTGACCCCCTGGCCGCCCGGACCCGAGGCGCAGAAGCGATCGATGCGCAGATCCTTCTCGTGGATGTCGACCTCGACGTCGTCTGCCTCGGGCAGGATCGCCACGGTCGCCGCCGAGGTGTGGATGCGCCCGGACGCCTCGGTCTGCGGCACCCGCTGCACGCGGTGCGTTCCGCCCTCGTGCTTGAGGCGGCTGTAGGCGCCGGCCCCTTCGAGGATCGCCGAGACCTCCTTGACGCCGCCGGCCTCCGATTCCGAGAGGTCGATGATCTCGACCCGCCAGCCGCGGCGCTCGGCGTACCGGCTGTACATCCGGAACAGCTCGGCGGCGAAGAGCGACGCTTCGTCGCCGCCGGTGCCGGCGCGGATCTCGAGCACCACGTTGCGCGCGTCGTTCGGATCCTTCGGGGCGAGCGCCTTGCGCAGTTCGGCGTCGAGCGCGGCGAGCTGCGCCTCGAGGTCGACCTTCTCCGCCTCCGCCATCTCGAGGAGATCGGCGTCCTCGGCCGGACTCGCCAGCATCTGCCGCGTCTCCTCGAGCTGCCGGGAGACCGCGGAGTGCCGCCGGTAGAGGGTCACGATCGGATCGATCTCCGCCAGCGCCTTGCTGGTCTCGCGCACCGCCCTGGGATCGGCGAGCACGGCGGGCGAGGCGAGGCGCGCCGTGAGCTCGGCGTGCGACGCTTCGATGCTCTTCAGTCGATCGATCATCGGTCAGGGCTCCAAAGCAAAACCCCGGGAGCCGTCCGCTGTCGCGGAGGCGTCCCGGGGTCGGGGAGTGCGGCCGGAGCGGCTAAGCGCTCTTGGCGTAGCGGCGGTTGAAGCGCTCGACGCGGCCGGCGGTGTCGATCAGCTTCTGCTTGCCGGTGTAGTACGGGTGGCAGGCGCTGCAGATCTCCAGGCGCAGCTCTTTCTTCGTCGCGTGCGTCTCGAAGGTGTTGCCACAGGCGCAGACCGCCGTGACCAGGAAAAGCTCGGGATGGATATCTTTTTTCATGATCTCGCTTCCCTACGGACTGCCGTAACCCCGCGCGGCCATCGCGCGGACCGCCTATTCTACGCCAAAGGTCAAGACGCTTCCAGGGGAACGACGTAAGCCGTTCCCCTGGAACGGGTTAGATCAGACGGAGCGGCGCTTGCGGGCGAGCAACAGGACGCCACCCGAGAGGAGCGCCAGGGCGAGGACGACGAGCCCGGTCGAAGAGGCGGTGGGGACCGCGAGGGTGTCGCAACCCTCTCCTCCGTCCTCGACGATCGACATGTTGAAGTTGCCCGTGGCGCCGCCGAAGCCGTGGACCAGGACGTGGTACTCGATGTCGCGCTGGGCGCAGAGGCGCACCGTCGACGAGAAGGGGTTCGATCCGTTGCAGTTGTCGTCGTTGCCCACCTTGCAGTCGAGTCCGTTGCAGACGCCCGAGAAGACGGTGAGCTTGGAATCGTAGCCGGCGGAGCCGCCGTTCGAGCTGCAGGTGCTGATGACGACTTCGCTCCCCGTGCCGACGAAGGTGTACCAGACGCCGCCGGTGGTGACCGAGGTGTCGCACTGGGGCACGTCGTCGAAGGTGCTCCCGACGGTGGAGCCGAAGGTGTACGAAGGCACCGCGAGCGGACCGATCGCGTCGACGCAGAGGTCGTTCGCGGGCGCCGGACCGTCCGGGTCCTGCGGACCCGAGAAGCCCTTCTCCTGCGCCCCGAGGGCGGAGGCGGCGAACGGCAGAGTGCACAGCAGGAGGGCGGAAAGCAGTTTCCTGTGGGACATGGTCGGGCTCCGAGAAAGCCGAAAGGGCTTGGTTTTTCGGCGAATTCTACACCGGACAGGCCGCCGGCCGGGCGGCCTAGTGCGTCGTCGCGACCTCGGCGGTGATGCCGAGCCGCTTCATCATCTCGTGCAGGGTCGTCGGCTTGATCTGCAGGATCTCGGCGGCGCGCTTCTGGACGCCGCCCGCGCTCTGCAGGGCCGCCGTCACCAGCTGGCGCTCGTAGTTCGAGACGGCGTCCCAGAAGGAGGCGTCGGGATCGGCAACCGGGGGACCCGGAAGGTGTCCGGCGCCGTTGCCCCCGGAGCGCACCGCCGGCGGCAGCAGCTCGACGTCGATGACCTCCTGGCTCGACAGCACCACGGCGCGCTCGATGGCGTTCTCGAGCTCGCGGACGTTGCCCGGCCAGCGGTAGTCGAGGAGCAGCTCGAGCGCTGCGGGATGGATCTCGTGGACTTCCTTGCCGTTCTCCCGGGCGTAGACCTCGAGGAAGTGCCGGGCGAGGAGCGGGATGTCCTCGGCGCGCTCGCGCAGCGGCGGCAGCTGCAGCGTGATGACGTTCAGGCGGTAGTAGAGATCCTCGCGGAAGGCGCCGCTCGCCACCAGCTCGTCGATGTCGGCGTTGGTCGCGGCGATCAGGCGCACGTCGACGCGGATGATGTCGACTCCGCCGAGGCGCATGAACTCCTTTTCCTGGATCACGCGCAGCAGCTTCGCCTGGGTCTCGATCGGGATGTTGCCGATCTCGTCGAGGAAGATGCTGCCGTTGTTGGCGATCTCGAACAGCCCCTTCTTGGTCGCGATGGCACCGGTGAAGGCGCCCTTGACGTGGCCGAAGAGCGTGCTCTCGAGCAGGTCGTGCGGCATCGACCCGGAGTTCACGGTCACGAACGGTCCCTCGGTGCGCCGGCTGTGGTGATGGATCGCCTTGGCGACGAGCTCCTTTCCGGTGCCGCTCTCGCCGAGGATCAGGATGTTGCTCTTCGACGGCGCCGCGAGGCGGATGAGCTCGAACACCTGCTGCATCGCGGCGCTCTTGCCGATGATGTTGTCGAGTCCGTAGCGCTTCGCGAGCTCGTCCTTGAGGTGTTCGTTCTCGCGCTTCAGCCGTCGCTGCTCGAGGCCGCGCTTGATCTGCAGCAGCACCTCCTCGTTCTTGAACGGCTTCGGGATGTAGTGGAAGGCGCCCTCGCGCATCGCCTGGATCGCGCTCTCGATCGACGAGTAGGCGGTGATCACGATGACCGCCTGCTCCGGGTCGCGGGTGCGGATCTGCTTCAGCACGTCCATGCCCGACATGCCGGGCAGCATCAGGTCGAGCAGCACGAGATCGATCGGGTCGCGATCGAGGGCGAGGATCGCCTCCTCTCCCGTGCGCGCCGCGATCGGGCGCCAGCCCTCCTTGCGCAGCAGCGTTCCGAGGACGTCCTGGAGGACCTCTTCGTCGTCGACGACCAGGATGTTCATGAGGCACTCCTTCCTGATCCGGCGGCCGGCAGCTCGACGACGAACCGGCAGCCACCTTCGCAGAGATTCTCGGCCGAGATCGAACCGCCGCACTTCTCGACGATCTCCCGGCTGATGGCGAGGCCGAGACCCGTGCCGCCCTTGCCCGACTTGGTGGTGAAGAACGGCTCGAAGATCCGCGCCAGGTTCTCGGGCAGGATCCCGGGGCCGTCGTCCTCGACCACGATGCGGACCGTCTCCCCGTCGTCGGCGAGCTGTACCTCGACCTCACCGCTGCCCTGCTCGGCGGTGGCGTCGAGCGCGTTGAGCAGCAGGTTGGCGATCACCTGCTGCAGCTCCCCTTCGGCGCCGCGGACTGTCACCGGGACCAGCGGCACCTGCCAGATCACCTTCACGCCGCGCTTGGCGAAGCGGTCCTCGACGAGGTCGACGGTCTCGCTCACCAGGTGGACGAGGTCGACGTCGGCGATCTCGTGCTCGCGCTTGCGCGCGAAGTCGAGCAGGTTGTTGACGATGCGCGATGCGCGGAAGGTCTGGCGCTCGACTTTCTCGAGGAGCTCGCGGCGCGGATCGTCGCCGGCGGTCTCCGAGAGCAGCATCTGGGCGTAGCTCGAGATGCCGGTGAGCGGCGTGTTGACCTCGTGCGCGACGCCGGCGGCGAGAACGCCGAGCGAGGCGAGGCGATCCTGTTCCTTGAGCGCCCGCTCGAGAAGCACCCGCTCGGTGACGTCCTGGAGGACGACGACGCGGCGCCCCACCCCGACCCCCTCGCCGAGCGGCGCCGCGGTGATCTGGAGATGACGGTCGGCGCCGGCCTCGTCGCGCGTCGCGATCTGGTGCATGCCGGTCCCGGGCGTCGGCAGCAGGAGATCCGGCAGCACCTCGGCGAACGGTCGGGCAGTGAGCTCGGCGCGCGGCCGGCCCGCGAGCGCGGCGAAAGCGAGGTTGGCGCTCACGATCCGGTCGCTCTCGTCGAGCACGACGATGCCCGCCGGCGACGACTCGAGGATGTCCTGGTTCTGGCGCTGCAGGGTGGTGACGCGCTCGAGCTGGCGGTGCACCTGGTCGAGGAGCTGCGCGTTCTCGATCGCCAGCGCCGCCTGATCGAGCAGGCCGCGGGCGATCTCGATGTCCTCGCTCGACATCGGCAGATGATCGCGCCGCAGCGTGGTCACCGCCATGCCGACGCGGCTGCCGCGGACTTCGAGCGGGAAGACGTAGTGGTAGCCGGCGCCGTAGAGCTGCTGTTCGGACGAGGCCGGTTCGCCGGCCATGCCGACCGGCGACAGGGTTTCGAAGTCGCCGTCCCAGAGCTCGTCGCGCAGCGAGGCGAGCGCGATCGAGGGCGGCAGTCCGGGCTCCGGCCGCACCGGCACCAGCGACGGCCCCTGCGGCAGGAGCAGGTTGGCGCGCTCGAGATCGAGCCCCTGCACGAGCTCGCCGAGGAGCGCCGCGCAGAGCCGGTCGAGGTCGCGCTCCTTGAGCAGCTCCTGGCCGACGCGGGCGAGGCCGCGGCGACGGCCGAAGGCGTGGCCGTACTGCAGCCGCTCGAGCGCGCCGTGGATGCCGCGATGCGCCGGCACGATCAGCCCGAGGACCAGGATGCCGCCGAAGAAGGTCGCGAGATCGCGCGCGAAGTGCAGCCCCTCGGGCAGCGAGCGGCGCAGCGCCAGGTCGATGAGCGAGAAGGTCGTCACGCCGAGGATCGCCGTCAGCCCGTACGACATGCCGTCGCGGACCATGACGCCGAGATCCCAGAGCCGGTAGCGCAGCACCGCCCAGGCGAAAGCGAACGGCACGCAGACCAGGGGGAGCACGGTGAGGGTCGAGATCGACTCCGGCAGACGCCAGCCGACCAGCGCCGGCAGTCCCTGGAAGAGGAAGAACGGCAGGTAGCCCGCCGTCATGCCGACCGTGAGCCAGAGGAGCTGGCGGTGCTGCTCCCAGTCGGTCATGGCGCGCAGCCGGCGCACCAGGACGGCGAGCGCGAGCCCGGCGAAGAGCAGCAGATGCGCGAGCTCGATGCGGTCGAGGAGCATCAGCCGCGCCACGGTCGGCCGGCCGGTGACGAGGGCGCCGCCGGTGAAGGCGAGGTCGGCCTGGATGAGGAGCAGCGCCGCGGCCGGCAGGTAGAGGAACGGCGCGACGCGCGTCCAGCGCCCGGCGGCGCTGCGCGGGATGTAGAGGAACAGGTGGAGCGTGAGCGGCGGCAGCAGGAGCCGCGCCACTTCGTCGAAGAAGAAGATCGCGCGCCCAAGCGAATCGGCGGGCGGCACCGGCGAGAAGATGTAGAGCACCGCCGAGGCGAGGCACCAGGCGTAGAACAGCAGCCCCTGTTCGGAGCGCCAGAGCAGGTAGAGACCGACCGCGAGGTAGATGCAGCCGATCAGCGCCAGGACCAGATACGGTCCGTCGAGATCGAGCGGCGGCCGCGTGTAGGGGATCGTGAGCAGGCGCTCGTTGCGCAGGACGACCAGCTCGGAGGCGGGGCGCGAACGGAGCGAGTTCGCCAGGCGGTGGAACGGCCCGGCCTCGGCGCCGTTCACCAGGACGAGCTGGTCACCCGGCTCGAGGCTGGGTACCAGCTCGCGCTCGACCTGCTCGACCCGCCAGTGGTCGCCACCGCTCAGCGCGGTGAAACCGAGCGGCTGGAACGTCTCGAGCTTGCGCTGGAAACCGCGCGCGCCGAGGACGGCGAGGGCCGCGGTGAGCAAGAGCACCGCTGAGATCCAGATCCGGCGCTGGCGGACGAAAAACTTCATACGATTCGCGACACTCCTGACGCGATCCATCGAAGCAGGTTCCATGCCACGGAAACATCCGTTCCGGGCATCTTAAGTCGCGCAATTCGAGTGCTTTAGCGCCCTGTCCGCCGGAAAGTTGAAGTCCATCCAAAAAATTGTACAACGGAATTCCGGTGCCGCGCGGCGGAGCCTCGCCGGGGCCGGGCGGGACCGCCGGTCGGAAGGGGGAAGAGTGGGGGAAGCGGACGGCCGGAGCCGGGGAATCAGAAGCGGACCGCGACGCCGGTCATGATCTGGCGGCGCAGCTCGGTGGGGTCGACGTCCGAGTGGAAGAAGCTGGCGCCGCGCGCGAGCTCCATGCCGACCCGGACGGCCCAGTCCGACGAGAGATTGAGCAGGTTCGAAAGGTTCTGGCTCACCACCAGCTCGAGGCGCTCGAGCTCGGCCTCGGGCGAGAGCGCCTTCTGGTGCGGACTCTTGCTCACCTGGTCGAGCTGCTGCGCGAGGCGCTGGAAGGTGACGAAGACGCCGGTCGCGGTCGACTCGAAGGTGGTGTCGATCGAGGTCGAGAGCAGCATGACGTTGTTCTCGAAGCGCCGCCGGCTGACCGACTGGTAGACGCCGCCGCCGCCGTCCGCGAAGCGCGCGCTCAGGTTGGTGACCACCGCCGGCGACAGGCGGCGGCGCCAGGAGGCGGTGACCTCCGGCAGGGCGTCGCCGGGCACCAGGAACAGACCTTCGGTGTGGTCGAAGAAGTTGCTCGACAGGAAGAGCCGCACGGTCGAGTCGACGTCGCGGAACGAGGCGCCGAGGGCGAGGTGGTCCGCCGCCGAGGTGCCGCGCTGCAGGCCGACCTCGTAGCAGCTGCTCTCCGACTCGCCGCAGGTCAGCATGTCGTCGAGGAAGACCGGCGCGAAGTCGCCGCGGTCGCTGACTTCGTCGAGCTCGACGCGGTGCGAGACGCTGGCCGAGGTCTGCCAGTTCGGTCCGAGGTGGAGGATCACGCCGCCGCGCGGTGTCAGCGTCACGCTGCCGTCGCGGAGGGTGGTGAACAGGCCGTACTCCATCACCACCGCGTCGCTCACCTTCCAGTCGGCGCTGCCGAAGGCGTCGAGGTCGTTCCGCGCCAGCGCGTCGGAGGTGCCGGCGTAGAGCTGCGAGTAGTTGCCGCTGCGCTCGCGGAAGCGCAGCCCGCCGCGCACCGTGGCGGTGTCGAGTGTGTGCGAGTAGCGCCCTTCGAGCTGCAGCGTGCGCGAGGCGAACGGCAGGTCGAGCGGCTCGATCCAGCCCTTGTTGTAGAGCCCGTTCTCTTCGAGATAGAACGCCTGGATCGACGTCGTGCCGTTCTCGCCGACGTTGCGGTTCCAGCCGAACTGGTACTGCGACGCCTGGACCGGCAGCACGAACCCGTCCTCCGAGGTCGTCAGCCGGTTGGACGACGACTCGATCTCGAAGACCCCCTGGTTGGGCGTCTGCAGGTTGATCGACACGTTGCGGCTCGAACCGTCGACGCCGGCGAGGCCGGGGAACGCCGGATCGCCGGACTCCGACTCGATCTTCTGGAAGTTGCCCTGGAGATAGACCTTGACGTCGCCCAGCTGCCCCGCGACGCCGACGTTGCCGCCGGAGAGACGGGCGCTCGCTTCGGGCTTGATGTCGGTGATGCCGGTGAGGGCGCTCACTTCGGCCGAGAGTCCGCCCTGCGCCGTCGCCATGGTGCCGGCGGAGGCCTGGGTCTCGAACGCGGGCACTTCGAGCTCGCGCAGCACGTCGCCCGGAATCTGCGAGCGCACGGACCAGAAGTCGACCTTGGCAGCGTCGGGCTCCTTCTCGAGCTCCAGGGTGACGAACTGCGCGGCGTCGGACGCCTGGCGCTGCAGGAGCAGCACGGTCGGCGCGAAGCCGGCCTTGTGGGCGATGATCTTGTAGATCCCGGCGGGCAGCGATTCGAAGAGGAACGATCCGGCGCCGTCGGTGAGCACGCGGTGGATCGACTTCTCGACCAACTGGTAGGCGAACACCTTCGCTTCGGCGACCGGCGTGCTGTCGAGCAGGACGCGCCCGCCGATGCCGGCGACCGCGAGCAGATTCCCCGAGCCGATGCTGCCGCCCAGGGCAGTCGCCTCGAGCTCGTTGGCGCTCGCCCGCGCGAGCGTCGGGCCGCAGAGGAAACCGACGATCGCGAGCGTCGCAGGAACGAACCGGATTCGGCTACGGACAGCGACGCGACGAATGGGTAGAAGACCCATCACGCCGTCCATATTGATCCACCGTCAACAAAGTGTCAACCCTGCGCGGAACGGGCGTTCTTATGGCTTCCGGTCATATGTAAAACGGGCTCTCCGCGGGCTCTCGCAGCGGCTCCGGAGCGCTTCCGGCGGGCGCCGTCCAGGCGACGACGGCGGCGTCGACGCTCGCCGCTCCGGCGGCGAGGAGCGCGCGGCTCGCGGCGCGCACCGTCGCACCGGTGGTGTAGACGTCGTCGAGCAGCAGCAGGTGCTTCCCGGCGACCGGCGCGCGGCGGCGGACGCGGAAGCCGCCGGTCCGGAGCCGGGCGCTCCGCCGCCGTCCGGTCTGGTGCGGCAGGAGCAGTCCGCGCCCCAGCCAGCGCCGGACCGGCAGGGCGAGCTCGCGCGCGACACCGGCGGCGATCTCCTCGCACTGGTTGTAGCCGCGCGCCACCCGGCGCGGCCAGGCGAGCGGCACCGGGACGATCGCTGCGAGCGGCTCGCGCGTGTAGCCGGCGGCGGCGAGCGCCCGGCCGAGCTCGACGCCGGCCGCCGCGCCGAGGTAGTCGAGGCGCCGGAACTTGAGGCCGTGGACGAGCTCGCGGACCGGCGGCGCGTACTCCCAGAGGGCGAAGAGCGTCCTCTGCGGCGGCGGGTCGAGGGTGCACGGTCCGCAAAGTGCGCCGCGGTCGACGGAGGAGCGAGGGGACCCTGCGCCGAGCGGCCGGGCGCAGCCGCGGCAGACCGGCCGGCGGTCGACGCGGCGCAGCCGGCCGCGGCAGGGGCGGCAGAGGCCGAGCGCTTCGCCGCCGCCCGGCTCGTCCGGCACCGGCGCCAGGCAGGCGAGGCAGTAGCGCGGCAGCAGCCGGTCGAGCCAGCGGCGGAGGAGCGCCACGAGTGGATGACCGGCCGGGTGGCCGGGCGGATGCCCGGGCGACGGACCGGCGCGCCGGTCCGTATGCAGGGGAACGGTCGGCATCGGTACGAGAAGACGGAAGGTCCGGCTGCTATCCTTCTGCCGCCCGGAACAACGACCTGCACCCGAGGAGGACGGCTTGACGTCGAAGAACTGGTTGGAGCGCGCAGCAGCGGGGAGCATCGCCCTCGCGATCTTCGGTGCCCTTGGGTTCGCGGGGCTCGCGGCCCCGGCGAGCGCCGCCTCGCAGCAGGAGAGCTACACCTTCACGCTCGGACTGCTCGGTGGCGTCGGCGGCTCGTTCGACGCCGACCCGGACCCGGGCGTCACCGAGCAGAGCTTCATGATCCAGCTCGGCATGGTGACCGAGCCGCGGACGATGGTCTCGATCCGCGCCGGCAAGCTCAAGCTCGACGGCGACGAAGGGCTCGAGGATCTCCTCTCGGCCGACCTCGAGTACGTCAACGTCGCCGGCGAGTACCGCTTCGCCCAGTCGTACTACGACTACGGCGTCTACCTCGGCCTCGGCTACTACCGTCTCTCCGGTCCGCTGCGCACCGGCGGCGACGACTCCGACTCCGACATCGGGATCGTCCTCGGCTTCACCGGCGACTTCGACATCACGCGCCACCTGTCGCTGGTGGGCGAGATCTCGGCGCACTACGCCTTCCTCGACCAGGCCTCGATCTACGGCATGGCGAACGTCGGCCTCGCGGTCCACTTCTAGGAACGGAAGACAGCTTCCGGAGTCGTCAGCCTCCGCCCGCGGCGGCGGGGGCGCGCGGCGTGAGGTGGGCGAGCACGCGCTCGCGGATCTCCGGCCGGCGCCAGTCCTGCGCGGCGATGAAGCTGTCGACGACCTCGCCGCGCACCAGGAGATGGGTCTCGGGCAGCTTCGAGGTGGAGAAGCGGTGGGCGACCTCCCACTGCGGATCGAAGAGCAGCGGGTAGCGGTCGCTGCCGAGGAAGCGCTTCGCCTCGACCGCCTCGTCGCGCACCGCCACCAGCAGCAGTCCGAAGCGGTCGTCCTCGACGCTCTCGGCGAACTGCATCAGCCGCGGCAGCTCCTCGAGGCAGGGCGGGCACCAGGTGGCCCAGAAGTGGACCAGCGTCACCGGCTTGAGCTCGCGCGAGATCGGCACCGGGCGGCCGCCGTC
>JBFWYP010000042.1:0-34190 GCA_050186295.1 Thermoanaerobaculia bacterium | reverse complement strand
CCTGCCCGCTGGGCGGTCGTCACGGCCGATCGGGAGCTGGCAGGGCGCTGTCGTGCGGAAGGAGCGCGGGTCGTGCCCGCGGACGAATTCGCCGCGCGCTCGTCCCGCCCGCGCCGGCGGCGCGCGGCGTCGCGCGAGGCCGAGGAGCGCTCCGGGAAACCGCCAGCCCACGCCGAAGAGCGCGACTACTGGCGCCGGGTCTTCACCGACGAGGAGCCCTGACCGGCGGGTGAGGCGGCCGGTCAGCGGTCGCCGGCTTCCGGTCCCGTAGCGGACCAGCGGCCGAGCAGCTCCCCGGCGAGCGCGCGGGCGAGCTCGCGATCGGCGAGGAAGACCGCGTCGGCCGTGGCGCTGCTGAGAAGGGAGCTCTCCTCCTCCGAGCGCGCGACCGAGAGGATCGTCACGCCCGGGTTCAGCATCCGCGCCAGCTCGATCATCTTGCGCGCCACGAAGCTGTCCTGCTCGGTGATCACCAGGAAGCGGGCGCGGGCGATGTGCGCCTGGATCAGCACTTCGGGCTCGGCCAGGCTGCCCGCCACTGCCCATCGGCCCTGCTGGCGGAGCGCTTCGACCCGTTCCCTCGCGCCATCGGCGACCACGAACGGGATCCGCCGCTCGGTGAGCACGGCCGCGATCTCGCGCCCGAGGAAGCCGTAGCCGGCGAGCAGGACGTGACCACCGAGCTCCTCCGTCTCCGGAGTCAGGGGCAATTCGGCCAGCGGGTCGGTCGGATGCTCGAGCAGCCGGGCCGCGCGGGAGCGGCGGAGGAGCCAGCGGCGCACCGGCTCGATGGCGCCGAAGACCAGCGGGTTGAGGGCGATCGAGAGAATCGCGCCGGCGAGGATCAGGCTCTGGCCCTGCTCGGGCAGGACGCCGAGACCGACGCTGAGGCTCGCCAGGATGAACGAGAACTCGCCGATCTGCGCGAGCCCGGCGGCGATCGTGAGCGCGGCGCTCAGCGGCCGGCGGAACGCCAGCACGATCAGGAAGGCGGCGAGCGGACTGCCGACCAGGACGATGGCCACGGTGGCGGCCAGGTGACCGGGCTCGCGGACGACGATCGTCGGATCGAACAGCATGCCGACCGAGACGAAGAAGAGCACCGCGAAAGCGTCGCGGAGCGGGAGCGACTCCTCGGCGGCGCGATGGGAGAGCGCCGACCCCTTCATCACCAGACCGGCGAAGAAGGCGCCGAGGGCGAACGACACACCGAAGAGCTCCGCGGCGCCGAAGGCGATGCCGACCGCGACGGCGAGCACGCCGAGCGTGAACAGCTCGCGCGAACCGGTCCTGGCGACCAGCCAGAGGAGGCGCGGCAGGAGCCGCCGCCCGACGACGAGCATCAGACCCGCGAACAGCGTGACGCTGCCCAGCGCCAGCGCCAGCGTGACGGCGAGCCCGGCGCCGTCGATCGCCGCCGCACCCTGCCGGTGTGCCCCCGTGCCGGCGCCGAGCCAGCCGGAGAGCGGCGGCAGGAGGACGAGGACCAGGACCATGGCGAGGTCCTGGACGACGAGCCAGCCGACGGCAACGCGGCCGTTCTGCGTCGTGAGCAGGCGGTGACTCTCGAGCGCGCGGATCAGCGCCACGGTGCTGGCCACCGAGAGCGCGACGCCGAAGACGAAGGCGGCCCCCCAACTCCACCCCCAGGCGTGGGCGACGGTGGCGCCGAGGCCGATCGACGCCGCCATCTGCAGCAGGGCGCCGGGCAGGGCGATGCGGCGCACGGCGAGCAGATCGCCGAGATCGAGGTGGAGACCGACGCCGAACATCAGGAGCATGACGCCGATCTCGGCGAGCTGACCGGCGAGATCGACATCGGCGACGAATCCCGGGGTGGCCGGACCGACGAGGATTCCGGCGAGCAGGTAGCCGACGATCGGGGGCAGCCGGAGCTTCGACGCGAGGTAGCCCAGCAGCAGCGCGAGACCGAGCCCGACGGCGATCGTCGAGATCAGCGGGACGTCATGCGCCACGGGAGCTCCGGGGCGTCAAGGTGCCTCGACCGGAGCGTCGGCGTCGTAGAGGACCTCACCGCCGACGATGGTGTAGGCGACGCGGGCGTCGAGGATCTCCTCCTCGGGGATGTCGAGGATGTTCTTCGTCAGCACCGTGACGTCGGCCAGCTTGCCTGGCTCGAGCGTCCCCTTCTCGTTCTCCTCGAAGGCGGCCCAGGCGCCGTTCCGGGTGAGCGTCTCGAGCGCCTCCATCCGGGTGAGCGACTGCTCGGGGAAGAAGCGGCCGCCGTCGGCGAGGCGCCGGGTCACGGCGGCGTGGAAGTTGGGGATCGGGTCGACGTCCTCGACCGGCGCGTCGGTGCCGTTGACGACCGTGGCGCCCGAATCGACCAGGCTTCGCCAGACGTAGGCCCCCTCCCGCGCCCGCCGCTCGCCGAGCCGCGCGATGACGAAGGGAGCGTCCGAAGTGCAGTGGATCGCCTGCATCGAGGCGATGACCCCGAGCTTCGAGAAGCGCGGGATGTCGGCCGGATCCAGATGCTGCGCGTGCTCGATGCGCCAGCGGAGATCGTGCTTCGACGGCGCCGTCGCGAACGCCTGCTCGAAGATGTCGAGGGTCTCGCGGTTGGCGCGATCGCCGATCGCGTGCACGCAGAGCTGGTAGTCGTTGGCGAGCGCCAGCTGTGCGAGCTCGCGGATCGTTTCGAGAGGCGTCGTCGCGAGACCGGTCGAGCCCGGCGAGTCCGAGTACGGCTCGAGGAGCCACGCTCCGCGCGAGCCCAGCGCCCCGTCCATGTAGGTCTTGATGCTGCGCACGGTGAGCTTGCCACCCGCTGCGCCGACGCGCCGCGCCGTCGCGAGCCGCTCCCGATGACGGGCGATCTCGTCGCGCACCATCACGTTGAGGCGCACTCCGATCTCGCCGGATTCAGCCATCGTCGCCAGCAGATCGAGGTCTTCGTAGGTAGAACCAGCGTCGTGCAGGGTCGTGATCCCTTTGGATAGGACCTCGCGGTTCGCGAGCCGCAGCGACTTCCGAGCCCGCTCCTGCCGTCGCTCCGGCGGCCCCAGAGTCAGGTCGTTGGTTCGCGCGCCGTCGATCAGCTCTTCGGCCGTCTCGCGCAGCAGGCCGGTCGGCTCTCCAGCGGCGTCGTGCAGGATCTCACCGCCCGCCGGATCCGGCGTCGTGCGATCGATTCCGGCCGCCTTCATCGCGGCGGCGTTCACGAACAGGGCGTGTCCGCTGGCGTGCTGGAGGACGACCGGGTTGTCGGGCGAGATCGCCGACAGCGTCGCGTGGACCGGGAAGCCCTCGATGCTCGCCGCCGGCGGATGCTGCCATTTCTCCTGGTGCCAGCCGCGGCCGATGATCCACTCGCCCGGCTGCGATTCGGCCACGGCCCGGCCGACCCGCTCGACGATCGCCTCCCAGGTCGGTTCCCCGGCGAGGCGGAGCGTCATCGCCGCTTCGCCGATGCTCGAGAAGTGCGCATGTCCGTCGATCAGTCCGGGGACCGCGAGCCTCCCCTGGAGATCGATTCGCCGGGTCCCGTGACCGACGTGGCGGAGGATCTCGTCGTCGGTGCCGACGGCGACGATCCGCCCCTGGCGTGCGGCCAGGGCCGACGCCTCCGGCCGGTCGGGGGATAGCGTCACGATCCTGCCGTTCGTCAGCACGAGGTCGGCGGGCGGAGGCGCCGGCGCCTTCCCGGCGCAGGCGAGCGCCAGCGGCGCCAGGGCGAGGAGCAGGACAGGAATCGACGACGGAGTGCGCATGACGGAGGTTCCCTTCGTGGCGTCGGCAGCAGCGGTCGGTGCATCCTAGCGAATCGGGTGGCGCGATCCGGTGGTCACGGAGCCGGCGGCCGCGGCGTCCGGGCCGGCGCTCGTCATAGGATCGCGACGCATGCCGCCCCTCCGATTGCTCGCCGTACTCGCCCATCCCGACGACGAATCGCTCGGCATCGGCGGTGTCCTCGCCCGCTACGCGGCCGAGGGAGTCGAGACCTTTCTGGTCACGGCGACGCGCGGCGAGCGCGGCCGTCTCGGAACGGAACGACCGGGCGGAGAGATCCTGGGTCCGATCCGCGAGCGCGAGGTGCGCGCCGCTGCCGACGTGCTGGGAGTGCGCGAGGTCCGTTTCCTCGACTACCAGGACGCGGAGCTCGATCTCGCGCCTCCGGCCGAGGCGAGCGGCAGGATCGCGCGCGAGATCCGCCGGATCCGTCCGCAGGTGGTGGTGACCTTCCCGTTCGACGGCAACTACGGACATCCCGACCACGTCGCGATCTCGCAGCTGACCGGAGCGGCGCTGGTCGAGGCCGCGGCGCCGGGGCCCGGCGGCGAGCCCCACCGGGTCGACAAGCTCTACTGGATGGCCTGGAGCGACCAGCAGTGGAGCAACTACCGCGAAGCGTTCGGTGACATCGTCTCGAACGTCGACGGCGAAGTACGCCAGGTGAAGAACTGGAGCGGCTGGTCGATCACGACGGTCGTCGATACGCGCGCCTACTGGCAACAGGTCTGGGAGGCGGTGCAGTGCCACCAGTCGCAGCTCCCCGGATACGTCCGCCTCGCCGCGGCATCGGAGACGCTGCGCGAGGCGATCTGGGGGACGCAGGAGTTCTACCGCGTCTGGAGCTTCGTCAACGGCGGACGCAGACGGGAGATCGATCTCTTCGAAGGCCTGCGCTGAGTTGCGCGTCGCGCCGCATCCGTTTCCGACCCTCCGCTGGTGGGCGCTCGCCTGGCTCGCGTTCTACCTCCCGTCCTACGCTTCGGCCTACGGCTTGCGGAACTTCCTCTTCCTCTGCAACCTCGGCGTCCTGCTGACGGCGTTCGCGATCGTCGCCGGCGACCGGCTGGTCCTTTCGAGCCAGGCCGTCGCGGCGCCGGTCATCGGGATCGCCTGGTCGGTCGACTTCCTCTGGCGACTCGTTTCCGGCCACCACCTCTACGGCGGGACCGAGTACATGTGGGATCCGCAGTACCCGCTCTTCACGCGCCTGCTCTCGCTCTATCACCTCGTCTGGCCGATCCTGACCGTGCTCCTCGTGCGGCGGGCCGGATACGACCGCCGCGGCTGGGCGTTCCAGGCGGTCATCGCTACGGCGGCGATCGCCGCCTGCCGCTGGTTCACGCCCGCCGCGGAGAACATCAACTTCGCCTTCCTCGACCCCCTCTTCCACCGTGCCTTCGAACCGCCCGCGCTCCATCTGGCGATCGTCGTGGGGACGCTCGCGGGTGTCGCCTACGGGCTGACCCATCTCGTCCTCCGCGCGACCTGCCGGGCGGCCTGAGCGCCGCCGGCGCCGCCGTCAGCGGAGCGTGAAGCGCACCGTCAGGTTGTAGAGCACGGCGACGGGTCGCCCCTGGTGGCGTGCGGGAAGGAAGCGCCAGCCGGCGACCGCCTCGAGCGCCGCCGTCTCGAGACCGAACCCGAGCGGCGGATTGACCGCGCGGGCGGAATGGAGGAGACCGTCGGCGCCGATCTCCGCTTCGATGACCACGTCCCCCTCCTTGCGGACCCGCCGCGCGAGCTCCGGATAGGCGGGCTCGACACGGTGCAGGATCCTCGGTGGCTCCATGCGCGCGGCGTCGAACGGCAGGGTTTCCGCCGCTCCACCCGGCGCGGGAACAGCCGCCGCCGCGGAGCCGGAACCCACGGCCGGAACGTCCGTGGCGAGCGCACTCGCGAGCCGGAAGTCGGTGAGCGGCGCCTCCGCCAGGGGAGCGATCGCCTGCGGTTGCACCGCGGCCGGAGCCGGAGTCGGCGGCGGGACGACCCCGGTCGCGGCCGGTGCCGCGGCAACGGAGGCCGCCGGCGCCGCGGGCGGCGGAACGAAACTCACCTGCGGCGGCGCCGGTTCCCAGACGAACGCCTCGGGCAGCCGCGGCGGTGCGACCGCGCCGATCGTCCACAGCGATCCGACCAGGTAGATCGCCGCCGCGCCGAGATGGAGCAGCAGCGCGCCGCCGAGGCCGCGCGCGTGACGCCCTGCCGGGAGCTGCCCCTGCCCCGTGACCATCACCGTCTCGAACATGACCGCCTCCTTTCTTCGCCCCTCCGCAAATTGGACACGCGAGACGATCGAGCAAGAACCGTTCCGGCCTGCCGGTAGAATGGAGGCGGTGCTCCGGATCGACTATCTCTCGCCTCTGCCCCCCGTCCGCAGCGGCATCTCCGACTACAGCGTCGACCTCCTGCCGCAGCTCTCGGCGCTCGCCGACGTGCGGGTGATGCAGCTGCCGGAGCTGCCGCTCGATCCGGAGCTCGCGGCGCGCTATTCGCCGGCCGACGCCTCTCTGACCGGTGAGGACGGACGGATCCCCGTGTACCACATGGGGAACAACCGCTATCACGCGGCGATCTTCCGGCTGGCGATGGAGCGGCCGGGGATCCTCGTCCTGCACGACCTCGTGCTGCATCACTTCCTGCTCGATCAGACCGTGGGCAAGGGGGAGTTCGAACCGTACCGGCGGATCCTGCGCGCCAACCACGGCTGGATCGGCGAGGCCGCGGCGATGCCGGTGCGCTGGGGAGCGTTCGGCCAGTCGGCGCAGTTCGCGCTGCCGGCGAATCGCACGCTGCTGCGCCGGCAGCGGGGGGTGGTCGTTCACGGGCACTGGGCCGCGGCGGTGCTGTCGGAGGAGGATCCCGAGCTCGCCGTGCGGGTGGTGCCGATGGGGATCCCGCTGCCGCAGGCGATCCCCGAGGGGTCGGGTCGCGCGTTCCGTTCCGACTGGCAGATCCCCCCCGAGGCGCTCCTGCTCGGCTCGTTCGGCTTCCAGACCCCGATCAAGCGCACCGAGGTGGCGATCCGCGTGCTCGCCGAACCGGGACTCGAAGGGGTCCACCTGCTCATCGCCGGCGAGCTGTCCCCTTACTCCAACTACGAGACGCTGGCCCGGGAGCTCGGCGTCGCGGAACGCGTGCACGTCACCGGCTATCTGCCGTTCGAGAAGCTCGACGCGGCGATCGCCGCGACCGACCTCTGTCTCAACCTGCGTTATCCGACCGCCGGAGAGACCTCGGCTTCGCTGCTCCGCATCCTGGCGGTGGGTCGCCCGGTCGCCGTCTCCGACTACGCCGACTTCGGCGACCTGCCGCACGAGATCGCGCTTCATGTTCCTCTCGGAGACGGCGAGATGGAGTCGCTGGCGCAGGCGCTGCGCGAGCGGATGGCGATGCCGGAGCTGCTGCACGGCATGGGCCTCGCGGCGCGACGCTTCGTCGGCGACCGTCACGCGCCGTCGCTCGCCGCGGCGGCGCTCGTCGCGGCGATCGACGAGCTCGCGCCGCGTGCACCGCTCGAGGACCGCGAGCCGCTTCCCGGCCCGGGCGGCACGGCGGTCCACGTCCGAGTTCCCGGACGGATCGAGGTCCGGGGCGTCGACGATTGGGCGCCCGGCGAGCGCCGCGAGCTCCGGGTCGAGGTCCGCAACGAGAGCCGCTATCGCTGGCTGCCGAGCCACGAGCTCCCCGGCGGCGTGATCTTCGAGGTGCAGCTGTTCGCGGCGGGGCGGGACATCTACCGCGGACGTCCGTGGCTTTCGCTGCCGCAGGCGCTCGAGCCGGGCGAGAGCCGGACCTTCGCGCTCGAGCTGCGGCGGCCCGACGGCGCCGCGCGTCTGCTGATCAAACCGACACTGCACGTGGAAGAGGGCCACCGTCCGCTCGGGGCCTGGGAGTGGGATCGATGGCTGTGAAGCGTGCAGGATGGCTGGCACTCGGGCTGGGTCTGCTGGTCACGGGCTACTTCGCGCTCGCCGTGGCGCCGCTCAGGCCGCCGGCGAGCGGCGCGGAGCTGACGAACTGGCTGGCGCTGCGGAGCGTGGCGGTCGACGGCGACCTCGAGCTCCGCGATGCGGACCTCGCCCGGTTCCGCGAGGCGTTCGGTACGGCGCCGCAGAGCCCCCAGACCTCCCGCGACGGCGGCAGTTTCGACGCCCCGCCGCTCGCGACGCGCGCCTGGGCGGCGGCGTTCCGGATCTCCGGAACGCGCGGTCCGTACGCCCTCGATTGGCTGCTGTTCGCCGCGACGCTGCTGCTCGCGGTGCGCGCGCTCGCTCCGACGGTCGGCGCCGCGACTCCCGCCTGGGTGGCGCTCTTCGCCTTCGGCTCGGTCACCTTCGATTCGGTGTTCCGCCTGAGCCCCGAGCTGCCCGTACTCTTCGCCGTCGTCGTCGCGGCGTCGCTGGTCTGGTGGAAGGAGATCCCGCGGCCCCTGCCGCTGCCGGCGCCGGAGCCGGGCGGCGACGGAGAGGAGAGGGTCCGTCCGCCGGACCAGATCTACGGCGGCGCGCCGGGGGAGCGCCCGCTCGCCGAATCGATCTGGCGCTGGCCGCTCGCCGGTCTGGCGCTGGGTGGTGCGGCGGTCCACAGCCCGGTCTATCTCGTCCTCGCCTGGCCGATGGCGCTCGAGCTGCCGCGCCGGCGCCGCGGTCCGGTCGCCCTGCTCTTCGCGAGCGCCCTGGCGCTTCCGGTGGCGTTCGTCACCGTCGCCGCCGGGGCGCCCTGGCAGGCCCCGAGCGGCGTCTTCACGCCGCCGCTTCTCGGCTGGAATCTGCTCTATGCGCTGGTGGGCAGGTCGGCCGGCCTGCTCGTCCACTTCCTGCCCGTGATCGCGCTCTTCGGCTTCTCGACCCGGCTCGGCGACGGGACCGGCGGCCGGCGATTCCTCCCGCTCGCGGTGATCGCGGCCATGGTCCTGCAACTGCTGCTCTATCCGTTCGACTGGACCGGTGACCGGGCGGTCTTCGGCAACCCGTGGTTCGTACCGCTCTACGGCGCCCTCTGGTTCGCGCTCGACGTCCGCGCCCGCGCGCGCGCCATCCCCTGGCTCGCGCTGCCCGCAGCCGCTCTGCTGCTGTCGTTCTGGGCGCCTCCGGCGAGTGTCCAGCCGCGGGCCCCGCGCTGGGCGGAGAGGGTGCTGCGCCCTCTCGAGGGTTCGCTGCCGGTCGAGACGACGCTGCGTTCGATCCCCGGCGCGCGCGAGATCCGACGGGCGGGCGCGCGCTTCGTGACGCTCGACCCGGCGCTGGGGAAGGTCGCCGACCAGTTCCTCTGGCAGGGTGCACGACAGGCGACGCTCTGGATCGCCGCGGATCGCGAGCTCTCCTCGGAGCGCTTCGAGCTCAGCGAGAACGCACCGAGCCAGGTCGACGTCGGGGGAGGAGTCTCCGGCAGCACCACCTTCCGGCCGAGCGGCGGCGTGGCGCTCGACGTCGCCCTCACGAGACCGGCGCGCCGGCATCCGCTCTGGTGGAGCCGCGATCCGGCGTCGATCTACGTCGTCCGGCTGACCCTTCCCGAAGCGCCGCCGGCACCGATCCGCATCGATCCGACGGTGCCCAGGAGCGCCGCCGGCGAGGAGCCCCGATGAGCGAGCCGCACTCCTGGATCCTGCAGATGCGGCAGCGGCTCGAGTCCCCGCCGCCCGAGCGCCTCGGTGTCGGCGAGGCTCGCCGCGCCGCCGTCCTGGTGCCGCTCTACGTCGAGGGCGGGCAGCTCTGGACGATCCTCACCAAGCGCGCCGAATCGCTGCCGCACCACCGCGGCCAGGTGGCGTTTCCCGGCGGCGGGCTCGAGGCCGGAGAGGATTCGTGGGCCGCGGCGCTGCGCGAAACGCAGGAAGAGATCGGGATCGAGGGACGGCGGGTGCTGCGGCTGGGCGAGCTCGACGAAGTCGCGAGTCCGTCGGGGTTCCGCATCGTCCCTTGCGTCGGCGCGGTTCCGTATCCGTTCGAGCTCGCGCCGAACCCGGGCGAGATCGACGAGGTGTTCGCGACGCCGCTCGCCGAGCTTGCCAACCCGAAGCTCACCGAGGAGCGGGAGGTGCGGATCAACGGCCAGCGCCGGAACCTGCGGATCTACCACGTCGGTCGTTTCCTGGTCTGGGGGGTGACGGCGAGGATCGTCCAGAACCTGCTCGAGCGGATCGGCATCGCCACCCTGATCGACGAACCCGGCGTGTAACGAACGGCGCATCCCGGCGTGGAACAGGTGGAGGCGCCATTGTCCCGATCGACCACATCGACGCCGCGCCGCACGGCACGGATCCGGCTCCTGGCGCTGCTCCTCCTGGCGCTGCTGGTCGGGGCAGGCTGGGTCGCCCATCGGATTCGCACCCGCGCCGCCGCCGTCCCCGACCTGCCTCCGGGAGAGCTGCGGGGATCGCTCCTCGACGCCTACGACCGCCACGGCGTGACGCCGCTCATGATGGCGGCGCGGCGCGGCGACACCGAAGCCATCGCCGGCCTCGTCGCCGCGGGTGCCGACCTCGAACGCCTCGATCTGCGGAACGGCTGGACGCCGCTCGTGCACGCCCTCCACAAGGGGTCGGCTGCCGCGGTCGCCGCGCTCCTCGGAGCCGGCGCCGATCCGAATCACCGCCCCCGCTCCGCCGAGCCGCCACTCTTCTTCGCGCTCCAGACGGGGGACACCGGGATGGTGCGTCTGCTGCTCGACGCCGGTGCCGATCCGTACGCGACAGATGCCGACGGTACGAACGCGCTGCTGCTCGCCGTCGAAGGGGGCTTCCTCTCCGACGTCGACCGCGCAGGCAGGCTGTTCGGCGGCTGTGACGACGAAACCGTCCGGCTCCTGTTCGAGCGGGCGCCGGACCTCCGCCTGCCTCCGGGAATGGAGGCGAAGTTCGCCGGTTTCCTCGCCCGCTGGCACGGTTGCCGCGAGACTCTGGCTCTGCTCGCGGAGCATCGCGTCCACTGACGGCCGCGGGCGCGGGAGGGGAGAGCGGGGCGGTCCGTCGACCCGGCCGTGCTAGGCTCGCGCCCCGCTATGAACAAGTTGGAGTCGACCACCGGGGTCGACCTGCACGCTACGTCGCACGCGCCTGTCATTCGATCGCCAAAGGACCTGGCTCGCCTGGCCCTCGGGGCGCTGGGTGTGGTCTACGGCGACATCGGCACGTCGCCGCTCTATGCCATCAAGGAGTGCTTCAACCCGGAGCACGGCGTGGCACCGCAGCTCGCCAACGTCCTGGGCATCCTGTCGCTCGTCTTCTGGTCGCTGACGCTGATCATCGTCCTCAAGTACGTCACCTTCGTCCTGCGGGCAGACAACCACGGCGACGGCGGCATCCTCGCCCTGCTTTCGCTGGTGACCGAACAGCGGAGCCACCCCAAGAAGGGGGAGACCGGGCGCAAGCGCTGGATGATCCTCGTCAGTCTGGCGCTCTTCGGCTTCTCGCTGCTGCTGGCGGACGGAATGATCACTCCGGCGATCTCGGTTCTCGGGGCGCTCGAGGGGCTCGACGTGGCGACACCGATCTTCCGTCCCTGGATCGTGCCGATGGCGGTGGTCATCCTGCTGGCGCTCTTCCTCATCCAGCGCAAGGGGACGGCCGGAATCGGCACGGTGTTCGGTCCGGTGATGCTCGTCTGGTTCGGCACCCTGGCGGTCCTCGGGACACGCGAGATCCTGCACCATCCCGAGGTGCTGGCGGCGGTCAATCCGGTGCACGCCGTGAGGTTTTTTGCCGCCAACGGAGTGCACGGCTTCCTCCTGCTCGGCTCGGTCGTACTCTGCGTCACCGGCGGGGAGGCGCTCTACGCCGACATGGGTCACTTCGGCCGCCTGCCGATCCGTGTGTCGTGGCTGTCGCTGGTCTTTCCGGCCCTGCTGCTGAACTACTTCGGTCAGGGCGCGCTGCTCATCGATCGCGGGATGGAGGCGGTCCAGAACCCGTTCTACGCCCTGGCGCCGCAGAGTCTGCTCATCCCGATGGTCGTCCTGGCGACCGCCGCGGCGATCATCGCGTCGCAGGCGATGATCTCCGGCGCCTATTCGCTGGCGCAGCAGGCGGTGCAACTCGGCTACTTCCCGCGTCTGACGATCGTGCACACCTCGGGCGAGGCGAGCGGACAGATCTACGTCCCGGAGATCAACAACCTGCTGATGGTCGCCTGCATCGCCCTGGTCATCTCGTTCCGGGCCTCCTCCAACCTGGCGGCGGCCTACGGCATCGCGGTGATGGGGACGATGGTCTGCACCTCGCTGCTCCTGCTCTCGCTGGCGATCTACCGCTGGGGCTGGTCGCCGCTCCGGGCGGCGCTCCTTTCGGGCCTGTTCCTGGCGATCGAGATTCCGTTCCTGGCCGCGAACGTTCCGAAGATCGTCCACGGTGGCTGGTTCCCGCTCCTCGTCGGCCTGCTCTTCTTCACCACCATGACGACCTGGAAGAAGGGGCGTGCTGCGGTGCGTCGCCACCTCGAGGGCGGCAGTGTTCCGCTCGACTACTTCCTGCCGCGGCTGGCAGACAACCCGCCGCTGCGGGTTCCGGGGACAGCGGTCTTCATGACCTCGACGATGGGCGTGACGCCGCCGATCCTGCTGCACCATTTCAAGCACAACAAGGTCCTGCACGAGCGCGTGGTCCTGCTGACGATCGTGACCGAAGGAATGCCCGAGGTCCCCAAGCGCGATCGTGTGCAGTTCCGCGAGCTCTCGCACGGCTTCAGCGAGCTCATCGCCCACTACGGCTTCATGCAGACGCCGAACGTGCCCAACGTCCTGCGCCGCGCCGCCGACCAGGGGCTGCAGATCGAGCCCGAGACGGTGAGCTACTTCCTCGGACGCGAGACGATCCTGACCACCGGCCGCACCGGCATGAGCAAGTGGAGGAAGAACTTGTTCGTCTACCTGGCGCGCAACGCCCGTCCCGCCAACGCCTTCTTCCGCATCCCGCCGAACCGCGTCATCGAGCTCGGAGCGCAGGTCGAGCTCTAGCTCTCCCGCCGGGACTCCGTCCGGCGCGCCGGTTCGCGCGTAGCATTCGATGAGATGAGCCGATCGCCGGATCGCCGCCCGCGGGTGCCGCCGTCGCGGATCCGCGTCGTTCGTGCGGAGGAGCTCCGGTCCGACCGCGAGTTCGTTCTCTACTGGATGATCGCCGCGCGGCGGCTGGAATGGAATTTCGCCCTCGACCGCGCGATCGAGATCGCCACCGGGCTCGGCAAACCGCTGGTGGTCCTCGAGGCGCTGCGCTGCGACTACCGCTGGGCGAGCCGGCGGCTGCACCGGTTCGTGCTCGACGGCATGGCGGAGAACGCCCGCCGGGCGGCGGGCGCTCCGCTGCACTACGTGCCGTACGTCGAGCCCGAGAACGGCGCGGGGAAGGGGCTCCTGCGGTCGCTCTCGCGGCGCGCCGCGGCCATCGTCACCGACGATTTCCCCTGCTTCTTCCTGCCGCGGATGGTCGCGGCCGCCGCCCGCGAGGTCGACTGCCGGCTCGAAGCGGTCGACTCCAACGGCCTCCTGCCGCTCTCGGTGACCGACGCCGCCGCGCCGACGGCCTACGCCTTCCGCCGGGTCCTCCAGCGCCGTCTGCCGGAGCATCTGACCTCGCACCCCGAGGCCCGGCCGCTGGAACTCCTCGAGCTCCCGCGGCTGCCGGGGGCGGAGGAGCTCCTGCGCGGGGAAGAAGGGCGCCGCTGGCAACCCGCGGCCGACGACCTGCTGGCGGGCGCCGACACGTCGCTCGCGAAGCTGCCGATCGATGCCGCGGTGGCGCCCGTCGCGCTCCGCGGCGGCAGCGCCGCCGCGACCACGCACTGGCGGAGGTTCCTCCGCGGCAACCTGGCGCTCTACGCCGAGCGCCGCAACGATCCGGAAGACGAAGTCGCGAGCGGTCTGTCGCCCTACCTGCACTTCGGACATCTCTCGGTCCATCAGGCGCTCGCCGAGCTGGCCGAACAGGAGGGCTGGTCGCCCGAGGACGTGGCGCGGACCACCAGCGGCGCGCGCGAAGGCTGGTGGGGGATGTCGAAGCCGGCGGAGGCTTTCCTCGATCAGCTCGTCACCTGGCGCGAGGTCGGCTACCAGTTCAGTCACCATCGCGAGGACTACTCCGAGTTCGACGCGCTGCCGGACTGGGCGCGCGCGACGCTCTCCCGGCACGCGGACGACGAGCGCCCCTGGCTCTACTCCGCGGCGGAGCTCGAGTCGGCGGCGACGCACGACCCGATCTGGAACGCCGCCCAGCGGCAGCTCGTTGGCGAAGGGCGGATCCACAACTACCTGCGGATGCTCTGGGGCAAGAAGGTCCTGGAATGGAGCGCGACGCCGCGGGATGCGGTAGCGACGCTGATCCATCTCAACAATCGCTACGCCCTCGACGGCCGCAATCCGAACTCCTACAGCGGCATCTTCTGGTGCTTCGGGCGCTTCGACCGTCCCTGGGGTCCGGAGCGGGCGATCTTCGGCACGGTGCGCTACATGTCGAGCGCGAGCACGGCGCGCAAGCTCTCCCTCAAGGGATACCTGAGCCGCTGGGGGGGAGAGTCGGTTCAGGCTTCGCTGCTCTAGTCCGGAAGAGGCGGCGATCCCGCTATCATCCGGGAGTGACCGGATCTCCCGTGCTCGTCGAGCTCGTCGGTGTCGGCTGCCGCTACGGCGCCGATCTCGCCCTCACCGGGGTCGATCTCTGTCTGCACACCGGCGATCGGCTCGTGCTCGTCGGGCCGAACGGCGGCGGCAAGAGCACGCTGGCGCGGATCCTCCTCGGCCTGCTGGCGCCGAGCTCCGGGCAGGTGCGGCGGCGTGAGCCGCTCTGCTGCGGCTACGTGCCGCAGTTTCCGACTTTCGACCGGCACTTTCCGATGCGCGTCGCCGACATGGTGCTCGAGGGGCGCCTCGGCGACCGCCGCTGGATGCGGCCGTTCGGAGCCGCCGACCGGCGGGCCGCCGACGAGATGCTGGAGAGGCTCGATCTCGTTGACCTGCGTCACGCCTATCTCTCGGAGCTTTCCGGCGGCGAGCTCAAGCGGGCCCTGGTGGCGCGCGCCCTGCTGCCGCGGCCGGAGCTCCTCGTCCTCGACGAGCCGTCGGCCTCGCTCGACGAGCCGTCGCGGCGGGCGCTCTGGGAGCTGCTGCGCGAGCTCCCGGCGGCGACGGCCGTGGTCCTCGCGACACACGACGTCGCGCCGGAGACGTTCCTGCCGACGCGCGCCGCCCTGGTCGACCGCGAGCTCGAAGCGATCGCCGTCGAAGGTCTCCACCAGCACCCGTTGTTGTGCGGCCATGTCCACGGTTGAGACCGGAGCGATGCTCGCCGGAGTCCCTTCGGAGACCTGGCTGGCGCTCGCACTCGCCAGCGTGCTCTCGGGGCTCGTCGGCACGGTCGTCGTGCTGCGCCGGCTCGTGGCGCTCGGGGGAGGGATCGCGCACGCGGCGTTCGGCGGAGTCGGACTGGCGCTGTACGCGGGGTTCGATCCCCGGATCGGAGCGGCCGCGGTCGCGGTGGGCGCTGCGGCTGTTCTGGCTCCGCTCGGCAAGGAGAAGATCGCGCGTCAGGACGCCTTCATCGGGGTGCTGTGGGCGGTGGGGATGGCGATCGGCATGCTGCTCGTCTCGGGTGCCGGCGGAGACCATTCGGTCGAGGAGCTCCTGTTCGGCGATCTCGGCAACACCGGCCGCGGCGACCTGCTGGTCCTCGCCGCGCTGGTCGCTGTCGTCGTGCTGACGATGCTGCTGCTGCGCCGCGAGCTCGCGGCGACGGCGTTCGACGACGAGCACGCCCGGCTCCGGGGGCTGCCGGTCGGCTGGCTCTCGTTCGCCCTCCTGCTGCAGGTGGCGCTCTCGCTCGTGGCGCTGCTGTCGCTGGTCGGCATCGTGCTGGCGATCGCGCTGCTGGCGATTCCGCCGCTGGTGGCGCTCCGCCTCTTCCGCTCGCTGCCGACGATCGTCGGCGGCGGCATGGGGATCGCGTTCGTCCTCTCGGTCGGCGGCGTGGCGATCGCGCGCCAGACCGGCCTGCCGGCCGGTCCGGCGATCATCCTGCTGGGCGGTGCGCTCCTCGCGCTGTCGCGCTTCCTGCCGGCGCCCGCTTCACGCTGAACCGTCTCCAGCCGCGGTGCGCTCCAGGACGACGATCGTCAGGTCGTCCGCCAGCGGCTCGCCGGCGGCGTGGTGCTCGAAGGCGGCCAGCAGGGCGCGATGCAGGGCAGTCGCACCCCCCTCGCGGGCCAGGACTCCGCGGACCCGCTCGTAGCCGAAGGCGGAGCCCGCGCGGTCGACCCCCTCGAAGAGCCCGTCGGTGAAGAGCAGCAGCGAGTCGCCGGGCTCGAGCCGCAGCGAACCGCGGGCCGGCTCGAGGCGGTCGCGGAGGCCGAGCGGGAACGAGCCGAGCGCCGGCTCCTCGATCGACCCGTCCCGGCGACGGACGAGCGGCGGCGGATGTCCGGCGCAGACGAAGGCGAGCTCTCCGGACGCCGGATCGAGCAGGCCGTAGAAGAGAGTGAGGAACGACCGGCGGTCGCCCGTGCGGCGGATGGCGCCGTGCAGACGCTTCGCGACCTCGAGCGGCTCGGGATCGACGTCGAGCGCGACGTGGAGCGTGGCGTTGGCGATCGCCATCAGCAGCCCGGCGGCCATCCCGTGCCCGCTGGCGTCGGCGACGACGACGGCGAGCCTCCCGTCCTCGAGCGGAGCGAACTGGTAGTAGTCGCCGCCGATGTCGTTCGCGGTGCGCGACGAATGGGCGAAGGTCCAGCCCGCGACCTCGGGATCGGCGCTCGGCAGGAGATCGCGTTGCAGCTGCCGGGCGACCTGCAGCTCGTCGCGGACGAGGACGCGGTCGACCAGCTCGAGGACCAGGAGGAAGAGGAGCGCGGCGATCGAGAGGACGAAGAAGAACGGCGAGCCGTCGAGCGAGACGCGCGTTCCGCTCTCGTCGACGACGAAATTCGGTCCGAGGATGCCGATGAGCGCCCCGCCCACGCCGATGGCGAACAGGAGTCGGCGCGCCGGGGTGAGCTTCGCCGAGATGCTGAGGAAGAGGAGCTTCGCCTTGCGGAAGACTCCCCTCATGCCGCCGACTTCACACTCCGATTCGGGCTGATCGCGCATCAGCACCGAGTAGGCCCGGGTCGCGTCGCGCTCGACGAGGCGGCGCAGCTCGCCCGTCGAGAGCCCTCGCGTGTAGTCGCTGACGAAGGCGCGGGTGCGGCGCAGGGGCGGTTTCACCACCCGATCATACGCAGGCGGGTGCCGCGGGTTGCCCGTCGACTCCGATAGGCTCCGCGCTTCGGGAGAGCGTATGGAACGGACGAGCCGGCCAGGAACAGTGTTCGCGACGATTCTCGGAATGCTCGCCGCCTCCGCCGGGCAGGCCCAGCCGACGTCGCTGGAGCTTCTCGGGATGGCCGAGATCGCGGGCGATCCGATCGTCGACGGCACCCCGGCGGGAGGGCTCTCCGGGATCGCCTGGGAGCAGGGTAGCGGGGAGTACCTGGCGATCTCGGACGATCGCAGTGAGCGAGCGCCGGCCCGGTTCTACCGCCTCGCGATCGAGCTCGTCGACGGACGGCTCGCCGCCGACGGAGCGCGCATTCTCCGCGCAGTGACGCTCCGCGACCGCCACGGCGCGACCTTTCCGGAGCGTTCGCTCGATCCCGAGGAGCTGGCGATCTCGGACGACGGGTTCTACATCTCTTCCGAGGGCGACGCCAAGCGTTCCATCCCGCCGTTCGTCTCGCTCTTCGACGACTCGGGACGGATGATCCGCGACCTCCCGATCCCGCGACGGTATCTGCCCGACGGTCGTACGACGGGTGTACGCGACAATCTCGCGTTCGAAGGGCTCGCCATCACGCCCGACCGGAGGTTTCTCTTCGCGGCGACGGAGAACGCGCTGACCCAGGAGGGGCCGGCTTCGGCGCCGGGCGTCTCCAGCCTGTCGCGCGTCCTGCGCTGGGATCTCGTCCACGGCGGCGCGCCGCAGGAGTTCCTGTACCGCGTCGAGGGGATCAACGTCTCCCCTCCCGAACCCAGCGACTTCCTGGTCAACGGCCTCGTCTCGCTCCTGGCGTTCGACGACGAACGACTCCTGGCGCTCGAACGGCAGTGGGTTCCCGGGGTCGGCCTCTCCGTCCGCCTGTATGCGGTCTCGCTCCGTGGTCTGGACGACGTCACCGCGATCGATCCGCCGGCGACGTTCGTCCTGCCGGTGGCGGAGAAGACGCTGCTTCTCGACTTCGCCGAGCTCGGAACCCGCCTCGACAACTTCGAGGGGATGACGTTCGGTCCGCCGCTCGCCGACGGCCGGCGAACCCTGTTCGTGATCAGCGACGACAATTTCAATCCGGATCTGCAGCGGACGCTGATCCTCGGTTTCGCCGCCGGTTTCGAGCCGGTCACCATCGCCGGAATCCAGGGCGCGGTGCAGCGCTCGCCGCTCGAAGGGCGCTGGGTGGCCGGGGTCGAAGGTGTGGTCACCGCGGTCGACGTACGGTCGCGCAGCCGCGGATTCTGGATCGAAAGCGAACGGCCCGACGACGACCCGGCGACATCGGAGGGGCTGTTCGTCGAGTGGGAGGGAGCCGACACGCTGACGCCGGGCCAGCGGGTCACGGTCGGCGGCCGCGTCGTCGAGTCCGGTTCCGGCAAGAACCTGCCGATGACGACGTTGCGGCTCGCCTCGCTCGCCGTTCGGGAGCAGCTCGGGACCCTGCCGCCGCCGCCGCGGCTCGGACGCGACCGCCAGGTGCCGCACCGGGTGGACGACGACGGCGCGACGCAGTTCGAGCCCGCCGACGATGCCCTCGACTTCTGGGAGAGTCTCGAAGGGATGCGCCTCGAGATCCCTCCCGGGACCGTCGTCGGTCCGACCCGGTCGTTCGGCGAGATCTCCCTCCTGCCCGACGGCGCCCCGGCAGTCGCACGAACCGCGCGCGGCGGAGTGCTCCTCGTTCCCGACGACGAGCAGCTGGCGAGGGTACTCGTCGGGCGTCGGCTCTCGGGCGTGATGCCCGACCTCGCCGTGGGAGACCGGGTGGAGGAGGCGTTCACCGGCATCGTCGACTACGGCTTCTCCAACTACAAAGTGCAGACGCTCGCGCCGCTGGTGACAAGCCCTCCTGCCGCCTGCAGCGGCAGGACCTCGCTGACCGACCGGCGCGGACGGCTGACGCTGGCGACACTCAACCTGGAGAATCTGTCGATCGCCAACGGGGCCGATCGGATGCCGGCCTTCGGTACGGTCCTCACCGACGAGCTCGGCGCTCCGGCGATCGTGGCGCTCGAGGAGGTCCAGGACGACAGCGGCCCGGCGAACGACGGTGTGGTGACGTCGGAGCGGACGATCGCGGGCCTCGTCGCCGCGATCCGCGCCGCCGGGGGTCCCCGCTACGAGGCGACCTGGATCGATCCGGAGAACAACCGCGACGGCGGCCAGCCGTCGGGAAACATCCGGGTCGCGGTGCTGTTCGATCCGGCGCGGGTCGAGCTCGTCCGGCGGGGCGAGGCGGGCGCCCACCTCGCGACGGAAGTCGAGGGATCGGGGCGCTCGACGCGGCTCACCCGGTCTCCCGGCCGGGTCGCACCGGACACGAAGGCGTTCGACCCGGCGGCCGGGGAAGGGGTGCGCAAGTCACTCGCCGCCGAGTTCCGGGTCGGTCGCCGGTCGCTCTTCGTCATCGCCAATCACCTGTCGTCCAAATGGGACGACGACCGGTCGTTCGGCGCCCGCCAGCCGCCGCTCCGCTCGACGGCGGAGAAGCGGGCGGCCCAGGCCCGCGAGCTGCGCCATTTCGCGGACTCGATCCTGGCGGCCGATCCGCGGGCACGGATCGTCTTCCTCGGCGATTTCAACGAGCCTCCGTGGGACGAGGGGATCTCCTGGCTCTCGCGACCTCCGATGGTCAACCTCGCGGGACGGATCCCGCCGGGAGAGCTCTACACCTTCAACTTCGAGGGGATCTCGCAGGCGATCGATCACGTCGTCGTCAGTCCTTCGCTGGCCGCCGAGGCCGAGATCGAGCTCGTCCACCGGAACTCGGACTGCCCCGACACCGTGCGGGTGAGCGACCACGACCCCGTGGTCGTACGCCTGAAGCTGCGCTGACCGGGCCCGGTTCCGGCGATCCTCCTGGTCAGGCTTCCGGGTTGTTCATCTCCCGTTCATTTCCCGTTCATTCCTCCCGAGATAGGAATCGGGGGTGAGGAGCCCTGCGAGCGAAGGGGGCCACTTTCCGCCCGGGCGTCCCGCCGGCTGGCAACGAGCCCTCCACTACTGGCCCCTTCTCGCCGTCCTGGGCTGGCTGCCCGGAATCGCCGACCTCGCCCTCTTCGACCCGGACGAAGGGCGCAACGCCTCCATCGCCCGGTCGATGGCCGAGAGCGGCGACTGGTTGATCCCGCAGCTCAACGGCATCCCGTTCCTCGACAAGCCGTTTCTCTTCTTCGCCGCGGAGGCGGGCGCGATGCGCCTCTTCGGCGCTTCCGAGCTCTCCGCCCGTCTTCCTTCTTTGCTCGCCGGTGGCGCGCTCGTCGCGCTCCTCGCCTGGTGGGCGCGCCGGCAGTGGGGAGAGACCCCGGCGATTCTCGCTGCGGGAGCCACCGCGACTTCGCTCCTCGTTCTGGTCTTCTCGCGCGCGGCGACCTTCGATGCGCTCCTCACGCTCTGCACGACCGTCGCGCTGCTCGCCTTCCACGAAGCGATCGAGAGTCCGCCGGGGCAACCCGGCGAAGCGCCATCGGTGTTCTGGCCCGGGCGGAGCGGATGGCTCCTGCTCGCCTGGGGGGCCATGGCGGCGGGAACCCTGACCAAGGGTCCGGTCGCCCTCCTCCTGCCTCTCGGAGTCGCCAGTCTCTACGGTGCCTGGCGTCGGCGCTTCCGGACGATCTGGAGCCTCTCCGGCGTTGTCGCCGGCCTCGGCCTGCTTTGCGGCTGGCTAGCGCTCGTCGAACAGCGGATGCCGGGTTTCCTGCGCTATGCACTGGTGGAGGAGAGCTGGCGCCGGGTGACGACCGACCAGTTCCAGCGCACCGGCCCGATCTGGTACTTCCTCCCGATCCTGCTGGCGGGCGCCTTCCCCTGGGTGATCGCCCCCTGGGTGCGCCCCGGGTGGCTCTTCCGTCGACGGAGGGAAGCTCCCGGAGCCGAGATCTTCCTCGCGATCTGGCTGCTGATGCCGCTCCTCCTCCTCTCTCTGTCGCAGTCGAAACGTCCGCAGTACATGCTGCCGCTCGTCCCCGCGATCGCGCTGCTCGCGGCCCGCTCGCTCTCCGATCCCGGATCGCGACGGCGCGCGGTGCGGATCGCCGGTACGGTCCTTTGCGCGGTCGGCATCGCGCTGCTCGCGGCCCGGAGCTCGCTGGCCGCGCAGCTGGGAAGGAAGCAGGGGATCGCCACGACCGACCTGCACCGGTTCGCGCTGCTCTTCGGGATCGTCCTGTTGCTCGCCGGGATCGGCGGGCTCTGGGCCGCCGGTCGCCGGCTGGGCGGAATCGTCGCCATCTCGCTGCCGGTCCTCGCGCTCCCCGTGCTGTCGCGGTCGGTGGCGCTGGCGGTGAGCGACGACCGATCCTCGCGACCGCTCGCCGAGGTCCTGGAGCCCTATGTCGCGGAGCGATTCGCGATTGTCGGCCTCGACACGTTCGTCCCGTCGCTGCCGTTCTACCTCGGGACGAACGTCGTTCTCTGTGCCGACGATTTCGGCGAGATGACGAGCAACTCGATGCTCCACTTCGAGCGCCGGATCGTCACTGCCGACCGCGACGCTCTCCTGCCGGCCGACTGCTGGCGCCGGCGGATCGCCCAGGAGGTTCCGCTTCATTCGATCTTCCTGCTCAAGAGCGGACGGGCCTCCGAGATTGCCGCCCTCGGCGAGCGCGGCCTGGTGCGTCTCTACGAAAGCCGCAAACTCGTCGCTTTCGGTCCGGCGGAGGAGGATGTGCGCCATGACTGAGAACGGCTCTTCTGCAGCCGGGGTGCAACCGGCGGAGCCCGAGATCTCGGTCGTCGTGCCGTTCTACAACGAGAGCGGCGCGGCAGAGGCCCTGCTCGACGAGATCCGGACCGCGCTCGACGGTCCGCATCCGATCCGGTTCGAGATCGTCGCCGTCAACGACGGGAGCAGCGACGATACCGGCGGGATCCTGCGGCGCTGGGCTTCGACCGACGACCGACTCCGTCCGATCGACGTCGAGCCGAACGGCGGGCAGGCGGCGGCTCTGCTGCTGGGGATGCAGGCGGCGCGGGCGCCGATCCTCGTCACGATGGACGGCGACGGCCAGAACGATCCGGCCGACATCCCCGGCCTCCTGGAACGGCTCCCGGGCGCCGACATGGTGGTCGGCTACCGCCATCCGCGGAACGACTCCTGGCTCCGGAAGAGGATGTCGCGGCTCGCCAACCGGGTGCGCGGCGCGATGCTGCACGACGGAGTGCGCGATTCGGGCTGCGCGCTCAAGGTGATGCGGCGCGAAGTCGCCGACTCGTTCCTGCCGATGAAGACGCTCTACTCCTTCATGCCGGCCCTGGCCGTGGCGGGCGGGTTCCGGGTGATCGAAGCGCCCGTGCACCATCGGGCCCGCAAGTCCGGGGTCTCGAGCTACGGATTCCGGCAGTTCCTCTGGCGACCGTTCGTCGACCTGCTCGGGGTCTGGTGGTTCGTGCGCCGGCGGATCCCGGCCGGGCGGAAGTCGTCCTGATCGCCCGGCGTCACCAGTCGGTGGGCTGGTAGTCCTTCAGGAACTTTCCCCAGACGTGCTCGCCGGTGTTGAAGCCGGCGATGATCGGATCGACGATGCGGGCCGCTCCGTCGACGATGTCGAGCGGCGGGTGGAAGCGGTGATCGGCGGTCTTGCGCGCTGCGATCGCCGCCGGATCCTCGTCGGTCACCCAGCCGGTGTCGACGCTGTTCATGTGGATGCCGTCCTGGTGGTAGTCGGCGGCCGACGTCCGCGTCATCATGTTGAGCGCCGCCTTCGCCATGTTGGTGTGCGGATGGCGCGTCGTCTTCTGGTGACGGTAGAACTGCCCCTCGACCGCCGAGACGTTGACGATGTGCTTGTCGCGACTCGCGCTCCGCAGCATCAGCGGCTTGAGGCGGCCGTTGAGGAGGAACGGCGCCACGGCGTTGACGAGCTGGACCTCGAGGAGCTCGACCGAGGAGACCTCGTCCAGCGCCAGACGCCACGAGTTCCGTGCCCGGAGGTCGACCTGCTGCAGATCCTGGTCGAGGCGCCCTTCCGGGAAATGCCCCGCGCCCGCGTGATCCTCCGGCAGGAGCGCGATCTGCGACAGCTCGGCGGCGTGGGTCAGTCCGGCCAGCGCCGGCATGGCGGCGACCGCCAGCCCGACGGCGCTCGCCCGGGCGACCGCCGCCGGGACGACTCCCTCGGTCTCGGAGAGCAGCTGCGGCGCGCGCAGCCCTTCGTAGTTGCCGAGCAGGCGGCGCTGGCTCTCGCTCAGGTCGGAGAGCGAGGCGACCTCGAGCTCCATCATGTGACGGTAGAAGTCGGGCGGCCGGCGCACCGTCTGGCAGGCGTTGTTGACGATGAAGTCGAGACGCTGGCGGCCGCCGTCGCGCTCGAGCAGCACGCGGCAGAACGCCTCGACGCTCGGGCTGTGCCGCAGGTCGAGCCCGAAGATCTCGAGCCGGTCGGCCCACTCCGCGAAATCGGGCTCGCGCGAATAGCGCTGCGCCGAGTCGCGCGGGAAGCGGGTGGTGACGATCAGGTGGGCCCCGGCGCGCAGGAGCTTGAGCCCGGCCTGGTAGCCGATCTTGACCCGCCCGCCGGTGAGCAGGGCGACCCGGCCGCGGAGGTCGGCCGACTCCGTCCGCTTGCGGAAGTTGAGGTCGGCGCAATCCGGGCAGAGCTGGTCGTAGAAGTGGTGGACGGTCCGGTAGTGCTGTTTGCAGATGTAGCAGTGCTGCGTCTCGAGGAGGGTCCGCGACGCCTCCGGTGGCGCGGTCCCGGCGGGCGGGGCGCCGGGCTCGAAACCGGGCGGCGGATAGACGTTGGGCGAGGTGAAGACCGCCTTGCGACGCAGGGCCCGGATGCCGGTGTCCTGGAGGATGCTCTCGTCCTTGCGGACCTGCTGCGCACGCCGTTCGCGGGTGGTCGCCTTCACCAGCCGGCGCCGCGCGCGCGGATCCGGATGGGAAACCTGCCGGGTGGCCCGCAACAGCCGCTGGCGATCCGCCTCGGGGATCCGGGCGAGGACGCCGCGGTCCGCTTCGATCGTCTCCAGCATCTCGGCGGCGAGCCGGATCCGGGCGAGCAGCTCGGGGCTCTCCGCCGTTGCGGCGGGCTCTTCCGGGTGCGTGCCCTCGGGGGTTTCGTCGGATGGTCGGTTCGACACGGCGGGTCATTCTATCCGCGACGTCCGCCGGCGCGTGCGAACCGTTAGCATCGTACCGATGAGCGAACGATCGTTCCGGGTGGAGGGGCTCGACTGCGCCGAGGAGGTCGCGATCCTCAAGCGGGCGGTGGGTCCGCTCGCCGGCGGCGAAGAGCGCCTCGGGTTCGATCTTCTCGCCGGTCGCATGACCGTGCCGGCCGCGGTCGCGAGCGAGCGTGTCGTCGCGGCGGTGCGCGCCGCAGGGATGCGGGCCGAGCCGTGGATCGCCGGCGGCCCGGCCGCGCGCCGTGACGGCGATCGCTTCGGCCGGGTGGTCGCCACGGTCGTCGCCGGGGTCGGGACGCTGGTCGGCTTCGTCCAGCACGCGATGCTCGCCGGCGGATTCGGCCGCGCCCTGGCGGCGGACGGACCCGGGGCCGCGGTGCCGCTGCTGTCGCGAATCTTCTACTCCGTCGCCATCGTCGCCGGCGCCTGGTACGTGGCGCCGAAGGCGTGGGCGGCGGCGAAGTCGCTGCGCCCCGACATGCACCTCCTCATGCTGCTCGCCGTCGCCGGCGCGGTCGGGATCGGGCAGTGGTTCGAGGCGGCGACGGTCGCCTTCCTCTTCGCCTTCTCGCTGCTGCTCGAGGCCTGGAGCGTCGGCCGGGCGCGGCGGGCGGTCGAAGCTCTGCTCTCGCTCACGCCGCCGACGGTGCGGACCCGCGACGCCGGCGGTGCCGAGGTGGATCTGCCGGTGAGCGAGGCGCGGGTCGGGACGCGGTTCGAGATCCGTCCCGGCGAGCGCGTCGGGCTCGACGGGCGGATCGAAGCCGGCGGATCGGATCTCGACGAGTCGACCATCACCGGCGAGAGCCGGCCGGTGGAGCGCTCGGTGGGCGACGAGGTCCTCGCGGGCTCGATCAACGGCCGCGGCGCGCTCGAAGTGGTCGCCACGCGGCCGCCCGGCGATTCGACCGTGGCGCGCATCCTGCGGCGCGTCGAGGAGGCGCGCTCGCGGCGCTCGCCGGCCGAGCGCTGGGTCGAACGGTTCGCGCGCATCTACACGCCGCTGGTGTTCGTCGCGGCGCTCGCCGTGGCGCTGGCGGCGCCCGGACTCACCGGCATCTCGCGGAGCGATGCGCTCTATCGCGCGCTCGCCCTGCTGGTGATCGCCTGTCCGTGCGCCCTGGTCGTGGCGACCCCGGTGGCGGTGGTCGCGGCGCTGGCCGTTGCCGCCCGGCACGGGGTCCTGCTCAAGGGCGGGCTCGCGGTCGAGCTGCCGGCTCGGTTGCGCGTCGTCGCCCTCGACAAGACGGGGACGCTCACCCGCGGGCGGCCGCGCGTGGTGGAGATCGTGCCGCTCGCCGAGCACGACGAAGGGGAGCTGCTCGAGCGCGTCGCGGCGCTCGAGGCGTCGAGCGAGCACCCCCTCGCGCACGCGATCCGCGAGCGCGCCGAGGCGGCCGGGGTGCGGCCGCTCGCCGCGGAGAGCTTCGAGATCCTGCCGGGTCGGGGAGCGCAGGGCCGGATCGGCGGCCGCAGCTTCTGGCTCGGTTCGCACCGGATGCTCGAGGAGCGCGGCCAGGAGACACCGTCGGTGCACGAGCGGATCGAGCAGCTGGCGGCGGCCGGGCGCACGATCGTCGTGGTCGGCAACGACGATCACGTCTGCGGCATCCTGGCGATCGCCGATGACGTGCGCCCGGAGGCGCGGGCGGCGGTGCAGGCGCTCCACGAGGTCGGCGTGCGCCGGGTGGTGATGCTCACCGGAGATCACGGCCCGACCGCCGAGGCGGTCGCGGCGGAGGTCGGAATCGACGAGGTGCGGAGCGAGATGCTCCCGGACGACAAGCTGGCGGCGGTCGAGGAGCTGGTCGAGCGCCACGGAGCAGTCGCCATGGTGGGGGATGGCGTGAACGACGCCCCGGCGCTGGCCCGGGCGACGCTCGGTGTCGCGATGGGCGCCGGCACCGACGCGGCGCTCGAGACCGCCGACATCGCGCTGCTCGGCGACGATCTCGGCAAGCTCGCCTGGCTGGTGCGCCTGTCGCGCCGGACGCTCAGGCTGATCCGCGCCAACATCGCCTTCGCGCTGGCGGTGAAGGCGCTCTTCCTGGCCCTCGCCCTGGCCGGGCACACCAGCCTCTGGCTGGCGATCGCCGCCGACACCGGTGCGACGCTGCTCGTGGTCGCGAACGCGCTGCGCCTGCTGCACGACTGACTCCGCGACGCTCGCGGCGGAGCGCGCGACGCCGTTCGCCGCGCCCGCGGCTGGTCGAACGGTCCCGCGCTCGGATATCCTGCCCGTCACGTGACCGAGCCAGAGACCGTCCACGCGCCGGCGAAGAAGCTGCCCCTGCACTTCAAGATGCTGATCGGATTCACCGTCGGAATCGTCGGCGGGATCCTGGCGCACGAATTCGGCGGCGGCTCCTCGGGGCTCGGCTGGTTCCTCACCCACGTCTCGCAGCCCGTCGGCAAGATTTTCCTGCGGCTGCTCTTCATGCTCGTCGTGCCGCTCATCCTGTCGGCGCTGATCCTGGGGATCACCGGACTCGGCGATCTGCGGCGGCTCGGGCGGATCGGTCTCAAGACTCTCGTCTACACCGTCGTGGTCTCGTCGATCGCCGTGCTGCTCGGGCTGACGCTGGTCAACACGCTGAAGCCGGGGCTGGGCCTCTCCGAGGAGACGCGCGCCAAGCTGAGCGCCGGCGCGGCGGAGCGCTCGTCGATCCTCGCCAAGGCGGCAGCGCCCAAGTCCGGGATCGATCTGGTCACCGACATCGTGCCGTCGAATCCGCTGCGTTCGGCGGTCGACGGCGAGCTCCTGAGCTGGATGTTCTTCGCCCTCTTCTTCGGCATCGGGCTCTCGCTGGTACGCACCGAACCGGCGCGGCGCCTGGAGGAGATGATCGAAGGGCTTTACGACGTGGTCATGAAGCTGATCGACGTCGTCATCCGCCTGGCGCCGGTGGGCGTCGCCGCGCTGCTGTTCTCGATCACCGCCGAGCTCGGCGTCGAGATCCTCGTGCAGCTGGCGCGCTACGTCGGCGTCGTCGTGCTGGCGCTCGCCATCCACCAGTTCGTCGTCTACTCGATCTCGGTCAAGGTCTTCGGCGGCATGAGCCCGCGATTCTTCTTCCGCGGCATCCAGGAGGCGATGATCACCGCCTTCTCGACCGCCTCCTCGAACGCGACCCTGCCGACGGCGCTCCGGGTCGCCGAGGAGAACCTGAAGCTGCCGCGCCACGTCTCGCGTTTCGTCCTGACGATCGGCTCGACGGCGAACCAGAACGGGACGGCGCTCTTCGAGGGGATCACGGTGCTCTTTCTCGCCCAGTTCTACGGCGTCCAGCTGACGATCGGGCAGCAGGTGATGGTGCTCTTCATCTGCATCCTCGGCGGCATCGGAACGGCGGGCGTCCCGGCGGGGTCGATCCCGGTGGTGGCGATGATCCTCGGCCAGGTCAACGTCCCGGCGGAGGGAATCGGGATCATCATCGGCGTCGACCGTTTCCTCGACATGTGCCGCACGACCCTCAACGTCTCCGGCGACCTGGCGGCGGCGGTCGTCGTCTCGCGGGGTGAAGAGGCGGACGGGCACGCCGCGCCGCCGGGCAACTGACGTCGCGGCATGGCCGATCCGGTCAACTACTGGGACTCGGTCGAGGCGCATGCGCGCGTCGACGAGATCTGGGCCAGTCACCCGCTGGTGCGGCGGTACATCAACCGCGCCGTCACCGGCGATCCGGACAGCTGGCCGACCACCTGGCTGCGGGCGCGCATGGCGCGGGAGCTGCCGCTCGCGCGGACGATGAGCATCGGCTGCGGCATGGGCCAGTTCGAGCGCGACCTGGTCCGGCTCGACATCGTCGGCCACGTCGTCGGCGTGGAGATCTCGCCGGTCTGCGTGGAGGAGGCGACGCGCCTCGCGGCGGAATCCGGGGTCTCCGGGCGGATCGAATACCGCTGCGCCGACGCCTGGGACGAGCTCGACGCAGCGCGCGATCTCGATGCCGTGCTCTTCCACGCCTCGCTGCACCACTTCGACCGGCTCGAGGAGCTCGCGGCGCTCGTGCGGCGTGCCCTGCGACCCGGCGGCTTCCTCTACATCGACGAGTACGTCGGACCGTCGCCGGAGGAGTGGACCTGGCTCGACGAGCTGCGCTGGAACTGGCACTACTACCACCTGCCGAGGAGCGTGCGGCGGGTGGGCCGGATCCGGCCGCCGATCAACTACGACGATCCCACCGAGGCGGTGGAGTCGTCGCGGATCGTGCCGGCGATCGAGCGCGAATTCGAGATCCTCGAACGCCGCGACTACGGCGGCAATCTCCTCGCCGTGATCTACGGCAATCTGCGGCGCCCGACGCACGATCCGCCGTCGCCGCGCGACGAGTTCGACGGTGCGGTGGCGCAGCTCATCGCCGCCGAGCGCGAGCTCCTGCGGCGCGGCGGGACCGCGGCGCGGTCGTTCCACACCGTCCTCCTCGCCCGGCGACCGGTCGACTGACCGGGAAGTCCGGAGCGCTCCCGTCCGCGCCTCGCGGGCTGGACCGGTCGGCATCCCTGTGGGAGACTCATCCGGTTCATCGACCATCTGCAAGGAGAGCGACTTGGCGAGCGATCTGCTGCGCACGAAGAGCCTCGACGACATCCTGGCCGCCCCGGAGGCGGGACACGACACGGGGCTCAAGCGGTCCCTGTCGGCGACCAGCCTGACGCTGCTCGGCATCGGCGCGGTCATCGGCGCCGGCATCTTCTCGACGGTCGGCACGGCGGCGGCCGGCGGCGCGGACCACGTCGGCGCCGGGCCCGCCCTGATGCTCTCGTTCGTGCTCACGGCGGTGGCCTGCGGCTTCGCCGCGCTCTGCTACGCCGAGCTTGCCGCGATGGTGCCGATCTCGGGCTCGGCCTACACCTACTCCTATGCCACCCTCGGAGAGCTCGTCGCCTGGATCATCGGCTGGGACCTGATCATCGAGTACGCGGTCGGCAACATCGCGGTCGCGATCTCCTGGTCGGGCTATTTCCAGGAGCTGCTGCGCGGCCTGGGGGTGAACTGGCCGGCCTGGCTCGGCATCGACTACCGCACCGCGTCGCAGGCCGCCGGGCAGGTGGCGGAGGCGGTCGCCGCCGGACAGGATCCTCTGGGCACTCTCGGCGCGGCGACGGTCCGGATGGCGAGCGCGATTTCCACCGCGCCGCACCTCGGCGGGCTGCCGATCGTCTTCAACCTGCCGGCGTTCCTGGTGGTCATCGGGATCACGCTGATCCTGGTGCGCGGAATCCGCGAGAGCGCGAACTTCAACTCCTGGATGGTGGGCCTGAAGCTCGCGATCATCGGTTTCTTCGTCTTCCTCGGTGCCTTCTACGTCAAGCCGGAGAACTGGACGCCGTTCGCGCCCAACGGATTCCACGGCATCGCCTCGGCGGCGGCGATCATCTTCTTCGCCTACATCGGCTTCGACGCCGTTTCGACGGCCTCGGAGGAGAGCCGCAATCCGCAGCGCGACATGCCGATCGCGATTCTCGGCAGCCTGGCGATCTGCACGGTGATCTACATCGCCGTCGCCGCCGTGCTGACCGGCATGCTGCCGTGGACGCAGCTCGGCACGGCGGAGCCGCTGGCGACCGCGTTCAGCGGTCTGGGGATGCACTGGCCCGCGTTCATCATCTCGCTCGGCGCGGTCTTCGCGACGACGTCGGTGCTGCTCGTCTTCCAGTACGGACAGCCGCGCATCTTCTTCTCGATGGGGCGCGACGGCCTGCTCCCGGCGTGGGCCTCGAAGGTGCACCCGAAGTACCGGACGCCGCACATCACCACCTGGATCACCGGGATCTTCGTCGCTTTCTTCGCCGCGGTCGCGAACATCGACGAGATCGTGCAGCTGACCAACATCGGCACGCTGTTCGCCTTCGTCCTCGTCTGCCTCGGCGTCATCATCCTGCGCCGCAAGGACCCGCACCGGCACCGGCCGTTCCGCGTTCCCGGCGGCGACTTCCTGGTGCCGATCCTCGGCGCGGCCTGCTGCATCTTCCTGATGGTCTACCTGCCTCCGGCCTCCTGGTGGCGCTTCATCGGCTGGCTCGTGCTCGGCGCCGCGATCTACGCCGCCTTCGGGTACAGCTCGAGCGTCCTCGGGCGCAAGGCGGGGCGGCCGTCGGTGACGCCGCCGTTCATGCGCCTCATGGCGCTCGGCTTCCTGCTCGCCGGTGTCGGACTGTTTCTGATCCCGCACGACGCCGGGATCGGGCGCCTGATCCGGGAAGCGTCGACGAGCGGAGCGGAGGACCACTTCCGGGCGCTCCTCGGCCTCGTCCTCATCGTCGGTGGCCTCGCGGCCGTCGCCGTCGGTGCACTGACCGGCCGGCGACGCACCGCCTGACGCGATGACTCCAGGGGGACCGGAGCCGCCGTCGGCCGGCCGCTTCTGGGAGATGACCCGCTACCAGTGGGCGGTGGTCTTCGCCGCCTGGCTCGGCTGGGGCTTCGACATCTTCGACGGGCTGCTGTTCAACTTCGTCGCGCCGAACTGCGTCCCGACGCTGCTCGGTCTGCCGATCGGGTCGCCGGAAGCGCGTGCGGCGACCCTGCAGTGGACCGGCGCCTTCAGCTCGCTCCTGCTGGTCGGATGGGCTTTCGGCGGCATGCTCTTCGGCCGCCTCGCCGACCGCATCGGCCGGGCCCGCACCCTCACCCTGACGATGCTGGTCTACGCCGGCGGGACGGCGCTCTGCGCCGCGGCGCCCAACCTCTGGGTCCTCGGACTGTTCCGTCTCGTCTCGGCCCTGGGAATCGGCGGCGAGTGGGCGGCGGGCGCTTCGATGGTGGCGGAGGTCGTGCCGGAGAAGCGGCGGGTCGAGGCCGGAGCGTTGCTCTACACGTCGGCACCGCTCGGGCTGGCGCTGGCGAGCAGCGTCAACTCCTGGATCGCCGGCGGCTGGCTCGCCGGGCGGCCCGAGATCTCCTGGCGGGTGGTCTTCCTCGCCGGCCTCCTGCCGGCGGCGGTGGCCTTCCTCGTGCGCTACTTCCTGAAGGAGCCGGAGCGGTGGGTGGCGGCGGCGGCGAGCGGCCAACGGGGCCGCTTCGCCGAGCTGTTCGACGTCCGGCACCGCCGCCGGACCCTGAGCGGCTTCCTGATGGCGCTCGTCGCGCTGCTCACCTGGTGGAGCTGCAACGCCTTCATTCCGGTGGTCGCCTCCGGTCTGGCGCAGGTCGCGGCCGCGGCGCGCCACCTCGAGCGCGACGCGATGCTGGCCCTGACCGAGGCGTGGAAGGCGCGGGCGATCGGCTACTTCAACGTCGGCGGGATCCTGGGCACGCTGCTGACCGTCCCGGCGGCGAAGCTCCTCGGACGGCGGTTCATGTTCGGGATCTACTTCCTGCTTTCCGCCGCGGCGCTCTTCGCGACCTTCGGTCTCGATCTCGCGCCCGAGACGCGGCTGGCGATGTACTTCTGGATCGGGCTCACGGTCTTCGGCGTCTTCGGCAGCTTCACCTACTACCTGCCGGAGCTCTTTCCCACGCGACTCCGCGGCACCGGCTCGGGCTTCTGCTACAACGCCGGGCGGATCCTCGCGGCGGCCGGACCCTCCGTGGTCGGAGTGCTCGCGGCACGCGGGGCGGAGAGCACGATGAGCGCGCTGTTCGCGGTCGGAGCGGTGCCCCTCGTCGGGATGCTGCTCCTGCCGCTGGTCGTCGAAACGAGAGGGCGACCGCTCGAGGACTGAGCGGTCGCGGGGCGGTCAGAGGTAGCCGAGCGCCTTCAGCTGGTCGGTCGTCTCCTGGTCGACGCTCCGGTTCTCGTCGCACGAGATCGTGTCGGTCTCGCAGCGGAAGCGATCGGCGTTCCACCACTTCGAGACGGCGCGCTGCAGCCGCTCGGCGTCCTGCGGGTGGAGCGCTGCGACGTCCTCCGTCTCGCCCGGATCTTTCCGCAGATCGAAGAGCGCGAACTCCTTGCCGGCCTCCGAGATCCAGCGCTGCTCCGCCTTGTGCGGCGCGTAGTGCAGCGAGAAGCGGGCGTCCCGGGCGACCTTGATCCAGGCGCGGTTGGTCGCCGTGCCCCCTTCGGAGAAGGAGAGCGTGGTCTCCGTCGCCGGCCGGCGGCCGGTGATCCGCGGCCAGAGCGATTCGCCCTGCGCCCAGCGTCCGTCGAGGAGATCGAAGCCGGCGGCGTCGAGCAGCGTCGGCGAGAGGTGGATGAGCTGCACCGCGTTCGGATCGACCGCCGGGGCGATCCGGCCCGGCCAGTGGAGAATGAGCGGCACCCGCAGGCAGGTCTGGAAGGCGAAACGGCCGTGGTTGAAGTAGTAGGCGTGCTCGCCCAGCGATTCTCCGTGATCGGAGGTGAACGCGGTCAGCGTGTCGTTCATCAGGCGGCGTCCGGCGAGCGCACCGAGGAGCTCGCCGATCTGGTGGTCGACGTAGGCGATCTCGGCGTCGTAGCGCGCGACGTAGAAGCCGAGGCGGTCTTCGCCGTCGAGCACCTGTCCCTTGCCGATGCCGGCCAACTCCTGCTGGTGCCGGTCGGTGATCGGGACGCGCGTCTCGCGGTCGAAGTACTCGTCCTCCTGGAACCGGTCGCGATACTCGGCCGGCGGCGAGTAGGGAAAGTGCGGATCGAGGTAGTGCACCCAGAGGAACCAGGGCTTGTCGGCGGAGAAGTGCTCGGCCGCGGCGAGCGCCAGGCGGGTGACGTTCTCGGCGCCGTTGGGGTCGGCGAGATCGTTCTCGGCCCGGAGCATTGCCTCCTTCGTCTCGTCGAGCGAGCGCTTGCGGTCCGTGTCGGGAAGATCGGAGTTGGGCGGCGGCAGTTTCCAGGTCTCGAGAAAGGTGTCGAAGCCCTGATCGAAGTAGAACTCGCGCCCGACGGCGCCGTTGGCGACGACCGCGTGCGTGGAGTAGCCGGCGCGCTGCAGCGCCTCGGCCAGCATGGTGTACGAGCAGGGGATCGGGATCCCGATCTGGCGGACGATGTCGTTGTCCTTGGGGTACGTCGAAGTCAGTATCGAAGCGAACGACGGCCCGGTCTTCGGCCACTGCGACTGGGCGACATCGAAGCGCACCCCCTCCGCGGCGAGGCGGTCGATGTTGGGCGACGTGGCGCGCGGATAGCCCTAGGAGGAGAGGTGATCGGCGCGCAGCGTGTCGACGGTGATGAGCAGCAGGTTTGGCGGCCGCTCGGAGCGCGGCGCGGAGGTTCCTCCCGAACGGCGCTGCTCACCGCAGCCGGCGAAGAGGGCGAGGCCGACGCTCGCAGCGAGCGCGGTCCGACGGAACGGCGGCAGCGACGTCAATGGGCGTTGTGGTTGAGGCCGTGCCGCAACGTCATCCAGAGGATCTTGAAGTCGAGCCCCAGCGACCAGTTCTCGACGTAGTAGAGATCGAACTCGAGGCGCTTGCGGATCGAGGTGTTGCCGCGCCAGCCGTGCACCTGCGCCCAGCCGGTGATGCCGGACTTCACGCGATGCCGCAGCATGTACTGCGGCAGGTGCTTGCGGAACTCGGCGACGAATGTCGGCCGCTCCGGCCGCGGCCCGACCAGCGACATGTCGCCGACCAGCACGTTCCACAACTGCGGCAGCTCGTCGATCGACCAGCGGCGGATGAACGAGCCGAAGCGCGTACGGCGCGGATCGTCGAGGACCGCCCAGACGGGGCCGGTGGTGGCTTCGGCGTTGAGGCGCATCGAGCGGAACTTCCAGATCATGAACGGACGTCCGTCGAGTCCCATCCGCTCCTGCTTGTAGAGGATCGGTCCGCGGTCCTCGATCCAGATGACGAGGGCGATGAGCGGGAAGATCGGCACCAGGACGATCAGACCCGCAGCCGAGAGAGCGATATCGACAACTCGCTTCACCAGGCTGTGCCAGCCCTGCAACGGCACCTGCGACAGATTGATGATCGGCGTTCCGTCGAGCTCCTCGAGGGTCGCCTTGATCGCCGCGTACTGGAGGATGTCGGGTACCAGCTTGACCTCGACGCATTCGCTGCCGACGCTCGACAGCACCTTCATCGTCTTCTTGTGCGCCTCGAGCGGGAGCGCGACGAACACCTGGTCGATGCGCTGCTCGTCGAGCACGGTGCTGGCGTCGGCGAGAGCGCCGAGCACCGGCAGGCCGAGGGGCGAGAGCC
>JBFWYP010000041.1:0-34763 GCA_050186295.1 Thermoanaerobaculia bacterium | reverse complement strand
CCATCGGCTACCGGCAGGGCGACCCCCGCCGGTCGCGGCGGCAGCGCGTAGATGTTCGCGATCCGCGTGACCCGGAGCTCCCGCCGCCGACTCTGCTCCTCGAGGCCGTTCAGGCCGTCGACCAGCGCCTGCAGGCGCGCCCCCAGCTGCTGACGCAGGACGACGCTCGCCCGGTAGTCGCGATGCGATCCGCGGACGGCGATCGCTTTGGGAAGGGTCACGAGACCGACGAGGATCGTTCCCAGGAGCAGCGAGACGCCGAGAGCCAGCAGCCTCGCCCGCGCCGGTCGCATGCGCAGGCTGTGGATCCTGCCGCGCGGATCGCGCGGGTGGAGATGGACCTCGATGTCGGCGCGGCGGCTCAGGAGGAACCTCCGTTCTCGGGCTGCCGGCTCAGGGGACGAGCTCGGCGATCCGCCTTTCGGTCGTCAGCCCGCCGGTCACCGCGACGAGATCGCGGTGCACCCCGGGCGACCCGGCGAGAACATTGCCGGAGTGCAGGTACCTCTCGCCGCCCTCGAGATCGGAGAGGACGCCGCCGGACTCGACGATGAGCAGGGCGCCGGCCGCGATGTCCCAGGGGGAGAGCCGGAGTTCGAAGAATCCATCGTAGACGCCCGCAGCGACGTAGGCCAGATCGAGCGCCGCCGCACCGCAGCGACGCATCGCCCGGCTCTGCTGGAAGACACCGCGAAACAACTCGAGGTAGACGTCGAGCGCCGCGCGCGCACGGAACGGATAGCCGGTGGCGAGGAAGGCGCCTTCGAGGCCCGGGCGCGACGATACCGACATCGCCTTTCCGTTCCAGAACGCGCCGCCGCCGGCGGAGGCCGTGAAGCGGTTGCCGCCACACGGGTCGAGCACCACGCCGGCGAGAATCTCGTCGCCGCGGCGGCAGGCGATCGATACCGCCCACACCGGCAGCCCCTGCAGGAAGTTCGTCGTCCCGTCGAGCGGATCGATCACCCACTCGTGATCCGAGTCGGCCGCGGCGTTGAGGCTTCCCTCCTCCGCCAGGATCCGGTGCGACGGGAAGCGGCGCAGGATCTCCGCCACGACCGCCGCCTCGCTCTCGTGATCCGCCTGGGTGACGAAGTCGTTCTTCGACTTGGTGCTCACTTCGAGCGTCGCGCTGCGGAAGTGGCGTTCGAGGATCGCGCCGCCGATCTCCGCCGCGGCGAGCGCGGCGTCGAGCAGCTCCGGGTGGCTCATCGCTCTGCCGCCTGCGGCGCCAGCCGGTAGACGACCCGACCGCCGACCACGGTGAGCACCGCTGCACCACGCACCTCCCAGGCCTCGAAGGGGGTGTTGGCGGACTTGCTGGCGAACTCGCCGGCGCGGAGCGTCCACGGGCGCTCGAGGTCGATCACCGTGAGGTCGGCCGGGGCGCCGACCGAGAGCGTTCCTCCGGGCAGACCGAGGACGCGAGCCGGCCCCGCGGTGAGCAGCTCGACGAAGCGCGGCAGCGTGAGCAGTCCGGGCTTGACCAGCCGGTCGATACCGAGGGCGACCGTGGTCTCGAGACCGAGGATGCCGAACGGCGCGAGCTCGAACTCGCAGCACTTCTCGTCCGAGGTGTGCGGCGCGTGATCGCTCGCGATGGCGTCGATCGTGCCGTCCGCGACCGCTTCGAGCAGCGCGGCCCGGTCCGCCTCGCTGCGCAGCGGCGGATTCATCTTGAAGTGGGTGTGGAACCCGGATTCGACGACGTCGCGGTCGGTGAGCAGCAGGTGATGCGGCGTGACCTCGCAGGTCACCGGCAGGCCGCGCCGCTTGGCGTCGCGGATCATCGCCGCGGAACGCGCCGTCGAGAGGTGCGCGACGTGATAGCGCCCGCCGGTCTCCTCCACCAGCAGCAGGTCGCGCGCCACCATCACGTCTTCGGCAAGTCCCGGAATTCCGGGCATGCCGCTGCGCACCGACCACTCGCCTTCGTGCATGGCGCCCTCGCCCGAGAGCTCCATGTCCTGGGCGTGCTGGATCACCGGGACGTCGAAGTGCTGAGCGTACTCGAGCGCACGACGCATGAGCTCGGCATTGGTCACCGGTCGGCCGTCGTCCGAGAACGCCACGGCGCCCGCCCGCACCATCGAACCCATCGGCGCGAGCTCCTTCCCGTCGAGCCCCTTGCTGATCGCTCCGATCGGAAAGACTCGCGCGAGCGCGGCGCGCCCGGCGGCGTGCACGATCAGCTCCGTGACCATGCGGCTGTCGTTGGCGGGCAGCGTGTTGGCCATGCAGGCGACGGCGGTGAAGCCGCCGGCGACCGCCGCCGCAGCTCCGCTCGCGACAGTCTCTTTGGCCTCCTGTCCGGGCTCCCGGAGATGCACGTGGATGTCGATGAGGCCGGGGGTCACCACCTGACCCGCGACGTCGATCCGTTCCGTCCCTTCGGGCGCCTCCGGACTGCCGCCGATCGCCGCCACGCGGCCATCGACGACGAGTATGTCCACCGTCTCGTCGCGGCCGGCGCCGGGATCGATCAGCCGTCCGCCGGCGAACAGGAGCGGCTTCACGACATCCGTCCTTCGCGCGCACCGGCCAGGAGGTAGAGCACGGCCATCCGGACCGCGACCCCTTGTCCGACCTGCTCGAGAATCGCCGAGTGTCGGCCGTCGGCGACGTCGCTTGCGATCTCCACGCCGCGGTTCATCGGCCCCGGATGCAGGACGATGGCGTCCGGTCTGGCGAGCGTCAGGCGTTCGCGGTCGAGGCCGAAGAGCGCCGCGTACTCCCCCAGACTCGGGAACAGCACGCTGCGCTGGCGCTCGAGCTGGAGGCGGAGCATCATGACGACGTCGGCGTCGGCGAGCGCATCTTCGACGCGGTAACAGACTTCGACGCCGAGCGCCGCCATCTGCCGCGGCAGCATCGTTCTCGGACCGGCGACCCGGACCCGCGCTCCGAGTCGCGTGAGCAGATGGATGTTGGACCGCGCCACGCGGCTGTGCGCGATGTCGCCGACCATGGCGATGGTCAGCCCGTCGATCCGCCCCTTGCGGCGGCGGATCGTCATCGCGTCGAGCAGGGCCTGGGTCGGGTGCTCGTGCGAGCCGTCGCCGGCGTTGACGACGCCGCACTCGAGCTCCCGCGCCAGCATGGCCGGCACGCCGTGGTGGGCGTGGCGCACGACCACGAAGTCGGGGAACATCGAGGCGATGTTGCGCGTCGTGTCGCGCAGCGTCTCCCCCTTCGACTGCGAGGAGCTGGAGACCGGAAAGTTGACCACGTCGGCGGAGAGCCGGAGTGCCGCGATCTCGAACGAGACGCGGGTCCGTGTCGACGGCTCGAGGAACAGATTGACCACCGTCTTGCCGCGCAGGGTCGGCACCTTCTTGACCGGCCGTGTCGCGACCTCCGCGAACGATTCGGCGGCACCGAGGATCGCTTCGATCTCCTCCACCGAGAGGTCGGCGATCCCGAGCAGGTCCTTGCGGTGCCAGCGGAAAGAGGGCGAGCTCTCGTCGGGGCCGCGGTTGCCGGCGGCGGCGCTCATGCCTCGGGCTTGCGATCCAGGATCTGGACCTTGGTATCGCCGTCGGTCTCCTCGAAGCTGACCTTGATCACCTCGGAGGCCGACGTCGGGACCTTGCGGCCGACGTAGTCGGCGTGGATCGGCAGCTCGCGCCAGCCGCGATCGACGAGCACCGCCAGGCGCACCGCGCGCGGCCGCCCGAAGTCGAGCAGGGCGTCGATCGCCGCGCGGACGGTACGGCCCGTATAGAGCACGTCGTCGCAGAGAACCAGCGTCAGACCTTCGATCGGCGAGTCGAAGTGCGACTCGCGCACCACCGGCTTCGGCGCGACGAGCGACAGATCGTCACGGTACAGCGTGATGTCGAGCGTGCCGGTGGCCGGGGCGCGGCCTTCCTGGGCCGCGATCTCCGCCGCCAGCTGGGTCGCGAGCGGCACGCCCCTGGTGCGGATGCCGACCAGCATCAGCTGATCCAGGTCGCGTTCGTTCTCGAGGATCTCTCCCGCCATCCGACGGACGATGCGTCGCATCTCGTCGGCGTCTAGGATGGTCGCTTTGGCGATCAGTGACAAGGAAGGCTCCGTGCGGGCGAGTCAGGATACGTTTCGCCGCGCGACGCTGTCAATCCGCGGGCGCTCGCAGCGTCGGGAATCTGGACAGGGCGTCCGCAGTGGCATAGGCTCCCACTCCGCGGCCGCCCGGCAGCGGTTCGAACGATGACCACCGACAACGACTCTCCCGCAGGCACCTCCGGCTGGCGCCGCTACCGTCAGGAAGTCACCTTCCTGGCGCTCTTCATCGTCCTCCTGGGCGGGAGTTTCACCCTCATCGCCTGGAATCCGGTGAACGATCACGTCATCGAACCGTTCACCGGCACGATCGCCAAGGTCAGCGGCAAGGCCCTGAACCTGCTCGGCCAGGGGACGAAGATGCAGGGCACGATCATCCGCAGCCCGCAATTCGCGGTCAACATCCGCAACGGCTGCAACGGCGTCGAGGCGATGCTGATCTACTTCGCTGCCGTGCTCGCCTTCCCGGCGCCGTGGAAGTCGCGCCTCTTCGGCGTCGTCTTCGGCTTCTTCGCCATCCAGCTCGTGAACCTGATCCGGGTGGTGGCGCTCTTCCTCACCGGCGTCTACTTCCCGAAGCTGTTCGACAGCTCGCACACCGTCATCTGGCAGACCATCGTCATCCTCTCGGGCGTGCTGCTCTGGATCCTGTGGGCGAATCGATTCGCGGGTCGCCGCGAGCCGACGTCCGAGGCGGAGTAGGATCCTCCCCCGGGGGAGAGCACTTGCCGCGAGCCAGGCAGCCGAAACGGACGTGGAACGCCGCGCTGGTGCGCGGTGTTCTCCTCTGGCTCGTCCCCGTGGCCGCCGCCTGGCTGCTCCTCACGCCTGTCTACAACCGCTTCCTCGACGCCGCCGGAGAGCGCCTCGTGCGCCTCACCGAGCGGCCGCCGGTCACGCACCTCTACGTCCAGGACACCCACTTCGCCCTCGTCACCCGCACCGACTTCGCGTCGGAGAAGGGGCATCTGTACCGGATCCGCCTCACCGACCTCCACTTCAATCTGATCCTCACCGGCGCGATGTTCCTCGCCGTCCCGGGCATCCCGCGCGGCAGACGCTGGGAGAATTTCGGCTGGGCGAGCCTGATCTCGATCTTCTTCCACATCCTGCTGCTCTTCTTCTTCGTCAAGTTCGTCTACGCGACGCAGCTCGGCGCCTGGAGCGGCCAGCACTACGGATCGTTCGGGCAGAATTTCTGGGGCATGGGCAAGCATCTTCTCGACCTGCCGTTCAAGTTCGCCCTGCCGCTGATCCTCTGGGCCGCTTTCTACTACGAGGAGTTCCTCGCCCATGTGCGGCAGGCGTAGCGCCCTCGTCCGGATCGCCACGCTCGCGGCGACGCTCCTCGCGACGTTGCCGGCGCTCGAGCTGCACGCGAGCGATCACCGGCACGACCTCGAAAGCGACACCCTCGTAGCGCACGAGGCCGCGCACCCCGCCGCTCCGCACCACTTCGAAGCCGCCGAAGCGACACTCAGCCGGGCCTGCGCCTGCGCCCTCTCGTCGCACCGCCCGGCAATCTCCGCACCGGCAGCGATCGCCATCGACTTCGGTCCGGCCGACCGGCCTGGCCGGTCCGCAGCGCCCGCACGAACGTCCGTCGTCCCGCATTCCTCCGACGCACCCCGCGGCCCACCCGCCGCCTGATCGTCGCGCCCGCTCCCCGCCCGTGCGGCGAGCGACCCCATCCACGCGATCGATCCGCGGGCCCACTCCCCCGCGGCAAGGAGGACAACATGCGATTCCTGCCGTGCTCCCGGCAGCAGCTGCTGCGGAGCCTCTGTCTCTTGCTCGCCGCCGGCACGGCGCCCGTCCGCGCCGACTCCGCCCCCGCGCCCGCCGCCGAGGTGGAGGCGGTGCGGGCCGAGCTCGCGGCCCTGCGCGCCGAATACGAAGCGCGGCTGGCGGCCCTCGAAGCGCGCCTCGCCGGTCTCGAGCAGCCCCCGGCGCCCACCGCCGAATCCGTCGCCGCGGCGGCCGAGGCGGCGCCGCCCGAACCACCGCCTCCCGCACCCGCCGCACCGCTCACCATCGCCTCCGGCGCCGGTGGCAGGAACTTCCTCAACCTCTCGCTCGACGGCCTCTTCGCGGTCGGCGGCTCGACGACACCGGAGATCGAAGCGCTCGAGCCCGGCGGCCACGACCCAGCCCAGCGCGGCTTCACGGTCCAGAACGTCGAAGTCGTTCTCGACGGCGCGGTTGACCCCTATCTGCGCGGCCAGGCGAACGTCGTCCTCCAGCTGACTCCCGAGGGCGAGACCGTGGTCGAGCTCGAGGAGGCGTACGTCACGACGAGCTCACTCCCCGCCGGGCTCCAGCTCAAGGCCGGCCAGTTCCTCACCGAGTTCGGGCGGCTGAACGCCAGCCATCCCCACAGCTGGGACTTCGTCGACCAGCCGCTGGTCAATGCGCGCTTCTTCGGACCCGACGGCCTGCGCTCGGCCGGCGCCCGGCTCTCCTGGCTGCTGCCGACGAGCTTCTACTCCGAGGCGTTCCTGGCGGTGCAGAACAGCGGCGGCGAGACCCTGCACAGCTTCCGCAGCGTTGCCGGGGAGAGCCTCTTCGGGCGCGAGATCGAGAAGCGGAAGGTGTCGGGTGTCGACGATCTGCTGTACGTGCCGCGCTACGCCGCGTCGTTCGACCTCACCGACGAGCAAACGCTCCTCGTCGGCGCCAGCGCGGCGCTCGGACCCAACGGCAGCGGCGACGGCGCCCGCACCGCGATCTACGGTCTCGACGGCTTCTGGAAGTGGAAGTCCCCCAGCGCCTTCCAGGGTTTTCCGTTCTTCAAGGTCCAGGGCGAGCTGATGCAGCGCGAGTACGAACTGGCGGAGCGCGCCGATGCCGGCCTCGCCGCCGCCGATCTCCGCGACTGGGGCGGCTATCTGCAGCTCAACTGGGGCTATCGCCCCGGGCGTGTCCTGGGTCTGCGCTACGACCGGGTCGGCGGCGACACCGGCGCGCCCGGCGACCCGGGCGACCCGGGACCGGGAAGCCGCTGGCGGCTCTCGCCCGCCTTCACCTGGTTCCCCTCCGAGTACTCCAAGCTCCGTCTGCAGTACAACTTCGACCGCGGTGACGAGTTCACCGGCGACGAGCACTCCCTCTGGCTCCAGCTCGAATTCCTGCTCGGTGCCCACTCCGCCCACAAGTTCTGAGAAAGGTTCCGGAAATGCGCACGTTCACCGCACCACTGCTCGCCTTCGCGGCGCTCACCGCATTCGCCGCGGTCGCCGACACGCCGCCGGCAGAGGCGGTCGTCAAGGTCGTCGCGACGACCTCCGAGTACGGATCCCTCGCGGCGACGATCGGCGGCGATCGCGTCTCGGTCACCACGATCGCCAAACCGACGGAGGACCCCCACTTCGTCGACGCCCGCCCGAGTCAGATCGTCGCCATGAACCGCGCCGACGTGCTGATCGAGGGCGGCGCCGAGCTCGAGGTCGGCTGGCTGCCGCCGCTTCTCGAAGGGGCGCGGAACGCGAAGATCCTGACCGGGGCTCCGGGACGGATCGTCGCCTCGCAGGGGATCCAGCTCATCGACATCCCCACCGCCGCCGACCGCTCGCAGGGCGACAGCCATCTCGCGGGAAACCCGCACTTCATGCTCGACCCGGCGAACGCGAAGATCGTCGCCGGGCACATCGCGCGCACCCTGGCCCAGGTCGACGCCGCCGGAGCGGCCACGTACCAGGCCAATCTCGCCGCGTTCGAATCGGCGCTCGACGGGAAGATGAAGGAGTGGACCGCGACGATGGCGCCGTTCGCGGGCCGCCGGATCGTCACCTACCACCCGACCTGGCGCTACTTCGCGCGCCGCTTCGGGCTCGACTCGACGATCTACCTCGAACCCAAACCGGGGATTCCGCCGTCGCCTCCGCACCTCGCGAAGGTGATCGAGCAGATGGCGAGCGAGAAGATCCGCGTCCTGCTCGTCGAGCCCTACCAGCCGCGGAAGACCGCCGAATCGGTCGCTTCGCACAACGACGCGACCGTCGTCGATGTGTGCCAGTTCCCGGGAGCGATTCCGGGGACGGACAGCTACCTGCAGCTCATCGACACCATGGTGAGCCGGATCTCGCAGGCACTGGCCGCGCACTCCAGGGAGGGATGATGGAGCTCCTGACTCTCTGGCTCTGGCCGCTCGTCGCGCTGGTCGTCCTGCCGGCGATGCTCGTCTACTTCGGCCTGCACGTCGTCGGCCGAGGAATCATCTTCGTCGACCTGGCGCTGGCCCAGATCGCCGCTCTGGGGATTGCCACGGCGATCCTTCTCGGCGCCGATCCCGACCACGGGACGCTGCCGCACGTGCTCGCGATCGGCTTCACGCTGGCCGGAGCGGCGCTCTTCTCGCTCACCCGTTTCCGCCATCCACGGGTGCCGCAGGAGGCGATCATCGGCATCATCTACATCGTCGCCGCCGCCGCCGCCACGCTCGTTCTCTCGCGCACGGCGGCGGGTGACGAGGAGATCAAGAATCTCCTGGTCGGCAACATCCTCCTGGTGTCGAAGGCCGAGGTGCTGCGGACGATCGTCCTGTTCGCCGCGGTCGGCGCCTTCCACTTCGCCCTGCGACGCAACTTCCACCTCGTCTCGTTCGACGAAGAGGAGGCCGAACGCCGCGGCATCAGCGTCCGCCTCTGGGACTTCCTCTTCTACGCCACCTTCGGGCTCGTCGTCACGAGCTTCGTCCGCATCGCCGGCGTCTACCTCGTCTTCTCGTACCTCATCGTTCCGGCGGTCTGCGGCGCACTGCTCTCCTCCCGCACCGCCGCGCGTCTCGCGATCGGCTGGGTCGTGGCGCTCACCGCGGGGGTGACCGGACTCGTGCTGTCCACGCAGTGGGAGAGCATGGATCTGCCCACCGGTCCGACGATCGTCTGCGCTTTCGGAGCGCTGCTCCTGGTGAGCGGTCTCCTCGCTGCCGTCCGCGGGCGCCGCGGGCGCCGCAGCGGCGCGCCGGCAGGCTAGCGCCGAGGCCCGCGGACCCGGCGCCCCGGAGCGTTCCCCGGGGTGCCGGAGGGCTCGCGGGGGCCTCCCGCCCCCCTCGCGAGGCCGTGCCCACCCAGTCCCCGAGGGCAAGGGAGTACGCCACATCTGGTCGCGGCGGGAGCGCACACCCCAAGATCTTGTAGATCCAGCTCCGGGTCTGGTAACTTCCGGTCTTCTCCAAGGACACGGAATGCTCAAACTGCAAAGCCTCGAAGTCTCCGGATTCAAGTCGTTCGTCGACCCCGTGGAAGTCCGCTTCTCGGGCGGCGTGACCGGCATCGTCGGCCCCAACGGCTGCGGCAAGTCGAACATCTCCGACGCCATCACCTGGGTGCTCGGCGAGCAGAGCGCCAAGTCGATGCGCGGCGAGACGATGGAGGACGTGATCTTCAACGGCTCCGAGAAGCGCAAGCCGCTCGGCATGGGCGAGGTGTCGCTCACCTTCCTCACCGATCCGGGTTTCGGCGGCGAGCTGGTGGAGAACGACGGCCGCGTCACCATCTCGCGCCGCGTCTTCCGCAGCGGCGAATCGCAGTACCGGCTCAACGGCAAGGTGGTGCGGCTGAAGGAGATCAAGGACCTGCTGATGGACACCGGGCTCGGCATCCGGGCCTACTCGGTGATCGAACAGGGCAAGATCGGTCTCATCCTCTCCGGCAAGCCGCAGGAACGCCGCAAGCTGATCGAGGAGGCCGCCGGGATCACGCGCTACAAGGCGCGCAAGCGGATCGCCGAGGTCAAGCTCGAGGAGGCGACGGCGAACCTCCTGCGCCTCGACGACATCGTGCAGGAGGTCGAGCGCAACCTGCGCTCGCTCAAGCGCCAGGCCGGAGCGGCGCGGAGATTCCAGGAGAAGCGCGCCGAGTTCGTCGGACTGCAGCGGACGGTCCTCCTGGGCCGGTGGGCGAAGCTCGCCGCCGAGCTCGCGGAGCGCCGGATGGCCGTCGCCGCGTCGCAGAGCCGGGAGAACGAACAGGCGAGCGAGGTCCATCGCCTCGAGGCCGAGCTCGCCGCCGAGCGCGAACGGATCGAGCAGCTCGCCGCCGAACACGCCGAGAGCGGACGCCGGCACGCCGAGCTCGGCGCGACGATCGAAGGGCGACAGCAGTTCCTGAGCGGCAGCCGGCGCACGGTGAGCGAGATCGAATCGCGCGCCGGGGCCGGGAGCGCCGTCGCCGAGCGTCGCCGGGGCGAGCTCGCGACGCACGGCGAGACCGCGGCGACCCTCGACGGCGAACGCGAGAAGCTGATCGCCGCGCACGACGCCGCCGCCGCCAGTGTCGAGGCCGACGGCGCGCGACTCCGCGAGACGGAGCGCCGGGCGGCCGAGGTCGAAGAGCGCCTCGAGGCGGCGCGGCAGGAGCTGCTCTCCTCGCTCGCCGACCTCAACGCGCTGCGCAACCAGCTCCACCGCGAACAGATCGAGAACGAGAAAGGGAACTTCCGTCAGCGGCATCTCCTCGACGAACTGACCGCACGGACGCAGGAGCTCGCCGAAGCGTCGCGCGAGCTCGCCGACACCAACGGACGGCTCGCCGGTCTCGAAGCGACGCTGGCGGAGCGAGAGAGCGGCCAGGAAGACGTGGAAGCCGGACTTGCCGAGCTCCTCGCCCGCGAGGCGCAAGCCCTGGAGAACCTGCGGGCTCTCGAGAACGAGAACGCGCGGCGCAGTGAGCGGCAGCGATTCCTGGCCGAGCTCGAGGCGGCGGATCTCGATTCCGGCCGCGCCCTCGCCGACCGCCTCGCCGCCCTCGGTCTCGAATCTCCGGTCCTCCTCGGGACGAAGATCCAGGCACTGCGCGGTTGGGAACAGAGCCTCGATCTCTATCTGGGCGACCTCGTCGACGCAGTGGTTCTCGGCGAGGGAGTGCCGGCGCGGGAGTGGGCGGAACGGGTACGCGATGCCGGACAGGGCTCCGGGACGCTGCTCACGCCGATCGCCGCAGCGCCAGCGGACCCGGCGACCGGAGTGGACGACCCGGCCGTGGTCGCCTCGCTCGGCGACGCCCTCGGCCTCGAGCCGGCGACGGCGCGCGCCCTGCCCCCCGCCTTTCTGGTCGAGAGTGCCGCCGACGCCGAGCGTCTGGCGCACCGTCATCCGGGAACCGCCTTCCTCACCCGCGACCGTCTCTGGGCCCACGGCGGCCTCCTCCACCTCGAGGGGGACCGTGCCCAGCCGGGCCTGCTGGCGCGGACGAGCGAGCTCGCCGACCTCTCCGAGGAGCTGCCGAAGAGCGAGGCGCGGCTGGTCTCTGCCCGCGGCGAGCTCGAAGGCCTCGTCGCGGAGCGCTCCGCCGCCGCGGCGGCGCAGAACCGGCTGCGCGAAGAGATCGCAGGATTGCGGCAGGAGCAGGCGGCGGTCCGCTCGCGCCGGGACGAGCTCGCGGGACGTCATCGCCGGCTGGCGGAGAACGAAGCGGCGCTCCAGCGCGAGCAGCAGGCCCTGCTCTCCGAGCTCCACCGGCTCGGCACCATGCAGCAGGATCTCGGCACCGAGCTGCGGCGTCTGGAGGAGGTCCACGCCGCCCGCGAGAAGGCGTTCGACGAGCTCTCGGGCGTCGCCACCGGCATGCGGCGCGAGCGCGAGACGCAGCGCGCCCTGGGCGCCGGGCGTCGCGGCGAGCTCGACGTCCTCTCCGAGCGCCTGCGATCGCACGACCGCGAGCGCCAGCGGCTCGACCGCGAGATGGACGAGCATCGCCGCGCGCTCGCCGACTGGGAGTCCGAAGCGGCCCAGCTCGCCGAGCGGCGAAGAGAGCTCGAGTCGCGGATGTCCGAGGCCGAGCGAGAGCTTCAGGAGGCGCTCGAACAGCGCGTCCACGGCGAAGAGCGCCTGCGCGCGACCCAGGAGCGCCTCGAAGCCGAACGTCGCGGCCTGCGCGAGCGCGAGAACGCGCTCTCCGCGCTGCGCCTGCGCCACGACGAGGGGCGGCGCGAGGTCGAGGAAGAGCGCGTGCGGCTCACCGGCCTCGAGCACGACGCGACCCATCTCTCCGCCGAGCATGTCGAGCACCTCGGCGAAGCGCCGCCGGAGGTCCCGGGCGAGATCCCGCCGAACCTCGCGGAGCTCGAGACCGACCTCTCGCGGCTCAAGCAGCAGCTCGAGGCGATCGGTCCGGTCAACGTCCTCGCCGCCGAGGAGTTCAGCTCCGAGGAGGAGCGCCACCAGTTCCTCACCACGCAGCGCGCGGACGTCGTCAAGTCGGTCGAGTCGCTGCGCGCCACGATCAAGGAGATCAACCAGACGTCGAGCGCCCGGTTCCAGGAGGCGTTCCAGCTGGTCAACGAACAGTTCTCGAAGACGTTCGTCGACCTCTTCCGCGGCGGCGAGGCCCAGATGCGGCTGATGGACGAGGAGGATCTCCTCGAGAGCGGCATCGAGATCGTCGCCCGCCCGCCCGGCAAGCGGCTGCAGAACCTGATGCTCATGTCGGGCGGCGAGAAGGCGCTCACGGCGATCGCTCTGCTGTTCGCGCTGTTCCGCATCAAGCCGTCGCCGTTCTGCATCCTCGACGAGGTCGACGCGCCGCTCGACGACGTCAACACGATGCGCTTCGTCGCCATGTTGCGCGAGCTGTCGCGCGAAACGCAGTGCATCGTCATCACCCACAACAAGCTCACCATGGAGGTCGCCGGCACGCTCTACGGCGTCACCATGGAGGAGCGCGGGGTGTCGAAGCTCGTGGCGGTCGCGCTGGAGGACGTGCAGCCGGCGGTCGCCGCCAGCGCCTGAGGGCCCCTGGCCCCTCCGGAGCGGACTTTCCGCATCTGTCCTCGGAGGTACCACCATGAGTCAGGAACCCGGCGCGAATCCGGCGGATTCGCCCGCATCCGCCCCGCAGGTGCAACGCTGGCCGTCCGAGATCCCGCTCCTCTGCGTGGTCGCGGTGGTCTCCTTCTGGATCTGGCTCGCGCTCGCCCTCTCGATCCTCGGCATCGTCTACGTGGCGCTGATCGGCGCCTTCCTCTTCCTCTCGCACGTCGCCTTCGTCACCTACATCCGCGGCAGCGCCATCCGGCTCTCGGATCGCCAGTTCCCGGAGCTTCACGCACGGGTCGTCGAGCTGTCGCGCCGCGCCGGCCTCCGGCAGCCGCCGGACTCCTACGTCCTGCAGGCGGGAGGCAGCCTCAACGCCTTCGCGACCAAGCTCTTCCGTTCGCGCATGATCGTCCTCTATTCGGACCTCCTGGACGCCTGCGAGGGGGACGACGCGGCGCGCGACATGATCATCGGCCACGAGATCGGCCATCTGAAGTCGCGGCATCTCGACTTCCATTGGCTCCTGGTGCCGGGCTACCTGGTGCCGTTCCTCGGCGCCGCCTACTCCCGCGCCTGCGAGCTCACCTGTGACCGATGGGGCCGCGCCCTGTGCGGCGACGATGCGGGTGCTTCGCGCGGCCTGGTCGTGCTCGCAGCCGGCGGCCGCCTCGCCTCGCGCGTCGACGTCGCCGGCTTCGTCGATCAGAAGCGCGACCTCGACACCGGCTGGCTGACGCTCGGGAAGTGGCTCGCTCCGTACCCGCCGCTCTCGCGACGGATCGAGCTCCTGCGTCCCGATCTGCCGGCCCAGCCGTTCCTCTCGACCCGCGGACCGGTGCGGGCGATCGCGATCCTGCTGGTCGCCGGCCTCGTTCCGATGGCCGGAATGGGCTTTGCCTTCTGGAAGCTGATGAGCACCTACCGCAATCTCGCCGCCCTCGGCTCCCCGGGCGGCTCCGCCTTCGCAGCGGACGGAGAGTCCGACGGAAGCGAACTCTCCACTGCCGAAATCCAGGCGGCCCGGCTCCAGGTCTCGATCGACTTCGATCGCCTCGAGACACTGCTGCGCGAGGAGCTGGCGGCGGGAGGAAGCGTTCCGGAGGAGATCGAGGACCTCGCGGCTCTGTGGGAGAGACGCCGCGCCGGGCCGTTCCTGACCGACCCGTTCAGCGGCTCCGAGTACGGCTACCTGTCGGAGGGGGGCACCGACGTGCTGATCTACAGCGCCGGTCCCGACGGAGAGCAGGCAACCGCAGACGACATCGACTACTCCGTCTCGTTCGGCGACCCATCCGGCGGCTGAGGCCGAGGCGCCGCCCGCCCTCAGCCGATCGCCACCGGATAGGTTCCGAGCACGACGAGCTCCGCCGTCGACGGCGCGACCGCCTCGAGCGCCTCGCGGAACCGGTCGCTCGAGGCGTGCCCTTCGACGTCGAGATAGAAGCGGTACGACCAGCGGCTTCCCGGAATCGGACGCGACTCGAGCTTGGTGAGATTGAGTCCGCGCCGCGCGAGCTCGCTCAGCACCTCTCCCAGCGCGCCGGGCCGCTCCGCCGCCAGGGTGAGCACGAGCGAGGTCTTCACCGGCCGGTCCGGCGGGACCGGGATCGGGTGCAGCGCCACTTCGACGAAGCGGGTGGCGTTCGTCGCCTCCGACTGGATCCCCCGCGCCAGGATCTCGAGTCCGTAGGTCCCGGCAGCGGAGGCGCTGGCGATCGCCGCGAGCGTCCGGTCGCCCGATTCACGCACCTTGCGGGCCGCCCCGGCGGTGTCGTACTCCTCGCGCGCCCGGAGCTCCGGATGGGCGCAGAAGAAGCCGTCGCACTGGCGGAGCGCCTGCGGATGGGAGAGGACGGTTCGCAACCCCGCGATCGCCGTCCCCGGAAGGGCCAGCAGACAATGTTCGATCGCGGTCACCCGCTCGCCGGTGATCCGCAGCCGGCCCTCGGCCAGCAGGTCGTAGGTCTCGTTGATGCTGCCGGCAGTCGAGTTCTCGATCGGCAGCAGGGCGAGGTCGGCGTCGCCCGCGACCACCGCGTCCGCCGCGCCGCGGAACGACTCGTGACCGGTGAGCAGGACGCCTCCGGAGCGACCGGAGTAGGCGCGCTGGGCCGTCAGATGGCTGTACGACCCTTCGGCGCCCTGGTAGGCGACGCGCAGCGGCGCCACCTCCCGCTCGCGCACGAAGACCTGCTGCCGCGCCACTGACATGTCGAGGATCACCCGGTAGAGACGTTCGATCTCGTGCGGGTCGAGACCCGCCTCCACCGCCCGACGCCGCAGCCGCAGCAGGAGCCGTTCCTCCCGCTCCGGATCCCGGAACGGCCAGGCGGTGTCGAGCTTGGAGAGGGCGACCGTCTCGGCACGTGCCATCCGTTCCGCGAGCAGGGCGAGGAGACGGTCGTCGATCGCCTCGAGCTCTTCCCGCACCGCCTGCAGATCCGGAGCCGGCCTCCCGGAGCTCACGCCCGGGCCTCCCGGCGCCCCGCCGCCACCGCGGAGCAGGCGATCCCCGACTGCCCTGCCCAATAGAGCAACATGATCGGGACGTCGGCCCAGGGAAGGGGCCGGAGGAAGCGGTGCACTCCGATGAGCGAATCGCTCGCCGCGAACAGGATCGCTCCGGCGAGGGCGAGCCGGCCGACGAGCGGCAGGAGCCCCGGCGCGCCGACGACCGCCGCCGCCCGCCACATCATCGTCGAGATGGTCAGGATGTAGAGGATCACCGCCGTCCGCAGCACGGCCCCGCCGGCCGCGACTCCGGGCAGCAGGAGCACGCCCATCCCGCCGCCGAAGAGGGCGAACGGGAGCGCCCGCCCGGCGAGCAGCTCACCGCGCAGCCGCCAGAATCCGCGGATGTAGAAGAGGTGCGCCAGGAGAAAGGCACCGAGACCGAAGAGGAAGCGTCCCGGCAGCTGGATCACGACGTCTCCGGCCGCCGCCACGAGGAGACCGAGGACGACCGGAATCCGCGCCCGCGAGGGGGGCGCGAGCACCACGGCGGCCGCCAGCAGGAGAACCGGGATCGGCTTGGCCACCAGCGCCGCGAGGAGGTTCCCGCGCGCGTCGGCCAGGAGGTGGACCGCCGCAGCGGCGATGCCGGCGAGCACCGCGGCTACGGTCGGGAATCGAAGGGGTGCCGCCATCGCGGGATCCTATCCGCAGCCCCCCGGGGGACGGCTAGAATGGCGCATGGCCCCCTCGATCGAGCTGCCGCGCTACTCCGCCGGCGAAGAGCTCGCGCATTCGGTGTCGCACGGCATCGGGATCCTCCTGTCGATCGCCGCCCTCGCCATCCTGGTCGCCCACGCCGCGCTGCGCGGTACCGCATGGGAGGTCACCGCCGCGGCCATCTTCGGCACGACCCTGATCCTGATGTACGTCGCTTCGACGCTCTACCACGCGATCCCGTTCGCGCGCGCCAAACGGGTGCTGCGCATTCTCGACCACGCGTCGATCTACCTGCTGATCGCCGGGACCTACACACCGTTCGCCCTCGGACCGCTGCGCGGCCCCTGGGGCTGGTCGCTCCTCGCCCTGGTCTGGAGCGGCGCGCTCGCCGGCGTCCTGTTCAAGAGTCTGGCGATCGGACGGGCGCCGATCGCCTCGGTGGTGATCTACGTCGCCCTCGGCTGGTCCGCGGTCCTCGTCTTCGGTCCGCTCTCCCGCGCCCTGCCGGTCACCGGCCTGGCGCTGGTGGTCGGGGGCGGTCTCTGCTACACGCTCGGGCTGACCTTCTACGCCTGGAAGAGCCTGCGGTTCCACCACGCGATCTGGCACCTGTTCGTGCTCGCGGGCAGCATCCTGCACTTCTTCGCCGTGCTGGGCTACGCGATTCCTCCCCGCGCCGGCTGATCACCCTGCCGGCGCAGGCCCCCCGGGAGGGGTTCAGGCCGCCTGGTCGAGACGATGCGGGAAGCCGACGAGCCGGCGGCGCTCCTCGTCCCAGAGCTTGAGGCGGGCGCACTTGAAGCTCTCACGGATCGTCAGCCGCGGGCACTTCTGCAGCAGCGGGCTCGACTCGAAGCACTCTCGCAGGCGGTAGTTCGGGATCTTCGCCGCGAGGTGGTGGATGTGGTGGAAGCCGATGTTGCCCGTGAACCAGTGCAGGAATCGGGGCAGGTCGTAGAAGGAGCTGCCCTGGATCGCCGCGGTGTCGGCATCCCAGTTCTCCTGCGTCTCCCAGTACGCCTCCTCGAACTGATGCTGGACGTAGAACAGCCAGATGCCGAGGGCGCCGGCGACGAGCAGCACCGGCAGCTCGACCATCACCAGCGTCTTCCAGCCGAAGCGCGAGACCAGGCCCCAGCCGACGAGGGCGATCGCGACGTTGTTCCAGAGAACGCTCGCCCACTCCTTCTTCCAGCTGAACGGGAGATCGAAGGGGAACCGGTGCTTGAGCACGAACTGGTAGATCGGACCGATCAGGAAGAGCACCGGCGAGCTGCGGTAGAGACGGTACTTGAAGCGGCCGAAGGCCGACAGCGCCTCGTACTCGCGGACCGTCAGGGTGCGGACGTCGCCGAACTCACGCCGGTCGAGGTTCCCCGAGGTGGCGTGATGGATGGCGTGCGTCTTCTTCCAGTAGCCGTAGGGAAACAGGGTCACGACGCCCAGGAGCGCTCCCACCGCATGATCCGCCTGCTTCGAGGCGAAGAACGAGCCGTGGCCGCAGTCGTGCTGGATGATGAAGAGGCGGATGAAGAGGCCGGAGAGCGGAATCGCGAGGAGAAGCGTCAGGCCGTAGTTCCAGCCCCATTCGATCGAACGCGCCATCAGCCACCAGAGGACCGCGAACGGCACCGCCGTGGTCACGAACTGCAGGGTCGCACGCCCGCGGAGAGGCCGGGCGAAGCTCGCGCAGAGGCGGCGGAGAGAGGTTTCGGTGGCGTTTTCCTGGGTCAAAATAGGGCTCCGTTTCCTAAGCCGTTGCAGTATATCGGCTCGGAGGCCCTCCGTGCCGGGAATGGACGCTCGACCGGGCGATTTCATACAATCGTTACTTCGCCGCGGCCGACGTAGCTCAGCGGTAGAGCAACTGATTCGTAATCAGTAGGTCGCCGGTTCAATCCCGGCCGTCGGCTCCATCTCCTGCTCCTTCCCGCGGATCGCCCGCGCCGGCCACCGTGGGCCGGCAGGACGCAACGCGATCCGCCGGCTTCGAACGCCGCCGCACGCGGCGTCGGGAACGAGAAGCCGACGAGGAGCCGTCGATGCCGCATCGCAGACTCTGCTGCTGGCTGCTGATCGCTCTTCCGGGTGTCTTCGTGACCGTCGCCGATTCGATCGCCTCTCCCGATCCCGCTCCGAACGACGCTCCGGAAGCTCGGGCCGTTCCGACGCCGCCGCGCGCCGCGGTGCGCCCCCACGTCTTCCACGAGCACGGGAACGAGCGGGTCGACGAGTACTACTGGCTGCGCGACGACTCGCGGAAGAATCCCGAGGTCCTCGCCTACCTCGAGGCCGAGAACGCCTACACCGACGCCGTGCTCGCCCCGACCCGCGACCTGCGCCGCAAGCTCTTCGAGGAGATGGCGGGACGGGTGAGACAGGACGACGACAGCGTCCCGTTCCGGCGCGACGGCTACTGGTACTACCGCCGCTTCGAGGCCGGCTCCGACTACGATCGCCTCTATCGCCGCCGCGGCACGCTCGAAGCGCCGGAGGAGCTCCTGCTCGACCTCAACCAGCGCGCCGCGGGACACTCCTACTACCACCTCGGCGAGTGGGATGTCACGCGCGACGGCCGGGTGCTGGCGTTCTCCGAGGACACCGTCAGCCGGCGCCAGTACACGATCCGGTTCCGCGACCTCGCGACCGGCAGCCTACTGCCCGACGAGATCGTCAACGTCGACGGCTCCAACTTCTGCTGGGCCGCCGACCACCGGACGCTCTTCTACCTCGAGAAGGATCCGGTGACGCTGCTCGCCTACCGCGTCCGGCGCCACCGCCTCGGCACCCCCTCCGACCGCGATCCGATCGTCTGGGAGGAGGAGGACCACAGCTTCTACACCGGAATCTCGCGTACGAAGTCCGGGCGTTTCCTGGTCATCACCTCGCACAGCACCGTTTCGACCGAGCAGCGCCTCCTCGAGAGCGACCGGCCGGAAGGCGAGTTCCGCCTCTTCCTCCAGCGCGAGCGCGATCACGAGTACTGGATCGAAGACCTCGGCGACCGCTTCGTCGTCCGCACCAACTGGCAGGCGCCGAACTTCCGGCTGATGAGCGCGCCCGCCGCGACGACCTCGGACCGCTCGACCTGGCGCAACCTGGTCGGGACGCGCGACGACATCTTCCTCGACGACTTCGAGGCCTTCCCCGGCTACCTGGCGATCGCCGAGCGCAGCGTCGGGCTGAAGCGGGTGCGGATCCATCCGCTGGACGGCTCCGGTGACCGCTACATCGAGAGCGACGAGCCCGACTACGTCGCCGCCCTGACGTTCCAGTCGGAGCAGGAGACGACGACCGTCCGCTACCGCTTCACCTCCCTCCGGACCCCCGCCACCGTCTACGAGCTCGACATGGCGACCGGCGCGCGCCGGGTCCTCAAGGTGGACGAGGTGCCCGGCGGCTTCTCGTCGTCCGACTACCGGACCGAACGCCTCTTCCTCCCCGCCCGCGACGGCGTCGAGGTCCCGGTGTCGCTGCTCTACCGGCGCGGCACGGCCCTCGACGGAACCGCGCCGCTGGTCATCAAGGCGTACGGCTCCTACGGCATCTCGAGCGATCCGTACTTCGACTCCGCCGTCCTCTCGCTCGTCGACCGCGGCTTCGTCTACGCCATCGCCCACGTCCGCGGCGGACAGGAGATGGGGCGCCGCTGGTACGACGACGGCAAGCTGCTGCACAAGAAGAACACCTTTCGCGACTTCATCGACGTGACCGAGGGGCTGGTGGCGCGCAGGATCGGCGCACGCGACCGGGTCTTCGCGCTCGGCGGCAGCGCCGGAGGACTCCTGATGGGTGCGATCGCCACGATGCGCCCCGATCTGTACCGCGGCGTCTTCGCCGCCGTCCCCTTCGTCGACGTCGTCACGACGATGCTCGACGAAACCATCCCGCTGACCTCGAACGAGTTCGACGAATGGGGAGATCCGCGGATCCGGGAGTACTACGACTACATGCTCTCCTACTCCCCCTACGACCAGGTCCGTCCCCAGGCCTATCCGAACCTGCTGGTCACGACCGGGCTCTGGGACTCCCAGGTGCAGTATTTCGAGCCCGCCAAGTGGGTCGCCCGGCTCCGGGCGCGCAAGACCGATCCGAACCTCCTCCTTCTGCGTACGAACATGGAGGCCGGGCACGGCGGCAAGTCGGGGCGTTTCGCGCGACTCGAAGACACCGCGCTGCAGTACGCGTTCCTGCTGTATCTCGCCGGGATCGACCACTGAGCACGGAGAGGGAGTCCACGATGAAGCCGCAACGCGCGCTCGACCGGATCGATGCCCAGTTCGCCGCGATCCGGACGCTGATCGTCGAGCATCCGGAGGCCCTGGATCTCGCGGAGGCCGAGGTCTCCGGCTGGTCGGTCCGCCTGCAGATCGACCACATCCTGAAGGCGCTCGCGATCGGCTTGCAGACGCTCGACGGAGAGATCCGAAAGCCGCAGCGCCCGATCAAGCCGCTCGGCCGGGTCCTGATGGCGCTCGACTGGCTGCCCCGCGGCGTCGCGAAATCGCCCGAACGGATCGTCCCGGTCGCCACCTCCGACGCCGAGCTCGTGGCCGAGCTCGACCGCCTCGCAGCGGCCTACCGGGCGCTCGACCCCGCGGACGAACGCCTGGCCTCTCCGGCGCCGGTCTTCCCGCACCCGTACTTCGGCGGCCTCAGCGCCTCCCAGGGCATCGCCTTCCTCGGCACCCACACCCACCACCACTGGAAGATCATCCGCGACATCCGGCGGGCGAGCGCCCGACGTACGAAGGCGAGCGCCGCCGGGTGAACGAAGACACTCCCCGGCTGACCCGGATGGCCACCACCGGGGGCTGCGCTGCCAAGATCGGGCCGGGGACGCTCGGCGAGATCGTCCGCCCGCTGCTCGGCCGGCTCGGGCCGCATCCCGACGTCCTCGTCGGCGCCGACACCGGCGACGATGCCGGGGTCTTCCGCTTCGCGGGACGGGGTCTCGTCGCCACGACCGATTTCATCCCGCCGGTCTGCGACGATCCGTTCCGCTACGGCCGGATCGCCGCGGCGAACGCCCTGTCCGACGTCTTCGCGATGGGCGGCGAAGCGCTCTTCGCGCTCAACCTCTGCTGCTTTCCGGGAGACGCTCCGACCACCCTCCTCTCGCGCATCCTCGAAGGGGCCGCCTCGGCGCTCGCCGAGTGCGGCGCGGCGCTCCTGGGCGGCCATTCGGTCAAGGACAGGGAGCTCAAGTTCGGGCTCGCCGTCGTCGGCGTCGCACCGCCCGACCGGCTGCTCACCAACGCCGGGGCCCGTCCGGGAGACCGCCTGATCCTCACCAAGCCCCTCGGCAGCGGCGTGCTCGTCAACGCCTACAAGCAGGACCGCGCCGACGCCACGGCGCTCGAGCCGGCGCTGGTCGAGATGGAGCGACTCAACCTCGTCGCTTCGCGCCTGGCGCTCGCCCACGGCGCCACGGCCGCCACCGACGTCACCGGCTTCGCCCTCGCCGGCCACGCCGGCAACATCGCCCGCGAGTCGCGGCTCACCCTGCACATCCGCTACGCCGACCTGCCGGTCCATCCCGGCTTCTTCGACCTGGTCCTGGCCGGGGTGACCACCGGCTGCACGGTGCCGAACCGCGAGCACGCGACGCCGTACCTCGCGATCGACGATGCGATCGACAACGTCTCCCGCGAGCTGCTCTTCGATCCCCAGACCTCCGGTCCGCTGCTCCTCGCCGTGCCGGCGGATCGGGCCGCGGGGCTCCTCGACGAGCTCCGCCGCAGCGGCCACACCGCCTCGGAGATCGGCGACTGCCGCGCCGGCGACCCCGCGATCGTCGTCGGCTGATCCGCCGCGACCGGCCGGCGCGCGGGAGCGCATCGGAACATCCAGTACAATCCACGAGCTTCCGAACCCGAGTCAGGAGGACCGAATGAAGCGCGTGGTGACAGCGATCCTCGGTGGCGGACAGGGGACGAGGCTCTCGCCCCTCACCCGGGATCGCGCCAAGCCGGCGGTCCCGGTCGGCGGCAAGTTCCGCCTCATCGACATTCCGATCTCGAACTCCCTCCACGCCGGGATCGACCGGATCTACGTCCTGACGCAGTTCAACAGCGAGAGCCTGCACCGCCACATCGCGCAGACCTACCGCTTCGACGCCTTCCGCGGCGGCTTCGTCAATCTCCTCGCCGCCGAGCAGAGCCTCACCAATCGCAGTTGGTACCAGGGGACCGCCGACGCCGTGCGGCAGAACCTGACCCGCCTCATCGACGACAACGACCCGACGGAGGTGCTGATCCTCTCGGGCGACCAGCTCTACCTGATGGACCTGCGCGACTTCGTCGCCACCCACCGCGAGCGCACCGCCGACCTCACGATCGCAGTGAAGCCGGTGACCCGCGAGGAGGCGAGCGGCTACGGCTGCCTGCGGCTCGACCGCTCCGGGCGGGTCGTCGAATTCGTCGAGAAGCCGACGACCAGCGAGGCGCTCGACTCTCTCGCCCTCGACGAAGCGACGCTCTCCGCCATCGGCTTCGCCGTACCTCCCGGCTCGCTCCTCGCCAGCATGGGGATCTACGTCTTCCGTCCCGAGGCCCTGCGCGAAGCGCTGGTCGGCAGTCCGTACACCGACTTCGGCAAGGAAGTGATCCCGGCTTCGCTCGAGAACATCCGCGTCTTCGCCTTTCCCTACGACGGCTACTGGACCGACATCGGAACGATCCCCTCGTTCCACCAGGCCAACATCGATCTCACGGTGCCGCTGCCGCCGCTCGACCTCTACGACCCGGACTACGCCATCTACACCCACGCACGCTTCCTCCCCGGGACCAAGATCAACGGCTGCAAAGTGACGAGCTCGGTGCTCTGCGAAGGATCGATCCTCACCGGAGCGACGCTCTCCGATTCGATCGTCGGCATCCGTGCCGTGGTGCGGAACGGCACGACGCTCGAGCGCACGATCCTCATGGGCGCCAACCACTTCGAGCGCCTGGACGAGGCGTCCCGTCACGAAGTGCCGATCGGAATCGGCCGCGACTGTGCGATCCGCAACGCCATCATCGACTTCAACGCGCGCATCGGCGACGGCTGCAGGCTGCTCAACGAGGAGAAGATCGACGAGCTCGAGCGGCCCAACTATTCGATCCACGGCGGCATCATCGTCGTGCCGAAGAATGCCGAGCTTCCTCCCGGCACGGTGATCTGAGCGCCGGGATGGGAGAGTCCGCCCTCAGGATCTGCCAGGTCGCCTCCGAGCTCGCGCCCTTCGCCAAGACCGGAGGCCTCGGCGACGTGACCGCCGGCCTGTCGCGCGCCCTCGGCAAGGCCGGACACGACGTCCGCATCTTCCTGCCCTTCTACGCCCGCATCGCGAAGATGAAGCACGACTTCGTCGCCGTCGACTTCCTGCGCGATTTCGAGATCACCCTCGGGGCGCGCAAATTCACCGTCTCGGTGCTGACCACGAAGCTGCCGCAGAGCGACGTCGACGTCTACCTCGTCCACTGCCCGGCGCTCTACCACCACGATTCGATCTACAGCGGCGAATGGGACGAGTACCTGCGCTACGCCCTGCTCACGCGCGCCGCGCTCGACAGCTGCCAGCGCATGGGCTGGGCCCCGGACGTCGTCCACGCCCACGACTGGCACACGGCGCTCGCCCCGATCTACCTCCGCACCGTCTATTCGTGGGACCGGCTCTTCGCCTCGACCCGCACCGTCCTCACCCTGCACAATCTCGCCTATCAGGGCGTCTACTCTTCGCAGATCCTCGACGATCTCGGGCTGGCGCCGTTCTCGGCGATGCTCTACAACGAGGACCTGTCGCAGGGACGGGTCAGCTTCCTCAAGACCGGTCTGCTCTACGCCGACGTCCTCACGACCGTCTCCCGGACCTATGCGCGCGAGATCCAGACCGCCGAGTTCGGTTTCGGACTCGACTCCCTCCTGCGCGCCCGTGCCGACCACCTGGTCGGCATCGTCAACGGAGTCGACTACGGCGAGTGGAACCCGGAGGTCGATCCGTACATCCCGCACCGGTTCTCGCCCGACGGTCTCGAGGGCAAGGCCGCGATGAAGAAGGCCCTGCTCGAAAAGGTCGCGCTCCCCTGGGGAAAGAACGCCGCCGTCGTCGGCCTCGTCTCGCGTCTCACGGCGCAGAAGGGGCTCGACCTGCTGTTCGACACCCTGCCGGAGTTCCTCTACCACCGCGACATCCGGTTCGTCGCGCTGGGGAGCGGCGAGGAGCGCTACGAATCGTTCCTGTCGTGGATGCAGGTCTCCTTTCCCGGCAAGGCCTGGTACTTCCGCGGCTACAGCGAAGAGCTGGCGCACTGGATCGAAGCCGGATCGGACCTGTTCCTCATGCCTTCACGGTTCGAGCCGTGCGGGCTCAACCAGATGTACAGCCTGAAGTACGGTACGCCGCCGATCGTCCGTCGCACCGGCGGTCTCGCCGACACCGTCGACCTGTGGAATCCGGTCGACCGCAAGGGGACCGGCTTCCCGTTCGATCACTTCACGCCCGAAGGTCTGCGCTGGGCTCTCGACTACTCTCTCAACGCGTTCCAGGACACGGAAGCCTGGACCCAGCTGATGCGCAACGGCATGGCGAAGGACTTCTCGTGGGAGCGCCAGGTGCGCCTCTACGAAGAGCTCTACCGGCGGCTGATCCGGCGCTGAATCGCCGAGCCTGACGTGCTATCCCTCGGGCTCCTCGGGCGCGGCTCAAGAAGAAGCGAAGTCGCGATCCAGATCGGATGCGCGCTGCTCGGTGTGCTCTTCGTCTTCCATCGTGAGCTCGCCAGCGGATTCCGGACCCTCCAGGTCTACGCCCTCGATCCACTGTTCCAGAATCTGATCCTCGAGCACGAGTGGCTCTGGCTCTCCGGCCGGGGCGCATGGCCGTCGCTCGCGTCACCGGGCTTCTTCCACCCGCAGGGTGGGGCGCTCTTCTTCGCCGATCCCACGATCGGAGCGCTCCCGCTCTACGGAGTCTGGCGGCTCTTCGGAGTGGATCCCCACGTCGCCTACGCGCTTTGCGCGATCCTCGCCCTGCTTCTCACTTATGCCGCGTTTCTGGCGCTCTTCCGGCGCGGATTCGGATTGTCGCCGGTCGACTCCGCACTCGCGGCCTTCCTGGTCGCCTTCGGGGCGCCGCGCGCGGCGATGATCAACCACCCTCACCAGTTCCTCCACTACCCGACCGCACTCGCGCTGCTCGCTCTCTTCCGGCTCGCTGACGAATCCGCCGCCCGCTCCACGCGCCTCCGCTGGGCTGCCTCCTTCCCGCTCTTCGTGCTGCTGCAGGCGTGGTCCAATATCTATCTCTTCGCGATCCTCTTGCTCTGGCTCACCGCAGCCGCGCTCTTCCTGCTCCTCGATCGCGGGGGACGCCGGCAGCTCGCGCGTCTGCCGCACGCTCTCTGGATCGCCGGCGGCGTCAGCGGGCTGGCGGCGCTGGCAGCCTTTCTGCCGTACGCGAGCGGCTTCGTCCATGCGCGGTCCGCGATCGGCGGCCCCGGACTCGACGAGATCCGCATGTACCTGCCGCGGCTGGCCTCCTGGGTCAACCCCGGCGGCGACCATCTGCTCGAGCCCTGGCTCGCCGCCGCGATCGAGCCGGCGATCCGGTCGCCCGTCCCGTGGGCGCAGCGACTCGGGATCGGCCTGCTCGCGACGCTCGTTGCCCTCGTCGGCATCGCTCCAGCGGCCCGCTCCGCCCCCTTCCGGTGGCTGGGCGGCGGATTCGTCGTTCTGGTACTGCTCACCATGAGCTGGCCCGGAGGGCACTCCGCCTGGCCGTGGATCGTCGGTTGGCTGACGCCGTTCGCTTCGTTGCGCATGGTCTCGCGCATCGTCCTCGTAGGGCTCGTGCCGCTCGCGTATGCATTCGTTCTCGGGCTGCGCCGCATGGCGCGCCCGCCGGTCCGCGAATCCCTGGCGATCGGCCTCCTGCTGGTGGTGTTCGCCGAGCAGATCCAACATCAGCCGGAGTTCAAAGTCGCGCCGCGGCGCACACGGGCCGCTGCGATCGCCGCGAACGTACCGGCCGACTGCGACAGCTTCCTCTACACCCGGTACCACCCGAACCTGGCACGACGCCACCCGCGGATCCACGACCGCGACCACCAGACCCAGCAGGTCGACGCCATGTGGGCCGCGATCGCAGCGGAGAAACCGACCTTCAACGGCTACTCGGGCTACGCGCCGACCGACTGGCCGCTCTGGCCGGTGATCCTGGTCTCCGAGCAGGAGCTCGGCTATCAGCGAAGAGGGCTCGAGGAGTGGATCGACCGGCACGACCTCGGCGACGAGACGGTCTGCTGGGTGGTCCTCCGCTTCCGTCTCGAGCAGGTCGTCAGCGCCCGCGTCGAGCGGATCCGATCGTCCCGGCCCTGAGCCCGGAGAGGTTCGTCGGCAGCCCGCGCTCCGGCCGGGGAATCGCCCATCTCCGGCGTCGAGTCAGGGACACCATCCTCCGGGAACGGAGTCGGCCGCCGGACCGGACGCCGCTCGCGCGGTGCTACGCTTGCCTCTCGACGTGCCGCGTCCTCCCGTTCTCCCCGTCCTCGCTCCTCCGGCCGCAGCGCCTTCGATCCGCCCGTCGCGCACCGGAAAGTGGCGCACCGGAGTCCTTCTCGCGGTCCATCTGCTGATCGCGGCGCACATCGCGCACTGGCTCGTCGCCGGCGAGACGGTGACGCCGGTCGAGCCCTCGGAGGCGATGGCCTACGCCAAGGCCGGGATCGTCAACGCCGGACTGATCTTCTTCGCCACAGTCATCCTCCTGACCCTCCTCTTCGGCCGCTGGTTCTGTGGCTGGGCCTGCCACCTGGTGGCGCTCCAGGACGGCTCGCTCTGGCTCCTCAAGAAGCTCGGGATCCGGCCGAAGCCGCTCCGGTCGCGCCTGCTGCGCTGGGTTCCGCTGGTCGCCTTTCTCTACATGTTCGCCTGGCCCGTCGCCTGGCGGCTCTGGCACGGGGACCGGCTCGGCACGCGCGGCACCGAGCTCACGACGGCGCATTTCTGGGCCACCTTTCCCGGCTGGGTCGTCGGCACGCTCACCTTCCTCGTCTGCGGCTTCGTCTGCGTCTACTTTCTCGGCGCCAAGGGGTTCTGCACCTACGCCTGTCCCTACGGCGCCGCCTTCTCGTGGGCCGACCGGCTCTCGCCGTTCCGGGTCCGGGTCACCGACGCCTGCCAGGGCTGCGGCCACTGCACGGCCGTCTGCACCTCGAACGTCCGTGTCCACGAAGAGGTGCGCGACTACCGGATGGTCGTCGACCCCGGGTGCATGAAGTGCGGCGACTGCGTGAGCGTCTGTCCGAACGATGCGCTCTATCTCGGCTTCGGCAGACTCCCGCGCTTCGCGCGACCGGTCGGCCCGCAGCCCGAGACGCGGCGCTACCCGCTCTCCTGGAGCGAGGAGCTCTGCCTGGCGGCGCTCTTCCTGGTCGCCTTCTTCGTCTACCGCGGTCTCTACGGAATGGTTCCGTTCCTGATGTCGCTCGGGGTCGCCGGTTCGGTGGCGTTCCTGGGGCTGCTCGGCATGCGCCTCGCGACGCGCCCCGACTTCGCCTTCCGCCACCGCGCCCTGCGCCGCGCCGGCCGCCTGCAGCCGGCGGGCCGCTGGCTCCTGGCCGGCCTCGCCGTCCTCGGCATCGCGACGCTCCACTCCGCGGTCGTCCACTCGCAGCTCGCCCTCGCGGAGCGCGACTTCCGGCACCTGTCGGCCTGGCAGCGGCGGGCACTCGACCTCGCCGGACCCGCCATCGCGGCGGACCGCGACGAGATCGAGCGCCTGACGCGCGCCGCGGCGCGCTACGAACGGGTCGCCCGTTGGAGCCTGGTCCCCTGGCTCGGTCTCGACGGGCGGCTGGCCTGGACGCGCTACTTCCGCGGCGACGTCGCGGGATTCACCGCCGCGCTCGCCGGCGCCCGGAAGCGCGGTGAGAACGTCGGCGGGTTCGCGCTGCTCGAAGCGCGGACGGCCATGGGAGTCGGCGACGCTCCGCGGGCCGCCCGGGCGCTCGAAAGTGCCCCGGAACGGACGACCGACGGAGTCTGGGTCGCTCTCGCCCGGAGCGCCGCCGAGGCTGGCCATCTCGACGCTGCGGCCGACCTCCTGGAGCGTGGAAGAGCTCACTTTCCGCAATCGGCCCCACTGTCCTACAATTCAGGGGTCGTCGCGGCACTGCAAGGCAGACCGGCAGAGGCTGTGCGGGATTTCCAGGCAGCGCTCGCGATCGATCCAGAGTCCCGCGAAGCGCGGGAAAACCTCGCCGGCATGCTGGCCAGCATGGGGCGGTTCGAGGAGTCGGTGGCGCTCTACCGCGAGTCGGTGCGGCGCGCGCCCGGAGACCTCGAGCTCCGCTTCCTTCTGTCCCGCGCCCTGGCGGCGAAGGGAGACGGGAGCGCGGCGCTGGAAGCGCTCGACCAGGTACTCGCGCAGGATCCAGGAAATCGCGCCGCTCTCGAACTGCGGCAGACATTGACGGCGAACGAACCGAATCGGAGAAGACGATGATCGAACGGTCCCGGAAAAACAGCGACTCCCGCCACCTGGCCGCCGCCCTGGCAGTCCTCGCACTGCTGATCGCTTTTCCCGTCGCGGCCACGGTCGGACCCGACGTGACCGTGATCACGCTCGGCAGCACGTCCAACTGGGGGGCGGTCGGCGGCATCCGGGCCTACTCCGTCGGGACGACGTCATGCAACATCGGCGACCAGCCGGTCGCCTGGTGCGACGCCGCCAGCTGTCTCGGCGGTCAGCTCGACCGCAACGACCATCCCGTGATCGCGCAGAATCTCTACCGCCTCAAGGACGGCCGCTTCGAGCAGATCGGCATGAGCTGGCTCAAGCACGGCTGGCTCTCGACCAACTCGAACCCCAACGGCGCCTGCAACGGTGGCCCGTGCGAGATCCCGCCGGGCGGCGGCGACCAGCTGGGCGTCGGTTGCACCGACACCTACGGCTCGGGTCTCAACGGCGGCAGCGGCAATCCGGGGACCTGCGACGGGGCGAGCGGCGAAGGATGCCGCCTCGGACAGCGCTCGGTGGTCAACGCTTCGAACGGCGACTTCGCCATGCCGTACCCCGACATCACGCATCCGACGGTCATCCATCAGCGGATCCAGGTCAACGAGAACGACGTCAACCCGGCGTTGAACGCGGGAGCGACGTACTGGGTCGAGGGGCAGTACATCGCCGCCGACGACGCGGCGGCCGGGAACGCGCACAACAACGCCTCGTACCGTCGGGTGACCGTGGGGGCTTCGCCGTTCAACCTTTCGCTCCAGGACTCGACGGTGCGCGAGAAGAGCGCGATCTACGCCTGGAAGGCGGCCGACTCGGGCGTCGAGCTCTTCAACCTCGACATCGAGACGCACGGCGGCTCGGCGGAGCGATTCGAGGTCGGGCGCCGGATCACCGAGACGAGCCCCGGGACCTGGCACTACGAATACGTGATCCGCAACATGAACTCGGATCGCTCCGCGCAGGCCTTCTCCATCGACCTCCCGGACGGCACCGTGATCACCAATGCCGGGTTCAAGGACATCGATCACCACTCGGGCGAACCGTACTCGACCACGGACTGGTCGATCGACATCGACGTTCCGACGTCGACCATCACCTGGTTCGGCGACACGTTCGCCACCAGTGCCAATGCCAACGCGTTGCGTTTCGCCACCATGTTCAACTTCTGGTTCGACGCCGATCAGCTGGCCTGGATCAACGAGCACACGCTCACGTATTTCAAGCCCGGCTCGCCGAGTTCGGCGACGTTCATCTTCGACATCTTCTCGGACGGATTCGAGTCCGGGGGACTCGGCAGCTGGAGTCAGGCAGTCAGCGGCGAGTAGGCAGGCCACTACCGGCCGGTCCCTCGCCAGGGAGACAGCACAATGCAGACGACCACAGCACGTGGCCTCGCCCTTTCCATGGCCGGAGCAACTCTCTTGCTGCTGGCCGTGGCCTCACCTTCGGCCGCCGTGGAACCCGGAGTCGAGACCAACGGCCCGGACGTGACGGTAGGAGTTCTCTTCGATCTCGCGAGCTACGGCCAGGCCGACGGCTTCCTCGGCTACTCGGTCGGTACCACCTCGTGCAACATCGGAACCGTGCCCGTGAACTGGTGCGACAACGGCGGCGGATGCGGCTTCCTGACCGCCAAACAGCACCCGGTCATCGCCCAGGCGATCTATCGCCTCAAGGCCGGCCGCTTCGAACAGGTCGGCATGAGCTGGTTGAAGCACGGTTTCGTTTCGACGAACTCGAACGAAGCGCCGTGCAAGATCGGCGCTTCGTGCTCCAGCCCGCCGCTCGGCGGCGATCAGCTCGGGGTCGGCTGCAACGACACCTACTGGGCGACCCTCAACGGGACGCGCCCGGCCGGCATGCGGTCCGAAGTCAATCCGACGATCGGCGATCTCGACCCGTTCCCGCACACCAACGTACCGTTCTCCTCCGCGAGCCCCTACCAGCAGGAGATCAAGGTGGCGGTCGGCGACATGGATCCAACGCAGAACGCGGGCGCCAAGTACTTCTCCGAAGGTCAGTACGTCGCCGACAACGACGCCCTGGCGGGGAACGGTCTCAACAACGCGACCTACCGGCAGGTCGCCGTCGGCAGCTCTCCCAATTTCGCCATCTCCTTCAACGGCGGCCTGGTGCGCGAGCGCTCGGCGATCCACGCCTGGAAGGCGGAGGACTCCGGGGTCGAGATCTACAACGTCGACATCCCCGGTGACGTCGTCCAGCGATTCGAGGTGGCCCGGCGGGCGACCGACCTCGGCGCCGGCAACTGGCACTACGAGTACGCGATCCGCAACATGAACTCCGACCGTGCCGCGAACTCGTTCACCGTCGACTTCCCGGACGGCACGGCGATCACGAGCACCGGTTTCAGGGACATCCCCCACCACTCGGGGGAACCGTACGCCAGCGCCGACTGGGACGTCTTCGTCGACGGCACGGGCGGTGCGGTTTCGTGGAGCACCGACAGCTTCGTCACCAACCCGAACGCCAACGCCCTGCGCTGGGCGACGATGTTCAACTTCTGGTTCGATGCCGATGCCCCGCCCGAGAGCGCCGTTCATACCCTCGGCCTGTTCAAGCCGGGCCCCACGAGCAGCGTCGATTTCGTGATGCCGCTCTTCGCGGACAGTTTCGAGGCGCACAACTTCGTCGCCTGGTCCCTGGTCTCGCCCTGACGCCTAGCCTCCGGCGGACCTTTTCCGGGTGCCTGCCATGGGTCCGAGTCCGCGTTCGAGGATGCGGCCGCGGATGACCTCCGGCAGGGGCGCCTTGGATCCGGATCGGTAGTCGAAGGCGACGATCCGGCCGCTGCCGTCGGCCGCGACGCGATCGAGCCCGAGGCTCCGGACTTCGTACTGCATCGTGAAGCGGTCTTCCCCGATCTCCGACACCCAGGTCGAGGCGCGGATCTCGTCGGGAAACCGCAGCGGAATCCGGAAGCGCGCCTCGGTGGAGTGCAGGATCGGACCGATCCCGGTCGCGCGGCGGTGATCGGGCCAGCCGATCGCCAGGAAGTAGGCCAGGCGGGCGCTCTCGAACCAGCGGAAGTAGACGGCGTTGTTGACGTGCTCGAAGGCGTCCATGTCCGACCAGTGCATGGGAAAGGTCACCGATACCGTCACGCCCGCCGGCGGCCCCCCGTCCGGGTCCGCTCCGCTCACTCGTCCAGCCGCGCGAGGTAGTGCGGCAGCGCCCGCCGCCACGACGGCCAGTCGTGATCCCAGGACGCCCCCCAGTCGTCGACCCGGTGCGGAACGCCCTTGGCGGTCAGAAGCTCCGCCACCTGGGTGGCGTTCTCCGGCCGCTCCCACGCACCGCGGCCGGTGACCAGCTGGACGAACCGGCCGCGCAGCGCGCCGAGGAGCCGTTCGTCCTCGAGGCGCGGCAGGAAGTGGAGCGGCGACGAGTAGTAAAAGTCGAGCGTCATCTCCTCGCCGTCGAGGAACTCGATCAGGTCGAACTTGCCCGACAGACAGACGGCACGGCCAAACGTCTCGGGATGCCGGCAGACCGCCGCGAGGGCGAAGAATGCGCCGAGCGAGGCGCCCGCCGTGACGATGCCGTGCCCGTTCAGCCCGCAACCGTCCGAAAGATGGTGGATGTACGGCGCCAGTTCCTGGTGGAGGAATTCGTCGAACCGGTTCTGGACCCAGGAGCAGTGGCTGGCGGAATACTGGTCGGCGACCCAGCACTGCCCCGGCACGCTGTCGCAAGAGAAGAGCTGGATCTTTCCCGCCTCGAGCAGCGGCTCGAGCGCGGGAATCATGCGGAACCGCTCGATCTCCTCGGCGTCGCCGCCGGCGGTCGGAAAGAGCAGCACGGGGACTCCGCTCTCCCCCCAGCGCGCGACGTTGACGTCCTGGGCGAGGAAGCTCGAACGCCAGGTCTCGAAGCGCTTCGCGATACCACTCACGCCGGCGCGTTCCCCGATCCGGCGAGGTAGTCCGACTCGGTCTTGCGCCAGAGCTGGATGAGACCCCAGAAATGCTCGGTGAACTGCTCGATCTCGTGCGCCGGGAAAAGCGCCGTCACCTTGCGCCGCACGGCGTCCTTGGCGATCTCGGAGCCGAAGAACTCCCAGGCCACCTCGTCGAGATGGGCGAGATGCCGCGCGCAGAATTCGGCGAAGCGATCGCTGTCGAACCGCTCGTGCGCGAGACGGGCGTAGAGCGGCAGCTTCTCGCGGAAGCTCGCGCCCGAAGCGGCGATCTCGAAGAACGGCTCCCAGTCGAGGTTCTTGCGCATCTTCCGCCCCGTCACGGCGGCGAAGATCGACCACTTCAGCTTCGCCTTGACGAGCCAGGGGAAATGGTAGTGCAGCGACGTGACCTGCGAATCGGGACAGGCGTTCGCGAAGTCGATCGGATAGAAGGTGCCGTCCTGGCGCAGCGCCTCGCAGCTGTTGAAGTCCCAGCCGAAGAAGGAGTTGATGGTCAGGCAGAGGTTCGCCATGTGCTGCCACTCCTCGGCGTTGACGAAGTCGAAAGCGACCTTGTAGCGGTCGTGCAGCGCCGCTCCGGGGTCGTACTTCATCAGCTTCACCTGCGGACCGACGCCAACCGCACGCACGAACAGGTCGAACGGGTCGACCGCCTTTTGCAGGTGCATGATCCGCTTGCCCGAGGAGTCGTAGGCCTTGACCAGCTCCTCGGTCGTCGAGACCTTGGAGACGCCGACCCAGGCGCCGCCGTCGAACGGCTTGATGAACGCCGGCAGTCCGATCTTCTCCCCTACCTCCTGCAGGCTGAAGAGCCGCGCATAGCGCTCCAGGGTCACCTTGAGGTCGGTCGTCGGCTCGTACTCCTTGGGCGGGAGCATCCAGGTCTCCGGCACCGGCATACCGAGCCGCATCATGGCGGCGTAGCTGGTGTGCTTCTCGTTGGCCTGGATCGACCACGGATTGTTGAAGACGTAGAGGTCGTTCATCACGACCGCTTTCTTGATCCACTCGCGCGACGTGTGGTACCAGTGCGTCAGGCGATCGAGCAGCACGTCGTGCCGCACCGGCTGACGCAGGTCGAACGGTTCGATCGACAGACGGTCGACCGAGATCCGCACGGTGTCGCCGTCCACAGGAATCGCGAGCTTGAGACGCTCCATGATCTGCTCGTAGCAGATCGGCCAGCAGATGTCCGCTCCCAGCGACAATCCGATGCGACGCGTGATTTCAGCCATGACTCACCGCCTCTTGAAACGTTCGGGATCGGTCCGATCCTACTCGTAAACCATCCAGAGCGGCCCCGGGAACAGGAAGGAGAGACCCTCGCGCAGGCGGTCGCGCCAGTTCTCCCAGTTGTGCCCGTCGAACGACTCGACGTAGCGCACGTCCATCCCGGTCGACTGGAGGATCGGAACCAGCGACCGGTTCTCGTAGATCAGCGACTCGTAGACACCGCAGGAGAGGAAGACCTTGTCCGCGACCCGGGACGGCTGGTCGCGGAAGGCGTTGACGAAGTCGACCACCGGCTCGAACGCCGGGCCGCGCTTCGACGGCCCGATGTCCGTGAAGGCGAACGATCCGGACTGCAGGAGCAGGCGACCGAACTGGCCCGGGTACCTGGCCGCGGTGGTGAAGGAAGCGACTGCTCCGAAGCTCGCACCCATCAGACCGCGAGCGGCCGCCCCTTTCTGCAGCGAATAGCGCTGCTCGATCGCCGGTACCAGCTCCTCGGTGACGAATCCGGCGTGCGCCGGGTCGGCCGCGTATTCGCGCAGGCGCGCCCGCGACTGGGTCAACGCCACGATCATCGGCGCCACCTCCAGCCGGTGGATCAGGTTGTCGAGGACCGTCTTGAGAGCGGTGAAGTGGAGATAGTCGTTGCCGTCGTGGACGACCAGCAGCGGATACCTGCGCGTCGCCCGGAACCGCGCCGGCACGTAGACCTGCACCTCCTCGCGCCGGCCGAGGTGCCGGCTCGTCAGCGTCATGGATTCGAGACGGCCGGAACGGGCCTCCGGATCCGGCAGGATCCAGTCGGGCGCCTCGTAGGCGGCACCCTGGCACACCGAGTTCGCCCCGAACGGATCGTGCGCCAGGTTCGGGTTGAGCGGGTCGCGGATCAGGCGGCTGGTCTCGCCGCGCTGCACCTCGAGCTTGTACTCGACCCGGGAGCGCTCCGGGATCTCCTGCGTGAGATACCAGAGATCGCTGCCCGCGACCGGCGTGAACGGCTGGGCCGACGGCAGGCCGAAGATCCAGTGCTGGAGATAGACGGCGTCGGCCTGCCCCCGGTAGAGGAACGTCACCGTCCGGCCGTCGACGACGGGGACGGGGTGACTGGCGAGGAAGGCGTC
>JBFWYP010000040.1:0-35486 GCA_050186295.1 Thermoanaerobaculia bacterium | reverse complement strand
ACGAAGCCGCCGTAGACGACGCGCGAGGCGGCGGTGAAATGTTCGACGTAGACGCGGAAGCCGACCTTCAGGAGCTCCAGACCGACGGTCGCGACCAGGCTGCCGATGGCGGCATGGCGGATCTGCACCTTGCGCGTGGGGATCAGCCAGAAGAGCATCGCCAGGCCGATGAACGTGGTCGCCACCGGGATGAGCTGGACCAGCATCGAACCGATCCCGAAGCCGCCGATGCGCGCGTGCTGTCGCAGCCAGAGGAGGAGAGAGTAGCCGGCGCCGATGAGCAGCGGGCCCCAGAAGAGCAGGATCGAGAACGAGACCAGGCGGCGGCCGAGGTGACGGCGCCCTTCGACCCGCCAGATGCGGTGGAACGCCGACTCGACACCGAAGAAGGCCGAGAGCGAAGCGACGAGAAAGCCGAGGAGGCCGAGGTTCGAGAGCGCGTCGGCCTGGCCGACGAACGAGTAGATCGCCTTCTCGATCGACTCCTCGCGGTAGGGCAGGAGCTCGACCAGCAGATCGATCACCTTGCCGTCGCTCTCGCGGAACCCCTGGGCGATGAAGGTCGAGATGACGGCGAGGAGCGGCACGAGCGAGAGCAGGGTGGAGAAGGCGAGGGCCGAGGAGCGCAGCGGCACGGAGTCCTGGTTCGCCTTGCGGAAGAGGCGATGCAGGAATGCGAGAGCGGCCCGGCGCCGCGCCGTCACCATGCGTGCGTATCGCCGACCAGCGGCAGGTCGGGCCGCGGCCAGCCGAGCTCGTGGATCGCCGCCGCCAGCGCCTTCCTCTCCGGATCCTCGCCGTGGTTGAGGAAGATCCGTTGCGGTGTGTGCGGCAGCGCGCGGCACCAGCGGAGCAGCTCGTCGCGGTCGGCGTGCGCAGACATGCCGGGGATCTGGGCGATCTCGGCCCGCACCGCGACCGGCCGCCCGTGGATCGACACGGTCTGCGCGCCCGAAAGCAGCGCGCGACCGCGCGTTCCGGCCGCCTGGTAGCCGACGAACACGACGGTGCTCTTCGGGTCCGGCAGCTTCTGCGCCAGGTGGTGGACGACGCGGCCGCCGGTCGCCATGCCGCTCGCGGCGACGATCACCGCCGGCTCCTTGCGGTCGTTGAGCGCTTTCGACTCGGCGACGGTGCGGGCGCGCTGGAAGCGGTTCGCGGCCAGCGGATTCATCTTGCGGCGCACCAGCTCGACCGTCTCTTCGTCGAACTCCGGCGAGGCCTGGCGGTAGATCTCGGTGGCGCGGATCGCCATCGGACTGTCGAGGAAGACGACCTCCGGGTCGAGCTCGCCGGCGTCGACCAGCTCGGTGAGCCGGAAGAGCAGGTCCTGGGTGCGGCCGAGCGCGAACGCCGGCAGGATGACGGAGCCGCCGCGCCCGAGGGTGCGGTGGATCACTTCGGCGAGCTCGTGGCCGTCGCCCACCGGAGCGTGGGTGCGGTCGCCGTAGGTCGACTCGAGGACCAGCCCGCTCGCCTCGACCGCGGGCGGTTCGGGATCCTGCAGGATCGGCGCGTCGTACCGTCCGACGTCGCCGGAGAAGATCCAGCTCCGCCGCACACCGTCCCCGCCTTTGGCGGTGATCTCGACGCTGCCGGCGCCCAGCAGATGTCCCGCCCGGACGAAACGGACGGAGAAGCCCGGGCGGATCTCCTTCGCCTCGTGGAACGGCATCGGTTCGAGCCGCTCGCAGGCGGCGCGGGCGTCTTTCGAGGTGTAGAGCGGCTCCGGTTCGGCGTGGCGGCTGTACCCCTTCTTGCGGGCGTAGCGCGCCTCCTCTTCCTGGATCTCGCCGGCGTCCTCGAGCACCAGGCGGGCGAGCGGCCGGGTCGGCGGGGTGCACCAGATCGGTCCGCTGAACCCCTGGGCGACGAGCCGGGGCAGGAGGCCGACGTGATCGAGGTGCGCGTGGGTCAGGACGACGGCGTCGAGGGTGGCGGGGCGGAAGGCGAACTGGCGCCGGTTGCGCTTCTCGAGCTCGTCGTCGCCCTGGTAGAGGCCGCAGTCGACCAGGATCCGCGCTCCGCCCGCCTCGATCAGCGACGAGCTGCCGGTGACGGTGCCGCACGCTCCGAGAAAGGTGACCTGGCTCATGGGTGGCCTCGCCGCGACTGTACCATCGGCGCTTTCGCGCCCGGGGGGGAGCGGGTATCATGAGCTCGTCAGGCGGACGATTCGACCGGGTGACGAGAAGGAGGAAACGATGGCAGAAGGAAAGACGATGGATCGGGCGCGCCAGGTCATCTCCGACGCGGTCGAAGGCACCCGGGAAGTGATCGACGACGGGATCGACGAGGCGCGCGAGCGCTTCGAAGACGTCGCCGAGGAGATCTCCCGCGGCGCTCGCAGGACACAGCGCGAAGTCCGCCGCCGCGCGGAACGGCTCGGCTCGGCGGCGCGCGAGCGCTACGAGGCGGCGTCGGAGAAGGCGCGCGCCGGCTACAAGCAGGCGCGGCGCCAGGTCGCCGAGTTCTCGGGCGACGTCGACGAGTTCGTGCGCGAGAACCCCGGCAAGGCGATCCTGATCTCGGCCGGAATCGGCTTCGTGATCGGACTGCTGATGCGTGGCCGCGGTCGACGCGGTGACGACTGAAGGACGGGCAGGAATCGTCTTGTCGGTGCCTGCGTCGAAGCGCCGCCACCGGGTCGATCCGCGGGACGATCCGTACGAGGCGCCCGACGCCTACGCGGGCGCCTACGATTTCGACGTCTCGGGCGAGGATCCGTCGATCATCGACGAGCTGATCGACGATCTGATTCCGCCGGAAGTGAACTGGCGTCGCCTGGTGCGGCGCCACCCGTGGCCGACACTGCTGGTCGCGGGTCTCGGCGGATATCTCCTCGGCCGCAGTCAGGGCCGGGCGCTGGTCTCCGCCCTCGCCGGCATGGCGGCGGCGCGCGTCGAAGAGCGCTTCCTCGGCGCGGTCGCGGACGAAGTCGAAGCCGACGACGAGTAGCACCCGGACGGCGTCGGTGTCGACGTCGCCCGCAGATCCGGGCCCGCTCCCGGCGGGCCGTTCCGACCTTTGAATCCTCTGGAGGGATGCATGAATTTCCGAGCTCTCGCCGTCCTCGCCCTGCTCGCGCTCGAGCTGCCCGCCGCGGTCCACGCGGGAACCAAGCTGCTTCGATTCCCCGACGTCTCCGGTGACCGGGTGGTCTTCACCTACGGTGGCGACCTCTGGACCGCGACGACCGCCGGCGGCACGGCGACGCGGCTGACGGCGCATCCCGGACTCGAGATCTTCGGCAAGTTCTCGCCGGACGGGAACTGGATCGCGTTCACCGGCCAGTACGACGGCGACGAGCAGGTCTACGTCGTGCCCGCCACCGGCGGCGAGCCGCGCCAGCTGACCTACTATCCGGCGCACGGGCCGCTGGCGCCGCGCTGGGGCTACGACAACCAGGTCTACGGCTGGACGCCCGACGGCAAGAGCGTCCTCTTCCGCTCGCTGCGCGACGCCGACGGCGTCGAGACGCTGACCGCGCTCTACACCGTGCCGGTCGCCGGCGGCGTGCCCGAGCGTCTGCCGATGCCGACCTCCGGCGCCGGCGACTTCGCCCCCGACGGCCGCCGCCTGGTCTACTCGCCGCTGTCGCGCGACTTCCGCACCTGGAAGCGCTACGAGGGCGGCTGGGCGCAGGATCTCTACCTCTTCGATCCGCAGGACGATTCGGTGGTGCCGGTCTCGCACTCGCTGCGGACCGAGCGCGATCCGATGTGGATCGGCGACTCGATCGCCTTCGTCTCCGATCGCGACGGCGTCCTCAATCTCTACCGCTTCGACATCGCGAGCGGCCGCACCACGGCGCTCACCCGCGAGAAGACCTGGGACGTCCGCTGGGCGAGCTCCGACAGCCGCGACCAGATCGTCTACGAGCTCGACGGCGAGCTCTCGCTGCTGCGCCTCTCGAACGGCGAAGCGCGCCGGCTCGACATCGTCGTGCCGGACGACGGCGTGAACCGCCGCCCGGGACGGATCTCCGCCGCGGGGCAGATCGAGGACTGGGAGCTCGCGCCGGCCGGCGAGCGGGCGCTCTTCGTGGCGCGCGGCGACGTCTTCACCGCGCCGATCGAGAAGGGTGCGACGCGCAACCTCACCGCGAGCTCGCGGGCGCACGACAAGCACGCGCGCTGGTCGCCCGACGGCAGGACGATCGCCTACGTCTCGGACGCCTCGGGCGAAGACCAGATCTACGTCGTCGATCAGGCGGGCGGCACCGCGCGGGCGGTGACCTCCGGACTCCAGGCGATGCTCTCGGCGCCGGCCTGGTCGCCGGACGGCAGCCGCCTCGCCTTCTCCGACCACAACGGCAAGCTCTACGTGGTCGCCGTCGCGAGTGGCGCGCTGACCGAGGTCGCCGACGACGAATACGGACAGATCTCCGACTACAGCTGGTCTCCGGATTCGCGCTATCTGGCGTTCACGCTCGGCCAGGCGAACTCGATGCGGTCGGTCTGGATCTGGACCAGCGGCGAGACCGGGGCGCGCCGGGTGACCGACGAGTTGTTCGACGACCTGCAGCCGGTCTGGGATCCGAACGGGAACTTCCTCTACTACCTCTCGGCCCGGCAGTTCGCGCCGCAGATCTCGCAGATCGAGTGGAACTTCGCCGGCAACCGGATGGTCGGCATCTTCGCCCTGACGCTCGCCGCGGGGGGACCGACGCCGTTCCCGATCGAGAGCGACGAGGTCAAGGTCGAAGCGGCGGCGGCCAAGGCGGACCCGGCGGACGGCAAGTCCAAGGGGGAGAAGAAGGGCGGCGAGGAGGCGAAGAAGCCGGCACCGGTGAAGATCGACTTCGACGGTCTCGGCGAGCGGGTGAGCCGGGTGCCGGTCGAGGCCGACAACATCGGCGGACTCGCGGCGGCGGGCAAGTACCTGCTCTACACGGTGAGCGGCGCGCCGTTCTACGGCCGCTCGAGCTACTCGGAGACAGCGCTCAAGCTCTTCGACTTCGAGAAGCGGGAGGCGTCGACGCTGGTCGACGACGTCGACGGCTGGGCGGTGTCGCGCGACGGCTCCCAGGTGCTGGTGCGGAACGGCAACTCGTTCGCACGCTGGGAGATCAAGCCGAAGGGGGCGGAGAAGAAGGCGGTGTCGACCGGCGGCCTGGTCGTCGATCGTGTCCCGGAGCAGGAGTGGGCCGAGATCTTCGACGAGGTCTGGCGCCGCTACCGCGACTTCTTCTACGTCGACAACATGCACGGCTACGACTGGAAAGCGATCGGCGACCGCTACCGCCGCTGGCTGCCGTCGGTGGCGCACCGTTCGGACCTCAACTACGTCATCGGCGAGATGATCGCCGAGCTCTCGGTCGGTCATGCCTACATCGCCGGCGGCGACTTCCAGCTCCCGGACCGGCCGCGGGTCGGTCTCCCCGGCGCGCGGTTCGAGCTCGACCGCACCGCCGGCCGCTTCCGGCTGGCGAAGATCTTCCGCGGCGAGAACGCCGAGGAAAAGTACCGGGCGCCGCTTTCGGAAGTCGGCGTGGGGGCGAAGGAGGGCGACTACGTCCTGGCGATCGACGGTGTCGAGCTCGCCGCGAACGACAATCCCTACCGCCTGCTGCGCTACAAGACCGACCCGGTGACGCTGACGCTCAACGACCGCCCGACGGCGAGCGGCGCGCGGAAGGTCACCTATCGGCCGATCTTCGACGAGAGCGCGCTGCTCTACGACGCCTTCGTCGCCCGCAGCCGCCGCTACGTCGAGGAGAAGACCGGCGGTCGCGTCGGCTACATCCACATTCCGGACATGGGCGCCGGCGGCGCCTACGAATTCGTGAAGTGGTTCTATCCGCAGATCCGCAAGGAAGGAATGGTCGTCGACGTGCGTTCGAACGGCGGCGGCAACATCTCGCAGTGGATCATCGAGCGGCTCGATTCGAAGCTTCTCGGCACACGGTTCGGCTACTCGTCCGACTATCCGCAGACCTACCCGTACACGGTCTTCCACGGCCACCTGGTCTGTCTCCTGTCGGAGACCTCGGCTTCGGACGGCGACATCTTCCCGGCGCGCTTCAAGAAGGCGGGCCTCGGCCCGCTGATCGGCAAGCGCTCCTGGGGCGGCGTCGTCGGCATCAGCGGCACCGGGCCGCTCCTCGACGGCGGCACGGTCTTCGTGCCGCAGCAGGCGACGAACGACGTCGACGGGAGCTACATCATCGAAGGGCACGGCGTCGATCCCGACATCGAGGTCGAGAACGACCCGGCGTCGGTGATCGCCGGCAAGGACCCGCAGCTCGACCGTGGCATCGCCGAAGTCCTGGCGGCCATGGAGCGCGAGCCGCGCCGCCTGCCGAAGCGCCCGGCCGATCCGGTCAAGGCGCCGTAGGCCATCCGCGAGGAAGCTCGCCAGACCGGTGCACCGCATTCCGGTGCGCCGGTCGGTTCCTCGCCTGCCAACCGGGCTCTCCAGCCCCGCGGGGCCAGCAGATCCGGGCCTCGCGGGCTATCGGAGCGGCCGGGTTGACCCGGGCGCCCTGCAGCCTGTAACTTCGAAATCCACAAACTGGAGGTCCCAGATGCGACATCCGTTCCTGGCGGCAGCTGCATCGTTGGTCTGCCTCGGCTCGCTCGCAACCCCTGCGCCGGCGCAGGACTGCACCGGCGGAACCTGGACGTCGATCAGTCCGGTGAACACGGGGAGATCGCGTACCGGAGTGGCGTTCGACTCGGTCACCGGCCACTTCTTCATGGCCGGCGGCGAGGCGACCGGCGGCAACCGGGACATTCCGATCGAGGAGTACAACCCGGGGAACAACACCTGGACCAATCGCGCCACTCTGCTGACCGGCGTGTCGAACTCCGGGGTCGCGGCGGCGGGCGGCTACGTCTACGTGCCCGGCGGATGGAACGGCACGGTCGGCATCCCCGATCTCCAGCGGTTCGACCCGGGAACCAACAACGTCGTCACCCTCGCTCCGTTGCCGGCGGGGAACGCCGCCCACGCGGTTGCCCTGCGCGGCGGATTCATCCACGTCGTCGGCGGCAGCGGCACCGGCGCGACGGGAACGACGCACTACATCTACGACATCGGCGCCAACAACTGGACGACCGGAGCGGCGCTCCCCACCGCGGTGCAGTATCCGGCGGCCGTGAGCGACGGCGCTCTGGTCTACGTCCTGGGCGGGAACACGACGAACCTCACGACGGTCCAGGTCTACGATCCGGGGACGAACAGCTGGAGCCCGGGACCGGCGATGAACGTCGGTCGCGGCGGGCCCGGAGCGTTCTTCGCCGGCGGGCGGGTCTGGGCGGTCGGCGGCGGATGGGCGTCGTATCTGACCTCCACGGAGTCGCTTTCCGGCGGAAGCTGGACCAACGGGCCGAGCCTCAACACCGGAGGGCGGACGATCGGCGTGGGATTCGGCAATCTTCTGGCGGTGAAGGCGGCCGGCTGGAACGGAAGCTACCTGACGGCGGCGGAGGCGCTGACCTGCGTCGCCGCCGACACGGATCTCTCGATCGAGAAGATCTCGGACGCCGCCGGTCCGGTCCTTCCCGGCGACACGGTGACCTACACGCTGACGGTGATGAACGAGGGCCCGGCGGATGCGACGGGGGTCGTCGTCACCGATACGCTCCCGCTCGGCCTCACCTACGTGAGTGACGACTGCGGCGCCCTCGACGTTCCGCCCTGGACCTGGGACATCGGCAACCTCGCCAACGGCGCCAACGTGCAGTGCAACGTCACGGTCTCGGTCGACGTCGACGCCGCCGGGGACATTCTCAACACCGCCGACGTGACGGCCGACAACGCCGATCCCGCGACCGGCAACAACTCGAGCTCGACGCAGATCACCGTCGGCCTCGGAGCGCCGCCGTTCGCCGAGGTCCCGACGCTGTCGCAGGCCGGACTGCTGGCGCTGCTCGTCCTGATGGCAGGCGTCGCCCTCCTCCGTCTGCGCAGGTAGGACGAGCCCGAGCTCCACGGACCGGAGCGGGCCTCCACCCCTCCGGTCCCGCCGCACCACGGCCGGCTCTCGAGCCGGCCGTTGCCTTTTAGTGGCGACTCGGGCGTTCGCAGGACCTGCCGGTCCCGTCTCCTGCCTCGTCTCCGACAATCCGCCGGCATCGGTGACGTAGTCGAGTCCGCCGACTTCAGCCCCCGGAGCTACTCGAGCCGGACGGTCCGAATCGAAGGTGTCCCGGAATCGCGGGAAAGAATCGCCGGCTACCTCGCGACACGGCGCGGATGGCGTCGCCGAGGCTCGGGCTCGGAGCGCGTCCGATGATTGCGATCAGGGTTCCGTTCCGGCCCAGCGGGACGTGTCGCCCGACTCGAACCCGTTGCAGAAGGTGCAGTGGTCGGAGACGTACAGCTCCACTCTTCCGGTCCCGGCTTCGTCGGCGAGGTGGAGGACATCCAGACTGTTGGGCGCCGCGACGACGCTCCTCCAAACGATCGTTCCGCCCTGGCGGAGATTGCCGTTCAGCGCGATCGGCTCGCCTGCATCGAGGGGGGAGGCATAGAGCACGAGTTCCTCCGGGCGATTCGGCAGGCTCCGGTCGACCGTGAAATAGACACGGGCACCGTCCGGACTGAGCGTGAACCACGTGACGCCTCCGAGGAACGGCAAGGGGCTGAGCCGGATGGACGGTCCACCCGTCAACGGCACGCTGAGAAGCTCGTCTCTGCCGAGGAGTGTCCGGGCCTGGAGGTAGAGAACGCGGGAACTGTCCGGACTGATGAGCAGCGGACCGTGAAACCCATCGGAGAGCGATTCCTCCAGGTTCAGCTTCGTCGACTGCCCGCCCTGGATGGGGACACTGAAGAGGTCGTACGGGTCGTAGCGGGTCTTGTGAATGCTGTAGACGACCGTGCTGTTGTCGGGACTCGTGGCCAGCCAGATCCCGGGCAGCAGCGGTTCGCCGGCTCCGGGCCCTCCGATGACGGTCGACTCACCGCTCGAGAGCGAATAGCTCAACAGCTCGTAGCTCGGATACGGCGCTGCCTGAGGGAAGACGACGAACTGGTCGTCTGCGCTCCGGACGAAGTCGTAGACCCGCGGATCGCTCTCCTTGCCCGCGGAAAGAGTCAGGCTCGGACCGCCGGTCAACGGCTGCATCTTGAGGACACCGTCTTCCGAATAGAGAACCGACTTGCTGTCATCGGTGATCTCGATCTGCTGGTGCGCGCCATGAGCGAGAAGGATCGACTCGCCGCCGTCGATCGGGACACTGAACAGGTCGCTGCGGCCGCCGTAGCCGGAAACGAGGTACACGACACGGCTGCTGTCGGGCGAAATAGCGAAGAAGTAGATCGCGTCGCCAGGCGGCGAGATCGGCAGGTTGAGCTTGGTCACGGGACCACTCTCGGCGCCGACGCTGTAGAGCTCGACGAGATTGTTCGTATCCTGGTCGGCGATGTAGACGATCCTCGAACCGTCCGGACTGAACTCGAACGATCCCCAGACGTCTCCACCCGGAACCGGGATCGGACTCAGGCGAACGCTTGCCTCCGCCGGCCCGTCGATCGGAACGCCGTAGAGGCACCAAACTCCCGTCGTTTCCGGTGCGACGTACGCCACACGGCGCGAATCCGGACTGATGCGGATGAGTGGATAGCCGGGCGACGCATCGCTCGGCCTCAGTGCGACGGGCGGACCGCCGGCAACAGGAACGCTCCACAGGCTGCCTTCCAGTGCCGGCTGCGTGTAGACCGCTCGGCGGCCGTCCGGACTCAGCGAGTATCGAAGAACGGAGCCGCTGCCTTCCGTCCCCAGGCTCAGTCGGTAGGTGGCGCTCGAGACCGGTCTGGGGCAGAGTCCGAGACCGCCCGACAACAGGATCCCGAGAGTGGCAGCCTGCCAGCAGCGCCGCGCTGCGCGACGCATCCTGCCGACTCTCGCGGCGCGAACTCGCTGTGGCGGTCGACTCTGCCCACCGCTCGACGAACCTGATGGAGGGAGCGCGTCGCCGAACGCTCGTCTCGAGCGGTCTGGATCCTCTCCCCGTCGTCTCATCGATTCGACGGTTCCGTCCGGACAGCCGAAATCGGGTCACCTGGAGACATCACGACGGGCCCTCCGCGATCCGGTGGGAATTCTAACAAGAGCTCGCGGGCGGAGCCGAAGAGCTCGGACTTCCGGCCAGAGCGCGGGTGTCGGACTCTGTCCTGCGATCGGATCGCCGCCATCGGGCTTCGCCGGAATTGGAGCTGCATTTTCCCGATTCGGCCCACCCGATTCGTCCACCCGGCAGCCCCTGGTGCGCGGCTCGCTTCTCCCCAGGTGACAGATGCGATCCGGGAAAAGCGTCCACTTTTCCCGGATGCCTTTTTCACCGTGCTATAACGCCCGGGCTTTCCCAAGAACCGGTGTTGCCGGACGCACTCCCCCTCCCGGGGGAGAGCCGCGGCATTTCCATTGGAGTCGATCGATGGCGGGAGAACTGTCGGCCAGAAGCAGAAGGAGAGCGGGTTTCGCGCGATGGAGAGAGGTGCGTTGGAGCGCGGTCCTGGTGATCCTGACCCTGTTCGGGCCGGGGCCTTCGAGGCTGCTGGCGGAGGCGCCGCCACTGCCTTCGAGCCGCTTCGGCGGCGTTCTCGTCGGAGGAGCTCCGGCTCCGATCGGAACCCGTGTCGTCGCTCGTCTCGGCGGCATGGAGATCGCCGCAGCCGAGGTCTTCGACGCAGCCGGCGCGAGCCGTTATCGCCTCGATGTTCCGGGGGATCGGATCGAGACACCGGAGAAGGAGGGCCCGCTGCCCGGGGAGTCGTTCGAAATCCGTGTCGCAGGCGTGCTCGCAGCAACGGCGATCTGGTCCGAGGGCAACTACGAGGCGATCGATCTGGATGTCGTGTCCGGCCCGGACCTCGCGATTGGGATCGACGACGGAGTGACCATCGTCTCCGCCGACGAAGTCCTGAGCTGCGCCGCCCATGTCGCGAACCTCGGCCCCGGCGTCGCCGGAGGCGTGATGACGCACGTCGAGCTTCCTCCCGGAGTCCAGTTCGTCTCGGCGAGTGACGGCGGGACCTTGCAGGGGACCCGGGTCGTCTGGCCGAGCTTCGTGCTCGGAGAAGGGGAGGAGAGCCTGCGGTCCGTCGTGCTCCGCGTCGAGTCGAGCTTCCCTTCCGGGATCGACGAGCTGCGTCTGACGGCCTTCGTGGTGCACGACGGCTCGTCCGGGGCCGACCCGCAACCCGGCAACGATTCGGCGAGCGACGTCGATTCCCTGGATGCTGCTCCGGATCTGCATCTCGCGATCGCCGATGCACGGCAATCCGTCTCTCCCGGCTCGACGTCGATCTACCGTGTGGTCGTAGCGAATCAGGGTACCCAGGATGCGACCGGTACGGAGATTCGCGTCGAACTGCCGTCCACGATCGACTACTTCTCGTCCAGCCACGGCGGTCGGCTCGAAGCCGGCGTGGTGAGTTTTCCGGCGGTGAACCTCGAGGTCGGTCGATCGATCGAACGCGCGGTGACCGTCCGCGTGCCGGCGGATCTCGACCCGTCGGTGACACTCGTCGAGGTCCTGGCGACGACGAACGACGATGGCAGCAACGGCGGGGATCCCGTTCCGGGCGACAACGCGGGTTCCGACACGGACGACGTCGTCCATCTGCCGGATCTCCGTCTGCAGGGAATCGGGCTGGCCGGAATGTCCGTCGACCCGCAGACCCTCGAACTGTCGGGTGAGGTGACGGTCTCGTACGCGAACGACGGAACGGTCGCAGCGGACCCTCATACCGTCGTGGCGTTCGAGGATCTCGATGCAGACGGCCGCTTCACGCGCGGTACCGACCGGATCCTCGGAGAGCTGATCGAGAGCCCGATCGGAGGGCATACCGAGCGCTCCACTTCGATCGTCGTGGCAGGCATCGAAGAGTTCAGGGACGACCGGATCTTCGTCCTGCTGGACGGAGATGACGGGATCGTGGAGCTCGATGAAGCGAACAACATCGGGAACTCGGGTCGTGACTGCGTGGCCGGGACGGCAGTGGGGACACTCCACCCGGTCGTCGAGCTGTCCTGGCCGGAGGCGCAGCCGCCGAACTTCGAACCTCTTTCCGTCGACTCGGTCTCGACGCCCATTGTCCTGCAACTCACCGACGACAACGGCGACGGACTCTGGAACGAGCTCGATCTCCCCGACATCGTTTTCGTGACCGCGAATCTGGCGCCGACTTATCCGCCCGAACCGGCGATCGTCCTGCGGGCGATCCGGGGCGACAGCGGAGCTCCGATCTGGAACGTTCCGGGCCTCTTCACGGTTCCTCTCTCGTTCTTCTCGCTGAGCGGGCTGGCCGGTGGGGACATCGACCACGACGGCAAGCCGGAGATCGTCACCAGCGTCGTCACTCCGGACGGCTATGGATTCCTCCAGGCGTACGAGCACAACGGGACGTTCAAATGGAGAAGTGGCGCCTACGACACCCATCCCTATTCGACCGGAACGAGCAATCGCGACAGCCCGCTCCTCGCCGACCTGGACGGCGACGGCAACGTCGAGATCGTCGTCGGTGCGCATGTCTTCGATCGCACGGGACACCTCCTCTGGCGCGGGGGCGGCGGCCAGGCATACCAGACCCAGAGGAACAACCAGTTGGTCGGCGGCGCGCTTTCGGTCGCCGGAGACATCGATCTCGACGGATTCCAGGAGGTCGTCACCGGGAACACCGTCTACCGATGGAACGGCGAGGTCGCCTGGCAGTCCGGACTGACCGACGGCTATCCGGCACTGATCGACATCGACGACGATCCGCAGGCGGAGGTCGTCGTCGTTTCGCGCGGCACGGTCCGGATGCACGAGACCGACGGCACCGTCGTCTGGGGTCCGATCGAGATCCCGGGCTCCGATCCCGAGTCCGGCGGCGCGCCCTCCGTGGGCGATCTCGACGGCGACGGTGCTCCGGAGATCGTGGTCGCCGGTTCCGACGTGCTCTGGGCGATTCACGCCGACGGCAGCGAGCTGTGGCAGGCAGCGACGCGGGACTACTCGTCGACCCAGACCGCGGCAGTACTGTTCGATCTCGACGGGGACGGCTCGCTCGACGTGATCTACCGTGACGAGCGTCGCTTGCGTCTGTACCGGGGTCGTGACGGCGAGCTTCTCCACGAGATCGTGCTCTCCTCGACCACGATGACGGAGATGCCGATCGTCGCCGACGTCGATCGCGACGGAAACGCCGAGATCGTCGTCACCACGGACCACGCCTGGGACTATCCGGTACCGGCTGGCGAGAGAACCGCGGGAATCCGTGTGCTGGGAGACGGCCAGGACGCCTGGCCATCCGCTCGATCGATCTGGAATCAGCACGCCTACGCGATCGACAACGTCGGTGCGAGCGGATCGATCCCGGCTCGACCGGCCTGGGGCTGGCTGAGCCACAACACGTTCCGGGCCGCAACGGATCCGGATCGGGAGCCTCTCGCGAGCCCGGACCTCAGCGTCGGTCGACTCGTGGTCGACAGCTCCTCGCTCCCGCAGCTCTCGGTGACGATGCGGATCGGGAACGGCGGTTCGACGGTCGTGGCGCCTGGCCTCGAAGTTGCCCTGTACGACGGGCCGGCGATCACCGACGAACATCGCATCGCGAGCGCGACGCTGGAATCGGCGCTCTTCCCGGGCTCGTACTTCGATCTCGTCATGGAGGTCGATGCAGGACCCGAAATCCCGGACGTGCTCACCGTCTGGGCGGATGCTGGAGCACGCGAGCGCGAGTGTGACGAATCCAACAACGTTCATTCCATCGGCGTGGACCAGTCCGCCCTCGGGCTCTGGCTGACCAAGAGTGACGGGATCGAGATCGTTGCACCGGGGGATCTCCTCGTCTATTCGCTCCGCGTGCACAACGCGTTCGAGGGAGTGGCGACCGGAGTCTCCCTGCTCGACGAGCTGCCGTCGGGAGTCCAGTTCCAGTCGGCCAGCGACGGCGGAGTCGAGTCGGGTGGAGTCGTGACCTGGATCCCCTTCGCAGTTCAGCCGGGCGCGGTGGCGACCCGGACGGTCACGGTCCGGATCGATCCGGACCTGCCACTCGCCGTCACGGCGCTGAGCAACTCGGCTTCGGTGAGCGACGACGGTTCGCAGGGAGTCGATCCGACTCCAGGCAACAACCAGGCCGTCGACACCGACCTGGTGGCGTCGGTCGTGGCGGTTGCGGGCGGTCCGTATCTCGGTTCCGAGGGTGTCGCGATCGAGTTCGATGGCTCAGGTTCCTACGACCGTGACGGCGGCCCGATCACCTTTGCCTGGGACCTCGATGGCGACGACGTCTTCGACGACGGTACGGAGCCGGTCGTGCGCTGGGCATTCGACGATGACGGGACGTATGTCGTCCGCCTCCGGGTCTCCGACGAACAGGGCGAGGTCCACGTCGACGAGACAGTCGCGGAGATCGGGAACACGGCTCCCGTCGTCACCGCACCCGCCGGTCTCGAGGGGTCGGAGGGTGATGGTTTGTCGCTCGATGGATTTCTCTTCGAAGACCCCGGTGCTGGGGACGACTGGAATGCGTTCGTGATCTGGGGCGACGGCTCTGCCCATGCGATACCGCTCGAATCGGACCGGCCGACCGGTACTCACGTTTACGCGGAGGATGGTGCGTACCCGGTCGAGGTCTGTGTGTCGGACGACGACGGAGGAACGGGTTGCGCCTCGACGATCGCGACGGTCTCGAACGCTCCGCCCGTCGTTCGCACGACGGACCGGATCGACCTGGACGACTGGCAGCGCGAGGAACTGGGCGGAGGCCAGAGCACGCGCTGGTCGATCTCCGCGGACGGAGGCTCCGCGACCGAGGTGCTCAACGGAGAGCCCGGATTTCTCGTCGGAGACCTGGCGGGTTTCGGCACGACGGAATGGAGCATTCGCGTCGACGACAACGGAGACGACGACTACTTCGGGATCGCCGTGGGATACGAGGCCGGCGATCTCGGCGACACGTCCGCCTCCTATCTGCTGATCGATTGGAAGCGCGAGGATCAGAGCGGAGCGCGGCGCGGTCTGGCGCTGTCCGCGGTGCGTGGCGTTCCGATGGCGAGCGAGCTGTGGTTGCACCAGAACCAGTCGTCGAACGGCAACGAGAACGGGGTCGAGGAGCTGTTGCGTGGAGCGACCCTCGGCTCGATCGGGTGGTCCCGACATACGGACTATCGCCTCCGGCTCGAGGTGGTTCCGAACCGTCTCCGACTCTTCGTCGATGGTCGGCTCGAGCTCGATTTCTCTGGAGCCGTACCCTTCGGAAAGGTCGCGCTCTACGACTACTCCCAGCCGCGCGCGACGTTCGTCGCGGAGTTCGCCGACAGCTTCCTTTCCGTTCGCGAAGGAGAACTCGCGGCGCTCCGCACGCCGTTCGCCGATCCCGGGACGCTCGACACCCATGTCGCGGTCGTCGACTGGGGAGACGGCTCCTCCGGACCTGCGGCGCTCTCGGAGGAGGATGGCTCCGGAGAGGTCCTCGCGGAGCACCGATTCCTCGACGACGGCGACTATGGTGTGACGATCTGCGTCACCGACGACGACGGAGCCGAAGGCTGTGCGTCGACACCGGCCGTAGTCGAAAACATCGCCCCGCTGGCGACACTGGTCCTCGGAACCAGCGGCTACGTCGAGGAGCCGGTGAGCCTGACGGGTTCGGGCTTCGTCGATGCCGGAATCGTGGACACGCATATCGTGTCGGTGGACTGGGGCGACGGCACGAGCGATTCGCTGATTCCCCAGGGAGGTGCCGGAGTCTGGACCGTGGAAGGAACTCACCTTTACTCCTCGTCCGGAGAATTCGCGATCGAACTCTGTGTCGAAGACGATGATGGTGGTGTCGGCTGCCAAGCGGGCTCCGTCGAGCTCGTCCCGCAGACTCTCGATCTCGAGCTCGTCAAGAGCGTACTTCCGGTCGAGGCGCGTCCGAACGCGAACGTCATCTTCACACTTCAGGTCAGGAACGTCTGGTCGCTTCCGGCGTCCGGAGTCGTTCTGAGCGACCGGATGCCTCCGCACCTCGGCTTCGTGAGCGCGACGCTCGGCGGTGTGGAATCGGCAGGCGTGGTGACCTGGGATCTCGGCACGCTCGCCCCGGGTGCGACCGTCGGACCGACGCTGACACTCCGGGTCGACCCCTCGCCGCCGTTCGGCGAGACCGTCACGAATCAGGGCAGCGTAGCGGACGACGGATCCTCCGGACCGGACTTCGATCCGTCGAACAACAGTTCCATGGCGGTCCTTCGGTTCTCGGACTCGGAGACGCCGATCGTCACGATCGATGCACCCTGGAACGGCGCCGAGGGAGCGGTCCTGGTGCTGAGCGGTGTCCGTTGGAACGACACCACCGCAGGGCAGGCCCACACGGGAACGATCGACTGGGGTGACGGCGAATCGAGCGTGGCGATCCTTCAGCCCTCGACCGGCACGTCGGGGACAGTCGGGGGATCGCACCGCTACCTCGAAGACGGCGAGTATCCCGTGGTGGTCTGCGTCACCGACGCGACCGGCCGAACGGGTTGTCGCGATTCGCAGGCGGTCATCGCCAACCGACCGCCGGGCGTCGTCGAGCCCGGAGCCGTTTCTCTCCATTCCTGGATCGAAGAGGAGTATGCGGGTTCGCCGTCAGCGGACTGGCAGGTGGCGGCAGACGGCCTCAGTGTCCTGCAGCGGATCAACAGCCGACCCTCGATCTTCTACAGTCCGCTACCGGCGATCGGCAGCGCACTCGAGGGCACGATTCGTGTCGAACCGGGCGGCAATTGGGACGACGACTACATCGGGTTCGTCATCGGCTTCCATGCCGGCGACGCGACCAGTCCGGAAGCGGAGTATCTGCTGATCGACTGGAAGCAGGCGAATCAGGACGTGGCCAGACGCGGACTCGCGGTTTCGTGGGTTCGCGGTGCCGCTGTGATCAACGAATTCTGGGCGCATCGCGACGACAGCTCGAACGGAACGGGGAACGGTCTTTTCGAGATCGCACGCGGCCTGACGCTCGGCGACACCGGCTGGGCGGACAACCGCGAATACCGGTTCCGGTTCGAAACCGGCGAAGACAGGCTGCGCATCTGGGTCGACGATGTCCTGCAGTTCGATCTCGCGATCAACGTGCCGGAAGGCCGATTCGGCTTCTACAACTACTCCCAGGAAATGGTCCGATATCGAGGGTTCTCGACGGGGCTGCAGCACCGGTTCGAAGGCGAACGGTTCGAACTCCTCGCTCCGTTCGTCGATCCGGGAGTTCTCGACACACACGAGGCGACCATCGACTGGGAGGACGGAACCCAGGGAAGCGACATGCCGACGACCCGGGACGGGTTCGGCCTGGTGGAAGACGAGCATGATTACCCGGACGACGGCGAGTTCCTGATCGAGGTCTGCGTCCAGGACGACGAGGACGCGGGCGATTGTGGGGCGTTTCCGATCATCGTCTGGAATCTGCCACCGGTCGTCGACGCAGCGAGCAACGCAACCGCCTTTGCCGGAGTTCACCGCTCCTTCGAGCTCGGGACCTTCTCCGATCCCGGAGTGCTCGACAGTCACACGGCGACGGTCGACTGGGGAGATCTTGCGACCGGTTCTGCGGAGGTCGAGGAGGATCGAGGTCGGGGATCGATCGTCGCAGCGCATTCCTACGCGGAGGCCGGCTCGTATCCGGTGACGGTCTGCGTCGAGGACGACGATGGCGGTTCTGGCTGCGACTCGCTGATGATTGACGTCTTCGATGCGGGTCCGGCGACGCTCCGGGCGGAAAAGAGGGCGATGGTCATCGATCGCGACGGCGACGGTCGGACGAGCCCCGGAGACGAGATCCTCTATCGCATCGAGGTACTCAACGAAGGAGGTTCGGCGGCGCTGGCCGCGAACCTCACGGATCCCGTTCCCGCCAACACCGTGCTGGTTCCCGGTTCGGTCTTCCCGGAATCCGGCGTGATCTCTCTGGATCCGATCATCGTTGCCTTCGATCCACTCGAACCGGGGGCGACGGCGATCGTCCAATTCGTCGTCGTGATCGACGAACCGCTTGCGACCGGAGTGACGGAGATCGTCAACTCGGGAGTCGTGGCCGCGCTCGATCAACCTGCGGTTCCGACCGACGACCCGGATCAACCGGGCCCTGCCGACCCGACGAGAACACCGGTGGCTTCTGCGCCGAGGCTGGCTGCCTCCAAGGTCGCCGAGTTGATCGACGTCGACGGTGACGGTGCCGCTTCCGCCGGCGACCTCCTGGACTGGCGGATTTCCGTTCAGGTCCAGGGAGATACCGCCGCCGTGGGATTGCTGCTGCAAGACCAGATCGATCCCTGGCTGGAGGTGTTGCCGGAAACCGTCTCCTATCCGGGCGGGAGGCTGCTCTCCCTGCTTCCCGTCGCGGTGGTGTTCGACTCGGTGCCGGTCGGAAATGAGGTCATCGTCTCGTTCCGCACCGAGATCGCCCCGGAGCTCCCGCCCGAGGTGGAGTTCGTTTCGAATCAGGCGACACTTCTGGCCCTGGATATGGATCCGGTACCGAGTGACGACCCGGCGACCCCGGAACCTCTCGACCCGACTGTCGTACCGGTCTACACGGACCCGACGCTTTCGATCGCCGCCGCCGCGATTTTCGAAGGCGACGGCGGAGTGACGCCGCTCGTCTTCCACCTCCATCTCGACCGGCCTGCCCGAAGGGTCGGCGAGGTCTCTTGGACCGTCCTCGGAATCTCGGCAGCTTCCGGAGAGGATTTCGAAGCTGCTTCGGGTTCCGCCGTTTTCGGGATCGGCGACTCGGATCTGGATCTCCCGGTGAGCCTGTTCGGCGATTCCGTCGTCGAGAACGACGAGACCCTCCGGCTCTTGCTTTCGGCGCCCGTGCATCTCGATCTGGCGCAGAGCGAGGCGGTCGGCACGATCGTCAACGACGATTCGACGGCGTTGTCGATTGCGGACGACGTCGTGACCGAAGGAGAGCAGGCGGAGCTGGTGCTCTCGCTTTCGGCCCCCAGCGCCCTTCCGGTGAGCGTCGAGTGGACGACGGTCGCGGGCTCGGCTCAGCCCGGCGAGGACTACGTTGTCGGTGGCGGGACGGTGATTCTTCCCGCACTTGTGACGACGGCGACTCTGGTCGTCGCTACCGTAGACGATGACCTGGAGGAGGAGACAGAAGTGTTCCTGGTAGAGCTCGCGAACCCGACGATCGCTTCGATCTCGGACGGCTCGGCGATCGTCTCGGTTCTCGACGACGACCAGCCGACTTGCACCCTGACCTGTCCGGAATCGCTCGTGCTCGGTACGGATCCCGGTCTCTGCTCCGCCTGGGTCGACTATCCCGGCCCGGTCCCTTCCGACGGGTGTGGCCCGGTCGTCTGTACGCCCGGGTCCGGGCCGTTCGAGCTGGGTGTCACCGTGGTTTCCTGCAGCGCCGAGGACGGAAGCTCCTCCTGTTCTTTCCAGGTGACAGTCCTGGACATCGAGCCTCCTGCCGTCACTCCTCCGAACCTCGTGGTTCCGAGCGCGCCGCATCGCTGCGAGGCGGAAGTCTCGTTCGCCGCCTTGGTCGAGGACAACTGTCCGGGAGTTGCTCCCGCGATCTGTCTGCCTGCGAACGGATCCGTCTTCCCTGTGGGGACCACGGCGATCGATTGCAGCACGACGGATGCCGCCGGAAACACCGCGGCAGCCACCGGATCGATCGAAGTCCTCGATCTCGAGCCGCCGTCGCTCGCCGACTGTCCGGAGTCGTTCGAGATCGTCGTCGCGCCGGGGGGCGCCCCGGCTCCGGTCGAGTTCGGGACGCCATTGGCGATGGACAACTGTCCCGGGGTGACGGTCGGATGCCTTCCCGCGTCGGGAGATCTGTTTCCAGCCGGGGAGACCGCCGTGACCTGCACCGCAGTTGATGCGGTGCCGCTCACGGCGACCTGCGACTTCACGGTCTCGATCATCGAGCCCTCGGTGCTCGAGATCCCGGCTCTTTCGCGGGCCACGATCGTCCTGTACATCACACTGATCGGCGGAGTTGCACTCTTCACCCTGCGCCGACGACGTCGGAAAGCAGCCGGAGCCGCCGAGTCGCTACAATGACGTGATGCGGGCGATGAAGCGCGAGCGTGTGGAAGGAGCGATCTGACTCATGGCTGATTCTGCGTTCCGGCCGATCGATCCCGGGGTGCGGATCGGGCATGTGCATCTGAAGGTGGCGGACATCGGGCGGTCGCTCGGGTTCTATCGTGACGTGCTCGGCTTCGAGCTCATGCAGCGGTTCGGGGCGACGGCGGCGTTCCTGTCGGCGGGGGGGTACCACCACCACATCGGGATCAACATCTGGGAGAGCCGCGGCGGAAAGCCGCCGGAGCGCGGGACGACCGGGCTCTACCACCTGGCGATCCTCTATCCCACCCGCGCCGCGCTCGCCGATGCGCTCAAGCGCGTCGTCGACGCGGGGATCGCCCTCGACGGGGCAGCCGACCACGGCGTCTCCGAGGCGCTCTACCTGCGCGATCCCGACGGCAACGGCGTCGAGCTCTACCGCGACCGGCCGCGCGACGAATGGCCGCGCGACCCCTCCGGCGGGCTCGCCATGGTCACCGAGCCGCTCGATCTCGAATCGCTGCTCGACGAGCTCGAGAATCCGTCCTGAGCCCGGCGGGGAGCCGAGCAACGGCGCGCTGCGCTCCCGGGTCCCGGAGACGCGCCCGGCTTCCGGCCGGCCGCCTGCGGTACGCTCGCCGGGCGTGAGCGCCCGCCGACGGATCCTGCACATTTCCGACATCCATTTCGGACCGAAGCACCTGCCGGAGGTCTCCGAGGGGATCGCCGCGCTGGTCGAGGAGGAGCGGCCCGACCTCGTCGTGCTCTCGGGCGACCTGACCCTGCGTGCCAAGCCGGCGCAGTTCCGGGAGGCGCGGGCCTTCGTCGACCGGCTGCGGGTCGCGGCGCCGGTCCTCGCGGTTCCGGGGAACCACGACGTGCCGCTCTGGCGGGTCTGGGAGCGCCTGCTCTCGCCGTTCGGCGCCTACCGGAGATGGTTCCAGGCCGATCTCGAACCGCTCTTCGAGGACGCCGCCCTCTTCGTCGCCGGGGTCAACACCGCGCAGGCGTTCGCGCTCAAGGGCGGGCGGATCCGGCGCCGGCGGGTGCGCGCGATCGAAGAGGCGCTCGCCCCGGTGCCGCCCGACCGCTTCCGGATCGTCGTCGCCCACCATCACCTGGCGAAACCCGCCGGCGTCGATTGCGAGCACGCGAGCTGGGGGGCCGCCGCCGCCGTCGCCCGGCTCGCGGGAGCCGGGGTCGACCTCGTGCTCTCCGGGCACCTCCACCAGACCCTGGAGCTCCGCCCGGCCGGCCCCGACGGGTTCGTCGCCCTCCACACCGGCACCAGCAGCTCGTCGCGCGGCCGCGGTGCCGAACGCGGGAAGAACAGCGTCCAGTGGATCGAGGTCGGCGAGACCGACTGGGGGCTCCGGGCTCTGCTCTGGAACGGGACGAGCGGGCGATTCGAACCGTTCCTGGAGCGTTCGTACCGGCGCTCCCGCGGGCGATAGAATCGCCGCTATCGGAGGAGTGGCGGTCGGAAACGACGCAGAGCGAACCGCCCAGCCTGAGATGAGTGACTGGAAGGTCGTCGAGACAGTGGGAACGGAAGAGGAGGCGACGCTCGTCGCCGGGTTCCTCGAGGCGGAAGGGATCCCGTCGCGGATCGAATCCCTCCTCTTTCATCAGGAGCCGACGAACTTCGGAGCCCTCTCCGAAGTGAGGATCCACGTTCCCGAAGCGGAGCTCGAGCGCGCGCGCGCGATCCTCGAGAGCCGCGAGACGTCGACATCCGGGCTCGGTGAAGGGGAGCTCGGCGGGGAAGAGCCGGACGCGTGAGCCGCCTTCCCGCCGGCGGCAAGCTGGGTCGCTACGAGATCGAGCGCATGCTGGGCGCCGGCGCGATGGGCGAGGTCTATCTCGCCGAAGACCCGCAGATCGGCCGACGGGTCGCGATCAAGACCGTGCGTGTCGAGGAAGGGAAGCCGGCCGAGGTCGAGGAGCGCAAGCGACGCCTGATCCGCGAGGCGCGGGCCGCCGGCAGACTCCTGCATCCGCACGTCGTCGCGCTGTTCGACGTCGGCGAGGACCAGGGCGTCCTCTACCTCGCCTTCGAATGCGTCGAGGGGATGGACCTGGCGCAGCGCCTGGAGCAGGAGCCTCCGGTGACGCTGCGCGAGGCGCTGAGCTACGTTCGCCAGGCGGCGGAAGGGCTCGACTACGCGCACCGCCAGGGGATCGTTCACCGCGACATCAAGCCGTCCAACCTGCTCCTCGGACCGGACGGACGGGTCAAGGTGAGCGACTTCGGCATCGCCAAGCTCGCCGAGCAGACCTCGGATCTGACGATGACCGGCTCGGTGGTGGGGAGCCCGCACTATCTGTCGCCCGAACAGATCCGCGGCGACGAGCTCGACGGGCGGAGCGACATCTTTTCGCTCGGCGTCCTCTTCTACGAGATCCTGTCGCGCAGCCGGCCGTTCGAGGGCGAGACGCTGACCACCCTCGTCTACCAGATCCTGCACCGCGATCCTCCGTCGATCGCCGTCAGCCGTCCCGAGCTCGGCACACGGCTCGAGTCGGTACTGCAGCGGATGCTGCAGAAGGATCGCGATCAGCGCTTCGCGACCGCCGGCGAAGTGGCACGTGCTCTCGCCCTCTGCGAGAGCGAGCTGCCGGCGGCGGTCCTCGATCGCCCGGCCTCTCCGTCCGACGCGCCGCCTCTCGACGGCACGCGGCGGATGTCGACCTCGGAGCGCGCGGTGGAGGTGCAGGCGGGATCGCCGGGCGCCGCGATCGCCGCTTCGCCGACCGCGATGCCGACCGACCTGCTGCCGACGAAGATCCAGTCGCGCGAAGCGACCGACGCAACGCCGGCGATGGCCGCGCGCCCCTCCCGGACCGGTCTCTGGGTCGTGGCGGCGATCGTCGCCGTGGTGCTGCTGGTGCTCGTGGTGGGCAGGCTCGCGGCCCGTCGCTGGGCGGCCTCGCTCAAGAAGGAGGTCGCCGAGATCGCAGCGGCGCCGGCCTCCCAGAACGCTCCGGCGGAGTCTCCGAAAGAGCCGTCCACTTCCAGCGGCGCCCAACCGCTGCAGGTGGCGAGCGCCGCACCGCGTGCACCGGAGCCCGAGCCGCCGGCGCCGCTGCCGACGCCGCCGGCGGAGAAGCCGGCCGGGACGGTGACGGGCGCTGCGGCGCAGACGGCCGAACCCGCGACCCCTCCGGTGCCCGAGCGTGCGAAGGGTCCCGCCGCGGATCCCGTGCCGACGGTGCGCAGGGAGCCGGCGTCGACGCAACGTTCTGGCAGCTCCGCGGCGCCCGCGACGCGGACCGAGCGCGCCGACGCCGAGCCCGAGCCGGCGGTCGCCGAACCGGTCGCCGAGCGGCCCGGGATCCTCCCGGCGATCGACCGGGTCGTGCAGTCGGGGATGGCGCTCTCGTTCGACGTCGAGCCGCCCGAAGCGATCGTCAAGGTGGGACGGCGGGTGATCGGCCAGGCCTGGACCTGGAACGCGAAGAAGAAGGACGGACGCGCCTACGATCTGCCCGAGGCCGGCGAGCACATCGTGCAGATCCTCGCCGAAGGAAAGACCTACACCCTGCGCGTCATCGCCTCGCCCTCGGCCTCCTCTCCGACCCTGATCGCGGTCGATCTCGGCGATCCGGCGAAGAGCCGCCGGAGCCGCAAGAAGAACGACCGCCCGTGACGACGCCGTCGATCGCCCACGTCGTCGGGCCCGAGGCGCCACCGCTTCGATGACCCAGGCTCCGACCTTTCCCGGCCGCAGCTTCGCAGCGGCCGAACGGCACCGCTTTGCCAACGGTTTCGAGCTCGTCCTGCTGCCCAATTCGCAGGCGCCGATCGTCACCTCGGTGCTCGTCTACCGCGCTGGCGGACGCGACGAGAGCGCCGGTGCGAGCGGCGCGGCGCACTTTCTCGAGCACATGATGTTCAAGGGGAGCGGCCGCTTCGGTCCCGGCGAGATCGACCGGCGCACGCAGGCGCTCGGCGGCGTGAACAACGCCTTCACCAGCCACGATCAGACCGCCTACTACTTCGCCTTCGCCGCCGACCGCTGGCAGGAGGCGCTGGAGATCGAACGGGACCGGATGACCTCGCTGACGCTCGATCCGGCCGAGATCGCGAGCGAGCGCCAGGTCATCCTCGAAGAGCTGGCGATGTATCGCGACGACCCCTGGGATGATCTCGAGCTCGCGGTGCAGAGCGAGCTCTACGCCGGTCATCCGTACGCCGTTCCGGTCCTCGGGCGAGAAGAGGACCTGGAGCGGATGGACCGCGACGCGCTGATGGCGTTCTACCGCAGCTACTACGATCCGGCGAACGCGCTGCTGGTGGTCTCCGGCGAGCTCGACGGGACGGTGCGCCGGGCGGTGGAGGAGGCCTTCGCTTCGCTGCCGGGTACGTCGACGGGGCGGCCGCTGCCGCCGCTGCTCGCACCGGTCACCGGCGAACGTCGCGTCGAACGCGTCGTGCCGGGCGCCGAGGTGAACCGGATGCTGGTGGCGCTTCCCGCCCCGGCTCCGGACCACGCCGACTTCCCCGGCGTGCGGATGCTCTCCTGCCTGCTGGGGAGCGGGCGCTCGAGCCGGCTCCATCGCGAGTTCGTCGACGTCGGACAACGCTGTCTCTCGGCCGACTGCGCGCTGGCCGAGATGGACTTCGCTTCGCACTTCGTGTTCAGTTTCGAGCTCCTTCCGGGGGTCGATCCGGAGGAGATCGAGGCGCGGCTCGACACGATCCTGCAGGGCCTCCGCGACGAGGCGCCGGGCGAAGAGGAGCTCGAGCGCGCACGGCGCGTACACCTCGCCGACTGGGTCTTCCAGCTCGAGCGCATCCATCAGCAGGCGATCCACGCTGCGCTCGCCGCGGCGCAGGGCGACATCCTCCTCCCCGAACGCCAGCTGGCCGCCGCAATGGCCGCGGAACCCGGAGCGCTGCGGCTTCTCGCGGAGCGCTACCTCGATCCGCGGCGCGGCGTGGTGCGCGGCCTCTCGCGGCCGGCGGCATGAGCGTCCGTTCCCGGCTCCGGATCCGGCGCGTCGACGGCTCGCCGATCGTGGCGATCCGCATCCTGCTCCCGGGCGGAGCGCGGTTCGAGACGATTCCCGGCCAGGCGCTCGTCACCGGTCGCATGCTCGCCGAAGGAACGGCGCGGCGCGACTACGCGAAGATCAGCGCCGACGCCGAGGCGCGCGGCATGATGGTATCGAGCTTCGGGGGCTACGAGGCGCACGGCCTGGCGATCGACGCACTGGCCGACGACTGGCGCGAAGCCATCGGCTGGGCTGCGGAGCTGCTCTTCGAATCGAGCTTTCCGGCGGATCGCGTCGCCTGGCTGGCGCGCCAGGCGGCGGCCGAGCTCGATGCCCAGGCCGACGAAGCCGACACGTTCACCGGACGCGAACACATGGCGCAGCTCTGGGCGCCGCATCCTCGCTCCCGTCCCCTCCAGGGTGATCGCGAGAGTCTCGGGCGACTCGATCCGGACTCCTGCCGGTCGTACCACCGCCGGGGACTCGCGGGCGAGCGCCTCGTCTCGATCGCCGGCGAAATCGATGTCGAGTCGGTCGGCCGGTTCGCGGAGGAGAGGTTCGGAAGCGACGGGTCCGCGGACGGAAACACGCCGGACGGTCACCGCGGGGCGCCGGAGGAGCCGGCCGCTTCGCCGGAGCCGCACCGGACGATCCGGACGCGTGCCCGCGATCAGGCGCACCTCTACCTTTCGCATCGGACGGTGCGCCGCGGCGATCCCGACTACGTGGCCCTCGAGGTCGCGGGAGTGATTCTCGGCGCGGGCTCGGGCCTCTCGGGGCGCATTCCGCACCGGATCCGCGAGCAGCAGGGCCTGGCATACACGGCGACCGCCGACACGGTCGCTGGCGCCAGTCTCGACACCGGGCGCCTCGCGGTCTACGTCGGCACGTCGCCGGAGACGGTCGCGGCGGCCGAAGCGGCGGCGCGCGACGAGATCGACCGTTTCGTCGCCGGGCCGCTCGCCCCGTCGGAAGTCGCGGACGCCCGCTCGTACCTGCTGGGCCGGGAACCGTTCCGCCGCGAGACCGCGCGGCAGTGGGCCGACCTGATGGCGAGCGCGATGCTGCTCGATCTCCCGCTCGACGATCCGGATCAGCATGCGCGGGAGATTGCTGCGCTCGGACCGGAGGAGATCGAGCGCGCGGTCGGGCGTCACCTCCACCCCGATCGCCTGGTTGCTACCGTCGGTCTTCCTTCGGACTAGCGATCCGGACCTGCCACCGCCGGGGAGGACGACGGGTGCCGGGAAGGAGTCCTAGTCGCAGGGCAAAGGAGTGCTCAGGTCCCAGGAGCAGGTGTCCTGGGACTCGAAGCCGTCGGCGAAGAGGGCGACGTAGATCGCGCCGTACATCGAGAACGTGACGGAATGGTTGTCGCAGTAGAAGGGATAGATCCCGGCATTGTCGAAGGTGAACGAAACCGTCGTTCCGCTCGTCGTATGGGGGATCGGGCTCGTCGGGTCGGGGATCTCGACTCCGTTCTCCACCCTTCCGCCGACCAGCGGGTGATTCCCGAACGTGCCGCTGTCCGCGGAGAAGGTGACCTGGGTCCCCTGCTCGATGATCACGCATCGGGGCGCATAGCTGAAGTTCCCGTTGGCAAAAGTGATCGTGATGCCCGGCTCGTTCAACTGGTCCGTGGCCGTCGGCCAGGTACAGTCGTTGACCTGCGCCGTCGCAGCGGAAGCCGCGAGGAACGGAACCAGAAGCAGCAGAGTGCGGAGCGCGGTCGATCCATAGCGCATGGAAATCCTCCCGGAATCGATCATTCCAGATCCGGCGAATCCGGAGAGCGGAGTGCGCCACTCCCGGTGCAGCGCAGGTTGATTCGGGAGCTATCCTGCCGCGATCCCGGCGCCGCCCGGGGCGTGCTCGCCGGACATGATGCGCCAGCCGATCACCTTCTCGTCGATCTCGCGCAGCCGCTTGGCGACCAGGCGGCAGAGCAGCCGCAGGAGGTCGAGCGAGGCCTGGGGATCGAGGGCGAGCATCTCCTGGATGGTCGCCTGATCGAGCGTCAGCACGGTGAGTGGTCCGCCGTGCGCGCGGGCGTCGGCCGAACGCGGCTCGCCGTCGATGAGCGACATTTCGCCGAAGAAATCGCCGCGCTCGAGGATCGCGAGCGCCTCTTCGCCGGCGCCGGGGATGTACTTGCTGATCAGGACCTTGCCCTCGAGCACGACGTACATCTCGTGTCCCTGATCGCCCTCCTCGAAGAGGCGGTCGCCGGGTTCGAAGCGCAGCTCCTTGGAGAAGGTCGCGAGTGTCGTCAGCTCCTTGCCCGACAGACCTTGTTCGCGGAAGAGGCGGACCTTGTCGTCCGGCGGCACCTCGATCGATTCGGCGCTGCCTTCGCGCCCGCGGCGCAGACGCAGGAAATTCTCGGGCTGCTTGTCGGCCGAGAAGAAGGTGCGGAGCTGTTCGTTCGTCGAACGGAGCTTGGCGGCAAGGGAGTGCCAGAGCCCCCAGTAGAGCTGGACGCCGAACTCGGACCAGCCTTCCGAGAGCTGCTCGAGCGTGGCGCCGTCGAAGTGCAGCACCCGGCTGGGCTTGAGCGCCAGAGCGTCGCCTGTGCGGACGCCGCGGGTGAGGAAGTTCACCTCGCCGAACATCGAACCGGGGTGCAGGAGAGCAAGCGGGAAGGTGCCGTACGGTGTCGGGCGCTGGATGCTGACCTCACCCTCTTCGAGCAGGAAGATGTCCGTGCCTTCGCTGTTGTTGGCGAAGACCAGCGAGCCGGCCTCGATGTTGCGCTCCTCGATCGCGGCCGAGAGTTTGAAGATCTGCTCGTCGGTGAAGTGGGCCCAGGTCTCCATCCTGCGCAGCCGGCTGGCGATCTTGAGGCGCCCCTTGTCCTCCTTGGGGCCGGCGAGGGCCGCGAAGGCAAGACTTTCCCACGCCTCGTCGCTGCGGAAACGCTCGCGCCGCCATTCGAGGCGGTCGAAGGCGGTGTGGAGCTTCTCCTCGCGCTCACGGAAGAGCGCCACCACCTGCTTGCTCTGCCAGCCGAGGAGGTGCTTGAGCGTCCGGATCCGCCGGCGCAGCCGGATGGCGCGCTCCTCGTCGACCGTCGGCAGGAGGAGGAAGGCGTCGATCGTCGCCGCGAGCGAGTCCTCGAACTGGCGGCGTTCGTACTCGACCTGGCCCAGCAGCTCGGCGGCTTCGCGGTCGAACGGGTTGTAGCGCAGCGCCTTCTTCAGGTGCTCCGAAGCGGCGTCGTAGTCCTGCAGGCGGAAGTGGATACGTGCCGCCAGCTTGAAATTGGCCGGGGCGATCGGGTCCTTCTGGCGGGCGATCTCGAGGCACTCGAGGGCGCGGAACTCCTCGCTCTTTTCGGCATACAGCCAGGCCAGACCGACGAAGTGGGAGGCGTCGATGGCGTTGCGCCGCATCTCGTCGCGGGCCGCCTCGACGGGATCCTTGTCGGGCTTGCCGCGGCCGCTCCCCTTCTGCAGCCGGCGCACGCGGGCGAGGGAGAGCCGCACGCCGAGGTCTCTCGGATCGAGTCGAACCGCGACTCCAAAGAGCTCGGCAGCTTCGTCGTACAGGCGGCGTTCGACGAATCGGCGCGCGAGCGCCACGAGCTCCTTGACGTCGGGAGTGTCAGCGAGGTCGGTCATCGCTTGTCACCCGGTCTAGGAAGCGCGACAATGCGGAGAGTGTAACATGGCATGACGCCATGAACTGACCGCTCACCGGACGGAGGAGTACGACCCGAGATGTCGACCCGAATCGAGATACCGCTGGATCCGGCCAATCCCCGCGCCACGGCGGAAGCGGCGATCGAACTTTGCAAGTCGGGTGACTGGAGCCGCGGCCTCTCGGTCCTGGCGGACCTGGTCAAGGAGCGCGGTCTCTCCGACTCGGTTCCCGGGATCGCCTACTCCTATCTCGGCTATGGCATCGCCCGGTACGAGAAGAAGGTGAAGGAGGGCCGGCGCCTCTGTGAGCACGCCGTCAAGGTCCAGTTCTACAACCCCGACTGCCACCTGAATCTCGCCCGCGTCTGCCTGCTGGCGCGCAACCGCAAGCGGGCCGTCCTGGCCCTGTCGCAAGGGCTGGCGCTCGACCCGAAGAACGAGGGGCTGCGCGCCCTCCACGCCGAGCTCGGGATCCGCAAGCGTCCGGTCGTCGGATTCCTCGACCGCAGCAACCCGGTCAACAAGACCCTCGGCCGCATCCGGCACGGAATCAAGGAAGACAGCTGAGGGTCCCCACCGGTCGCGGCAGGGAGAGCAGTCGATTCAGCCGAAGCGGCCGGTGATGTAGTCCTCGGTCTGCTTCTTGATCGGGTTGAGAAAGAGCTTCCGGGTCACCCCGTATTCGATCAGCTCGCCGAGGTAGAGGAAGGCGGTGTAGTCGGAGACACGCGACGCCTGCTGCATGTTGTGGGTCACGATCACCAGCGTGTACTGCTTCTTCAGATCCTCCATCAGCTCCTCGATCTTGGCGGTGGCGATCGGATCGAGCGCGGAGCACGGCTCGTCGAGCAGGATCACTTCGGGCTCGACGGCGATCGCCCGGGCGATGCAGAGGCGCTGCTGCTGACCGCCCGACATGCCGAGGGCGCTCTCGTTCAGCCGGTCCTTCACCTCTTCCCAGAGTGCCGCGCCACGGAGCGAGCGTTCGACGATCTCGTCGAGCTCGCTGCGTCGGTTGATCCCCTGGATCCGGCAGCCGTAGGCGACGTTCTCGTAGATCGACTTGGGGAACGGGTTCGACTTCTGGAACACCATTCCGATCCGCTTGCGCAGCGCGTTGATCTCGATCCGGGGGTCGTTGATGTCGCGGCCCTCGAACTGGATCCGCCCTTCGATGCGCACCACGTCGATGAGGTCGTTCAGGCGGTTGATGCAGCGCAGCAGCGTCGACTTGCCGCATCCCGACGGGCCGATGAAGGCAGTGATCTGCTTCTCCGGGATGCGGAGCGAGATGTTCTTGAGCGCCAGCTTCTTGCCGTACCAGAGCGAAAGGTTCTCGATCTCGAGGATCGGCTGCTCGATCCGGGGCTCGAGAGCCGGGTCGCCGGTCGAGGAAAGCGTGCCATGGACGGCGGCTCGATCCGGGGCGTCGACACCGGACTTTCCTCCGGACGGTGTCGCAGCGTGAAGATTCGGGTCCATCTCGACCATCGACGGCTCCTTCGAGTTGCCTGGAACGGTGATCATAGGAGATCTCTCAGACCGCGCTTCCGGCGTACTTCTTGCGCAGATGGTTGCGGATCGAGATGGCGATCAGATTCATCGCCGTGACGACCACGATGAGCAGCAGGGCGGTGGCGAAGACCAGCGGCTTCGTCGCGTCGACGTTGGGGCTCTGGAATCCGACGTCGAAGATGTGGAATCCGAGGTGCATGAACTTGCGCTCGAAGTGGACGAACGGGAAGTTCCCGTCGATGGGCAGCGTCGGGGCGAGCTTGACCATGCCGACGATCATCAGCGGGGCGACCTCGCCGGCCGCGCGGGCCATCGCCAGGATGACTCCGGTGAGGATGCCCGGCGCGGCCGCCGGCACGACCACCTTCCAGGTGGTCTCCCACTTGGTGGCCCCGAGTGCCAGCGAGCCGGCGCGGACGATGCCGGGGACGGCGGCGAGTCCCTCTTCGGTGGCGACGATCACGACCGGGACGGTGAGGATCGCCAGAGTCAACGCGCCCCACAGGATCCCACCGGTCCCGAAGGTCGGGGTCGGCAGCGCTTCCGGGTAGAAGAGCCGGTCGATGGTGCCGCCGACGGTGTAGACGAAGAAGCCGAGGCCGAAGACGCCGAAGACGATCGACGGAACGCCCGCCAGGTTGTTGACGGCGATCCGCACCATCCGGACCAGCGGCCCCTGCTTGGCGTATTCGCGCAGGTAGAGCGCCGCCAGGACGCCCAGCGGCACCACCGCGAACGACATCAGGAAGACCATCATCACGGTGCCGAAGATCGCCGGGAAGATGCCGCCCTCGGTGTTCGACTCCCGCGGATCGTCGGCGACGAATTCGCGCACCCGCGAGAGGTAGAGGCCGAGTTTGCCGGCGGTGGAGAGCTCGTTGGGCCGGATCGCCCGCACGACGCCGCCGATCGGCAGCTCCTTGCGCGTGCCGTCGGCGGCCTCCATGACGACCGTCTGCGACTCCAGGTGCTCGCGCCGGGCGAACAGATCCGCCGCCAGCGTCTCGTACTCGGCCTGCCGCCCGTGGATCAGGCGGTCGATCTCTGCCTGGCGCCGCTCCCGTTCGGCGGCGGGCGGGTTCTCGAGCTCGAGCCGGCGCTCGGCGAGGCGCAACTTCTCGATCGCCCGGTTGACGTCGCCGATGTCGCCCTTCTCGAGCCGGCGGATCGCCTCGCGCTCGCTGGTCTTGGCGCGGTGGAGCGACTCGAACTCCCGCCACGAGTCCTCCTCGCCGCTCGCCAGGATCCTCTCGCCCTCGCGGAGCTCCATCATCCGGCCGTAGAAATTTCCCCACTCGAGGCGCTCGAGGAGCACGGCGTCCGGCGGATTCCGTTCCGAGGCGATCTCCGAAGAATCGAACCAGCGGAAGTCGCCGCCGGTCAGGTCGCGATTCCCCAGCCGCATCTGGATCCGCTGGGTGCCGGCGCCGGGGAGTCCTTCCGGGATCACCTCGCGGGCGTGGATCTCTCCGAGAACCCTGGTGCCGTCCTGGAGGGTGAGCTCCCGCAGGTCCTTCTGCCAGAAGAATCGCGCCCCCTGCCAGCCGATGACCGTCAGCAGCGCGAGGATCAGCACCAGGTTGAGCGCCAGCGCGCCGCCGCAGAGCGCGGTCATCGAAACGCCGAAGAGGTCGCGTCGCACGGAGCTCGTGGTTTTCGATCTGCTCATCGCCGGGCTCCTAGAGCTGTGCGTACTTTCTGCGAAGCCGCTGCCGGACGAGCTCGGCTGCGGTATTGAGCACGAAAGTGAGAATGAACAGGAGGAGCGCGGCGAGGAAGAGCGTGCGGTAGAGCGTCCCGCCGTGCGGCGCCTCCGGGATCTCGACGGCGATATTGGCCGAGAGGGTGCGGAAGCCATTGAAGGCGCTCATCTCCATGATCGGCGTGTTGCCGGTGGCCATCAGCACGATCATCGTCTCGCCGATGGCGCGACCGAAGCCGATCATGATCGCCGAGAAGATCCCGGGAGAGGCGGTCGGCAGGACGACCCGGGTCACCGTCTGCCAGCGGTTGGCGCCGAGCGCCAGCGAGCCGGAGACGAGATTCCGGGGCACGTTCGAGAACGCGTCCTCGGAGATGGCGAAGATGATCGGGATCACCGCGAAGCCCATGGCGAGGCCGACGACGACCGCGTTCCGCTGGTCGTACCTCAGGCCGGTGGTCTCGAGGAGCCAGGCCTGGAAGTTGCCGCCGAACGCCAGCCGCTCGAAGAGCGGCGAGAGCTCGATCGAGAACCAGAGGCCGAGGACGATGACGCCGACGTAGACGAAGACCTCCGCGCCCGACGGGAAGCGCTGACGGAAACCGAGCGGGAGGGCGTTCCAGCCCAGTCCCGCGAGCCAGACGCCCACCGGGAGCACGAGCAGCATCAGCAGCAGCGCGGGGAAGTAGCGCTCCAGGGCCGGCGCCAGCCAGAGCCCGGCGAGGAAACCGAGCACCACGGACGGCAGCGCCGCCATGATCTCCACCGTCGGCTTGACGTAGTTGAGGAGCTTTGGATGGAGGAACTGCGATGCGAACATCGCGCCGAAGATTCCCAGCGGAATCGCGAGGAGCAGGGAGTAGAGCGTTCCCTTGAGCGTGCCCGCGACGAGCGGCGTGAGCGACAGCTTCGGTTCGAAGTCGCCGGTGCCGCCGGTCGATTGCCAGGCGAACTCCGGCTTCTCGTAGCCCTCGTAGAAGACCTTGCCGAACAGCGCCTTGAGGGAGATCTCGGGATGCGGGTTCTCGATCTCGAGCGAGGCCAGCCGCCCGGCGCCGGCAAGGACCGCGCCGTCGCCCTTGGGCGTGATCGAGAGCGCCGTCACCGGCTCGACGGGCGCACGACCCTTCCACAGTGTGCGCTCCGAGGTCGAATAGTAGAGGGCCATCCCGCCTTCCGCGTCGATCACGAGGAAGCTGCGGTTGCGCTGGGAGGGGGCCAGCTTCGTGATGGCGGCGCCGTGCGCCGGCAGATCGCGGATCCGGACGAGCGGCAGGTCTTCGCTGTCTCCGCCCGCGACGCGGACCGGAAACCAGACCGAGATCGCGCCGCTCTCCTGGCCGACGACCAGCGAACGGTCACCGATCAGGAAGGTCATCGCGGTGATCGCCGCCGAGCCGGCAGACGAGATGCGGGGAGGCGTGCCCGAGCCGTGGTCGAGCTGCCACCAGTAGATCTCGCCGGAAGCGGTGCCGCCGAAGAGATTGCGCTGGTCGCGATCGACGACCAGGGCCTCGAGCGCAGGGGCGACGTCGAACTCGAACCGTTCGTCGGTGCTCGTCGTCTCGCCGGAGAACTCGTTGGTCACGGTCTCGCGCTTGGCGAGCACGACGCGACCGTCGGCGAGCTGGGCGGCGGCGACCGCCTTGCCGACCCCTTCGATCTGCGAGGTGTAGGCGGCGAGTGGCCGCCGCTCGGGATCGAGGATCAGCTCGACCGACGCGGGAAACCTGGCGTGGACGATCCGCTTGCTGTCCGCGTCGAAGGTGATCTCCCAGTCGACTGCCTGGGCGATCACCCGCCCGTCGTCCGTGGCCGCTGCGAAGGCGGTCGCTCCGGGAGGAACCTTGACCGCGATCAGGCTCGCGGGTGCCGCGCCTTCGTCGGTGCTGACGGCGAGGGTCTGCTCGTCCACCGTGGCGCCGTCGGCGATCGACATGACCCGCAGTCGGCCGTCCTTGCCGAGAGTGGCGGCGAGATTGCGGTAGGGATCCGAGAGGAGAGCGCCGACCTGGGCCGGAAGCGCGATCGAACCGGCCTCGCGCACGCGCGCGGGCCGCATCAGCGGGATCACTTCGAGGAGGATGAAGAGCAGGATGCCGAGGATGCTGGCGATGATCGCCAGGCCTCCGGCGGTGACGACCCAGCGGGCCGTGCGATCGACGAGGAGTCGGCGGGTTCCGGTCTTCGCGGCGGCATCGCCCCGCGCGGCGCGACGGGCGCTGCGATCCGGGGAGACGTTGGCGTCGGCGATCGACATGTTCGCGTGGAGGGTCGCTGGAGAATCCGGACCGGAGCCGAGACGACTCGGGCCCGGCGGAACCGGGTGAACGATCCGATCCTACCGGAGCTCACCCCGTTCGCCGGGCCCGGGTGCCGGGCCCCTGGAGGTCCGGGCTCAGCGGAGCTTCGCGAGCTCCTCGCCGGCGACCTTGGCCGAGACCGGCATGTAGCCGTCCTTGACGACGATCTCCTGGCCCTCGCGCGACTCGACGAACTTCAGGAACTCGCGGACCAGAGGATCGAGCGGCTTGTTGGGGGCCGCGTTGAAGTAGATGTAGAGGTAGCGCGAGAGCGGGTACTTGCCGGAGAGGACGTCGGCGGCCGACGTGGTGAAGAACTGTCCGTCCTTGCCGGCGAGCGAGACGGGCTTGACGCCGGAGGTGCGATAGCCGATACCGGAGTAACCGATGCCGGCCTTGTCCTCGGTGACGCCCTGGACGACGGACGCGGAACCGGGCTGCTCCTTGACGGTGTCCTTGAAGTCGCCCTTGCCCATCGCCTCTTCCTTGAAGAATCCGTAGGTGCCCGAAGCCGAGTTGCGGCCGTAGAGAGAAAGCGGACGCGAGGACCACTCGCCGGTCGCGCCGAGGTCGCCCCAGGTCTTGATGTCCTTGCCGCCGAGCTTGCGGGTCTTGGAGAAGATGCCGTCGACCTGCTGCATCGTCAGCCGGTCGATCGGGTTGTCCTTGTTGACGTAGACCGCGAGGCCGTCGACGGCGACGCGGACGACCGACGGCTTGTAGCCGTACTTCTTCTCGAAGGCGTCGATCTCTTCGGCCTTCATCTGCCGGCTCATCGGGCCGAACTGCGAGGTTCCGGCGATCAGTGCCGGCGGAGCGGTCGACGAACCCTTGCCCTCGATCTGGATGCGGACGTTGGGATACTGCTTCTGGAAGCCTTCCGCCCAGAACGTCATCAGGTTGTTCAGGGTGTCCGACCCGATCGAGCTGACGCTTCCCGAGACGCCGCTCGACTTCTGGTACGGCTCGATGCCGGCGTCGACCTGGACGGGCTGCGCCTGGAGCGATCCGATCGACAGGGCGGTGAGGGTGAGGGCCGCGAGGGCCAGATTCGTCGTGCGCTTCATGCTTTCCTCCTCATTTCATGGGGTCCGGCGGGAGCGCCGGACGGTAAGAGTCGAACCGATGGAACCGGAAGGCCGGCCGGCCTCGACCCGGCGAGGAAAGTCTTTCAACGGGGGGTGTCAGGCGGGGAAACGACGAGTGACAGCGGTGTGACAGGACGCCCGTGGGGCCCGGTAGCCCGGAAAGCGAACGGCCCGGGCCGTCGCGAGGACGGTCCGGGCCGGATGGAGCGGTTCGCTGCGGCCGGGGGCCGGCC
>JBFWYP010000039.1:0-35965 GCA_050186295.1 Thermoanaerobaculia bacterium | reverse complement strand
CCGCGCCGACCCGCGTCCTCCCGCGATCGACGCGCTCGACTGGGCGACCCCGTTCGACGGCCTCTGGATCGGTCGGCTGCGGCCCGCAGCGCCCTAGAGGTTCGAAGTCCGGTCGGCACGCTCGGCTATACGCCGCGCGTGCCGGCGCCCCAGAGGAGCTTGTGCTGCTGCAGGGTGAGGCGGACCGGCAGGCGGTCGGCGAGGATCCAGCCGGCGAGCTCGACCGGCGCGAGCGATTCCCAGACCGGCGAGAAGTGGATCGGACAGCGGCCGGCGAGCCCGCGCTCGGCGATCTCGCGTCGCGCCCAGTCGTAGTCGGTGCGATCGGCGAGGACGAACTTGAGCTCGTCGCCCGCACGCAGGTCGTCGAGGTTCTCCCAGCGGTTGTTCGGCGCCTCTCCCGAACCGGGGCACTTGACGTCGACGATCCGCCGCACGCGGCGGTCGACGCCGGCGATGTCGATCCCGCCGCCGGTCTCGAGCAGCACCTCGTAGCCGGCGTCGCAGAGCGCGGTCATCAGCGGATGCACGGCGGGCTGCAGCAGCGGCTCGCCGCCAGTGACCTCGACCAGCGGACAGCCGAACGCCGCGACCTCGGCGAGGATCTCGTCGATGCTCTTCCAGCTCCCTTCGTAGAAGGCGTACTCGGTGTCGCACCAGACGCAGCGCATCTGGCAGCCGGTGAGCCGCACGAGGACACACGGCCTGCCGCTGTAGGTCGACTCCCCCTGCAGCGAGTAGAAGATCTCGTGGATCCGCAGACGGCCCGGGCTCGCAGGCACGGAGCTCACCCGATGGCCTCCGGTCCCGCGGCGGGCCCGATCGCGCCTTCGGACGCGGCGACGAAGTGCAGCATCATCCGAAAAGGCTGTGCCACGCCACGAGAGCTGTCAAGGACGCGGACCGAACCGCGGATGCCCCGTCTGCCAGAGGAGAAAGGCCATCGTCTGTCCGACGATCTCCGGATCTTCGCCGAAGACGTCGCTGTGCCCTCCCGCTTGATCGAGCCAGACGACCGGCCGCGGACCCCGATTCGCGGCCTGGAGCCGTGCGACGTACTTCATCGCGGCGGACACGCCTCCGAAGTTGTAGTCGTCCCTGGCGGACTTGACGACGACAGCCGGGAAGTTCGCGGAGACCGGAACGCGGTGATACGGCGAAACCTCCCGGAGCAGCTCCACGCCGTGCGCCGTCGCGAGATCTCCCATTTCCGCGAGATTCCGCGCCGCCGTCGGATCGAGCTGCGCCCCGCGGATCTCGTCGGGAGCTCCGACGTTGAAGACGACGACCCCGAACAGTTCCGGTGCGAGCGCCAGGGCGAGACCCGGGATCTGCGCGCCGGAGGAGGTGCCGATCAGGGCGATCCGCCCGCGACGCGTAAGACGCTGTTCGACGAGCCACTCGGCGACGCGCAGGGTGTCCGTCGTGCTCGCGATCTTCCCTTCCCGGGTGGCGGCCCTGTGCCAGGCCTCCCCGAGCTCTCCGCCGCCGCGAACATGGGCATAGACATACGTTCCTCCCTGCTCCGCCCAGAGCAGCGCGAACGGGTTGAACTCGCTCTGATGGATCTGGCCGTAGCCGCCGTAGGCTTCGAGCAGTACCGACGTTCCCGCGCGCGGAATTCGCCGCGGCCGGACGATCGAGACCGGAACTTCGATCCCGGGAGCGACCGGAACGCGCCGCGACTCGACGACCAGATCGCCTCTCGCCGCCGGCATGCCGCCGCCCGGATCGACCCCGGTGCGGCGGGCGACCGTGCCCACCCGTGGCACCCGGAACCAGCCTCCGGGATCGACCCAGTTCATCGCTTCCACCCAGGGCTCGGCGCGACCGGGATCCTGGGCCGGCAGATGCAGTCCGCCCGGAATCGGAACGGCGATCCGCTCGGGCGCCGCCGCGCCCGTCGACCAGCGCATGAGTCGCGTCTGATCCGCTCCGAGCTCCGTGTAGACGACACCGTCGGGCAGCAGCGTGTAGCGCAGGAGGACTCCTTCGCGCTCGGGGACGACATCCCGCCAGACCGGTTCCGCGGTGGCGAGGTCGATCGCGACGAGACGACGGCGGTCTGCGGCGAGGGAGGTGAGAGCGAAGAGCTCGTTGCCGCGGAGTCGCGGCGATCCGTAGTCCGAATCCGCCACGCGACGCCAGGGCCCGACACCGGCGTAGTTCTCGTTCCATCGCGCCGCCCAGAGCTCGCTCCGGTCTTCCACGACGCGGTAGAGGGTCGCGACGAGCCAGGCCGAGCCGGGAGCCGTGACCACCGTCGCCGGAAGGTCGTCGACGGCGACTTCGATCGCCGGATCGACTCCGAACCCGAACAGGTCGACGTCCTCGGAGGTCGGACGCCCGATCCGGTGAAGCGCCTGCCGTCCCCGCCCGAGTCGTTCCTTCGCCGGACCCTCGGCCGCTCCCGGCGCGAGACGCGGATAGACGAAGCCCGAGCTGTCGGGGAGCCAGGCGACCCGGTAGCGGCTGCCCGAGGTGGTCGTCAGCAGGTCCTGCACGAAATCGGGCAGGATCCGCCCGGTCTCGATCTCGATTACCGAAATGCTCGCGGATCCGTCCCCGGCGCCCGTGGTGGCGCAGGCGACGTAGCGTCCGTCCCACGAAGGCGAGATCTCGCGGATGCGATCGGGACGACCGGCTGCCGCCAGCCCCGCCCGCGTCACGACCGGAGCCTCGGAGCCGGAGTCTTCTCTCCAGAAGTGGATCGACTTGCCGTCTTCGAGCCAGCGATCCAGCAAGGCACCGCCCGGCACCGGCGTCACCGAACCGAGCGTCGGCATCGCCTGCATGAGCGCGGCAAACCGGTCCCGGAGCCCGGTCCAACCGCTCGAGGTCCCGAGGAGCTCGGCCGCATATCGGTGCTGGGCGGCACGCCAGGTGGCCAGCTCGGGGTCCCCTTCGTTCTCCATCCAGCGGTACGGGTCGGGCAGCTCGATCCCCTGGATCTGCTCGCGGAAAGGTTCGACTCGAGCCAGCGGTGGAGGCGTGGGGACGCGATCGGCGGCGAACGCCGGAGCCAGCGCGCTCGGAGTCACGAGAACGAGAAGAGCGCCCGCGAGCTCGCGGAGGTTCGGATACCGGATTCGCATGAAAGCCTCCCCCACTGGAGAACGGAGTTCCTGACCAGAGGGCGCCACTCCCCGACGATCTGTCATCTCGGCAACTTCGCGAGCCGCCTCAGCGCTCGTAGATCGCGCAGGAGTTGTCGGTCTCCCAGATCTCGACGCGGCGGAGGGTCCGGCCACCGGGGAGACGCCGCTCGACCTCTTCGAAAACGTACTCGGCGAGGCGCTCGGCCGTCGTGTTGCGCTCGTCGAACGGCGGCACCTCGTTGATCAGGCGATGGTCGAAGGGGTCGACGACCTCGGCCACGATCCGCTTGAGGTCGGCGAAGTCGATCACCATCCCGAGCGCATCGAGGGTCGCGGACGAGACGTGCACCCGCACCCGGTAGTTGTGGCCGTGCAGGTTCTCGCAGCCGCCGGTGTGGCCGCGGATGCGGTGCGCGGCGGCGAAGGTGAACTCCTTGAAGACGGTGAACATGGCGAGGGTCCCGGCGGTCGTCCGACGCGACAGGATACCGCGCTCAGCCGGCAGCCGCCTCGCGCGCGACGAGGAAGTCGAGCGTCAGGGCGAGCCCCTCGGCGAGAGGACGCGGTCGCCAGTCGAGCTCGCGCCGGGCGCGCCCGTCGTCGAAGTTCCAGTGACGTTCGAGGGAGGCGAGCTGTTCGATCGGCACCGGCAGGCGCTTGCCCAAGAGGCGCAGGAGCGGACCGCCGAGACGGAACAGGCGGCGCGCCGTGCCGGCCGAGAGCTCCCGTTTCGGTGCGGCGACGCCGGTGCGCTCGGCGACCTGCCGGGCGAGCTCGCGCACGCTCCAGGCCTCGCCGGCCATCAGGTAGCCGCGCCCCGGCGGAGCGCGCTCGATGACCCGCACGATGCCGTCGACCAGGTCGTCGAGGAAGACCCAGCTGACCTTCTTCTCCGGCTCGATGAGCGCCGGAAAGCGCCCGAGCAGGAGCGCCCGGAGGAGGGCGTTCGCCCCCTCCTTCTTGCCCGGCGGACCGTAGACCAGCGTCGGGAAGACGGTGTTGACCCGCAGCCCCTGCTTCGCCCAGCCCTGGATCGCCTCCTCCCCGGCCGCCTTGGTGGCGCTGTAACGGGTCGGCCAGGGCAGGTAGGGCGGGCTCTCCTCGGTCGCCGGGCTCCCGTCCGCCGGGCTGCCGCCGAACGCCGCCATCGACGAGATCGAGAGGAAGCGGCCGACGCCGAGCTTGTAGGCCAGCGAGGACACATTCTCCGATCCCGCGACGTTCGCGGCGGACATCTGCTCGCCGGGACGGTTGAGATCGAGCTCGGCCGCGGCGTGCACCACCCAGTCCGCTCCGGACATCCCCTCGCGCATCGAGGCGCGCTCCCGGACGTCTCCGACGAACGTCGCAACTCCCATATCCTGCAACAGTTGCGCGTTGGACGTGGGGCGCACCAGGGCGCGGACCTCGTGTCCCTCGGCGACCAGGCGGCGGGCCAGGGCGCGTCCGATGTAGCCGGTCCCGCCGGTCAGAAAGAGGCGCATCAGAGGCGGAAAGGAATCCGGAGCGGCTTTTGCAACGTTGACTCCTGTAGGTGGCCTGGTACGGGAGTGGGGCCGCCTCCGGGGAACTCCCCGGTTGTCTCCTCAACTCCCTCTCCTCCCCCCGCGCAGAGTTCCCTCCACTGCGCGGGGCTTTTTTTTCATCCCTCCGTGAGCAGCTGGCGCAGCACGTACTGCAGGATCCCGCCGTGCCGGTAGTACTCGATCTCCTGCGGGGTATCGAGCCGTACCCGGGCCCGGAACGACACCGCGGCGCCGTCGGGACGGGAGGCCCGCACCTCGACGTGGCGGCCGCCGGCGAAGCCGCCTTCGACCCCCTCGGCGAGACCGCGGATCGCGTAGCTCTCGAGACCGGTGAGCCCGAGTGACTCGGCGCTCTCCCCCTTCGGGAACTCGAGCGGCACGATCCCCATGCCGATCAGGTTCGACCGGTGGATGCGCTCGAACGACTCGGCGACCACGGCCCGCACTCCCTGGAGGAACGGACCCTTCGCCGCCCAGTCGCGCGACGAACCGGAGCCGTACTCCTTGCCCGCGAGAATGACGAGCGGCACCCCTTCGTCGGCGTACTCCATGGCCGCGTCGTAGATCGACACCGGCTCGGTCTCCGGCAGATGGGTCGTGAAACCGCCCTCGACGCCCGGCACCATCCGGTTGCGGATCCGCGTGTTGGCGAAGGTGCCGCGCACCATCACTTCATGATTGCCGCGCCGCGAGCCGTACGAGTTGAACTCCTTTACCTCGACGCCGTGCTCGAGGAGGTAGCGGCCCGCCGGGCTCTCCTTCTTGATCGAACCGGCCGGCGAGATGTGATCGGTGGTGATCGAATCGCCGAGAACCGCGAGGCAGCGCGCCCCTTCGACATCGGCCACCGGTTCCGGCGTGAGTGTCATGCCGTCGAAATAGGTCGGCTTGCGCACGTAGGTCGAGTTCGGCTGCCAGGCGAAGGTGTCCCCTTGCGGAACGGCGAGCGACTGCCAGGCTTCGTCGCCGGTGAAGACGTCGGCATACTGGCGCTCGAACATCTCCGGCCGCACCGCCGACGAGACCGCGCTCTCGATCTCGGCCTGCGTCGGCCACACGTCGGCGAGATAGACCGGTTTGCCGTCCCGGCCCGTCCCGAGCGGCTCCTTGCCGAGGTCGAGATCGACCCGTCCGGCGAGGGCGTAGGCGACGACGAGCGGCGGCGAGGCGAGGTAGTTGGCGCGCACGTCGGGGCTGATCCGCCCTTCGAAGTTGCGGTTGCCGGAGAGGACGGCCGCGGCGACGAGATCGTGCTCGCGGATCGCCTTCTCGATCGGCGGCGGCAGCGGCCCGCTGTTGCCGATGCAGGTCGTGCAGCCGTAGCCGACGGTGTTGAACTTGAGCGCGTTCAGGTACTGGGTGAGGCCCGCCGCGTGCAGATAGTCGGTCACCACCTTCGAGCCCGGCGCGAGCGAGGTCTTGACCCACGGCTTCGTACGCAGCCCCTTTTCGTACGCCTTCTTCGCCACCAGCCCCGCCGCCAGCATCACCGACGGATTCGAGGTGTTGGTGCAGGAGGTGATCGCCGCGATCACCACCGAGCCGTGCCGCAACTGGCAGGCCTCACCGTTCCAGGTGGTCTCGATCTCGGTGACCGGTGCGACCGCCGTCGCCACCGCCGTGTCGCCCCCTTCGTTCTCCCAGCGCCCGACCGTTTCGGCTTTCGGCTTCGCCGCCGCCTTGCCGACCAGCAGCCCCGGGAGCTCGCGGGTGAAGTTCTCCTTCATCGCCGTGAGCGGTACCCGGTCCTGCGGCCGCCGCGGGCCGGCGAGCGACGGCTCGACCGTCCCGAGGTCGAGTTCGAGCAGGTCGGAGTACTCGGCTTCGGGCGAGCCCGGTCCGTGGAACAGGCCCTGCTCTTTCAGGTACGCCTCGGCCCAGACCACGTCGAGCGTCGGGCGTCCGGTGAAGCGCAGGTAGTCGATCGCCAGCTTGTCGACCGGGAAGATGCCGCACGTGGCGCCGTACTCCGGCGCCATGTTGGCGATCGTCGCGCGATCGGCGAGCCGGAGCTCCGAGAGGCCGGGACCGAAGAACTCGACGAACTTCCCGACGACTCCCTTCTTGCGCAGCATCTGGGTCACCGTGAGCACGAGGTCGGTCGCCGTCGCCCCCTCGCGCATCCTGCCCGTCATGCGGAAGCCGACGACCTGCGGAATCAGCATCGAGACCGGCTGGCCGAGCATCGCCGCCTCGGCTTCGATGCCGCCGACGCCCCATCCGAGGACGCCGAGGCCGTTGATCATCGTGGTGTGCGAGTCGGTGCCGACGAGCGTGTCGGGGTACGACCAGCCGTTCTCGCGCATCACGACGCGCGCGAGGTATTCGAGGTTGACCTGGTGGACGATCCCGGTCGAGGGCGGCACGACGCGGAAGTTGCGGAAAGCGTTCTGACCCCAGCGCAGGAAGAGGTACCGTTCGTGGTTGCGCTCGAACTCGCGCCGGCTGTTGAGCAGCAGCGCCGCCTCCGAGCCGTACTCGTCGACCTGCACGGAGTGGTCGATCACCAGCTCGACCGGCTGCAGCGGGTTGATCCGGTTGGGATCGCCGCCCATCGCTTTCATCGCGTCGCGCATCGCCGCCAGATCGACGACCGCGGGAACGCCGGTGAAATCCTGCAACAGCACACGTGCCGGCATGAACGCGATCTCGCGATCCGGCTCGGCCTTCGGGTTCCAGCGACAGAGCGCTTCGATCTCGGCGCCGGTGACCACCTTGCCGTCCTCGCGGCGCAGGAGGTTCTCGAGCAGGATCTTCAGGGCATACGGGAGACGGGCGAGCGAAAAACCCTGTTTTTCGAGCGCCGCGAGGCGCGCGATCTGGAACCGCTCTCCGACGACGGCGAGTGGTCCGTGGCTTCCGAAACTGTCCTTCATGCGGTTGGATCCTTTCGTTCCCAGGGCCCCAGAGTATCGCACCGGAACGGATAGACTCGACGTGTGACGGCTCCGACCCTCTCCGTCCCGGTGCTCCTCCTCGCGATGCCGCAGATCTCCGATCCGTTCTTCGCCAAGAGCGTCGTACTGCTCCTCGCCCACGAGGAGGAGGGGAGTTTCGGCTTCGTCGTCAACCGGCGGACCGAGCTCAAGGTTTCGGCGATCCTCGAGGATCTGAAGCTCGAGTGGGGGGGCGACGAGGCGGCTCTTGCCGGTTTCGGCGGGCCGGTGCAGCCGCAGGTCGGGACGGTCCTCTTCTCGGTCGAGGAGGGGGAGCTGCCGGAGCTCGAGAGCGCCAGCGAGGTCGCCCCGAAGATCCTGCTCACCCAGCACGTCGGCGAGCTCGAGCTTCTCGGAGCCCGGCCGCCCGAGCGCTTCCGCCTCCTCCTCGGCCACGCCGGCTGGGGCGCCGGCCAGCTGGTCGAGGAGATCCTGCGCAACGACTGGATCGTCGCGCCGGTCGACGCCGATCTCGTCTTCGGCGGCGACACCGAAGCGGTCTGGGAGGCAGCCATGGCCTCGGTCGGCGTCGACCCGGCGATGTTGCCCGCCTGGACCCCGGCGGCGGGAGAGGACGTCGCCAACTGATGCCGGGCCCCGTGGACAGTCCGCCGCCGTTCGCGCCGTCCGGCGATCCGATCACCGGATTCCGCGAGCTGTTCGCCCGCGCCGCCGAGAGCCCGGGCTTCGACCCGACCGAGATGACGCTCGCCACGGTGGGAGACGAGGGCCACCCGGCCGCCCGGATCGTCCTGCTCAAGGGGGTCGCGGACGAGGGCTTCGACTTCTTCACCAACTACGAGAGCCGCAAGGGCCGCGAGCTCGCGGCCCGGCCATTCGCCGCCCTGGTCTGGCGCTGGCCCTGGATCGACCGCCAGGTGCGTGCCGAAGGGGTGGTCGAGCGGCTGCCGTCGGCCGACTCCGACGCCTACTTCGCCAGCCGGCCGCGCGGCAGCCAGATCGGCGCCTGGGCTTCGGCGCAGAGTCGTCCGATCGCCTCGTACGAGGAGCTCGAGGCACAGGTCGCCGAGGTCGAGCGGCGCTTCGAAGGTGTCACCGTGCCGCGCCCACCGCACTGGGGCGGCTTCCGGCTGCGCCCGCTCGCGATCGAGTTCTGGCACGGGCGGCCGAACCGGCTGCACGAGCGCCACCTCTTCCGGCGGGCCACGGTGACCGACGGCATCTGGACGATGGAGCGACTCTCGCCGTGACGCGCCCGCGCCGGTCGCCCCGCGTCGAGCACCAGCATTCGGCGGGCGGTGTCGTGGTGCGCGGCGAACAGGTCCTGCTGATCTCGACGGCCGGCGGCCGGCGCTGGCAGCTGCCCAAGGGGCACATCGAAGGGAACGAGCGGCCACCCGAGACGGCGGTGCGCGAAGTGCGCGAGGAGACCGGCGTCACCGGCCGGGTCCTGGCGCCGGTCTCGGGGATCGACTACACGTTCGTGGAACGCGGCGCGCGACGCATCCGCAAGCACGTCGACTACTTTCTTCTCGCCTACGAGAGCGGCAGCGAGACCGACTTCGATCCGCGGGAGGTCGTCGGCGCGCAGTGGTTTCCATGGGCCGAGGCGCTCGAGAAGCTGTCGCACGCCAACGAACGTCGGGTCGCCGAGGAAGCCTGGCGCATCGCGCGCCGGGAGGGACCGATCTCACCATCCGGAGGGAGCTCATGAAAATCCTGGTACGCATCCTGTTGAACGGACTCGGCCTCTGGGCGGCGGCGCAGCTGCTCCCGGGGATCCACTACTCGGGCGATCTCTGGTACCTGCTGATCGCCGGACTCGTCCTCGGACTGGTCAACCTCCTCGTCAAGCCGCTGATCACGCTGCTGTCGCTGCCGCTCGTCCTGGTCACCTTCGGCCTGTTCTTCCTGGTGATCAACGGCGTCGTCCTCTGGCTGGTCGACAAGCTGCTCGACGGCCTCGCGATCGACTCGTTCCTCTGGGCGATGCTCGGCGGCCTCTTCCTCGCCGTCTGGAATCTCGTCCTGCGGTCGATCTTCGACCGCGATTGAGCGGCGGGACCGGGCCGGCCGCGGCGCCCCGGAAAGCGCGGCGGCCGCGCGAGACCGCTGCGCTCCGCAAACGCCGCGCGGCGGAGATCTTCGCGCGCCTCCGCGAGGCCTATCCCGAAGCGCACTGCGCGCTCGACCACCGCGATCCGCTCGAGCTCACCGTGGCGACGATCCTCTCGGCGCAGTGCACCGACGCGCGGGTGAACCTGGTCACCCCGGCCCTCTTCGCACGTTGCCGGAGCGCCGCCGACTACGCCGCGATCCCGGCCGCCGAGCTCGAGGCGCTGATCCAGTCGACCGGCTTCTTCCGCAACAAGGCGAAGTCGATCCGCGGGCTCGGCAAGGCGCTCGTCGAGCGACACGGCGGCGAAGTCCCGCAGAGCCTCGACGAGCTGGTGGCGCTCCCCGGCGTCGGCCGCAAGACCGCCAACGTAGTCCTCGGCAACGCCTTCGGCAGGAACGAAGGGGTCGTCGTCGACACCCACGTCGGGCGGCTGGCGCGGCGGCTCGCCCTCACCCGCGCCGACGATCCGGTCAAGGTCGAGCGCGACCTGATGCCGCTGTTCCCGCGCGACGATTGGACCGATCTCGCGCATCTCCTGATCGCCCACGGCCGCTCCGTTTGCCAGGCGCGCAACCCGCGCTGCGGCGACTGCCCCGTGGCCGACCTCTGCCCCTCGGCGAAGCCGTAGACGGGGCGCCGCACGCGGAGGCCGCGGCTCGCGGCGATCCGAAGACTGCCGGGCGATTCGCGGAAACCCCTACCGGCCGTCGGCCGCGACGCTTCGCGGCTCCAATCCGATCGACTCCCGCAGGACGGCGTGCAGCTGGTCGGTCGAGTCGACCACGGCGAGCGCTCCCGGGAACGGGAAGGCCGCCGAGAGCCGCGAGCGCAGAACGAAGCACGGGATCCCGGCGGCGACGGCCGCCGCGAGGCCGCGCGGCGAGTCCTCGACGGCGAGACAGGCGCCCGGGTCGACGCCGAGCCGAGCGGCGGCGGTCAGATACGGCTCCGGGTGCGGCTTCTCCCGGCGGTAGTCGCCGGCGGCGACGACCTGCTCGAAGTACGGAAGGAGCTTCGTGCGGCGATGGATCTGCTCGAAGTGCTCGCGCTCGGAGCTCGTCACCACGGCCATCCGGCAGGCCGGGGCGAGGTCGCTGAGGACCGCCTCGATCCCCGGCATCGTGAGGTCGCCCCCCGACTCGAGGAGCTCGGCGTAGAGCGCGTTGCGCTCCTCGCGCTCGCGGACGACCCTCTCCTCCGACCAGCCGCGTTCTCGGAAGAGATGCCAGACGCCCGCGCTGCGGCGGAGGAAATGCTCGAGGTAGAGCTCGAGCGAGATCTCGAGCCCGTGCGCCGCGAAGAACCGGCGATTGGCTTCGTAGAACAGCTCCTCGCTGTCGACGAGGACGCCGTCGTTGTCCCAGAGAATGGTCTGGCGCATCGGGGTGAATCGGTCGTCCGCCGGCTCGAGCGGCGACCGGGAGCCTATCGCGACCGGTCCGGCATCCGGCTCGGCCGTCATCTCCCTGCGAGACACTCCGCCAGGCCCCGTCGAACCCTTGCGCTACACTCGGGCTCATCTCGGCACCCGGCGCCTCCTGATGCTCTCCGAAGAGATCTCGGGGCGGGACAGCCGTCCGCGCGGCGTTCGTCCTTTCAGCGTCCGGTCGCGAGCCCGCTTCACCAGGCTTTCCTCGGGAGCCACTCGATCCCCGGGGGAACTCCGATCGATCGCACCGAAAGGAGATTCGCAGATGAGGAAATCGATCGCCCAGACGCTCCACATCGCGCCCGTCCTGCTGATCCTTCCGATCACGGCTGTCGCCGCCTTCGCCGGCACCGGGTTCGTCCTGGGCTGGAACCTGCCGGTCGGCGCGGAGCACCACTGGGTCGCCCTGGGGGATGTCGACGGCGATCTCGACGTCGACGCCTACGTCACCGAGTTCTACGGTCCGGACACGCTCTGGCTGAACGACGGTGACGGCAACTTCTCCCGCAGCGGCCAGACTCTCGACAGCGGCTACGGCAGCTGCGCGCTGCTGGCACGGCTCGACAACAACTCGTCGCTCGATCTCTTCCTCGTTCGCCACCTCTCCGACAGCCGCGTCTGGACCAACGACGGCTCGGGAATTCTGACCGACAGCGGCCAGTCGCTCGGCGCCGGCTACAGCCGGCACAGTGCCACCCTGGGAGATGTCGACGGCGATCTCGATCTCGACGCCTATCTGCCCGCGAACTCCCCGACCGGAACGAACGAGCTCTTTCTCAACGACGGCTCGGGGACGTTCTCCAACAGCGGTCAGTCCCTGGGCAGCTACCCGAGCCGCGCGGTAGCTCTGGGGAACGTCGACACCGACACCGACCTCGACGCACTGATCGGCAACAACGGCGCCAACAAGCTCTGGATCAACGACGGCTCCGGCAACTTCACCGACAGCGGGCAGACCGTCGGCACGAAGGGTACGTTCGGCGTCGGTCTCGCCGACCTCGACGGCGATACGGATCTCGACGCATTCTTCGCCAACGGCTCGACCTCCGGCGATCCCAACGAAGTCTGGCTGAACAACGGCTCGGGGACGTTCTCCAACAGCGGCCAGAGTCTCGACAACGACTACTCGTTCTCGGTCGTTCTCTTCCTCTGCGACAGCGACAGTGATCTCGATGCGTTCGTCGGCAACAGCGCGAGTCAGCCGAATCGGCTCTACCTCAACAACGGCTCCGGCGTCTTCACCGACAGCGGGCAGAGCCTGGGAACCGGCGGCGCGATCGCGGTCGCCGCGAGCGACCTCGACGGAGACCTCGATATCGATCTCTTCGTCGCCAACATCAACGAACCCGCACAGTTGTTCTGGAACGACGGCGCTTGCCACTTCAGCGACAGCGGGCAGCTCCTCGGGGGCAGTGCGGCCGCATCGGTCGCTCTGGGGGACATCGATGGCGACGGCGACCGCGACGCCCTGATCGGCGGCTACAGCGGCATCACCCGCGTCTTCCGCAACGACGGAACCGGCAACTTCACGGACGACAACCAGTGGCTGGTATCCGTCCTCGGAGCACAGGTCTCGTCGATCCGTCTGGTCGACCTCGACGACGACGATGATCTGGATATCTGGGCCGGTGTCTGCTGCACCGGAGGCTCGGCGCCCGACGATCCCGGGGACCGCATCTGGTGGAACGACGGCAGCGGACAGTTCACCGACAGCGGGCAGCTGCTCGGCAGCGACTACACCCTCGACGTGGCGATCGGTGACGTCGACGGCGACCTCGATCCCGACATCGTAGTCGCCAACTATCCTTCATTCTTCTCACCCGGGACGAACCGCCTCTATCGCAACGACGGTAACGGTGTATTCGCCCAGGATCCGCAGTCCCTGGGCACGGCCAACAACAAGGCGATCGCCCTCGGCCGGCTCGACGCCGACCCGGATCTCGATCTGTTCGTCGGCGTGCAGGGTGGTCCGAGTCGTGTCTGGTCGAACAACGGCGCCGGCGTGTTCACACTGAGCCCCCAGATGCTGGGGAACGCGGATACCAACGACGTCGCGCTCGGCGACCTGAACGGCGACGGCGACCTCGACGCTTTCCTCGGAAACAGTGGCGCCAACACGGTCTGGTTCAACAACGGCAGCGGGCTCTTCGCCGATTCGATGCAGGCGCTCGGGACCGCCGACACCACCACGGTGCATCTGATCGATGTCGACGGAGACCAGGATCTCGACGCCTGGACGACGAACGGCGCCGCTTCGATCCAGCAGAGCGAAGTATGGATCAACGACGGCACGGGACACTTCACCGCCAGCGGCTGGGCACTGCCCTCCTTGCGGACCGTCTGGAGCGCGAGTGCCGACCTCGACGGCAACTTCAGCTCCGACCTCTTCCTGGCCAGCTTCGACGGCGACCACCAGGTCTGGATCAACCAGCTCTCGAACCTCCTGTTCGCGGACGGCTTCGAGATCGGTGACCTGAGCGCCTGGTCTTCCCACTCCCCCTGAGCGGCCGCGCCGCGGACACGCCGCCAGGCGGCAGCAGCGCGAGGCCTTGTTCGCCCGCTCACAGCCCGGGCGGAAATCGTTCGGCTAGACTCGCGCGGTGAGCGATGAGCGACGTGTCGCGGTCGTCACCGGCGCCTCCTCGGGGTTCGGGGAGGCCACGGCACGGGCGCTGGTCCGGGAAGGTTTCTTCGTGGTGCTCGGCGCGCGGCGTGAGGATCGCCTCGCGGCCCTCGTCGCCGAGCTCGGCGCCGGCGCGGCCCGCTGGGCGCGGCTCGACGTCACCGACCCGGCGAGCGTCGCGACGTTCTGCTCCGGGGTCGAGCGCGTCGACCTCCTGGTCAACAATGCCGGCAACGCCTTCGGCAGCGAGCGCGTGCTCGACGCCGACGAGACCAAGTGGCGCGACATGTTCGAGCTCAACGTGATGGGCGTGCTGCGCATGACGCGGGCGCTCCTGCCGAAGCTCGTGGCGAGCGGCGACGCCGTACTCGTCAACGTCGGCTCGGTGGCCGGCTTCGAGGTCTACCCCGGAGGCGCCGGCTACACCGCTTCGAAGCACGCGCTCCGCGCCCTCACCCGGACGCTGCGACTCGAGCTCCTCGGGCAGCCGGTCCGGGTGACCGAGATCGCTCCGGGGATGGCCGAGACCGAGTTCGCGCTGGTCCGGTTCGACGGCGACCCGGAGCGGGCACGCAAGGTCTACGAAGGGATGACGCCGCTCACCGCAGGCGACGTCGCCGAGGCGATCGCCTGGGTGGCGACGCGGCCGTCGCACGTCGACATCGACGAGATCGTCATCCGTCCCCGAGACCAGGCGACGGCGACACTCGTTCACCGGAGGAGCTCGTGAAGATCGTCCGACCCGCTCTGCTGGCGGCAGCCGTCGTCGTGGCCGCTGCCGGTTGCGACCTCTCGTCCCGGACGCCCGGGGAACGACTCTGGCGCGCCCGCTGCGCCGAGTGCCACGGCCTCGATGCCACCGGCAACACACCCCGCTACATGAGTGAGGAGTGGGCCGACCTGACCGACGACTCGTGGCACGAGCTCGGTGGCGACGACGCCTCGCTGCAGACGGTGATCCGCGAGGGGGTCTTCGGCCGGATGCCCGCCAATCCCGATCTCACGCCGACGGAGATGCGGGATCTGATCGAGCACCTGCGGCGACTGCGCGGCGAGGCCGCCAAATGAGGCGAGGCGGACGCCGCCTCCTGTACTTCTCCCCGCTCGCCGCCGCGCTCCTCGGCCTCCTCGCGGCCTGCGGACCGCCGACCTCCGGGCTCACCGCCGAGGAGCTCTACCGCGAACAGTGCGCCCGTTGCCACGGCGACGACGGGCGCGGCGACCCACGCCAGCTGGCGCTCAGCCCGGCGGTCGATCTCACCCGCTCCCGCATGATTCGCCGGCGCGCCCGCGGCGCGATCTACCAGCGCATCACCCAGGGCTACGGATCGATGCCCGCGTTTTCGTACAAACTGGAGCGCGGCGACGTCGACCTCCTGATCGCCCATGTCCTGAAGTTCGGGGAGAACTGACGATGGACCCGCAGAAGCTGAAGGAAGTGTACGAGCGCCTCGACATTCTGGACGACCGCCTGTCGTACAAGCTCCGTCCGCGCTCGGCGGGCGCCGGGCGCGCGACCCAGGAGCAGATCGAGGACCGGCTGCGCGACGTCTCGGAGTACGTGCTCGAGATCCGTCAGCTGCTGCGCGACCTGATCCAGGCGATCGCCGCGCCCCGGCCCGGCGGGCCGGCCGCACCGGCCGGCTGATCGCCGGGCTCGCCGCCGGCGGTACCGGCCGGAATCGCCTCAGGGAGCCGGGGCAAGAGTGCGCGGCTCGGCGATCCCGACCCGCTTCGCGACCCGGGCGGCGACCTCTTCGAGCGCGATCGAACCGAGCGACTTCCCTGGTCTGGTGCCCGCGCCGACCTCGAAGTAGACCCCGGATCGCACGGCGTCGCCGCCGTAGGCACCCGTGAACCAGCGGCTCGGCGGGTCGTAGCGCAGAATCGAGCCGCGTGCCCGGTCGACCAGCCGCACGCCGGGTCGCGCCAGGACGACGAGCGCCGGCGCCGCCGGACCACCGATCCCGAATCGCTCGAGCTCCTTCCCGCGGACGACCTTCTCGAGATCCCGTCCCATCAGAGAGCGATCGCCCGTGAGCGCGCGCGCGATCACCTCCGCTGCCTCGTCGACCTCCTGCCGGGAGAGAAAGCCGTCGCTGCTCCTCCCCTTTTCGTTGAGATAGACGTACGCCGAGCCGCCGTTGGCGACCACGCGATAGACCGGCACCAGACCGTACTGCTGATGCTTCTCGAGGAGGGCCTGCACCGCGGGCGACTGTCGCATCACCTCCGACAGGTCGAGCTCGTGCTGCACCTCCTGGAAGCCCTGCGACGAGACGACGATCAGCGTCTGCCGCGATAGGTCGAGCTCGTCGAGAAGCATGGCGACCGCGTGATCGGCTGCCTGCCAGGCGGCGAGCCGGATCGCGGCGGCATCGTCGCGCCCGTTGGTCCGCACCTCGGCCGCCTCCTCGAACGGCGTCGCCCGCGCCAGGATCAGATCCCAAGGCAACTTCGTACCGGCGAGCACCGAGCCGGCGGTGAACTCGGCCGAGCGAAGGAGCTGGCCGGCGATCGTCGCGACGGTGGCACGGGGCGCGAAGCCGCTGTCGCGCACCAGCGCCGTCGCGTCGGCGGGACCCGGCGGAACCAGGTCGCGGATCTCGAGCTGGCGGCGGATCGACCCGGGGTAGACGTACGGGCCGTACGCCCCGCCGACGTAGAGCCGGGTCCGTGAAAGGTCCGGGGCCATCTCGATCAGGTGCATCCAGGCGGACGGACGCGTTCCGGAGACGGTGCTCGCCACCTCGAGCGGCATGTCGAGCCGGAACCAGCCTCCGATGTCGATCGTCCCGAGATAGCCGACCGACGGGTCGACGTTCTGGCTGATGACGAAGCCGTCGTAGTTGACGACGCCGTCGTCGCTGCGGTCGACCGCGATCAGATCGAAGATCATCTGGTAGAGCGACTCGCCGCCGGAGTACTCGAGAGAGAAGGTCAGCGGCGTCGAGTAGCTGGGCACGGCCGGCGGCATCGCCCAGCGCGCCGCCGGTCCCGGACCGGAGCCGTAGTGCTCGTCCCGGAAGGAGTCGCGCTCCAGATTGAGCGCGCGCTGGGTGAACTGCGGCTCGCCGTCCGGGAGCACTCCCCAGCTGCCGCGCCGGTCCGTCGAGCGGTTGTCGGCGCCGGTCCAGCGGATGACTCCCACCTGGCGCGACGAAGCACGCGCCGACTGCCAGAGCGTCGCCGCACCGAGCGGCAGGACCTCCGCAGGGGTCCAGTCGCGGAGCAGCTGCGACGGCAGGTGGACACGCTCGGACAGCACGTCGTGCTCGGCGGGAGAGGCTCCGGTCACCAGTGTGACCAACGCCGCCGAGGGCGACTGCGCTCCCCGGACCCTGATCTTCGAAGCGTGCTGCCCGAGCTCCGCGAGGCGCGCGAATCCGCGCTCGGGGAGCTCTCCGGCCGCCTGACGGCGCGCCAGCTCTTCGGCGCCGGCGCCCTCGATCGCCAGCACGACCACCTTCCCCCGCTGATCGGACGACGCCTTCGCCGCCGATGCCGGTGGCGGAGCGGCAGCGGTCAGCACCAGCAGCAGCCATCCGAGTGCGAAACACCGCCGCTTCTTCGACTTCCCCTTCACGATCTCGCTCATGTCGTCCCTGTCGAGCCGAATCCACCGGCACCGCGATCGCTCGCGGAGAGTTCCTCCACCTCGACCAGCCGCGGCGCGGCGACGCTCGCCACGACCAGTTGGGCGATGCGTTCGCCGCGGGCCAGAGTCACCGGCTCCGCGCCGAGAATGATCATCCGCACCTTCACCGCGCCGCGGTAGTCACTGTCGATCGTGCCGGGCGAGTTGAGCAGCGTCAGCCCGAAGCGCAGGGCGAGTCCGCTGCGAGGCCGGACCTGCGCTTCGTAGCCGCGGGGAATCTCCAGGCACCAGCCGGTCGGCACCAACGCCCGTTCGCCGGGGGCGAGCCGCAACGGCTCGGCGACGGCGGCGGCGAGGTCGAACCCGGCGCTGCCCGCCGAGGCGCGTCGCGGCAGAGGCAGGTCGGACGCGTGCGGCAGCCGTGCGATCCGCAGCGCGAGCCCGGAGTCGCTCATCCGTTCGGCTTCCCGGGCGGGCGCGGACCGACACCGCCCCCTGCCGGCGGCTCGCCCGGGCGCGGACCGAGCCCGCCGCCGCGCGGCGGTTCCGGAGGCTTCGGGCCGAGCTGGGACGGCTTGCCACCGGGCTTCCCGCCGCCGGGCAGCGGAAAGCGGAACGGCCGGCCGATGGTGAGCGCCGAGACGCGCGGGATTCCGTTCTCGCTCGGCGCCGCGTTGTAGCGCTGATAGATGTCGGAACGGAACTCCCAGGCGCTGTAATTCGACTGGTCGAGGAAGACCAGGATCGACTCCTTGTCGACGCGACTGCGGACGCCGCGGATCGGCCCGACGTACGAGTTCTCGCCCTCGCCGGGCACACCGTCTCCGTCCGGGTCCGGAAGCGGCAGCCCGGTCGCCGGGTCCACCGGCTGCCCGCCTGCCGGAACCCCGTCGTAGATCCGGACCCAGTTGACCTCGTTGGTCATCGGGTCCTTCCACAGCCGCCGGATCGAACGCGGCTCCACTTCGACCAGCTCCTCGAGACGAACCGGCAGGCGGCCGAAGCGGCGCTGGAAGACGCGGATCGCCTCGGCGTACTGCAGGCCGCGGGAGATCAGATCCTCCTCCTTCGAGCGCTGGACCTGGGTGCTCGAGAGCGGCAGCACCGCCGCGACGAGAATGCTCATCACGGCGATCAGCATCACCACGACGACCAGGCTGTAGCCGTCGCTCGGACCGCTACCACTCCGCATACGGAGTTCCGTCGAGCGAGATCAGAGGGGATCCGGAGTGCACGTCGATGATCCCCGGCTCGCCCCCTTCGGGCAGATCGGTCTCGGCCGGCGTCTCGAGCGGATCAGGCTCTTCGTAGACCAGGATCCAGGTCTGGTCGCTCTTGGTGAGGGGGTCGTACGGGACCTGCCGGACGTAGTGCTTCTCGACCAGCACGTCGAGAGTTTCCGGGTAATGCCCCTGGTCGCCGTAGTACTGGTCGATGAGATCGCGCAGCGTCCGCAGATTGGTCTTGAGCACCGACTCGTTGGCGCGCCGCGGCATGTCCTTGAGCGCCGGCATCGCGATCGTGGCGAGGATGCCGATGATGGCGACGACGATGATCAGTTCGAGGAGCGTGAACCCGTCCTGACGCGAACGTCCCGCCGGACGGGCGCCGTTCGGGCCGCGTCCGCGAACGGCGCGGAGTGTCTCTGCGAGTCGCGTCACCATTCCGAGTAGGGGATACCGTTGAGACCCACGCCCTCGGAGAGCGAGTAGACGTCGTAGACGTTCTCACCCCCCCAGCTCGACGAGTCGGGTTCGTCCTGATAGCTGCGCAGCCCCCATTCGTCGGACCCGGTCATCGGGTCGACCGGAATCTTTCGCAGGAAGCGCGCCTTCTTGTCGATCTGGCCGATGACGTCGACGCCGTCGACGAGCACTTCGAGATCCGCGGGATAGCCGTCCGTCCCGAGATCGATCGGCAGGAAGCCGGCGTCGCTGTACCGCTTGTATTCGTCGATCGCCGCCCGGAACTCCCGCAGATAGGCGCTGAGCTCGACCTCCTTGGCGCGCTTGCGCGTGAACTTGACCGCCGGGATCGACACCGTGGCGAGAATCGAGAGCACGGCGCAGACGACGACCAGCTCGGTGATCGTGAATCCGCGTTCCCTGTTCACGATCCTCCTTCTTCGATCACCACCGGCTCCGTCTCGCCGACCGTCACCTCGCTGTCGCTCGCGGCGACGGCACCGACTTCGAGCAGATCCGGATCCATGATGCGCAGGGCCGAGATGCCGACGGTGCCCGTGCCGTTGCCGAGCGCGCGGAAGCGCACGCGTGCGATCGTCCCGTGGCCCGCGACACCGGCGAGATTCCGCACCCGGCTCGCAGCGAGAACCAGCTCCCCGGGGGTCGACCGGTCGCCCGAGATCTCGGCGTTCCGCGAGCTGCCGAGGAAATCGCCGGGCAGGACCCTTTCGACCTCGAGGAGAGTCGGATCGTAGGCGAGCGTCATCGGCACGTGCGCCACCGGGGTCGTCGTCGAGATTTCGACCTCGATCTCGAACTCCGCGCCCGGCTCGACCTGGATGGTCGCCGGAAGCAGCCGGAGCCGCGCCCGGCCACCACCGACAGCCGAGGCCGGCGCGGCAGCGATCAGGTCGAGCGGCGTCGCCTCGCCGAAGTCGGAGTTGAGCGACCCCGTGTCCGGCGGCTCCTCGTCGGCCGGCTCGGCCTTCGCCGGGGGCCGCGCGAACGGGTCGTCGGGTGCGCCGCCGGGCGCGAGATTGAAGCTCCCGGGATCGGGCTGTGCGGCCGGCGGCGGGTTGATCGCCCGCGGATCCTGGCGCAGGCCCCGCGGAAGGCGCTGGACCTGTTCGCGGATCTTCTCCTCGCTGCTCGCGGCACCGCCCTCGTCGAACGGTCCCTCGACGTCCGATTCGGCCCGCGGCGCGCCGCCCCGGAACGAGATGTTCGACTCCGTTCCGACCCAGATCGGCAGCAGATCACCCTCGGTCACGTCGGGCGTGCGGATGATGTGCGGCGTCAGCGTCAGCATGACGTCGGTGCGCTTGAAGTCGCTGTTCGACTTGCCGAACAGGCGTCCCAGAATCGGGATCTCCGACAACCCGGGAATCCCGACCTCGCCGCTCACCTCGTCGGTCCGGATCAGGCCGGCGAGGAAGTTGGTCTCGCCGTCCTTGAGCCGGATCGTCGACTCGATCGTGCGGGTGCCGATGATCGGCTGCTGCTGTCCGCCGCCGCCGTCCTGGTAGCCGGAGATCTGGCTCACCTCGACGGTCAGCTTGAGCGTGATCTCCTTGTTGTGGTGGACGCGCGGCTCGATGTCGATCTTGATGCCGACGTCTTGGTACTGGAACGACGTGATCGGGATGATGTTGCCGCCAACCGTCTGCTGGCTGCTGAACGAAGTCACCGGGATGGGCACGCGGTCGCCGATGACGACGCGCGCCTTCTCGCCCTCGCTGATCCGCACCTGCGGCTTGGCCAGAAGCTGCGAATCCGAGTTGGTCTTCACGAAGTCGTAGATGATCGACGGGATCGACAGCACCCAGCTGTTCTGGTTGAGGTACTTGAGGTCGCTCAGCCGGACCGGCGCATCCTGCCCGAGATCGAGCGACTGGGTAATGCTGTAGTCCGAGAGACTGATGCCGATCTCGCGCAGCTTCTTGGTGTCGACTTCGATCAGCTCGACGTCGACGATGACCTCGGAGCGCGACTTGTCGATCCCCTCGATCATCCGCTGCGCGACCTTCACCTTGTCCGCGGTGTCGCGGATGGTGACGGCATTGAGCGCCTCGTTGGTGGCGATGTTCTTCGCCCCGATCAGGCTGCGCAGCAGGGTGAGGACGTCCTTGACCTCGGCATTCGAGAGGAAGAAGGTCTGGATCACCAGGTCTTCGTAGGTCTTGCGGTTCTGCGGATTGTCGGCGGCGATGATGATCGAGTGCTCGTCGATCACCTTGTAGAAGTGCCCGGCCGATCGCATCAGCGTCTCGAGGGCGGTCTGCGCGGTGACGTCGCGCAGCTCGATCGCCAGGTCCTGCTCCTTGAGCGCGGGATCGAACAGCACGTTGATGCCGAACGCCTTGCCGAGCGCACGGTAGATGTCGAAGATCGAGACCGGCTTGGGGAAGTCGAGCGAGATCGGCTCCTTGGAGCGCGGATTGAGCACCGGCGGCTGCGCCGGCATGTCGCGGGTCTTCTGCTTGAGCTCGTCGAGCGTCGGCGCCTGATCCTTGCCGTTCGCCTTGCGCACCTCCTCGCGCGCCTTCTCGAACTCGACCTGGGCGTACTGGTTGGTCGGATCGAGCGACACGGCCTGCTGGAACTCGACCAGCGCCCGGTCCATGACGCCGGCGGCGCTGAAACGCTGGCCCTTGCGGAAGTGCTGCTCGGCGGCCTTGAAGCGGGCTCTGAGGAGCGCGCTCTTGAAGCGGGCGTTCGCCGGCTGGCGCTCGGTCAGATCGAGATACTGGGCGACCGCCTCGTCCCAGTCACCGCGCTCCTCCGCGAGCTGCGCCTGGCGGGAGTTGCGGTACGACGAGCAGCCGACCGTTCCGATCGCGAGGATCGCGAGCAGTGTTCCGGTGGCGATGGAGTTGAGTCCGCGCTTTCGCTTCATGAGGCTCCCTTTTTCATGCTCTAGCCCCCGATCGGCAGCCGTTTGGCCGGCTCGTCCGGGAATCCGACGAACTTCAGATCGACGGACTCGTAGCCGATCCGATCGACGATGAATTTTTCCTCGACGACGTCACCCGCCCTGGCATTGTAGAGATTCTCGCCGCTTTCGTCGGTGAAGACGGCGATCCGCCTGCGCTCGGGGCCGAAGCTGCCGAGATAGACGAGGGTCACCGGCGGCGGTTTCGGAATCAGCGCCAGGCGTCGCGCCTCTTCGAGTCGCCGCAGGCGTTCCTCCTCCTCCCGGCGGCGGCGCTCGAGCTCTTCGGCGGTCGGCGGCGGAGGCGGGGGCGGCGGTGGCGGAGGTCCGTAACGGAACGGGTCGCGACCGCTCGACAGGTCGTGCGGCTCGATCTCCAGCCGGTCGGTGTCGAGCGGGACCACCTCGGTCGGCAGCTCTTTCTGGCCGCCACGGGGTCGCGCCGCCGGCCGCGGCCCGGCCGCAGCGACGACGCCCGGGCCGCCCCCGGTATCGGGAGGGGACGCCGCCAGGTAGAGGAAGCGCAGGAGCGCGATCGCCGCAATCCCGCCGAGGATCTGCAGCAGTCGCCGTTCGCGCGGTGCGAGCTTCAACCGCCACCTCCGGCGCTGGTCGCGGCCGCCGCGCTCTCCGCCATCGCGCCCGGCTCGACCTCGAAGAAGGTCGTCAGTCGCAGGCTGATGGCGAGGCCCTTGCCGCCGTCGCGGTCGTTGACCGAGATCTCGTTGACCGTAACGAACGAGGGGGAGAGCTCGAGGAGGTGCAGGAAGGCACGGAGATTCGTGTATCGCCCCTCCACTGCGAAGACGAACGAGCGCCGCGACAGGCCGAAACCCTCGAGACTCTCCTCGGGATAGCCGATGTCCCGGGGATCGAGACCCGCGTGCTCGGCGAGCCGCTTGATTTCGCGCACGAGATCGGTGAACCGGACCTTCTCGGTGGAGAAGCGTTCGTCGTAGAGACGCCCGATCTCGATGCGGTTGCGCGCCGCGTCGCGCGCCAGATTCTCGAGCCGGTCGACCTCGGCCATCGCGTTCGTTCGTTCGGTCTGCGCCCTGGCGAGACGACGCTCGAGGTCGGAACCGAGCGAACGCGCGGTGCTCCACTCGCGCGCCAGGAAGAAAAGGGCGACCGCCAGCAGGAACGCAGGCGGCGCCCAGAGGAGCGGTCGGCGACGGAGGCGCGCGAGCATCGCGTTCATCGCCGGCCTCCGCTGGGAGAAGCGTAGGGCGCGAGCGGGGTCGGGAAGACGAGTGACGGGTCGAGACCCGGTTGCCGCCCTCCCGGCAGCGTCGGCGGAGCGCTTCTGCCGGAATCGGAGCTCCGCCGTCCGCTCGTCGGCGCGCTCGCGGAATCTCCGCCATCGCCTCCTGCCAGCGCATCGACCCGTTCGTTGCGGAACGGCTCCCCGCCGCGGCGCGATGCCGGCAGGTCGACCAGACCTCCCCGGCTCGCCGGCGCGGCGTCCGCACCGACGACCGGAGACGCGGCGGCGGGCCGCTCGTTTCGGCTGCCGGCGGGAGTCGCGCCGGCCTCTCCATTCGCCGCCGGTGCCGCCGGCGCCGCTGCTCTCGGTCCTCCCTTCGCGACGACCGTCCCTCGCGATGCGGCGGCTCCTGCAACGGGCCGTCCCTCCGGGACGTCGCTGGCGACGAGCGCCGGCTCCCCGTCGGAGAACCCCACCGGCAGATACTGGACCGAGAGGTCGAAGCGGATGTGAGCGTCCTTCTGCTCCGACTCGCGGGCCAGGTTCGGATTGGCGAAGAGCGGATCGGCGAACAGCCGGTCGATGAATTCGAGCAGCGACTCCGTGTCCTCGGCCTCGCCGCGCAGTCGCAACGACACCCGCGTCGTGGCCGGGCTCGGAGCGTTGGCGTTGCGGGAGCCGCGGCGCAGGACGAACCCCTCCGGCAGAACGTTGAGCAGCCGCACGCCGCGCGGCATCAGGCCGGTCATCTGGTCGAAGAGACCGTTCCAGGAGAATGCGCGCTCGGCGATCCGCTGGTTGAGGAACTCGCTGCGCTCGTTCCAGCTCGCCAGATCGTCCTTCTCCAGCGCGGCCTTGAGCGTCGTGGCGCGGGTCCGTGCCGTCGCCGCCTCGGCCGTCGCCCGCACCCACTCGGCCTGGAGAGTACTGGCGTCACGCCGCGCTCCGAGACCGATGACCACCGCGCCGACACCGGCCGCGACGGCGAGGATCCAGAGCAGCCAGGCGAGGCGCGCAACCGGCCGGTCGTTGACGAACGGCGTGCGCGCGAGGTTCGGATCGAGCCAGCGTCCGGCGCTCATCGCACCTCCCGCCCGACCGCGCCGGCGAGAGGCAGCAGCTCGTGAAGACCTTCGCCGGAGATGTCGACGTCGACACCGAGGTCGCCCGGCACCAGGCGCGAGGCCGGCCTGCCGAAACCTTCCTCGAGCACGCGGCTCCAGAACGGTTCGACGCCCCGCGGCGCGGCGAGGTAGATCGTCGACAGCGGCCGGGATCCGGCACGCTCGGCGAGGAAGGCGCGGGTGAGACGGAACTCGGCGCCGAGAAGGCGCTCACGGTCCGCGTCGGCGAGCCCATCGGTGAAGCTCTTCTGGCGCCAGACCGTCGGCTCGCCATCGGCCGCCAGGACCAGGGTGAACCCCTCGTTCTCGACCCGCGCGAGGCCCACTACCCGGTCCGCCAGCGCCGGCAGTCCGGCGAAGATCGCCGCCGTCGCACCCGAGATCCACCCGAGGCGCACGCCGCAGCGCGAGAACAGCTCCTCGAGCTGGGTGCACAGAGGGTCGTTCGCGAACGTCACCAGCGCGCGTTCGGCGCTCCGTTCGCTCTCGGCCGTTCCGTCGCCGATCCTCGCCGCCTCCACCCGGAGCTCGTCGGTGCGGAACGGCACCAGGCGCTTGAGCCGGAAACGCAGCATCTCGCGTCGCGCCGTAGGGTCGTCGGGAAAGTCGGCGCCGTCGATCATCATTCCGCGCGCCCAGGCGTCGGGCAGGACCAGGGCCGCTTCGCGCGGCGCCTTCGCCAGACGCGAGAGCAGCGTCCGCAGCGACGCTTCGAGCGCCGCGATGTCTACCGCGGGGGCGCCGATCGCACCGGTTCCGAAGAGGCCTTCGGCGAGCGGCACGCTCTGCAGCTCGACGAGCGTCCGGCCTTCCGCCTCCGGCGAGAAGGCGGCGACGCGGAGCTCGCGCCGCGACAGCCCGAAGGCGAACGGCGGCAGCGCGACGGGGCCGAGCCCCGTCAGGCGTTCAATCCACGAAGGTGAACCGGTTGATCTCACGTAATGTCGTCTGTCCCTGAAGCGCTTTCTCCAGCGCGGACTCGCGCAGGAATCTCATGCCTTCTTCCTTCGCCGCCCGCTTGATCTCCGATCCCGGGCGCTTGTCGAGAATCAGTTCGCGGATCCGGTCGGACAGGTCGAGGAGCTCCGACACCGCGAGCCGGCCGAGGAAGCCCGTGCCGTTGCACTCGAGGCAGCCGGCGCCCTCGAAGAACGGGTGGTCGCCGTACACCGAAGCCGACAGGCCCGATTCGTCGAGCAACTGCGCCGACACCGTCGCCGGCCGGCGGCAGTGCGGGCAGATCCGCCGGACCAGGCGCTGCGCCAGCACGCAGTTCAGCGCCGAGACGAAGTTGTAGAGGTCGACCTTCATGTTGAGGAACCGCCCGAGCACGTCGACCACGTTGTTGGCGTGTACGGTGGTGAAGACGAGATGGCCGGTGAGGGCCGACTGGATGGCGATCGAGGCGGTGTCCTCGTCGCGGATCTCGCCGACCATCACCTTGTCCGGGTCGTGGCGCAGGATCGATCGCAGTCCGCGGGCGAAGGTCAGCCCCTTCTTCTCGTTGACCGGGATCTGCGTGATCCCCTTGAGCTGGTACTCGACCGGATCCTCGATGGTGATGATCTTGTCTTCCGGCGACTGGATCTCGGCGAGGCAGGCGTAGAGGGTGGTCGTCTTTCCCGAGCCTGTCGGTCCCGTCACCAGCACCATGCCGTACGGCTCGCGGATCGACTTGCGCAGTTTCCGCATCGTCTCGTCGTCGAAGCCGAGGATGTCGAGACGAAGGTTCTTGAACTCCGTCGACATCGACTCCTTGTCGAGGATGCGGATGACGCAGTCCTCGCCGTGCACCGACGGCATGATCGAGACGCGGAAGTCGATCGTCCGCCCCTTGAGACGCAGCTTGAAGCGGCCGTCCTGCGGCACCCGCTTCTCGGCGATGTCGAGCTCGGACATGATCTTGATGCGGCTGATGATCGTCTGGTGGTGCCGCTTGTCGATCGGCTCCATCGCCTGGTAGAGGACGCCGTCGATGCGGTACTTGATGACCACTTCCTGGTCGCGCGACTCGATGTGGATGTCGGAGGCGCGGCGCTGGATGGCGTTGAACACAGTCGAGTCGACGAGCTTGATCACCGGCGAGGCGTCGGCCGTGATGCTGTCGATCGACAGGACCTCTTCGCCCTGCTCGTCCTCCTGCACCAGCTGGATGCGGAACTCCTCGGTCGCCTCCTCGAGGACGCGCTGCGACGACTCCGACTTCTGCAGGATCTCCTCGATCGCCGACGGCGCGCCGACGCGGATCTCGAGCGGCTGGCCGAGCAGCATCTCGAGCTCGTCGAGGCGCCCGACGTCCGTCGGATCCTTCATCACCACCGCCAGGCGACCGGCGAGCTGCGCCTGCGGCACGAAGCCGTAGCGCAGCATCAGGTCGAACGGAATGGAGTGGAAGAGATCGCTGTCGATACGGAAGCTGGCGACGTCGACGAACTCGAGGCCGTGGCGGGCAGCGAGCTCCTCCGCCTTCTTCCGGTCTCCACCCGCGCGAACGCCGCCGTCGGCGGCGAGAATTCCGGGGTCGACCGGTATGGGCGTCATGGTCACGGCTGGCTCCTCAGCCGACGCGCCCGAGCGCGCTGAACATCGGCAGATAGATCGAGACCAGGAGAAGCGCGACGATCGCGCCCATCAGCACGAGCATCGTCGGCTCGAGCAGGGAGAGGATGCGCTGCATGCGGATCTCGACCTCCTCGTCGAAGAAATCGGAAACGTTGCTGAGCATGACGTCCAGCGAGCCGGTCGCCTCGCCGACCTTGACCATGTCGATCGCCAGGTCGTTGACGACCTCGGTGGTCTCGAGCGATTCGTGCAGCGACTTGCCTTCCCGCACCTGCTGGATCGTGGGCCCCATCTTGCCGCGCACGAACCGATTGCCGACGGCGGCGATCGAGATCTCCATCGACGGCACGAGCGGCATGCCGCCGGCGAGAAGCGTCGACAGCGAGCGGCAGAACTCGGCCAGCGAGAACAGATGGAGAACCGGCCCCAGCAGCGGCATGCGGAGCTTAGCGCGATCGATCGCCACTCCGCCGGATGCGGTCTTCGCCCAGCGCCGCACGCCGAAGACGAGGCCGGCGACCCCGAGGACGATCCAGAGCAGATTGTGGCGCAGGAAGAGCGAGCTGCCGATCGTGAATCGGGTGAGCCAGGGAAGCTTGATGTCGAGCTGGTCGTAGAACTGGTTGAAGTTGGGCAGCACGAAGACCGCCATGAGGAAGATCAGGAGGATCGACAGGCCGACCAGGACCGTCGGATAGACCAGTGCCGAAACCACCCGCTTGCGCGCATCGATCACCAGCTTGAGGTAGCGGATGAAGCGCCGGATCACCTGCTCGAGCTCGCCGGTGCGCTCGCCCGCCTTGAGCGTCGCGGCGTAGAGCGGCGGGAACATGTGACCGAACTCGGCGAACGCCTGGGACAGCTCGACGCCGCTCTTGACCCGGTCGCGCACCTGGAGCAGTACCTCGCGGAACGCCGGGTCGCGCAGCCGCTCGAGCATCATGTTGAGCGCCTGGAGGAGCGGCAACCCCGCCTTGAGCAGCGCGGCGAGCTCCTGGTTGAAGACCAGGAGCGTCTTGGCGGGAATGCGCCGCCGGCGCCGCCAGGCCTGAATGGCGTCGTCGAGCGACGGCATGCCGAGCTTCTTCTCGAGGGCGAAGATCTGCAGACCCTGCCGCGAGAGCTCCTCGCGCAGGGCGTTCTCGCTCGCCGCGACGCGCGTCTCGCGCAGCACGCGTCCTTCGGGCGTTCCGAGGTGGCAGACGAACTCCACGCTTCAGTTTCCGTGCGCGGGCGCTTCGTAGCGCAGCACCAGCATCAGCGCGCGCTCGGCAGCCTCGTCGTTGGTCAGGCCGAGGATCAACGGCTGATCGAGCCCGAGATTGACCGCCGAGCGCACCAGCGTCCGGTCGTCCTGCCCGGCGACGACCCGCGTCAACTGGAACGAGGAGAGCCGGATCCGGCGCCGGTCGACGATCGTTCCAAGGCGGAAGGCGAGGCGGTAGCCCTCGCCCATCTCGTAGGTCACTTCTTCCCCTTCGCGCGTCTCGATGCGGCCGCGCGACACCTGGGCGAACTGCTGGAAGCGGAACAGCTTGCGCAGGTTGTCGACGAGCTCCGGCTCGACGTCGCTCGCCTTCGGTACCGGCGAAAGCGAGGAGACGGCGGCGCGGATCAGCTCGACGCGGAGCCAGATCGGCTGCGCCACGTGGTCGATGGTCCGGACCGCAGTCGAGACGCGGGTCAGGATCGCCGGAGACTCGCGCACCGCCAGCGTGTTCGACGCCTCGTCGAGCGAGACCGAACCGCGCGGCGAGAGCAGCGAGCGCACCATGGCGAGCGCCTCGCTGGCGCGCTGATGCTCGAAGCGGAAGACCATCAGCCGCAGCTCCGGCGCGTTCGCTCCCGGCGCGGCCGCCGCAGCGCCGGGACGAGGCCCGACGCTGCCCGAGGGCGGAGGGGTCTGGGCGGAGCCGCCCGCCGCGAGGGCGACGAACGCCGCGAGCGCCCAGGGAAGCCATCGCCCGCCGGACGATCCGCTTTCCCGCGCTCCCGCTCCCTGTCCCGGAATCGTACGGTCAGACATCCAGGCTCGAATCGACGATCATGACGACCGCGAAGTCCTTCTGCGGCATCTCGTAGATCCGCGCGTCCAGTCGCTCGAGCTCTTCGACCGCAGGCGGTGCGACCTCGGCGTTCAGCGCCGTGTCGTCGATCCAGCTGTCGAGCGCCGAAGCCGTCAGACGGGCTGCCGCGGGCCGCTCCGTGCCGCGCGGACCGCCGGCGAGCGAGAGAAGCGAGAGGAGCGCGAGGCTCGCCGCGAAGCGGAAACCGTTGCGGCGCCGCGCCGGCCGCGTCGCCGGCGCCACGCGCGAGGCGCGCACCAGGGCGAGGACGGAGTCCTGCATCGCCCGCACGGAGCCGGCCGCTTCCGCGCCGGCGCGCTCGGCGCGGGTGTTGCGGAGGAAGACGAGGAGCGGATCGGCGGCGAGCGCGGCGCGGCGGCAGTCGCTGCAGCCGGAGAGGTGCTCGAGGGCGGCATCGAACCGTTCGGACTCGCCGGCCGCTCCGGCGTCGCGCTCGCGCACCAGGGCGCCCCAGTCGGGACAGCTCATCGCGCACGCTCCCGGCCCGGCGCGCTTCCGTCCGTCGTCGCGGCCGGGGCGTACTCGGGGTAGCGGCTCACGAGCAGCGTGCGCAGCGTCTTGCGGGCGTTGAACAGGTGATTGCGCACCGTCGACTCCTCGCAACCGGCGATCTCCGCCACCTCGTTCGACGGCAGCCCCTCGATCTCGCGCAGCACGAAGACGAGGCGCTGCTTCTCGGTCAGCTCGAGGGCCAGCTCCTGGAAGATGCGATCGACCTCGGTCCCCTTGAGATCGGCGAGCGCCGTGGTTCCGGAGCTCTCGGCGAGACGCAGGAGATGGAACTTCACCGGCTCGCGCGCCTCGTCGCGAGAGCGCCGCGAACGCCAGTGATCGATCGCCAGATTCGTGGCGATGCGGTAGATCCAGGTGTTGGGGCTCCACTTCGGGTCGTACTTGCCGCGGCTCTCCCAGAGCTTGAAGAAGGCGACCTGCACGACGTCGCGCGCCTCTTCGACGTCGCCGACGATCCGCGTCACCGTGTGGACGAGCGGCTGCGTCTTGCGGGCGACGAGCTCGGTCAGGGCCTGCTCGTCGTCCGCCGCCAGGCGTTCCAGCAGCTCCCGGTCGCTCGTCTGGACGAGCTCCTCGCGGTGGCGGTGGCGGGAATAGACGAGTTCGGGCATGAATCGTTCCAGTCCGTTCGTACGGACCCGGAGGGCCGTTCGTCCAACCTTCGCCGGGCCCGGCGGAACTGCTCCGGAGGCCGGAAAATGTTGAAGGGCTTGATTATACTGCCCGTTCTGCCATGTGGTGGCTCTATCAGGCGGCGCTCGGTGCCGCGCTCCTGGCGGTCGCGCCCTGGCTCCTCGCCCGCCGCGGTCGCCACTACCTGCCGACCCTGCGTGGCCGGCGGGTCCGCGACGCCGCCGCCCCGCCCGGAGCACCCGGAACCCTCTGGATCCACGCCGTCTCGGTCGGCGAGGCGGCGGTCGCCTCGGCGCTGGCCCATCGGCTGCCGTCCGACCTCCCGCTCCTCGTCACCACGATCACCCCGACCGGCCAGGCGCGCGCCCGGAGCGGCGTCGCCGCGCTCGCTCCCCGCGCCACCGTCGCCTACCTGCCGTTCGATCTCGGACCGCCCGTCGAGCGGTTCTTGTCGCGCTACGCGCCGGCGGCGCTGGTCCTGGTCGAGGGGGACTACTGGCCACTCCTCCTTGCTCGCGTCCGTCGACGCGGGCTGCCGGTGGCAGTGATCAACGGCCGCCTCTCCGACCGCAGCTTTCCGCGCCTGCTCCGCATCCGCCCCCTGGTCCGGAAGCTGCTCCTGGATCCGGTCGACCGCTTCGGTGTCCAGACCGAAACCGACCGCGAGCGGTTGGAAGCGCTGGGGGTCGGAGCCGACCGCATCTCGGTCACCGGCAATCTGAAGTTCGATTTCCCCGAGCCGCCGGAGCTCCCCGAGCTCGCCGCCCGGATGAAGCAATGGGCCGACGGAAGGCCGCTCCTGGTCGCCGGGTCGACGATGCCGGGAGAGGAGGAGGCGGTGCTGGCGGCGTTCGCGCTCGCCGGCGGACCGGAGCGGGCGCTGCTGGTCGTCGCGCCCCGCCATCCCGACCGCTTCGGCGACGCCTGGGAGCTCGCCCGGGGCCGCTTCCCTGGCAGCCTCCGCCGCTCGGCCGGCGGCGGAAACCGACCCGCCGTCGTCCTGCTCGATTCGATCGGCGAGCTCGCCGCGCTCTACCGGTACGCCGCGGCCGCCTTCGTCGGCGGGACTCTGGCCCCGACCGGCGGCCACAACCCGATCGAACCGGCGCGCTTCGGTGTTCCGGTGGCGGTCGGTCCGTCGATGGAGAACTTCCGCGAGATCGCCGAGCGGTTCGACGCGGCCGCCGCGTGGAGCCGGGTGCGCGACAGCGCCGACCTCGGCGCCCTCTGGCTCCGCCTCCTCGGGGCTCCGGAGGAAGCGCGTGCCCTCGGCGCACGCGGTCGCGAACTGGTCGACGCCGGTCGCGGCGCCACCGAACGGACCCTCGAGCTCCTGGCGCCGCTCGTGGGCGCCGTCCGCGACCGGCGTCGCGCGGGAGGATCTGCGACGTGAAGGCGCCTCGCCCCTCCTGGTCGCCCTGGCAGCGGCTCTACGGCGCGGTGCTCCACCACCGGCGCGCGCGCCTCACCCGCCGCGCCGAGCGCCTGCCGGCGCCGGTCGTCTCGGTCGGCAATCTCCACTTCGGTGGCGGCGGCAAGACGCCGATGACGATCGCCCTCGCCGCGCACCTGCGCGACCGCGGTCTGGCCGTGGCGATCCTGTCGCGCGGCTACCGGCGGTCGAGTCGCGGACCGCTCCTCGTCTCCCGCGGCAACGGTCCGGTCGTCTCCTGGCGCGCCGCCGGTGACGAGCCGTATCTCCTGGCCGAGGCGCTCCCCGGAGTGCCGGTCGCGGTCGCGGAGGAGCGCGTCGCCGCCGGCCGGCTCGCCATCGAACGCCTCGATCGCCAGCCCGACCTGTTCCTGCTCGACGACGGTTTCTCGCACGCCGCGCTGGCGCGCGATCTCGACCTCCTCCTCTTCCCGGCGGACGATCCGTTCGCACGCGGCCGTCTCGCCCCCTCGGGCCGCCTGCGCGAGCCGCTTGCCGCCGCCCGTCACGCCGACGCCGCGATCCTCACCGGCGCCGCGCCCGGCGGCGAGACGGCGGGAGAGGAGCTCGCCACCGCGCTCCGGCCGTACGGCTTCGCCGGACCGGGCTTCGCCAGTCCGACCGGCTTCCTCGCCCCCGCGCTCGAGGCGGAGTCGCGCATCGTCGCCGTCGCCGGCATCGCCCGGCCCGCCTCGTTCTTCCGCCGCCTCGAACAGGAAGGGGCGACGATCGCCGCCCGTCTTCCGTTCGCCGATCACCACGCCTATCCCGATGAGAGCATCGCCCGCATCGAGGGCGCCTTCCGCAGGCACCGCGCCACGGCGGTGGTCGCGACCGCCAAGGACGCCGTCAAGCTCGCCGGTCGGCTCTCCTCGCCGCTCCTCGTCGCCGGGATCGAAGCGCGGCCGGAGCTCACCTTCTGGACCTGGTTCGACGAGCGGATCGACGCCCTGGCCGGCGGAGGCGCGCGGTGAAGGACGCGCCGCTGCGGCACGCCCTGGAGCACGCCGCGTTCCTGCCGTTCTACGGCCTGCTGCGCGTGCTGCCCCACCCGGCCAGCCGCACGCTCGGCGCCGCCTTCGGGGCGCTCGCCGGAACGATCGACCGCCGCCGGCGCCGCATCGCCTTCGACAACCTGGCCCTCGCGCTGCCGGAGACCACGCCGCCGGAGCGGCGGCGGATCGTCGCCTCCTGCTTTCGCCACTTCGGCGCCTCGTTCTGCGACGCCCTCTCGAACCTGCGCTTCCCGGCCGACGAGCTCGCGGCGCGCGTCGAGCGTACCGGCTTCGAGAACTTCGCCCGCGCGGCGGAGGGCGGCCGCGGCACGATCGTCCTCGGCTCGCACTTCGGCAACTGGGAGGTCGTACCCGCGGCGATCGCCCTCGCCGTCGGTCCGATGGCGATCGTCGGCCGCCGGGCCGACAATCCGCACTTCGAGCGGCTGGTGCAGCGGATGCGCGGTCGTTTCGGCAACCGGCCGCTCGACAAGCGCGGCTCGGTGCGGGAGATGTTCCGCACCCTCGAGGCGGGCGGCCGGCTCGGCCTGCTCATCGACCAGCGCGTGCGCGAGAAGGAGGGGATCGAGGTGCCGTTCTTCGGCCATCCGGCGATCACCAGTCCGATCGTCGCGCGACTCTCAGCGCGCACCGGAGCGAGCGTCGTCCCGGTCTTCGGCGAAGAGCTGCGCGGCGGGCGTTACCGCGTCGAAGCGCTGCCGCCGATCGCACCCCTCGCGGGCGACGACGAGACGGCGACGACGGCGCGCTATCTCGCGATCCTCGAAGCGCGGATCCGCGAGCGGCCGCACCTCTGGCTCTGGCTGCACCGGCGGTGGAAGCGATGAGCGGGGGCGCGCCGCGCACCCTGGTCGTCATGCCCAACTGGGTGGGCGACTGCGTCATGGCCGAGCCGGTCCTGCGCGCCCTCGCCGCGAGCGGCCGCGAGCTCGCCGTCCTGGCCCGGCCCGGACTGCACTCGCTCCTCGCGCTCTTCCCCGGCGTGGTCGACTGCATCGCGCGCGTCGACGACGGCGCTTCGCTGGCGGCGATCCGCGCGGGCGACTTCGCCGAGGCGGTCGTCCTGCCGAACTCGTTCCGCTCGGCGCGTCTGGTCAGGCAGGCCGGAATTCCGCGGCGCATCGGCTACCGCAGCGACCTGCGCGGCCCGCTCCTCGCGCCGGCGGTCGCGCGCCCGCGCGGCCGGCGCCCGCAGATCGAGGACTACCGCGAGCTCCTCCAGGCGATCGGCGTCGCGCCGCCCGATTCGTTCGTGCCGCGCCTCGAGCTGCCCGCCGCCCTGGTCGAGCGCGGACGCGAGCGGCTCGAACGGGCGAACCTCGGCGGCCCCTCGGCCGCCGGACCGCTCGTCGGGCTGTCGCCCGGCGCCGAGTGGGGCCCGTCGAAACAGTGGCCGATGCGGCGCTGGTCCGACCTCGCGACCGAGCTGCGGCGCCGCCGGCCGGGAATCCGCCAGGCGATCTTCGTCGGCCCGAAGGAGATCTGGCTCGGAGTGCGGATCCACGAAGAGAGCGGCAAGATCCACCCTCTCCTCGGACCCGACCTCGACCTCGCCGGGCTCGCGGCGACGATCGCGAGGCTCGATCTCCTGGTGACCAACGACTCCGGACCGATGCACCTCGCCGCGGCGCTGGGGGTTCCCTGTGTCGCGCTCTTCGGCCCCACCGACCAGCGGCGCACCGCCCCGGCGGGCGACGACCACACCGTGCTCGACCTCCGGCTCTGGTGCTCGCCCTGCTTCTTCAAGCGCTGTCCGCTGCTGCACCACAACTGCATGCGCGGGCTCGGCGTGAATCGGGTCGCGGACACCGTGCTCGCGACCCTGTCGGTCGACGATCCCGAGCCCGACCCGTCCTGAACGGCGACCGCCGGCGACCGCCGCGCGCCTCAGATCAGACCGCTGCGCATCGCCTTGCCCACCGCCTCGGAACGGGTGTGGACCTCGAGCTTCTCGTAGAGATTGCGGATGTGCTTGCGCACGGTGTTGACCGAGACGCCGAGCGCCTCGCCGGCGCTCTGGTAGCCGTGCCCCTCGGCCAGGAGGGCGAGGAGCCGCGTCTCCTGCGGCGTCAAAGAGACGTCACTCGCCGCCGCACTCCGGCTGCTGCCGCCGGCGCCACCGGCGGCGAACCGTCGCACGACCCGCCGCGCGATCTCGGGCGACATCGGCGAACCGCCCTCGGCCGTCTCACGGATCGCGTCGAGGATCCGCGCCGGCGGCGTCCGCTTGAGGACGTAGCCCACCGCGCCGTTCGAGAGCGCCTCGACAACCGTCTCTTCGTCCTCCATCGACGTCAGCATCACGACGAGCGTCTCCGGCCAGCGCTGGCGCAGCTGCGGCAGCGCTTCGGGGCCCGAGAGCCCGGGCAGCCGCACGTCGAGCAACAGGACTTCGGGCATCTCCGGCGGGCGACTGGCCCGCGCCTCCTCGATCGAGCCCCAGGCGGCGATGCACCGGAAACCGGGTGTGGCCGAGAGCAGCAGCTTCAGTCCGTCGCGGGTCGCGCGATCGTCCTCGATGACCGCCACCGGAATCTCCCGCTGCTCCATGCCGGGCCCTCTCCCGCGTCGCGTCGCGAAGTCGACGACGCCGCTCACGACACGACCTCGATGCTACTGCAGCCGTTCCTCGCGTCGCGGGAACGATCCCGGCGCCGCGCCGACAGTCCCGGGCTCTCCGTGCTCCACCCCATCTGCTCTCCTCCCCACGCGACTTCCGCCAGGGTCCCGAAGAGTCTCCCGCACCGCGCCGCACTGCGACAGCGCATCGCCATGTACCTCGCCAGACGAGACCGACGCGAACGCCGGCGGTCAGAGAACGAGCGCGAGCTCGATCCGGGTGCCGCCGGCGGCACGATCCGTGCGCTCGAACGTCGCCCCGAGGCGTTCCGCGCGCAGCGCCATCGCCTGGAGCCCGCGACCGCCGCCGCGCTCGACCGCCCGGGCGACCGCGTCCGCCGCGACGCCGCAGCCGTCGTCCTCGATCACCAGCCGCAGGCGCCGGCCGGCGAGCTCGACGTTCATTCTTACCGCCGCCGCGGCCGAGTACTTGGCCGCGTTGTTCAGCGCCTCCTTGACGATCAGGAAGAGGTCGCGACGCACCGCAGCGACGAGCTTCACCGCCGGAGCGTCCGCCGGCACCCGGAGCTCGAACGAGATTCCCAGCGGCTCGAACAGGTCGTCGCCGTAGCGGCGCAGCCGGCTCGCCCAGCTGCCGAGATCGTCGCGCTGCGGATCGATCGCCCAGACGATGTCCGAGGCACGCTCGGCGAGCTCGCGCGCCGACTCGCCGATCGTCGCCAGCGTCGCACCGGCACCGCCGTCGACGTTCTGCGAACGCGCGACCTCCGAGAGGATCGAGATGCGGGAGAGCGACGCACCGAGAACGTCGTGCAGGTCGGCGGCGATCGACGTGCGCACGCGCTCGAGCGCCAGCAGCCGGGCGACCCGCGCGCGATAAACGAGCGCGAGCGCCGCCGCGAGC
>JBFWYP010000038.1:0-36735 GCA_050186295.1 Thermoanaerobaculia bacterium | reverse complement strand
CTCCAGGAGCTGGGTTCTGACGGGCGCGGTCCTTTCGGCGCTCGGGGCTTCTGCGTGCTGCATCCTGCCCGTCGCCGTGGCGGTGCTCGGCGTCGGGTCGGCGGCCGTTGCGGCGAGCCTCGAGCCGCTGCGGCCGCTGTTTCTTGCCGCGACCGCGGTCCTGCTCGGCCTCGCCTTCCGTCGCGCCTATCGGACCGCCGACTGCGGGCCGGGAGGCTCCTGCTCGCCGCCGCCGAGCCGGCGCCGCTTCCGGATCGTTCTCTGGATCGCCGCGGCGTTGGCCGTGGCCCTCCTCGCTTTCCCCTACTACGCCGACCTGCTGCTCTGAAGCAGAGAACGGCCAGGAGATCCCCCATGACCTACGTCCGAGCGATCGGGATCGTCGGTAGCGCGGTCCTTTCCGTCCTCGCCCTGGTCTCGGTGCGCAGCGGTTTCGCCGACTCGGCGCAGCCTGCGTCCGACGCGGAGCCGCCCGCCGTCGTCTCGACCTTCGCCGTCGAAGGCATGACCTGCGGTGGCTGCGCCGCCGCCGTCGAGCACCGGGTCGGCCGGCTCGACGGGGTCCGGACGGTCGACGCCTCCTACGAAGAGGGCACCGCGGTCGTCACGTACTACCGGGCCAAAGCGTCGCCGGATGCCATCGTCGAGGCGATCGAGAGCCTCGGGTACGAGGCCGAGCTCGTCGACGCCGGTGAGGAACAGGGCCGATGACCGCGGACTGCTGCGCGGTTTCCGAGGACTCCCGCTCGCCGTCCAGCGATCGCTGTCCAATCGACGGAGCTCCGGGATCGCCCGTTCGGCTGACGACGGTCGCCGCGCAGGTCCGCGGCGCGCTGGCCGAGCCGCAGGAGTACCGCGTGTGCAGGTCCGCGGGCTGCGCGGTGGTCTATTTCGGATCGCTGGGCGCGGTCCTGCGCGTCGAGGATCTGTGGGTGGCGCCCGGCTTCAAGGCGTCGGGCTCTGACCTCGTCTGCTACTGCTTCCGCAAGACGCGAGGCGACCTCGCCGAAGATCTGCGCGAGAACGGCGAGAGCCGGCTCTTCCCGTGGATCAGGGACCGGGTTGCAGCGGGCGGCTGCGCCTGCGAAGTGCGCAACCCGACCGGCCGGTGTTGTCTCTCGGACGTTGCAGGCGAACTGCGCGCTCTCGACTCGCTGGCGCCCAGCGTCGAGCCGCGCGGCGGCCCGACGCCCGGCTAGGACCCTCCGCGTGCCGACTGCGCCGAGGCCGCCGACGCCCGCCAGCGCTTCCGGATGTCTCTCAGGACCTTTGCCCGCCGTTCCCGCATCTCACGCACCGTTTCCGCCGGCGCGGCCGTTTGCTCATGGCGGGCAGCCCACAGAACCATCTCGACGAGAACAGGGGCCAGGTCAATCCCCTTTTCGGTCAGCCGGTAGACGATCCGGCGGCGATCTTCGACATCGCGCCGGCGCGTCACCACACCGGCGGCCTCGAGCCTCGCGAGGCGCTCCGCGAGAACGTTGCTCGCGATCTGCTCGCCGGCGTCCGCGAATTCCTGGAAGGTGCGGAGCCCCTTGAACATCAGGTCGCGCACGACGAGCAGCGACCACTCGTCGCCCAGGAGCTCCAGGGTGACGCTGATCGGGCAGTCGGAGCGACGGGATCGAGGGGTGCGCCGAGGCATCGCCAAGTCCCCATGCTATCACTTGCACGAAGCAAGTGATCTCGGATAGGTTGCCCGCACACTGCGATCGAACAGGGGGCAATCCATGGTTCCGAAGCGCTTCTCGTGGTGGGCGGTCGCTGCCTACCTGCTGCCGACCTTCCCACTCGGCTACACCTGGCACCTGACGACGTTTCGGGCGGCCTACGAGCGGCTCGACCTCTACCGCGCCGAGGTGCTCATCCCGCTAGGGCTCGCCTCGATGGTCGTCCAGGCGCTTCTCTTCGCCTGGCTCTATCCGCGCCTCTTCGACACCAGCCGCGTCGCCTGGCCGCGGAGCGCGCTGCGCTTCGGTGCCGCCTTCGGGCTGCTGGCCTGGTCGTTCACGACCCTGCCGGTGGCGGCCAAGTACCAGATGACGTCGGTCGGCGACTTCCTGCTGCTCGAAACCGGCTTCACGGTGCTCCAGTTCGCGGTCGTCTCGCCGCTGATCGCTCTCGCTTACCGGGAGCCGCGCTCGAGCTGAGGCCGCGGAGAGTCCGCGGCCTCAAACGTCGAGCGGCGAGAACTTGCCGCCGCGCTCCTCGACGAGCAGGAGGTGGAAGCCGCGCCGGGCACCGATGCGCACGAAGCCCGCGTAGCCCGTGACGTTCTCCTGGAGCCGCCGGAAGCCGCTGGCGTGGCTCTCGATCGCGTCGACGTAGAGCTCGACGACCTCGGGCGGAAACTCCGGAGCGGCGAAGACGACGCCACCGATGTCGCCCCCCGCGATCCGCGACTCCTTCTCCTCGATCGCCTCGGCGAGCGCGCGGCGGAACGCCTCCGCGTCGATTCTCGCGAACCGGCGCACCAGGTGGAGCACCTTCCCGTCGCCATCGAGCGTCGCGAGATCGAAGCGCCCCGAACGGCTGCGCCCCTCCTTGCGCAGGTCGGTATAGAGCTTCGCGCGGCGGACGAGCGGCAGCCACTCGGCCAGGTACTTCCAACGGGCCGAGACCTTGGCCTCGGCGAAATGCGCCGCGCCTTCCGTGAGCAGCCAGTCGAGGAGACGCACGGCGGGAGACTCTCGCCAGCCCTCGGCCCCGAGCTCGACTTCGCCCACCGGCGATAGCTCCAGCGTGGTCGACGGCGCCTCGAGGCGGCGCGTCAGCAGCGGCAGGCGCCTTGCGGTCAGGCTGCCGCTCCCACGCCCGGTCCGGCCCGTCGCGCTCGAGCGCTCGCAGGCGAGCTCGAGGTCGCGGAGCCGCAAGCTCCAGGTCAGGTCGAGCGGTACCGCCGCCACCTTCTCGATCTCGATCGCCAGGGGAAACTGGCCGACCCAGGCCGTCCAGGTCTGCTCGAGGTCGACATCGTCCCAGCCACCCGAAAAGAAGGCGAGCACCGGCTCGCCGCCGACGAGAACGATCCGCCCGTCCCCGCCCTCCCGCCGCACCCGGACAACGCCGTCGAACTGGTCACTCGCGAGCTTCGCGGCGAGCCCGGGTAGGTGCACGATCGACGAATCGAGGCCGCCCTGGACGAGGGTCGCGATGCCGAGCAGGCCTGCCAGCACCTGCACGGTGGGTTTCGGCAAGGCGTCCGGTACCGGGTGGAGCTGGACCGGCACGCTGGCGCCGAGGTCGTCGGCGACTTCGGCGCCCTGTCGGCCAGTGCGGCGGTCGATCGCGGCCAGGACCTGTCCGTCGTGAAGGAGCAGGAGGCGGCTGCCCAGCGCCACGCCGCCGGAGAAGGCCGGTGCGTGCGGCGGCTTGTCGAGCAGACGAGCGAGCAGGCGCTCGACCGACTGCACCGAGGTGCTCTGGGCGGGCCAGGACGAGACGAGGTGCGCGAGCGCCAAAGGGAGCTGCGCCGGAACTCCACGGTAGACCAGACCACCGGACTCGGGATGCGGCAACGCGATAGTGCCGGCTCGCTCCCAGGTCGGGCTCGCGGCGACCGCGTCGGGACCGGCCAGACGCGGCGGCGCCACCGCGCGCAGCGCACGCGCCATCTCGCGGGCGCTCGGCCAGCGTGCCGCGCGGTCCTTGGCGAGAGCCCGCGAGAGGGCCTGCACCAACGGCGGCGGCAGATCGGGACGGACAACGCCGATCGGAGTCGGCGTATCGCGCAGGACCTTGGTGGCAAGCTCGAGCAGGCTCTCGGCACTGTGCGGCAGGCGACCGGCGAGGGCTTCGTAGAGCACCATGCCGAGGGAGTAGAGGTCCGAGCGGGCGTCCACCTCCTCGGCCCGCAGCTGCTCAGGAGCCGCGTAGGCCGGCGTCCCGAGCATCACCCCGGATTCGGTCCTGAGCAGATCGGCGCTGCGGAAACGAGCGATTCCGAAGTCGAGCACCTTGACCCGACCGTCGCGCAGGATCATCAGATTGGCCGGCTTGATGTCGCGATGTACCACGCCGGCATCGTGCGCGGCCTGGAGAGCGTCGAGCGCCTGAATTGCGAAGTCGCACGCCTCCTCGATCCCCAGTCGCCCGACCCGCGCGAGACGCGTGGCAAGCGTCTCGCCGTCGAGCCACTCCATGGCGATGAAGGGGACGCCGCGCTCCTGGCCGACGCGATAGATCGTCACCGCCCCCGGGTGCTGGATGGTCGCGGCGCTGCGCGCCTCCTGCAGGAAGCGCAGGTGCATCTCGCGCGTCGCGGGGGTCCCACCCGCGGCGGCTTCCGGGTCCGTCTTGAGGAACTTGATCGCGACCGTGCGCCCGAGCGCCGGCTCGATGGCGCGAAACACGACGCCCATGCTCCCTTCGCCGATCTTGCCCTGGATTCGGTAGGGGAGGCTGGGAGTTTCGAGCGCTCCGCTCGCGGGCGCGCCCGGCGCTATGGGTGGATTGGACGGGTCGAAGGTGGCCATCACTTGCCCTTTCCGGCTGCCGGCTTCTGGCGGGTCGAAGACGAGGGCTCAGAGCTCGGTCGCCCGAAGCGCAGCGACAAGTAGCCGGTGATCAGCTTCTTGGACCTGGGGGTGAGTCGGCGGCGGTTCCAGGCGTCGCCCGCCTTGCGGATCGCCTCGGCGCGGGTCGGATAGGGGTGAATGACAGAGCCCAGGGCACCGAGCGGGAGTCGGCCCGCGATCGCCGTGCTGATCTCGGAGATCAGGTCCCCCGCGTCGCGGCCAACGACGGTGGCCCCGACGATGCGGCCGGACTTCGACTCGGCGTGAACGCGCACGAAGCCGTCGGTCTCTCCCTCGAGCCGCGCCCGGTCGACGTCGTCGAACGGGATCGTGACGGTCGCGACCGCCAGCCCGCGCTCCCGGGCCTCGGCCTCGTAGAGTCCGACATGGGCGATCTCGGGGTCGGTGTAGGTCGACCAGGGAACGACCAGCGAAGAGAGCCTCTTCTTGACCGGGAAGAGCGCGTTCTGGATGACGATCCGCGCCGCCGCGTCGGCGACGTGGGTGAACTGGTGGGGCAGGGCGACGTCGCCGACCGCGAAGATCCGTCGATTCGTCGTGCGCAGGTGATCGTCGATCCGGATCCCCTTGCCGCCGAGCTCGACGCCGGCCGCCTCGAGGCCGAGGCTCTCGACGTTCGGCAGGCGGCCGACGGCGACCAGGATCTCGTCGACCACGATCCGCTCCGCGGCCCCGTTCCTCGCCAGATGGAGGACCTTCGCGCCGTCCTCGGTCTCGACCCGCTCGAGGCGGGTCTCGAGGCGTACGGAGATGCCGCCCTTGCGGAAGGCCTGCAGCAGCAGCTCGGCGGCGTCGCGATCCTCCCGCGGCAGGAACTGGGCGTGGTTCTGAATCACCGTCACGTGCGAGCCGAGCCGGGAAAAGGCCTGGGCGAGCTCGCAGCCGATCGGTCCGCCGCCGACGACGGCGAGCCGGCGGGGCAGCTCGGTCAGGTTGAAGATGCTCTCGTTCGTCCGGAAGCCCGCCTCCGCGAGCCCAGGTACGGCGGGGACCGCGGCGCGGCCACCGGTGGCGACGACGGCGCGGGCGAATCGCAAGACCCGGCCTTCGACCTCCACGGTCTCGCCCGAGGTGAAGCGCGCCGGGCCGAGGAACACGTCGACTCCCAGGTCGCGGAAGCGGCGCGCGCCGTCGTTCGGCGCGATGCCGGCGCGGAGCTTTCGCATGCGCTCCATCACGGCCGGGAAGTCCGCCGCGACGGAGCCCTTCTGCACGATTCCGAGCTCCCTGGCGGCGCCGATGTCTGCCATCGCCCGAGCACTGGCGATCACCGCCTTCGACGGCACGCAGCCGACGTTGAGGCAGTCGCCGCCCATCAGGTGGCGCTCGACGAGCGCCACTCGTGCCCCGAGGCCAGCCGCGCCGGCCGCCGTGACGAGCCCGGCGGTGCCCGCGCCGAGAACGACGAGGTGGTACTTCTCGGCCGGCTCGGGATTCACCCAGTCGGGCGGATGAACGTGCCCGACGAGCTCGCGATCGTGCGGCGAGGAGGTCAGCGCCGGCACGCTCATCCCCGCACCTCCGGGACGGAGGCAGCTGCCTCCCGCATCGCGAGGACCCGCCGCGCGCGGCGGATCACCAGGAGGAGCACCACGAGCACGCCAGCGAGAGCCCCGACCAGAGCCCAGGGTACCCGCCCTTCCGCGAGACCCCGGGTCACCGCGTCCGCGCCCACCACGTACAAGGCCGTGCCCGGCAGCATGCAGAGGAAGGACCACAAGACGTAAGTCCCGAAGCGAACCCGCGTCAGCCCGAAGCCGTAGTTGAGCAGGTTGAACGGGAAGATCGGCAGCAGCCGCGTGATCGCCACGATGATCGCGCCGTGGCGCTCGGTCATCGCGTCGAGCTTGGCGAACTTCTCGCTCTTCGCCAGCCAGCCCGCCACTGCGTCTCTGGCCAGCCAGCGGGCGATCGCGAACGCTGCCGCCGCGCCCGCCGTGGCGCCGAGAGCGACCGTCGCGACCCCCAGGACCGAGCCGAACATCGCGCCGGCCGCGATCGTCAGCAGCGAAGCCGGAACCGCCGCCACCGTCGCGACCGCGTAGACCAGCGCGAAGACCAGGGGTCCGAGCGCACCCAGCCCCTCGATCCAGCCGCGAAGCTCGGCGAGGCGTTGGCCGAGACCCAGGACCGGAGCGGCGACCGCCAGCGCCACCAGGACCACGAAGAAGAGCAGCGGTCGGACCCATCGACGACTTCGGCCGGCGGAGGCCCTGCCCTCCGGCTCCGCCTGCGAACCTTCCAATTCGAGTGCCATCGTTCCCTCCAATTCGCCGCCGGGAGTCCCCGATCGAGGCGTTCGAGGGGCAATTCGCCGCGCTACTGGATTCGGTTACTGCGGGAATCGGTGTCACCGGCGTGTAACGCATCCCGGAGGTGCGGCAAAGACCTCCAGATAGGCAGCGGCTTCTCACCGGAGGTCCAGAGTCATGCGCCCTCGTTGTCCGATTCCAGCAACCGCCCTCCGTGCTGCTCTCCTGCTCGGTCTGGCCTCGCTGGGAGCGGCGTCGACCGGATGTGCCCAGCAGGCACCCGACCCGACAGCGCCGTCGTCCTTGCCCGGCGCCGCGCCCTTTTCCCCCGCACTCGCGGGGCGCCTGACTGCGGCCCTCGCAGCGAAGGGCCCCGGCTATCGGCCGAGGACGGACCTTCTTCAGGCCGATGACCGCCCGCGCTTCACGAATCGGCTGATCCTCGAGGACTCCCCGTATCTGATCCAGCACGCCCACAACCCGGTGGACTGGTTCGCGTGGGGACCTGAGGCCTTCGAGAAGGCGCGGCAGGAGGACAAGCCGATCTTCCTCTCGATCGGCTACTCCACCTGCCACTGGTGCCACGTCATGGAGAAGGAGAGCTTCGACGACGTCGAGGTCGCCCGACTCATGAACGAGAGCTTCGTCAGCATCAAGGTCGATCGCGAGCAGCGACCCGACGTCGACGAGGTCTACATGACCGCCGTGCAGCTCATGACCGGCGGTGGCGGGTGGCCGATGTCGAGCCTGCTCACGAGCGACGGCAAGCCCTTCTTCGGCGGCACCTACTTCCCGCGCGCCACCTTCGTCGAGCTTCTACAAAAGGCGAGCCGCGCTTGGCGCGACCAGCGACCCCAGCTCGTGGCACAGGCGGAGCAGCTGGCCGTCGAGGTCGCCCGCGTGACCGCCGCGTCGACCTCGGCCGCGACGATCGGCGACGACGTCCTCGCCGGCGCCATCGAAGCGAGCCTTTCCGGACACGATGCGAGGCTCGGCGGCTTTTCCGGCGCGCCGAAGTTCCCCCACGAGCCGGAGCTTCTCTTCCTGCTCGAGCGCGTGCTGCGGACCGGCGATCGGCGCGCCCTCGCCGCCGTCGAGATCTCACTCGACCACATGGCGCGCGGCGGCATCTACGACCAGGTGGGCGGCGGGTTTCACCGCTACTCCACCGACGAGCGCTGGTTGGTGCCGCACTTCGAGAAGATGCTCTACAACCAGGCACACCTCGCGCGTGCATACCTCGGCGCCTCGCGCCTGACGGGGAATGTGCTCTTCGAGCGGGTGGCCCGGCAGACACTCGACTACGTCCTGCGTGACATGACCTCGCCCGAGGGCGCCTTCTACTCGGCGACGGACGCCGACAGCGAGGGCGAGGAAGGGGCGTTCTTCGTCTGGACGCCCGCCGAGATCCGCGCGGCCCTCGAGGCGCCGGACGCCGAGCTCGCGATGCGCGCCTTCGGCGTCTCCGACGCCGGCAACTTCGAGGGCAAGAACATTCTCAGCCTTGCCAAGCCACTGCCCGAGACAGCGGCGGCGCTTCGCATCTCTCTCGCCGACCTGCTGACGAGAATCGACCGCATCCGGGATCGGCTCTACAGGGCCCGGGAGAGGCGAATCCACCCCCTCCGCGACGAGAAGATCCTCACCGAGTGGAACGCGATGATGGTCACTGCGCTGGCCGAGGCGGGCGAGACGCTCGGGGAGAGGCGCTATCTCGAAGCAGCGAAGCGGGCGGCGGACCTTCTCTGGAGTCGTAACCGCCGGAGCGATGGGCGCCTGTGGCGGGCAAACCTCGCCGGGAAGTCCTCGATCGAGGGGAGCCTGAACGATTACGCCTACCTGGTCGAAGCGCTGGCCACGCTCTTCGACGCAAGCGACGACCCCATTTGGCTGGGGAAAGCGCGCTCCGTCGCCGACACCATGCTGGCGCGATTCTGGGACGAGGCGGCCGGCGGCTTCTACATGAGCGAGGACGATCACGGCGGGCGGCTACTCGCGAGGCCGAAGAGCCCGGCCGACGGCGCCACACCCTCGGGCAACTCGGTCGCCGTGCGTGCTCTCGCGAGGCTCGCGGCTCGCACCGGGGAGGAGTCGTACCGCCAGAAGTCCCAGACCACGCTGGCCACCTTTTCGGGTCAGGTGCGCCGTCAGCCCACCTCCTTCGCCTACATGCTGCTCGGGGCCGATGAGCTCCGCCACGGTAGCGCGGGATCGCTCGAATACGCCGCAAGCGGAGCGGTCCGCGCACGCGCCTCGCTGGGCGGCGGATCCACGACCCGGCCGGTCGAGGTCCTTCTCGATCTCGCCCCCGGCTGGCACGTCAATGCGAGCCAGCCCCTGCAGGAGAATCTCATCCCGACCCGCCTTGCCCTGGCGCAAGAGAGCGCCGAAGTGAGGCTCGGCCAGGTGGTCTATCCCCAGCCCCAAACCGTGACCCTGGGTTTTCAGGCCGAACCTCTCGCCGTCTACGTCGGCGAGGCGCGGATTCGGACCAGCGTAACCGTCGAAGAGTCCCTCGACCCCTTGGTAATCCACCTGAGCCTGACTCTCCAGGCCTGCGACGAGAATCGGTGTCTCCGACCTGAGGAGCTGGCCTTCGAAGTGGCGGTGGCAGATCGTGTAACCCCAAGGGCTGGTCCGGACAACTGAACCTCGAGCGAGCGACGTGCGAGGAGACCTACCCATGTCCAGGAAGATCGAGCTGATCCACGCCGGGCGCTGGACCTCGACCCAGGTCGTGCGCCTCGTGCGCGCTCTCGTCTGCCCCTCTTGCGAGGTGGTTGACGTCGACCTCGAATCAACCGGGCAGAAGGGACCTCCAGAGCGCAGTTCCTCCCAGCCCCAGGTCCGGGTGCTGGGCCGGACGATCTGGCTCGACGAATCGCCTACGGTCGACGCCGGGAGCCTCCGTCCCGACGCGGACGTGCCGCGGTGAGGCTCCCCCGGCCCTCCCCGAGGATTCTGCTCACGGTTGCCGTGATCGCGCTCGCCGGCGTCGTCGAATGGCGATTCCGGATTCTCTCGCCGCTCGCGCGGGCACTCGACCCGGCGCGTCTCGAGTCCTGGCTCGGAGACGCGGGTCCTCTCGCGCCGCTGCTGTTCGTGGCCGTGATGGCGCTGGCGGTCATCTCGCCCCTGCCAACGATCCCGCTCGACCTCCTCGCAGGGCGGCTCTTCGGTCCACTGCCCGGCACTCTCTACTCGGTGGTTGGCGCCACGCTCGGCTCGCTCGTGAGCTTCCAGCTGGCCCGCTGGCTCGGGCGCGACTTCGTGGCGCGCTTCCTCAAGGGTCACATCCACTTCTGCCAGCGCTGCTCCGATCGCCTGCTGTCGAAGATCGTCTTCCTTGGCAGGCTGCCGCCGATCGCGCCGTTCGACCTGCTGAGCTACGGCGCCGGGCTGACCCGGATGTCCGCCTCGAGATTCGCCGCCGCCTCGTTCCTCGGCATGCTGCCGCTCACCTTCGCCTACAACGCGGCCGGCGACCTGGTCTTGAGCAGCCGCTGGGTCGGCTGGGTCGGCGGCGGCCTGATGCTGGTCCTCTTCTTCCTCCTGCCCTGGTGGATCGAGCGCTACGATCTGTTCTCGATGCGCCAGTACTTCCGGCACGAAGAGCCCGCGACGAGCCCTGCCGCCGGCCGACATGCCGGAGAAGGTCCGCCCGCGGAAGCGCGCCGGTGAGCCGATGATGCGCCGCCTGGTGCTCTTGGGCGGGGGGCACGCCCACGTCCACGTCCTGGCGAGCGCGGCTCAGCGGGCGCTCGGCGGTGTGGAGCTCGTGCTCGTCTCCCCCTTCGAGCGCCATCACTACTCGGGGATGGTGCCCGGATTCCTCCAAGGCACCTACGCCGAGGCCGAGCTCGCCTTCGACCTCGGCGCGCTCGCCGCGCGAGCCGGAGCGCGGTTCGTCCAGGCGCCCGCCGAGAGCATCGACGTCGCAGCCCGCACGGTCGACGTGGCCGGCGAGCGGCTCGGCTTCGATCTCCTTTCGCTCGACATCGGCTCGGAGGCCGCCGGACTCGACACGCCCGGTGTTCGCGAGCACGCCTCGACGATCCGCCCGATGAATCAGGCGGCAGCGTTGCGCCGGCGCGCCGAGGAGATCTTCGGCGCGGGCAGACGGCGCTCGAGCCGCCTCGTCGTCGTCGGTGGCGGCGCGGCCGGACTGGAGGTCGCTCTCGCGCTGGAGCGTCTGGGCCACGACCTCGGGAACCGCCCGAAGGTGACGATCGTCGAGGCCGCGTCGAGCGTCCTGCCCGAGTTCTCCAAAAGCGTGCGCCGCATCGCCGCTCGCGTCCTGGCGAAGCGCGGCATCGCGACGCGACTCGGCCGGCAGGTCGTCGCGGTCGAGGCGGAGGCCGTCACCCTCGACGACAGCTCGCGCGAGCCGTCGGACCTCACCGTCTGGCTGGCGGGCGCGGCGGCGCCGCGGCTGCTCTCCCGCTCCGACCTGCCACGCGACGACCGGGGCTACCTGCTCGTCGACGACACCCTGCGCGCGATCGACGGCGCGCCGGTCTACGGCGCCGGCGACTGCATCGGGATCGCCAGCTATCCCGGCCTCGCCAAGGCGGGGGTCTACGCCGTACGGGAGTCGCCCGTCCTCGACCACAACCTGCGCGCGGCGCTCGCCTGCGGGCCGCCGCTCCGCTACCGCCCGCAGGAGACCTTCCTCGCCCTGCTCAACACCGCCGACGGGCGGGCGGTATGGCGCTGGCACGGCCGCGCCGGACGGTCCCGCCTCGCCTGTTGGACGAAAGACCGCATCGACCGCGCCTTCGTGCGCCGTTACCAGGCCGCCTGATGCTGGCAACCGCCGTCCTCGGTGTCGCACTGGGCCTGGTGACCACGCCCCAGGCGCTCATCGAGCGGCCGGCGGGCAGCGTCACGCTGCTCGACGCGCGCAGCCGTGGCGAGTACCGGGACGGCCACATCCCGGGGGCCATCCCGATCGACTGGACCGACTACCGCGACGGCTGGGGACGCACCGGCAGGCTCCCCACCGATCTCGAGCGTCTGGCGAGCCGTCTGGCCGAGCTGGGCGTGGACGACCGCCGGCCCGTCGTCGTCTACGGCGACGCGAACGAGGGCTGGGGAGAGGAGGGACGCATCGTCTGGATGCTCGCCTACCTCGGGCACCCCGACGTCGCGCTGCTCGACGGCGGCTGGCGGGCCTGGCTGGAGGCGAAGGGCGCGGTCTCCACTCGTCCCGAAGAACCCCGGCCGGGGCGCTTCACGGCCCGCCCCGACCCGGCGCTACGCGCGACCGGCGACGATGTCGAGGCGGCACGCCACGGCGCCGGCATCGTGCTCGACGTGCGCACCGAAGAGGAGTGGCTCGGAGCCACGCCGCACTTCGAGCCACGGGGCGGCCACATCCCCGGGGCGGTCCATCTCGAATGGAAAGAACTCCTGGACACCCGCGGCCGGATCGATCTCGAGCGCGCACGCGCTCGGCTGCGGAGCATCGGCATCGACCCCGCGCGGCCGGTCATCACCTACTGCACCGCCGGCGTCCGGGCCGCCGAGGCGTGGGTGCTCCTGCGCGCGCTCGGCTACGTCGACGTGCGCAACTACGACGGCTCCTGGTACGAGTGGTCCGCCGACGAGAGCCGGCCGGTCAGCAGGGAGTGAGTCCGGGGCCGCATCTCATGCCCTCGGGCGACGGCCTCCGAGCGTCGCCAGCGTGTCGTCGTCGCGCAGCAGGAAGAGCGCCAAGCAGGCGGCGAGCATCGGCCAGGCGGCGAAGAAGAGCAGGTTCGGGCCCTCGAACGGCGCCAGGTACTGGCGGTAGGACGAGAGCGTCGAGACCGCGTGGAGGACGAGAACGGTGCCGTACGTGAACGTCTTCGCCGCTCCCACGAGAAAGAGCATGAGTAGCAGGAGCTCGGCGATCCCGATTCCGTGCAGGACGGTTTCGCCGAGCCCTCCGAGGCCGTAGAAGCCCTCGAAGACCTTCGCCGAATGATCCGGTCGCACGAACTTGTCGACGGTCCACGCTGCCATCACGACAAAGACACTCAATCGCAGCGCGGCGAGGCTCCAGCGAAGTCGCGTTCCCTGCTTCATGGCTTCTCCTTATCCGTCAGAAGTCGGGTCTCGGGGTGAAAGGTGTACCAGGCGCCGCTTCGGGCACGGCGGGCGCCTGCGGCCGCGGGCCGCGGTAGAGCAGCACGTGGAGCAGGTTGTCGAGGAAGGTCGGGTTGGACGACAGCGACTCGTGCGGCGCACAGATGAAAACCGCCGCGGTCACGGGGAAGACCGCCGGACCGGGACGGCCATCGACCAGGGAAGGCAACCCGAGAAGCGAGCTCTTGGTCACGCTGCCGTCGCCCGGCTCGAGCATCCGGGCCGAATAGTCGATTCCCGGCAGCGGATGGCGGATGTCTTCCGGCCGACTGCGAAGCGCGAGCGCACCTCCCTCCCGCTCGACGAGGCAGCGCGCCGGCGTGGCGATGCAGCCGCTGCCGAAGACGTAGAAGCCGACGTCGGTTTGCTCGAGCGGGATCGCGAGAGCCCGCTGGAAGCGCTCGCCCCGACGGAGCGATGCCGCGAAGCTCGTCTCGGCCGCCCGCAGGTACCGATCGACCTCGGCGTCGTCGCGGAGGCGGTCGCGCAACCGCAGCCTCGCGGCGGGCGCGAAGATCCCGACCCGGTTGTCGCGCCAGGTCGCGATCGCGAAGAGGTCGATCGCCGCGGGCAGCCCGTCGGCCTCGATCATCCAGTCGAGCCGGGGATGGGGGAACAGCTCTGGCAGGCCGGGAAAGGTGGCGAGGACCTCGGGTCCGGCGAGGCCCAGCGGGAAAGTCTTGCCGAACATCGCTTGTTGGACGGCGGCGATCGAGCCGAAGTTCGGCGTGCCGATGAGGATCAGGCGGTCGATCCCGTGGCCGTCCAGGTCGGGCGGCGCGGGCACCTCCGCGTCGAGCACGTCGCGGCCGCCGTAACGGAGGTAGTACCGGGCCACCAGCCCACCGGCACTGTGAGCGATCACGTCGACGCGCAGCTCCGGATCGAGACGCACCTGCCGAATCCTCTCGACGACCCCCTCGAGCCTTCGCGCCGCTTCGACGAAGTCCAGCCGCCAATCCCAGGAGAAAAGCACGCAGTCCGTCGCGGCGTCGATCGCCTCGGGCGGCGCGCACTGATAGTGCCCGAAGTCCTCGAGAGCGCGGACCAGGTCGGAATAGAAGGAGTGTCCGCCGACCTCGTCGAAGATCCCGCCCGGCGTCAACGCCGCCGGATCCGCCACTGGATCGGGGTCGAGCAGCGGAACGGACAGCGCGCAAAAGCTCCGCCCCGTCAGGAGCGCCGGGATCCGGCCCGGCCAGACTTCGCGGCCACCCTTCCATTGGACCAGGCGGCTTCCCATCACGCCGGGGATGACGATCAACGGTGGTCGCCGCGCCACGCCAGCGCGCTGGGAGTAAAGGTGCGAGAAGTCGGCGTGGGGCATTGCCGCGCACCCGGCCAACGCGGCCCCGGCGAGAAGCACCGGCGCGAGCGCCCGGAAGCGCCCACGGACGAGCCGGCCAAAATCCTCCCACGCTTCGCAACGCATTTCCGAGCCCTCCTCGTTACCTCTTCGCCGGAAGTCCCTGGCCGGTTACCGCCCGCGGTAAGAGGGGCGCGCCTTCCGATCTGGCGACCCGGCTGGTAACCGCGGGCCCGGCCGAGGCAAAGAACCCCACGAGTTTCGATCGGAGGTATCACGGCCGTGCACCCGACAGAATCCAAGGACTTGACTGCGGGGATCTCCGCGCGACGCGGGCGCCGATCGACTGCGGTCCTCGCCCTCTTCATCGCAGCAGCTGCCGCTGTGCCGGCGGGTGCCGAGATCGACCGCTACCTCATCGACACCGGACCCTTGCGCATTCGCGACCAGTTCCTGCCCGGGCTCGGCTACCTCGGCTTCGACCCGGTCTCGGCAGACATTCTCAGTCCGGGGGAGTGGCAACTCGACTTCGTCGTGACGGCCAGCAACAGCTTCGCACACTCGATCGAGATCGAGCGGGCGCTGGAGGCGAGACCCGACCGGTCCGGCCTCGGGCTCGAGGAGCTCCGAGCAATTCAGCCGGACCACGCCGGACACGGTCTCTTCTATCTCGATGGCGAGCACACCCGTTGGGCGGTGGCCGCGCGCCGCGGCATCGGCCACGGGCTCCAGGTCGAGATCGTGGTGCCGGTGATCCGCATCGACGGCGGCTTCCTGGACTCGACGATCGAGGGATTCCACGACACATTTTCCCTGGGGCAGGCGGGGCGGCTCGGGGCGCCGCGGGGTCGGTTCGGCGCCTACGTGCGGTCCGGTGACCAGGAGGTCTACCTCGACCGGTCGCCGGGCACCGCGCTCGGCGACATCGTGCTCGGCGTGCGCTACGACCTGCGCCGTTCCCGCCCGGCGCCAAAGCTCGAGCTTGCGATCGAGGGCCTCGCGAAGCTGCCGACGGGCGACGTCGACCGCCTGACCAGCTCGGGTTCGGCGGACTTCGGCGCGCAGCTCCTCGGCACGCGGTACTTCCGCGGCAGTTGCCTGCACTTTTCACTAGGCGCCGCCTACCTGGGCCCCCACGAGCTCTACGATCTCGACCCCCAGACGATCGTGTCCGGCATGCTGGCTTGGGAGATCGCTCTCGGCGGGAAGACGACCGGGCTGGTCCAGGCGACCGTCTCCCAGAGCCCGTTCAAAGACCTGAGCAGTGCGGAGATTCGCTCCGCCTCGACACAGCTCACCGCCGGCGTCAAGCACGCCTTCGGCAGAAACGTCCTCTTCCTGGGCGTCACCGAGAATCTGGCCAACTTCAACAACTCGGCCGACATCGGGCTCCACATCGGGGTCACGAGATCGATCGGCCGGCACTGATTCGGATCGCGGTCCTGGAGGACCTCATGGATGACTTCACGACCGGCACCGGCGGAGGGGCGTCTCGCACGCTGGACGATCCTCGGCTGCTCCCCTTTCTGCCTGCGCTCTACCTCGCCTGGAGCGACGGCGAGCTCACCCGCGCCGAGACCGCCGCGCTCTGCGGGCTGGTCGACGCCAGCGACGGTCTCGATGCCTCGTGTCGCGAGCTCCTCGGAGGCTGGCTCGACCCGGAGCACCCCCCCTCTGCGCCCGAGCTCCTGGAGCTGCACGGCGCGATTCGGCGTGCCGGCCGGAGCCTCGAGCCAGGAGTGCCGCGCTCGCTCCCGGAGCTCGCCTCGGCGCTCGCCGCAGCGCACCACCGCGCTCTCTCTCCTCCGGAGGTCCAGGCCTTCCTCGCGCTCGACGCCGCCTTCGGGCTGGAGGGTGCCGAGGTGGGCCGACAGCTCCTCGCCGGCGAACGGCCCGCGCCCCAGGAGATCGGCGAGACCAGCGGCTTCCACGCGGACGACCTCGCGCGCTGGCTCGAGGGCCCTGAACACGCGACGCGGGCGCTGGTGCGCCATCTGCTCTCCCAGCCGGCCTTCGCTCCCCCGCTCGAGGCGGGTCGGCGCGAGCTTCGGCAGTGGACCCTCGCCGCTTGCCGTCTCCTCGCGGAGCACGGGCTGGGTGCCCTGTCGTTTCCTCGCGAGGTCGGCGGGCGAGGAGATGCGGCGGCCTTCGTGGCGGCCTTCGAAACGCTGGCCTTCGGTGACCTCGGCGTCCTGGTGAAGTTCGGCGTGCAGTACGGTCTGTTCGGGGGCAGCGTCCGCGAGCTCGGTTCCGAGCGCCACCATCGCGAGCTCCTGCCGCGGATCGCGACCCTCGAGCTCGCCGGCTGCTTCGCGATGACCGAGACCGGCCACGGCTCGAACGTCGCCGAGATCGAGACCACCGCGACGTTCGATGCCGAGAGCGACGAGCTCGTCGTCCACACTCCCCGACCCAGCGCCCGCAAGGACTACATCGGCAACGCGGCGGTCGACGGCCGCCTCGCTACCGTCTTCGCCCAGCTCGTGATCGCGGGCGAGAACCACGGCGTCCACGCGGTCCTGGTGCCCATCCGCGACGATTCGGGTCACTCGTGCCCGGGCGTCACGATCGAGGACTGCGGCCTGAAGCTCGGTCTCAACGGGGTGGACAACGGGCGGCTCCACTTCGATCACGTCCGCGTTCCGCGCGGCCATCTCCTCGACCGCTTCGCCCAGCTCGGCCGCGACGGGAGCTATTCGAGCCCCATCGCGAGCCCGGCGAAGCGCTTCTTCACCATGCTCGGCACGCTCGTCGGCGGACGGGTCAGCGTCGGGCTCGCCGGTGTCTCTGCGGCGAAGAAGGCGCTGGCTCTCGCGATTCGCTACGGGGGACACCGCCGCCAGTTCGGTCCACCCGGCGAGACCGAGCGAGTGCTGCTCGACTTCCCGTCGCACCAGCGCCGGCTGCTGCCTGCCCTCGCCACGACCTACGGCCTGCACTTCGCCCTGCGCGCCCTCGCGGGTCGCTATGCCTCGCCCGCCCGGGACGCAGATCCGGAGCTCGAGAGCCTGGCGGCCGGGCTCAAGGCGCTCGCCACCGCCCACGCGACGGCGACGATCCAGGCGTGCCGCGAGGCGTGCGGCGGCCAGGGCTATCTCGCGGTCAATCGACTCGCCGCCCTCAAGGCCGACACCGACGTCTTCACGACCTTCGAAGGCGACAACACGGTGCTTCTCCAGCTCGTCGCCAAGCACCTGCTCTCCGGCTACCGGCAGCAGTTCGGCAACCTCGACGCGGGCGTCCTCTTTCGCTACTTCCTCGGCCATGCGCGCAGCGCGCTCGTCGAGCGCAACCTGATTGCTACCCACCGGACCGACGACGGTCACCTTCTCGACCGGACCTTCCACCGGGCCGCCTTATCCTGGCGCGAGCAGCACCTCGTCGAGACGCTCGCCCGACGGGTCCGCGCGAAGATGGCGGCCGGAAGCGGTCCCTTCGATGCGCTGGTCGAATGCCAGGATCACGCGCTCTCCGCGGCCCGCGCGCACGTCGAGCGGCACGTCCTGGACGAGTTCGCCGCGGGGGTTGCCGCGGCGCCGGACGAGCTCGCGCCGTTCCTCGGCACGCTCTGCGACCTCTACGCCCTCGCCACGCTCGAGCGCGAGCGGGGCGCCTATCTCGAGGCCGGGTACTTCGCTCCGGACAAGTCGAAGGCGATCCGCGCCCAGGTCGACCGACTCTGCCGGGAGGCGCGGCGCGTCGCGCTCCCCCTGGTCGACGCGTTTTCCATTCCCGAGGCCTGCCTTGATGCCCCGATCGCACGCCGATGAGAGAGGCCGTTCCGCTGCGTCTGGCGGTGATGAGAGATGCGTGAGATGAATGAAGGACACCCGAGAGGAGGCGCGAGTTGACCAGCGTCGGAAGGAATGCCGATCCAACAGATGCGCCGCCCCAGACGCTTCGAGACCTGCGTGCCAGGGAGCTCGAAGACTGGCTGGCTGCAGTTCCGACTCTGGCGCTCGAGCTGCTGGCGAACGAGGGCGCGCCGGCCGAGGTCGCATCAGCAGATCCGTCCCGGCTCGCACCCAAGCTCGACCTCCGCTTGGGAGCGGACGGGCTGACGACCCCCGAAGTCGTCGCGCGGCTGCGCTCCGCGCTGGCCACTACCCCATCGAGTTCCAGTTGGCGATTCGTCAACCAGCTCTTCGGCGGCCGCGAGCCGGCGGGAATGGCGGCGGAGATGCTTGCCGCCGTTCCCAACGTGTCGATGTACACCTTCAAGGCCGCTGGCGCCCAGATCCTCGTCGAGCGCGAGCTGCTCCGTCACATGGCGAGCCACACCGGCTTCGCCGACGCCGAGGGCTGCTTCACCCCCGGCGGATCGATCGCCAATCTCGTCGCTCTCCTGCTGGCGCGCAACGTCGCCGCTCCCGAGTCGCGCGACCGGGGCCTCGGCGACGCGCGCCTCGCCGTCTACACCTCCGAGGAGGGTCACTACTCGATCCCCAAGAACGCCGGCATCGTCGGCCTCGGCCGCGACAGTGTCCGACGGGTGCCGACCGACGGCGCCGGCCGGATGGACGTCGACGCCCTGGCGCGGATGCTGGAGGAGGACGGCGCGCGCGGCGTGCAGCCGGCGCTGATCAACGCCACCGCCGGCACCACGGTGCGCGGCGCCTTTGATCCCATCCGCGCCATCGCCGCCCTGGCCCACGATCACGGCGCCTGGCTCCACGTCGATGGCGCGTTGGGCGGCAGCGTCGTGCTCTGCCCCTCCCGGCGCGAGTTGATCGACGGCGTCGAGCTGGCCGACTCGTTCTCCTGGAACCCGCACAAGATGATGGGCGTGCCCTTGCAGTGCTCGGTGCTCCTGGTCTCGCGGCGCGGGGAGCTCACCCGGAGCCTCGACGAGACCGCCGACTATCTCTTCCAGGCGCACGAGGACGATTTCAACCCCGGTCACCGCTCGATCCAGTGCGGGCGCCGCAGCGACGCCCTCAAGCTCTGGGCTGCCTGGCTCAAGCTCGGCGACCGGGGCTGGGACGAGCGCATCCAGCGCCAGTTCGGCCTCGCCCGGCTCGCCGCCGCGAAGATTGCAGCCGAACCCACGCTCGATCTGATCGAAGAGCCGCCCTCGATCAACGTCTGCTTCGCCGTGCACGGCCACGACAGCGCCGCGATCTGCGACTGGCTCGACCGCGAAGGCCGCCTGAAAATCGGCTACGGCGCGGTCGCCGGCCGCCGCGCCCTGCGCCTCGTCTGCGTCAACCCGGATCTCGAGGAGTCCGACCTCGACGCCATCTTGGGCGAGATCCGGGGCGCGGCACGCGCGCTCGCTGCCACGGGCGACTGACCGCCGAGCCCCGACCTCCCAGGCGGCTCGGGGTCAGAGGGTGCACGCTCGGCCGAGTCCTCCGCGCTCATCCTCACTCCTCGCCATTCCCGGGCCTGTAGTCAGGAGAGGAAGCCCGCCCTGGCCAGCTCAGCTCCGACTGCTTCTCGGGGGTGTCCCTGCAGATTGCGCAGTGCTGTTGCCGCCGCGACTGGTAGATACGGGACGTCGTGAACACCGCAGCCGTCACTGCCGCCCAACCCAACCCGTGCAGTGTGGCGGACTCCGCCGTCCGTCCCTTTAGGAGCTGCGCGACGGCGATGATGGCGAAGGCACCGGCGAACACCGTCAGAAATCGCCGGATCCAGAATGCCGCACCCATGAGGAAGTCTCCCAAGATGGTCTCGCCAGAGAAGATGCGCACCTCCAGCGCAGGACGTTGCGATTGCTTTGAACGAGAGCCGCGGCCGCCGACGCCTCCGATGGGTACCGACGAATCCCTCGCGAGCTCCGAAGGAGGAAGACCCCCCCGGGCCCACGAGCGGCCCGAGGGCGGCGGGTGCCTGCCGGCTTTCGCGAATCAGCCGACCGGTGCGAGCTGTGCGGGCTCCCACCGGGCCGGAGCGAATGCCGGGTCGAGGGGGGTGTGGGCGAGGTGGTTGGCGTAGTTGCTGAGCGTTTTCATGGCGACGCCGAGGACGACCTCGAGGACTTGGGCCTGGGTGAAGCCGGCGGCGAGGAAGGCGGCGAGGTCGGGCTCCGACACGCGGCCGCGCTCGCGGACGACGGCGCGGGTGAAGCGCGCCAGGGCGTCGAGGCGCGCGTCCGGCAGCGGTTCGCCGGAGCGCAGAGCCTCGATCGCCACGGCGGGGACCTTGCTCATGCCGGCGACGACAGTGTGCGCGGCCATGCAGTAGTCGCACGAGTTCTCGAAGCTGACGGCGAGGAGCACCACTTGGCGCTCGGCCGGCGTGAACGAGGACTTGTCGAACTGCTCCCCGAGGCCGAGGTAGCCGCCGACCGCGGCCGGCGAGTCGGCCAACATGCCGATCAGATTGGGCACGAAGCCGAACTTGCTCTGGGCTCCGGCGAGCGCGAAACGGGAGGCCTCGGGGGCGGTCTCCTGCGAATGGACGATGAACGGATTCATTTCGATCTCCTGCTTTCTGCGCCGGCCACGCTCGGGCTCGACGCGGGATGTGGGGGGGTCGGAGGGACTCCCCCGGGGGTGGTTCCTGTGTCGGTGCTCTCGGCGCGCACCCGCTCCGCCGCGTCTATCGCGGCGGCGACGAGCGAGCGCAGCTCGGCCGGTCGTGGATTGCCGTAGAAGCGATCCGAGATCGCGATCGTCGGCACCCGGCGCCTGCCCTGGTTCTCGCGGATCACGAGCTGGGCCGCTTGCGGGTCCTGCTCGATGTCGATCTCGCGGTAGTCGACGCCGAGCTCGCCGAGCACGCGCTTGGCAATTCGGCAGTCGGGGCACCAGCCGGTGGTGTAGAGGTCGAGCGTGAGGTCGGCCATCGTCGAAGGCTCCGGAGGCGGCTGATGCGCGGGTGGCGAGCGGCGGTCGGGGGTCGATTCGACGCCGACGCTCGCCGGCGGCTCAGGGCCTGCCCGCGGCAGCCTTGACGAGGAGGTCCTTCGCTTCGGCCGTGGTCCAGACCGCGTTCGCCAGGTAACGGAAGTTGGTCAACGCGGCCTGGTAGCCGTCGCCCTCCGGGACCTGCGCGGCGGCGGTCGCGTCCTTCACCACCGCCACCTCGAAGCCCTGCTCGAGGAGCTCGCGCAGGTGAGACTCGACACAGAGATTGGCCGACATGCCGGCGAGGATCACCTGGTCGATGCCGCGCTTGCGTAGCTGCAACACGAGGTCGTTGGTCTCGGGCCCGTAGACCTTGTGCGGGCTCGTGACGATCGTCTTGCCGTCTTCGAGGTAAGCCTTGTAACGCTCTAGCCAGTCCGCGCCCGAGCCGCGGAAGCCGTCGAGGGTCAGAGGCCCCTGGCGATCGAACATGCCGATCGTGTGCATCAGCTTCTCGAGCGCGCCCTCGAACTGCCAGCCGTGATCGCTCGGGTAGTAGTAGTGCGGCGAGACGAATACCGGGAGGCCCGCGGCCTTGGCGCTCTTCAACAGCGTTTCGATGTTGGCGACCGTGCCGTTGGCCTCGACGCTCTTGCCGACGACACCCCAGGTGACGCCCTGCGGCGAGAGGAAGTCGTTCTGGGGGTCGGTGACGACCAGCGCGGTGCGCGCAGGGTCGATCGTCAAGCCCGGGTTGGGGAGCTGGGCGTGTGCCGGCCGAAGGCCGGAGAGGGCGGTGAGCAGGAGCAGACTGCGAACGAGCCACTTCATGGGTTTCTCCCTGAAAGCGCGGGGCCGAGGCAGTTCGGCGCTGCGGCACGCTCTGCAGAGAGCAACCCACGGACCCGATCAGGAGGTCCGCAGCATTTCTCGCAAACTACTCACAAGAAGACAGTTAATTGGCCACGCCGCCGCACTGAAGGGCGCCGCTCACCACGAATCCTCGTGGCGCCCGCGAAATAGCGCGGGCTGACTTCGGAGTGCGCCGAAGAGCACGTCAGAAAGGAGTCCGGCGCAGCCGGTGCTTCGCCATGCGCGAGCGCAGGGTGCTCGGGCGCAGACCCAGGACCTCCGCCGCGCCGCCGGGGCCTTCGATGCGCCAGCCCGTGCGATCCAGGACGCTCTGCAGGTGCCGGCGTTCCGCCTCGGCGAGCGTCGCGAGTTGCGAGCGCTCGTCGACGACCTCGCCACCGGCGGACAGCAGGGCCGACGGGATCTCGACGAGCCCCGAGGACGAGAGGATGGCGGCCCGCTCGACGACGTTCAGCAGCTCACGGACGTTGCCCGGCCACGAGTACCTGGCCAGCCGCTCGAGCGAGGCCGCGGTGAAGCCCTCGAGGTTCCGGCGCAGTCGACGGCCGGCGCGAGCGAGCGCGCTCTCGGCCAGGCGGGGCACGTCTCCGGCCCGCTCACGCAGCGGCGGCAGAAGGATGGGAAAGACCGCCAGGCGATAGTAGAGGTCGGCGCGGAATCGCCCGGCCCGAACTTCGTCCGCCAGCGTCCGGTTGGTCGCCGCGATGACCCGGACGTCGACCCGCCGCGTCCGGTTCCCACCCACCTTCTCGATCTCCTGCTCCTGGAGCGCGCGCAGCAGCTTCGGTTGCAGGTCGAGCGGCAGCTCGCCGATCTCGTCGAGAAAGAGTGTGCCGCCGTCCGCGAGCTCGAAGCGCCCGACCCGCGTCGTCGTCGCACCGGTGAAGGCACCGCGCTCGTGACCGAACAGCTCGCTTTCGATCAGGCTCGGCGAGATCGCCCCGCAGTTCAGCTTGACCAGGGTGCGGGCCGCCCGGCGCGAGCCGCGATGGATCGCCCGCGCGACGACCTCCTTGCCGGTGCCCGTCTCCCCCTCGAGCAGCACGCTCGACTCGGTCGGCGCCACCTGGGCCACCAGCCGGAGCACTTCGCGCATCGCCGGACTCTCGCCGACGAGCTCTTCGCTCTCGGCCTCGCCGGCGGCGCGCAGGTAGGCGTTCTCTTCGCTCAGCCGGTCACGCAGGCTCGAGACCTCGGCGAACAGCCGCGCGTTCGCGAGCGCCACCGACGCCTGCTGGGCGAAGAGAAAGAGCCGCTTGAAGGCGACGTCGGTCAGGCGTCGCGACGAGTAGATCGCCAGCACGCCGAGGCGCTCCCCGCGGAAGACGAGGGGATAGCCGGCCACGGCTCGAATGCCGTGAGCGACCAGCCACTCTGGCGACCCGCTCGAGCCGTCGTGTGCGACCTCGTTCGTGCACAGGTGCTCGTCCGGCCGGCCGAGCCGCGCGAGCGCTTCGGGCGCACCGCCCGCGGGCGGCGCGAGCCCGGCGCGCGCCGCGAGCTCGAGGGGGCCACCGGGCGTCGCGCTCTCCAGCCAGAGATAGGCGGCATCCGCGCCCAGGCTGCGCACCAGCCCGGAGGTCACCGTGTCGAGAACCTCCGCCAGGCGGAGGCTCGAAGTCACTTCGACCGCGAGGCGGGCCAGAGCGGTGTCGTCGGCGAGCGCCTCGGGCTCCCCGGGCGCCTGCGGATCGGTCATTCCCGAGGAACCTCGAGCTCGACCGCCAGTCCCGAGGCGATGCGGTTGACGAAGTTGAAGTAGCCGATCACCAGAACGAGGTCGTGGAGCGCACGATCGGAGAGTCCCAGCGCGCGAAGGGGTGCGAGGTTCGCTTCGCCGCAAGCTCCGGGCTCCCGCGTCAGCTTCTCCGCGAAGAGACAGAGGGCTCTCTGGCGTGGATCCTCGAGGACTTCCAGCCAGTCACCCGACATCACCGCGTCCGTCATTGCACTGTCTTGACTCTCGACCCGGAGAGCCTGTCCGTGGTGCTCGATTCAATAGTGGCACCCGTTGGTCCTGGAGACGACCGTCGCCACCAGCTCGCGCTCCGTGCGCGACAGCGGCGAGGTCCCGAACATCAGGCCCCGGTAGAGGCGCGCGTGATCCTCCATCGACCGCGGGTTGAGCGAGGAGACGGCGAGGATGTTGGCCGGATCGCGGTCCGGCCCGGCGACGCGCCGATAGGCCTCGGCGAGGGTCCGGTCCGCCTCGGAGCGGCGGACGATCTGAATGGCGGCGGCCTTCTCACTCACTCGGGACCTCCCCGCGGGCGGGCGACCTCGGCGCTGCTCCGAGAGCCCCGTAGGTGGCGACCAGGAACGGCACCAGATAAGTCAGCGGAATCTTCCACCAGAGCGCGGCGGGGAAGGCTCCCTGGAGCAGGAGGTCGCCCTGATTGAGCGCGGTCAGCAGCGTGCCGACGACCAGCGAAGCACGCAGAGAACGCGCGAGAACCGGGCGGGTCAGCGCGCCGCGAAGCCCACCGGTCGCTCCGGCGCGCGCGGCCGTCATGTCGCGGTCCCCGCGGCAGGCGCTCCGGCCGGCGTCGCCACGTCGCGCTTGCGCAGGTACTGATCGATCATCACCGCGGCGAGGTTGCCGGTGCCTAACGCGACGGCCACCTGTTGCGTCATCGGACGCAGGTCGCCCGCCACCCAGACCCCTGGCACGTTGGTGTTGCCGCGCTGCGAGGCGACCGCGACGTGGCTTCCGGTCGGCGCCAGATCGACGCCGAGCTGTTCGGCGAGGTCGGTGCGCCCCCGCGCCGGAGTCGACACGAAGAACGCCTCGGCTTCGAGCCGGGTGCCGTCGGCGAGCTGGACCGCGGAGAGCTGCCGGCGCTCCCCTTCGAGCCCGGCGAGGACTCCGTGCACCAACTCGACCTCGCGGCGCGCCACCGCGGGTCGCAGTCCCTCGGCGAGGACCGCATCCGGCGGCAGCAGGACGCGCACGCGACGGGCGTAGCGGGTCAGTCCTATTGCCATGGCCGCCGCGGAATCGGCCGACCCGACCGCGAGCACCAGAGTGTCCTTGCCGAAGAGCTCCGGCGCCTCGCAGTCCGGGCAGTAGTAGAGGTTGCCCTTGCCCGCGTAGGCGAAGCAGGGTCGAAAGTCGCCGTCCACCGTAGGGTGAAAGCGCGTCACACCCGTCGCGAGCAACAGGGTTCGAGCCTGCCAGCCGCGGCCGTCGTCGGCCTCGAGACGAAAGGCCTCGAGCTCGCCGCTCGCCCGAACGATCGAGGCGCGCTCGACGACCGCGCCCTGCTCGATCGCCTGGGCGCGGAGCCGCTTCTGGATCTCCACCCCGGAGGCTCCGGCGAAACCCGGCACGTTCCAGAGCTTCTCGAGCGTGAAGAAAAGGGGACCCGATACGCGGTCGAGAACGACGACCCGGCGCCGGTGCCAGGCGAGATGCAGCGCGGCCGAGAGCCCCGCCGGCCCGCCACCGACGATCGCCACGTCCCAGACCGTCCTCTCAGTCACCGGTTCGCCCCCGAGCGACGAGGCCAGAAGGAGCCCGAGACGGCTCCGAGGAGCGTCATCGCCACGGTCGCCCCGAAGTGCCAGACGAGCAGGTGCTCGAGGTCGTTACGGGCGCAGGCAAGGTGCCAGAGGGAGTCCGCCAGCAGGCCGGCAGCGGCGCCCGCGAGGGCGCCCGACCAGCGCGGACGAATCGGCAGGGCGCGCAGGGCGAGCCAGGTGGCGATCGCGAGATGGGGCAGACCGATCGCCCCCTCGATCGAAGCACACTGGCTGCCGACCGCCAGGGCGCCCGGACCGGACAGACCGGCGCCGGTGCGCTGCCAGATGAGAATTCCCAGCAGGACCTGGAGCAGGACGCCGCCGGAAAGCGCGGCGAGCGCCCGGCTAGCACCGATTCCCAGGCCGGGCACGGCCTCGCGCAGCGCCAGCCAGAGAAGACCGAACCCCGCCAGCCACTCGAGGAGCGACACGCCGCCCCCGGCGAGCGAGATCACGCCCAGAGGGCCTCGGGCTCTCGCGAGCACGAGCACGGCCGCCGCGAGCACGATGAACGCAGGCAGCGCGAGTAGCAAAGCGCGGCACGATGGAGGTGCCAGCGGCGTCACCGGCGCGAATTCGCGCCGGACTGCCGCACGCAGCGCCGCGGGAACGGGCTCTCGATCGGGTGCAGTCATCCTGCGGCCACTTTCAGCTCACCCCGCAGGGCGACGATCGCGCGATGCGCACGGACCTTCGCTGCGGTCTCGGAAATTCCCTGGACGGCAGCGATCTCTCGAAACGAGAAGCCCTCGACATGGTGGAGCCAGACGGCCTCGCGACCGGGCTCCGCGAGACTCCCGAGCGCCCGGCCGAGCGAGATGCGGTCCAGGGCACCGGCTGCCCGAGAAAGCGTCGGGACCTCGGGGAGCTCGTCGAAGGGCTGGACCTCCCTGCGCGCCCGGCGCCCGGACGACCGCCTCGCCATCAGTCCGACATGTCGGGCGATGGCGAAGGCCCAAGGCCGCACCGGCTCTCCCGGAAGATAGGTCTGCCGCGACCGGTGAATCTGGAGAAACGTGTTCTGCACCAAGTCCTCCACGTCCGCCCCTGGTGGGGTGAGCGTCCTCAGGTAACCACGCACCGAACGGGCCAGCTGTCCGTAAATCTCCTCGAACGCCGCTTCGTCCCCCGCCTGGTAGCGGACCATCAGGTCCGGCAGATCGTCGAGCGGGGGCTCGTCGACGTCGCCACTCATGTTTGCCTCATCTGCCGGAAAGGTTACTCGAAACAGTCGGTAACCGCCCTCCGGGGGTCGGCAAAGACCCTCATGACGAGCACCGACCGGCGATCGGTCGGAGCCTGAACCCAAGGAGGCCCGCCATGATCCGCCGCCGTTCCCTCATCCTGTCCGCCTTCGCCCTCGCCGGCCTGTTCCAGGTCGGCGCCGTGACCTCCGCCATCGCCGCCGAGCGCACCTTCGCGGTCGGTGGCGAAGACAAGAACAGCAACATTACCTTCGAGTCGGAGACCGACTTCGAGACCATCCTCGGTCACACCCACACGGCCACGGGCCAGGTCGTGGCCGACCTCGAGGCCGGCACCGCCAGCGTCGACGTGCGAGTCCCGGTCGCCTCGCTCGACACCGGCATCGAGCTGCGCAACCACCACTTGCAGTCCTCCGATTGGCTGGACGCCAAGAAGAACCCCGATCTCCACTTCGAGTCGCGGTCCGCAAAGAAGCTCGACGACGGAAGCTGGGAGATCGCCGGCGACTTCTCGCTCCACGGCGTGACGAAGCCGCTCACGATCCGCGCCCAGGTCAGAGCGATCCCCGCCGACGCCGCCAAGGCGGCAGGGCTCGGCAAGGGAGACTGGTTGCGGGTCTCGACGCCCTTCGAGCTCAAGCTCTCCGATTTCGGGATCACGGTCCCGAGCAAGGTCGCCGGCCGGGTGAGCGATACCTGGAAGGTGAAGCTCAACCTCTTCGTCAATGCCAAGAGCTGAGCGGGGAGAGAGCGCCACCATGTCCGCGAACGCGTTCGCCGCAGTCACCCGCTGGGCCCGACGCGGGGCCTGGGCCGGTCTCGTCGCCGCCCTCCTGGTGCCCCTCGCTGGTTATCTCACCGACATGGGCTGGGGGCGCGAGGTCCTGCTCATCGCGCCCCACGACCCGTCGGTCGTGACGCTGAATCGCTCGCTCTGGAGCGCCGGAGATCCGGTCGCCGACGTCTATGGCAGCCCGATGAGCGAGCCTACGCGGGTCCTCCTGTTCGGGGACCAGAAGGTCCTTCGCCCCGAGGAGGATCCGGCGCTGTCGCTGCTGCCGGTGGCCTCGGCCGGGAATCGCCCGATCCAGGTGCGGACCCTCTGGTGGGCAGTGCGCCTCGCCGTGGTGGGTCTCGGGGCCGCCACGGCCGTGCTGCTCGGCATCTCCCTGTACGCGCGACGTCGCGCGCATCTCGCTGCGGCCCCTCAGCGGGCGTAACTCGATCCACGGAGGAGACCCAGGCATGCCCATCGCCACCGAATCCAGCGTTCGCGAGCGCTACGCCCGCGGCGCCGCAGCCTGCGAGCCCGAGCTCTGCTGTCCGGTCGACTATGACCCGCGCTACCTCGCGGCGATTCCGGACGAAGTGCTCGAGCGCGACTACGGTTGCGGCGACCCCTCGCGGCACCTCCGACCCGGTGAGACCGTGCTCGACCTGGGCAGCGGCACCGGCAAGATCTGCTTCATCGCGAGCCAGGTGGTCGGCGCCGCGGGCCGGGTCATCGGTGTCGACATGACGCCGGAGATGCTCGCGGTCGCGCGCCGCGCCGCGCCGGAGGTCGCACAGCGTCTCGGGTTCGGCAACGTCGAATTCCGGCGCGGCCGCATCCAGGATCTGGCGCTCGACCTCGACCGGCTGGACGCCGAGCTCGCCGCTCGGCCCGTCCGGTCGGCCGACGACCTGGCGGCGGTCGAGCGGCTCTCCGAGCGGATGCGGCTCGAATCGCCCCTAGTCGACGACGCCTCGGTCGACGTCGTCGTCTCGAACTGTGTCCTCAACCTGGTCGACGGCACCGACAAGCGGCGGCTCTTCAGCGAGATCTTCCGCGTGCTCCGGCGCGGCGGCCGGGCGGTGATCTCCGACATCGTCGCGGACGAGCCGGTGCCCGCCCACCTGCAGGCCGACCCCGAGCTGTGGAGCGGCTGCATCTCGGGCGCTCTCACCGAAGAGGGGTTCGTGGCCGCATTCGAGCAGGCAGGTTTCCACGGCATTCGGATCCTCGAGCGTCCAGCGACTCCCTGGCGGACCGTGGCGGGCATCGAGTTCCGCTCGCTCACGGTCGAGGCGTTCAAGGGCAAGCAGGGCCCCTGCTTCGAGCACCTGCAGGCCGTCATCTACAAGGGACCGTTCAAAGAGGTGCTCGACGACGACGGCCACCGGCTGGTCCGGGGCGAGCGCACCGCGGTCTGCGCCAAGACCTTCGAGCTCTACTCTCGTGAACCGTATCTCGGCCAGTTCGAGCTCGTCGAGCCCCGCGCGCCGGTTGACCCCGGCGCGGTGCGGCCGTTCGACTGCTCGAGGACCACCCGGCGCGACCCGCGCGAGACGAAGGGCCGCGACTACGACAACACGACAGCGGTCACCGCGCCCTGCTGCGGCCCGGACGGCTGCTGCTAGCGATGGCGATCCTGGTCCTTGCCCTGGCCGCGCTGCTCGCCTTCGCGAACGGTGCCAACGACAACTCCAAGGGAGTCGCGACGCTCGTCGGCCACGGCGCCGCGTCGCCACGGACCGCCCTCGTTTGGGCCGCGGCGACGACGGCGCTCGGCGCACTGGTCGGGATCCTCGCCAGCGACGGCCTCCTACAGGCCTTTCGCGCCGGATTCGTCGGCGGCGGCGCCGAGCTCTCGCCCCGGTTCTTCGCCGCCGCGCTGGCGGGCGCGGTCACCTGGGTGATCTTCGCGACACGCTTCGGCCTCCCGGTCTCCACCACGCACGCCATCCTGGGCGGCCTGGTGGGAGCGGGTCTGACGGAGGTCGGGGCCGCGCAGATCGGCTGGGGGGTGCTCGCCCAGAAGGCTGCCCTGCCGCTCCTCGCCTCGCCGCTCGTCGCCCTCGCGCTCGTCTTCGCGGCGGCCCGCCCCCTGGCGGCGTTGGCGAGACGCACGGAGAGCCGTTGCCTCTGCGCCATCGGAACGCTCGAAACGCTCGCGCCGGCCGGCGCCGGCGAAGCCGTCGTCGCTCGGCGCGGCCTGGCGCTGGTGGCAGGCGATACGGCCGCTTGCGCGGTCCACTCGCCGAGCGCGTCGGTGACCGGTCGTGGCGTGGCGCGGGCGCTGCATTGGGGGACGAGCGGTCTCGTGGGCTTCGCGCGGGGCTGGAACGACACGCCCAAGATCGCCGCGCTGGCCCTGGTGGCGCTCCCGGCGGGGACGAGCACCCACGGCGCCTTCCTTCTCGTGGCCGCGGCCATGGCCCTCGGCGGCCTGCTCGCCGGCCGCCGCGTCCTCACTACGCTCTCCGAGCGCATCACCGCGTTGCCTCTGGGCGAAAGCCTGGCGGCGAGCGGCGTCTCGTCGATCCTGGTCGCCCTCGCATCCTGGCGGGGGCTGCCGGTCTCGACGACCCACGTGACGACCGGGGGCATCGTGGGCGCGGGCATCGCCCGCTCGGCGCGGGAGGTGCGCTGGCCGGTGGTGCGCGACGTCGCGCTCTCCTGGATCGTGACCCTGCCCGCCGCGGCGGCTGTCGCGCTGCTGGCAGGCTTCGCCTTGAACCCGTAGGAGAAAGAGCCGCTCATGATCGCCGATCGCGCCGCACGACTTCCCGTGGTCTCCTCCCATGTAGAAAACTCCCGCTTCGATGACACCCTGAGGCGGCACGGATTGGGTGCGCTGACCCGCGCGCGGGTGACGACCCTGCAGGTCAACGTCGGCCGGCTGTGCAACCTCGCCTGCCACCACTGCCACGTCGAAGCCGGGCCCAAGCGGACCGAGACGCTCTCGGCGGAGGTCGCCGACCGGCTGCTCGAGCTGCTCGCGGCGAGCCCCGGCGTCGAGGTGCTCGACCTGACCGGTGGCGCGCCCGAGATGAACCCGCAGTTCGAGCGCCTGGTCACCGGCGCGCGGCAACTGGGCCGCCGGGTGATCGACCGCTGCAATCTCACCATCCTCGGCGAGCCCGGATTCGAGGACCTCGCGGACTTTCTCGCCGCCCAGCGAGTCGAGATCGTCGCCAGCCTGCCCTGCTACACGGAGGGGAACGTCGACCGCCAGCGCGGACGCGGCACCTTCGACGGCTCGATCGCGGCGCTGCGCCGGCTGAACAACCTGGGGTATGGCCAACCCGGGTCGGCCCTCGGCCTCGATCTCGTCTACAACCCGCTCGGGCCGTCGCTTCCGCCGGCGCAGCGCCAGCTCGAGCAGGACTACAAGCGCGAGCTCGCCGAGCGGTTCGGCATCGAGTTCCATCGGCTCCTGACGATCACCAACATGCCGATCCGCCGCTTCGCCGATCAGCTCGCGCGCCTGGGCAAGGCCGAGGCCTACCAGGCGCTGCTCGTCAACCACTTCAACCCGGGCACGGTCGAGGGGCTGATGTGCCGGTCGCAGGTCAGCGTCGACTGGCTCGGCCGGCTCTACGACTGCGACTTCAACCTGATGCTCGACCTGCCCCTGCCGGCGGGCGAGCGTCCGGGCCGCCCGACGGTCTGGGAGATCGCGAACCTCCAGGAGCTCGAGGGAACCGCGATCGCCACCGCCGGACACTGCTTCGGCTGTACTGCCGGCGCGGGCTCGAGCTGCTCGGGAGCGCTCGCCTGATCGGGCGCCGGCACGAACCGCCGGGCGGGGCGAAGAGGATCCCGCTCCTGGTCTTCGCCAAGCCGCCGCGCTCGGGAGTGTCCAAGACGAGGCTTGCCGCTCAGTTCGGCTTCGATGGCGCGGCCACGCTCGCGCGCGCGTTCTTCGCGGACGCCTGGGCCACCGCGAGGTCGCTGCGCTGGGCCGAGCCGCGGCTCGTGACGACCGAGCCCCAGGCCCCGGAATGGCGATCCGCGGGCATCCGCTCCGCCTGGCCGCAAGGGGAGGGCGACCTCGGAGCTCGCCAGGAGACGGCCCTTCGCCGCGCGCTCGCCGGCGGCGCGACGGGCGCGATCGCCATCGGCACGGACTCTCCCGGACTGCCCGCTGAACGGCTCGAGGCGGCGCGCGCCGCGCTGGAGGCGGCGGACGCCGTCCTCGGGCCCTCCGCCGACGGCGGGTACTACCTGATCGGGCTCCGGAGTTGCCCCGAAGGTCTCTTCGCCGGCCTCCCCTGGAGCTCCGGCGAGACCTTCGACCGGACCCGCGAGCGCCTGCTCGAGCGCGGCCTGAGCGTCGAGATCCTGCCCGCCTGGTTCGACATCGACGAGCCGGACGACCTTGCCGTGCTCCAGCGCCGTCTGGACCGCGGCGAGCTGACCGCGCCGGCGACCGCACGGGCCCTTTCTCGGCTCGCGCCGCGCGCGCCGCGGATCTCCGTCGTCGTGCCGGTGCTCGACGAGGAGCGGCGCGTCGAAGCCGCGCTGCGCGCGGTCGCCGCGGCCGGATGGCACGAAGTGATCCTCGTCGACGGGGGCAGCGGCGACCGCACCGTCGAACGAGCGCGCTCCGTTCCGGGGGTTCGGGTCCTCGAAAGTCCGCGCGGTCGCGCGCGCCAGATGAACCGCGGCGCCCAGGCGGCGACGGGGGAGGTGCTGCTCTTCCTCCACGCGGACGTCGTGCTCCCCGGGGACGCCCGCGCGCGAATCGTCGAAGCCCTCACGGATCCTGCGGTCGTCGCCGGCGCCTTTCGCACCTGGACCGTTCCCGACGGAGGAAAGAGCTGGCTCGCTCCCCTGCTGCACCTGGGCGACCTGCGATCGCGTTACTCCGGTCTCCCTTACGGCGACCAGGCGATCTTCGTCCGCGCCGGGACCTTCCGACAGGTCGGCGGCTTTCCCGATCAGCCGCTGATGGAGGATCTCGAGCTCTCGCGCCGGCTGCGACGCGCCGGGCGGATCCGCATCGTGCCGGCGCGGGTCCGCGTCTCCGGCCGCCGCTTCCTCGCTCGCCCGCTCTACTACTTCCTGCTGGTCAACTTCATGCCGCTGTTCTACGCCCTGGGCGTACCCGCCACCCGCCTGGCGCGAATCTACGGGGATCCGAGATGACCGGCCGCAGCGACCGGCAGCGAAGCGCTCCGGGCCGGGCTGGTCGCGGCCAGCTCACCATAGAAGCGATCGCGGATGCCCAGCGCGTTGGCCTCGCACATCGACACCATGCGACCACCGACCGGCACGCGAAACAGACAGGCCGCAATCCGCTCGCGCCCGCGCTCCGTCGTCGCCTCCTCGCGGCTCATGAAGTGATGCGAAACGACCTGGAAGGCGTCGATCCGCAGCCCGCCGCGGAGGAGCTCGAAGGCGAGGCGGGCCAGGGGCAGGCCGCTCTCGGCCGCGCGACCACGGACCCAAGGCAGGATCTCGCGGAGAACGAACGCCGGCGCGGCCGAGAACGCTCCGAGGATGCGCATCGTGCGCTCGAGCGGTGGGTCGTCGCGGAAGGCCAGTCCTGCCAGCGGACTGTCGAGAAAGCCGGCGACGAAGCGCTCGTCCTCGATCCGACCCGGGCGCAAGACGGGAAGGACCTGCGGCCGTTCCCCTGGCCGCTCGACGACGAGAAGCGGCTCGACCCGCGTGCAGTCGGGGTGCCCAAAGCGAAGGCGACCGGTGCCGGCGGCATCGAAGCCGTAGGGGGCGAGCGCGTTGCCGACCTCCTCCCAGAGCTCTTCGCGGGTCACTCCTTCGAGGGACTCCCGGGTGCGACCGACCCGAGCCAGCGGCTGCAGCGAGACCAGACCGAACACGTCGCGCCGCCGGAAGAGCCCGTCGACGACGGCGCCGATCTCGGCGAGGTTCGACCGCGCCACCGTCAGGGTGGCAGCTACCCGCAGGCGAACGCCCGTGCGGCGGCGGGTCTCGCGGACGATCTCGGCGAGCTCGTCGCGCAGCGGCTCGAGCTCCGCTTCGGTTCGGGCCTCGCGGTAGGGGCCTCTTCGCCCTCGTTGCAGCGAGTCGACGTGCAGGGCGATTTCGGTGAGTCCCGCCTCGACGAGACGATCAAGGAGTCCCGCGGTGCGGCGCAAACCGTCGCCGTGCGTCATGAGCATCGGGATCAACCCGAGACGCCGCGCCTCTCGAACGACTCCGAGCAATTCGGGCTCGGGGAGAAGGGTCACCTCGCCATCGGTGAGCTGGAGATTGCCCTTGGGTCCGAGGTGGCGTCGGAGCGCGGCCAGCTGGCGGCTGATCTCCGCGGCCGGGGCGCGCGGCACGGCGTTGGCGTCGCCGCCGAGGTAGCAGCCTGCGCAATCGAAATCGCACCTCGGATTGAGGCCGATGGTGGCGCCGCACCCCGTGCTCTGACGCCCGAGACCCTGCAAGGGCCCCCGCCATTGCGGATCGAGCTCTCGCCAACGCTCAGCGAGAAGCTCGCGCTTGTCCTTCGGAACCGGCTCGACCAGGAGGCCGAAGGCCCGCTTCCATCTCAGCGAGGGACGCACAGAGGAGATCCTCTCCCGAAACCCGGATTCCTGCAGGTGCAGGGCTCGGGATCCCTCCGGTGACTCGCGCTCAGGGATGGCGCAACTCGGGCGCGGCACGACATCGTAAGCAACGAAGCTCGAGGTCCATCGAATGATCCGAACACTGAAGGCCACCGCCATGCTGCTTGCACTCGCGCCGACGGCCGCCTCGGCGGCGAGCTTCTCTCACGCCGACTGGACGGCCGCCCTGGAGCGTTTCGTCGACGACGGTGGACGGGTCGACTACGCCGCGCTCGCCCGGGATCGCACGACGCTCGATCGCTACCTGTCGAGCCTCGAGCGGGCGAGTCCCGATTCGGCTTCGGCCAACTTCGCGACGCGCGCCGATCAGCTCGCTTACTGGATCAACGCGTACAACGCGGTCGTCGTCGCAGGGGTGCTCGACCGCGGGGTCGACACGGCGAGCGTCTGGGGCGATGGCTTCTTCGGCATCGGCTTCTTCACGGTCGATCGCGCCCGGCTCGGAGGGCGCCGGATGAGCCTCAAGTCGCTGGAGGACGACATCGTGCGCGCCCGCTTCCGGGATCCGAGAGTCCACGCGGCGCTCAACTGCGCTTCGATCGGCTGTCCGCGCCTGCCGCGCCGGGCCTTCGAAGGCGCGACCCTGGAAGCCGATCTGGACGCCGCCATGCGCGAATTCGTCAACGAGCCGCGCAACTGCAAGGTCGACCTGGCGGAACGCACCGTCTGGCTCTCCAAGATCTTCAGCTGGTTCGAGGACGACTTCGTCGGCTTCGAAAAGGAGCGTGGTACTGAAGGGTCCACCGTCATCAGTTACGTCAACCGCTACCGGGCCAACGGCGCGCACATCCCTCCGGGGCTGCGTGTTCGCTTCCTGGAGTACGACAAGCGACTGAATCGGCAGTAGACCTAGGCCCGGAAGACTTCGCTCTTCCTCCCACTATCGAGGGGGCGGCAGCAGCGAGAAGAGCACCGGCAACAAGTCGCCGTCCCCACCGGAGACGCCACCTAGGCTCTCGACTAGGAATCGCAGCTGAGCGTGCGAGAGCCGGATCTCGTACTCCTCGGGCATCACCGTTCCGGGCCCGTTCTGGTCGCCAAGAGAGTTCTCCTGCTTCTCAGAACTCTCGGGACTCTGGGGCCGCTCGGGCCCGCTGTGCGCCGATGCCGAACCGGGATCCGGACGACCCGCAGCATCGCGCTTGCGATCGAGCCGCGACACCTCTGCGTACCCGATCGGAGCATTCTCCCTGCGTGCGCGGCGAAGGAGGGTCTCCTGTTGCTTGGCGTCAAGTCGCCCGAACATCCGTGCCGTCTCCGGGTTTCCGAGGAGGCTCTCGTCGAGCGCTGCCCGGAACGGGCCTTCGGCCTTGAGTAGCGCGAGATACTTCGACACCCACGACTTCGACTTTCCGAGTTCCTTGGCCAACTCTGCCTGGCCTAGCCCGGTCTCGTCGAGACAGCGCTTGAGCGCGTTTGCGACGTCGAGGAGCTTGAGGTTGGAGCGCTGGAGGTTCTCGGATAGCTGGGTGAGTGTGTTGCGCCCCGCGTCGAGCTCGCCATCGGCGGCGACGAGGCAGGGGACGGTCTCCAGGCCGGCGATCCCGGCGGCACGCCAGCGGCGCTCGCCGGAAATGATGACGTAGCCGCCTTCGGCGTCGGGCCGAACGTGGATCGGATTGTGGATGCCGATGGCCGCGATGTTGCGCGCGAGGCCCTCGAGGTCCTCCTGGTCCTCGGCGCTCAGGACGTCGGCGACGAAGTCGCTGCGGACCTGGCGCGGGTCGGGGTGGACCTCGGCGATCGGGAGATCGACCACCCGCCGGCGGCCTCCCGCCTGGCGGCGCTCGGTTTCCTCCTTGAGCTCGCGCAGGCGATCCAGCGAGCTCATGCCCAGGGTTGCCTCTGTTCTCTCAGCCACCGATCAGCCCTCCGCACAGTTCCATCCAAGTCTCCCGGGTCTCGCGGTCGGCGCGGCGGAAGCGCCAGACCGGGACCCCCTCGTCGAGCGCGTCCGAGACGGCGACGCGCAGGGTCAGAAACGGCCGCGTCAGCGGCACGTGCTCGCCGAGCAGCTCGATGTAGCGATTCTGCTGGCCCGAAGAGCGTGTGAAGCGGTTGATGAGGATGCGGTTTTCGAGCCCCGGGCGGATCGTCCGAATCTCCTCGATCGTGGCGAGCGTCTGCCCGAGCGCGAGCAGAGAGAAGCTGTTCGGCTCGAGTGGCGTCACGACCAGATCGGCCCAGACCTGCGGCCCAAGGTGGCGGAGCCCGATCGCCGGCGGGGTGTCGATGACCACCAGGTCATAGGGCAGCGCCCGCAAGCGGTCGCGCACGCGAGCAGCGTCGGCCAGCTCGACACGCTGGTCGACCTCGTCGAGGCGCTGGTGACCGTGCAGCAGGTGGAGGCCGTTCGGGATGACCGTCGGCGCGATTGGAGCCTCCGCGAAGAGCGTGGCGGCGCCACCCGGCTGCTGGGCGACGGCCGCGTCGCGCGCCAGCATCGTGCTGGCGTTCCCCTGCGTGTCGAGGTCGACTACCAGGGTGCGCAGCCCGCGCTCCACGCCGGCGAGGGCGAGGTGGCAGACGAGCGTCGTCTTCCCCACTCCCCCCTTCTGGTTGGTCACCGTGACGATGCGCATGCCGTGCCTCAGTTCGACGCGAGCGCCTGCTCGTAGGGGCCGGGCAGATCCAGGTCGGCGGTGACCTCGACGTTCAGCGCGTAGCCGGGCCGGACCTCAATCGTCGGGCGGACGTCGAGGTTTCGGCGGAGGTACTCGGTGGCGACGCGACCGAGCTCCTGGCCGA
>JBFWYP010000037.1:0-37068 GCA_050186295.1 Thermoanaerobaculia bacterium | reverse complement strand
TGAGCTCGCAGCGCAGGCGCTGGGCGACGACGGGCTGCGCCGCGACGTCGCCCGACGCGGTCAGGTTCATCGACGTCCGGTCGAAGGTTCCGGCGAAGATGACGCTGCGGGTGGTCCCCGGATTCCGGAGCTCGAGCTGGAACTGGATCGCCGGTCCGGCGACGGTCCCTTCGACCATCGAGCGGAACCGGGTCGCCCCGAGAAGGTAGCCGAGCAAGCGGCCGTCCGGCCGCTGCACGAGCTCGAGCGAGAAGGCGCGCGCGCTGCCGGCGAAGTCGACGACGAATCGCCAGGTGCCGTCAGCTCGCGCCGGCGCCGGGGAGTTCGCCCAGGCGCTCGTGTCACCGCTCTCGAAGCTGTCGTGGAAGATCGTCGAGTCGCAAACGGCCCCGAGCGGAGGGGAGAAGACGACCGCCAGGAGGAGCAACGGAACCGCGCGATTCGACTGCATCGCTCGGCGACCACCTTAGCCGATCGAGGCGGCGCGCTCAACCGGGAAGGAATACCGGCCCGGCAATGTTTCGGCGACCCCACCGGCCGCCGGTCAGCGCGGCTCGCGCTCCCGTATCCGCGCCTGCCAGCCGAAAACGACGTGGATCGGCTCGACATCGGAGACCAGGGTGCGGTTGAGGAGGAAGCGTCGCCCGTCGGCGGCGACGTCGAACTGCCGGTCCGCCGCCTCTTCCAGCTGCGCCTGGAACAGCGGCTGCGGCGAGCCGACGATCGGCGGGTCACCCGGTGAGAAAGGGACCGCGACGATGCGCCCGGCATCGTCGACGAAGTAGAGCTCCCGCCCGTCGCTGCGCCAGGCGGGATTCGCGCCGCCGTCGCGCGACACCCGCAGATTCGCGCCGGAGGGATCATCGAGGCGTCGGACGTAGACCTCCAGGCGACCGGTCGAGTCCGTCGCGTACGCCAGCCACCGACCGTCGCGCGCGATCGTCGCACCCCACTCCGAACCGAGATCCGAGCCGATCTGCTCCGCCGGCGAGTCGGCCGCGAACGAGCGCTGCCAGATCGAACCCTTCCCGCTCGAATCGAACGTCTGGTAGACGAGTTTCGGGCCGGGAACGAGCCAGGCACTCGGTGCCAGGAAGCCTTCGCCGTTGCCGAGCCACTTGCGCTCGCTTCCCGGTCGAGTGATGTCGATGCGGAAGATCCCGGTCGAGTCGGGGGTGCCGACCCGCGCGAAGGCGAGCTCGCGGCCGTCGGGCGACCAGACCGGGAGCGTGTCGTCGCCCTCGTTGCCGCTGGTCAGGCGCGAGGCGAAGTTCCGGCTCAGATCGTGGACCCAGATACCGCCGCTCGTCGCACCGACTTCGTAGTACGAGATGGCGACCATTCTGCCGTCGGGCGACAGCACCGGAGCGTAGTGCCAGTTCTGATCGTCGTCCGTCAGTCGCTCCAGCTCCTCACCCGCGCGATCCACCCAGACCAGACGCGTCCCGTTGCGCTTGTCCGCGCGATAGACCAGAACGCCGTTGTTCGAGACCGCGAGCGACCGCTGTCCGGACACGCTGACGCTCCCCGGGAGCGCGACATCCAGTCCCACCGGGTCGCCGACGAGCTCCTCGCGTACATCGTCGAACTGTTGTGCGACCAGGGCGTCCCCCTGCACGAAAATCAGGAAGCCGGGTGCCGCGTAGAAGGCCGCGGAAGTGACCTGTCCCAGCTTCTTCGCCTCGAGAGAACCGAGCCGGCCGAGATAGAGCGTGCCCGGCTCCACTCCGGTGCCGATCGAGGCGAAGAAGAGGAAGCGCTCGCCATCGGGCAGGAAGCTCGGGAAGCGTTGCGTGCCGACGTTCCCTTCGTCCGGCATCTTCGTCGCCGGGGCGACCTCTCCACCCGCCGCCGGAACGACGAAGAGCGTCCCGGTGAACGTCGGAGCGAAAACGATCCGATCGTCGGCGCCCCATGCGCCGCCGCGGGCATCCTGGGTCGAACCGGTCTCGGCGATGGTACGCGGCGCGCCGCCGAGGAGGTCGATCACCTTCAACCGGCGCTGCGCGAAGAACCCGAGGCGGCGCCCGTCCGGAGACCAGAACGGGAATCGTGCGTCGACGGTCCCCTGGAGCTCGCTCACTTCGGTCGAGCCGAGCTTCCTCACCCAGAGCGAGGTCCGTCCGTCCTGGCCGCGACCCACGAAGGCGAGCTGCCTGCCGTCCGGCGAGAGCGCCAGCCCGCTCACCAGCGAGGTTCCGGCCGGCGTCGGAATCTCGAACTCGCCATGGATCGGCGCTCCTTCGTGAGCGGCGGTCGGTGCCGCCGGCCCGCGGAAGGCGATCGCCCCGATCCCGAGGCCGGACAACAGACCCGCGGCCGCGACCCACCATGGCCATCGGCCGCCGGAGCGGGCGGCCGCGGGCGGCGCTCCCGCCACCTCGCGCGCGCCGCCGGCGACGTCGTCGATCACGATGCGCGCATCGGCGATGTCGTGCAGCCGGTTCTTCGGATTGCGCTCGAGGCAGCGGCGCAGGAGGCGGACGATCTCCGACGGCGTCGACGGCGGCAACTCCTCGAGATCGATCCCGGTCTTGAGGACCCCGGCCAGCGTGTCGCTCACCGTATCGGCGGCGAACAGCTTCGAGCCGGTGAGCATCTCGTGCAGCACGACGCCGAACGCCCAGATGTCCGACCGCTTGTCGACCGCCTGGCCACGCGCCTGCTCCGGCGACATGTACGCCGCCGTGCCCAGGATCACCCCGAGCTGGGTGCCGTGCACCGCCGTCAGCGTCGGCGAATTCATCATCGTCGGCGAATGCGCGATATCGGCCGTCGACTGCCCGCTGCCCGTCTCCATCGCCTTGGCGAGACCGAAGTCGAGCACCTTCACCGTGCCGTCGGGGGCGAGCTTGACGTTCTGCGGCTTGAGATCGCGGTGGACGATCCCCTTCTCGTGCGCCGCTTCGAGGGCGAGGGCGATCTGTTTCGCGGTCGCGAGACTCTCCTCGACCGACATCGGTCCCGCCGCCAGCCGCTCGGCGAGCGTCGGACCGTCGACGAGCTCCATGACGAGCGCGCGCACGCCGTCCGAGTCCTCGAGCCCGAAGATCGAGGCGACGTTCGGATGGTGGAGCTGCGCGAGGAGCTGCGCTTCGCGCTCGAAGCGCGCCAGGCGCTCCGGATCGGAGACGAACGCCGGCGGCAGGACCTTGATCGCGACCTCGCGCTTGAGCTTCGAGTCGTGCGCGCGGTAGACCTCCCCCATCCCGCCTTCGCCGAGCTTGGCGATGACTTCGTAGGGGCCGAGCTTCGTACCGATCATCGCGAAGGACTCTCCGTCCGCGCCGGCCAGTTCGTGACGACGCCGAGAGTCTGATGAGCCGCCAGTGGATCGACGAAGAAGAGCAGGCGTTCGCCGTTGTCGATGACGGCGAACGAACCGTTCTCGACAGACATCTCGAACAGCCGCCGGGGAGTGCCGAGGCGCAGCGCGCCTTCCCGGCGCTCGACGGGAACCGACCAGATCGCGCCGTCTCCGCCGGCGGCGAAGAGCTCCCTCCCGTCCTGGCGCCAGACGACGAGCTGCGTTCCCTGGACCGGAATGCGCTGCGCGTCGGCTGCCACGTGGACGCCGCCGGCCGTGACTTCGAGGGAGACGACGAACCCTTCCATGCTCCCCGTCGCGTCGTTCAGGTAGGCCAGCGCCTTCGCCGCGGAGGAATACCTGTAGCCCGCCACCTCCCCCACGGCGGCCAGCGGCTGCGACCTCCGGTTCCCCCGGACGTCGACCGCGGCGAGCGAGTTCGTCCCACGGTCGTTCGTGACAGCCGCGAGCCCCCATCCTTCGGACATCCAGGCGCCGATCGTCCGGATCTTCGCCGTGGGGTCGTCGTATTCGAAGGCGATCGGCTGCGGTGCCGTTTCGCCGTCGGCCCGCGTGCGCCCAGCGATGAAGGCATCGGTCCCACTCGCCGAGCGGAACTGGACCTCCTGGCTGTCGGGCGACCAGATCGGCTGCTCGTCGTAGGTCGCCGAGCTGGTCAGCGCGCGGGACGAGCCGCTCTCGAGGTCGAGCAGCCAGATGTCGCCCTGTCCGTTCCTGACGACGGTGTAGGCGAGCCGGCTCCCGTCGGGTGAAACGTTCATCTGGTGCAGGTCACCCCGTTCGACCGGCAGGGGACCGAGGGCCCGCCCCTGGCGATCGTACGCTTCGATCCCGAACTGCCCGACCGCCGCGGAGGCGAAGACCAGCGTGCCCTGCGCGGAGACCGAGGCCATCGTGGCGCGCTGGGATTCGAGAACCCGCACGCCCCGGGCGATCTCCGACACCGGACCCGACAGGTTGCCGGTCGAGGGGTCGACGGCGCGCGCCAGGAGCCGACCCTCCTGCACCCAGAGGAGCGTCGCCGGCGCACTCTCGTGCGCCGCCACGAACAGTCCGCTCGACGAGGTGGCGACGATCCGCCGGCGCTCCCGGTCGACTCCGCCCTCGAGCACTCTCCCGAGATAGATCCCCTGGTTCTCCCGCCGGCCGCTGCGGATGAAGTAGACGAAACTCTTGCCGTCGGGCAGCCAGGTCGGCCAGTAGTGGGCGTCCTCGCCGGCGGCCCGGTCGAGCTCGGTCAGGGGGATCGGCTCGCCGCCCGACGCCTGCACCCGCGCCAGCGCCCCGCCACCTTCGGGCGCGAAGACGATCCATCCCGAGGCATTCCAGCTCCCGCCGCGGCCCCACTGCGAGACACAGATGCGCTCGGGAAGGCCGCCGGCGATCTCGAGTTTCATCAGGCTGCCGGTGACGAAGAACGCCACGGAACGGCTGTCCGGCGACCAGAACGGGTAGAAGCCCGCCTCGGTGCCCGGCAGCGGGCGTGCGTCGTCCCGGTCGAGCGAGCGGATCCAGAGCGAGCGGTGTCCGCCGGCGGTCGCGGGAAAGACGACCTGCCGGCCGTCCGGGGAGACGACCCCCCAGCCGGCGTTGCTCTGGATCGCCAGTTCGGTGTCCGGCGGTGGCGCGAGCGCGAGCTCGTAGCTCGCGCTCTTCCCGGACGCCGCGACGTGGCGACCCGGCCACCAGCCCGCCGCCGCGGCGCCCAGCGCGAGCAGCGCGATCGTCCATGGCAGCCAGCCCGCGAACCGCGATCGCGGCGCCACCTCGACCGCAGCGACCGCATCCTCTTCGCGGACCCCGGCGATCGCGTCGTCGATCACGAGACGCGCGTCGGCGATGTCGTGCAGCCGGTTCTTCGGCCTGCGTTCGAGGCAGCGCCGGAGGAGCCGGCGGATCGCCGCCGGCGTCGACTCCGGCAACGCCGAGAAATCCACCTCGCTCCGGAGGACGCTCGCCAGGACGTCGGTCACCAGCTCGCCCTCGAACAGCCGCCGGCCGGAGAGCATCTCGTAGAGCACGACGCCGAACGCCCAGATGTCGGCGCGCTTGTCGACACCGACTCCCCGCGCCTGCTCCGGCGCCATGTAGGCGGCGGTGCCGAGGATCACGCCGAGCTGGGTGCCGTGCGCCGCCGTGAGGGTGGGCGAGTTCATCAGCGTCGGCGATCGCGCGAGATCTCCTCCGGACGCCGCCCCGGCACTCTCGTCCATCGCCTTGGCGAGGCCGAAGTCGAGGACCTTCACCGTGCCGTCCCGCGTCAGCTTGATGTTCTGCGGCTTGAGGTCGCGGTGCACGATCCCCTTCTCGTGCGCCGCCTCGAGCGCTTCGGCGATCTGCTTCGCGATCGCCAGGCTCTCGTCCGGTGACAGCGGACCCTCGGCGAGCTTCTCGGCGAGCGTCGGCCCCTCGACGAGCTCCATGACCAGGCCGCGCACGCCGTCCGCCTCCTCGATGCCGAAGATCGAGGCGATGTGGGGGTGGTGGAGCTGGGCGAGGAGCTTCGCCTCGCGCTCGAATCGCGCCAGGCGTTCGGGATCGCCGGTGAACGCCGGCGGCAGGAGCTTGACCGCCACTTCGCGGTCGAGCTTCGTGTCGGTCGCCCGGTAGACCTCGCCCATGCCGCCTTCGCCGAGCTTGGCTCCGAAGCGGTAGTGCGCAAGCTCCGTTCCCGTCAAGATGCTGCGACTCTATCCGAGCGGACCAAACTGCGGTTGGAGCCGGAACCGCGGTCGAGCCGGCGAACTACTCTAATTCCCACTCGGGGGCGTCGACGCCAATCCTCTGCAGGCGAACGGTCCGGATGCGGGTGGTCCGGGTACCGTCCCCGAATTCGAGGAACATTCCCGGAGCCGCCACGAGCTCGGCGAAGAGGGCGTGGCCACCTGCCGTGCAGCCGCTGACGGAGAGCACACGCTCGCCGGACTGTTTCCGGGCGAAGAATCCGCCGGAAACCCGGAACTGCCCGCCGGCGAGCGCCAGCAGCGAGTAGATCGAGTTCCGGGTCGAGACGATCAGCCGGTCACCCGGTCGAAGGTCGCGGCGACGCACCCCGGGGATCGACCGCGAGGCGGAGACCAGCCGTTCGAGCGGCAGGGCGGGCAGCCGCACCGGAACGTGCAGACCGGAGCTGGACGTCGTCGAGGACATCTCGCGGGAAGTGTAGTCCATCGAAGACCCTCCTGTGCGATCCCTCGCGGGGCGATCCGTGACTCCGCTCCGCGAGGCCGCGCCGGCCCGGACCGGACCAGGGCGCTGCGCAACAGAGCTACGGTCCGGCGGCTCGAAAGTTGCCGGAGCAGAGCTCCCGGCCTTGCGGAACCTCCGGATTTTCTTCACGATGCCGGGCGCATGAGCTCGACCAGGAGCGACGACTCTTTCTCGCAGCGGAACCCGCGGGTTCGCGGACTCGCCTGTTTCGCCTGCGAGCGCCCGCACTCCGCCACCGCCCTCGCCACGGTCTGTGTCCGGTGCGGAATGCCGCTCCGCGTCGACTACGACCTCTCGGCTCCCCCGCCACCGACCGTCCTGGCCGGTCGCCCGACGTCGCTCTGGCGATATTCGGAGGTCCTGCCGATCGCTCCCGCGGCCGCGGTCTCGCTGATCGAAGGCTGGACTCCGCTGGTCGAAGTCGAACCCGGTATCCTGGTCAAGGACGAGTCGCGGAACCCGACCGGCTCGTTCAAGGCCCGCGGCATGGCGCTCGCCGTCTCGATGGCGAAAGCGCTCGGCGCTTCGTCTCTTTCGACGCCGTCGGCGGGCAACGCCGCCGGCGCACTCGCCGCCTACGGTGCGGCGGCCGGGATTCCGGTCACGGTCGCGATGCCCGACGACACGCCGCGCGCCTTCGTCGACGAGTGCCGCCACTACGGCGCCGAGGTCCGCCTCGTCGCCGGGACGATCTCCGACGCCGGACGGCATCTCCGGGAACAGGGCCCGGCAGGAGCGTTCGACGTCTCCACCCTGCGCGAGCCGTACCGCATCGAGGGGAAGAAGACGATGGGGTTCGAGCTCTGGGAGCAGCTCGACGGGCAGCTTCCCGACGTGATCGTCTATCCGACCGGCGGCGGCACCGGTCTCATCGGCATGTGGAAGGCCTGGCGGGAGCTCGCCGAGCTCGGCTGGATCGAGCAGGATCGTCCGCTGCCGCGCATGGTTTCGGTCCAGGTCGCCGGCTGCGCCCCGGTGGTGCGCGCCTGGGAAGCCGGCGCCGCAGTCACCGAACCGTTCCCCGGGCCGGTGACCCGCGCCTGGGGACTGCGCGTTCCGGCGCCTCTCGGCGGATTCCTCTGCCTGCGCGCCGTGCGCGAGACCGGGGGGACGGCGGTCGCCGTTCCGGAGACGGCGATGGAAGCGGGAACCGTCGCGCTCGCCCGCCGCAGCGGCCTCGACATCTGCCCCGAGGGCGGCGCCGCCTGGGCTGCGCTCGCGACGCTGCGGCGCGCCGGCTGGGTCAAACCGGGCGAGCGGGTCGTGCTGTTCAACACCGGAACCGGGCTCAAATACCGATAGACACCGTCTGCACGATCTCGACCGCGCGGGCGATCGCCGACGAGTCGACGTCGCGGTGCGTCACGAGACGGACCCGCTCGGCGTCGATCGGGCTCGACAGCAGACCGCGAGCCGTCGCCGCCTCCACCCAGCGAGCCGACGAGTCGCCCGCACCGTTCGCCACCGGTACCACGCGGAAGATCACGATGTTGCTCTCGACCGCTGCGAGGTCGATCTCGAGTCCGTCGGTCGCGGCGATCGCGATTGCGAGCCGGCGGGCGTGTTCGTGGTCGTCGGCGAGGCGCGCGGGGCCTTCGCGCAGAGCGACCAGGCCGGCCGCGGCGATCACCCCCGCCTGACGCATCGCACCGCCGAGCAGACGCCGGCGCTGACGCGCTTCGGCAATGAAGTCGCGGCCGCCGCAGAGCATCGATCCCACCGGCGCGCCCAACCCCTTCGAGAGGCAGAAGCTGACCGACGAGAACCCCTCGAGCAGTCGCGCCGGCGTCGTCGCGAGAGCAACCGCCGCGTTGAAGATGCGGGCGCCGTCCACGTGCAGCGGCAGACCGCGCTCGCGCGCGAGGGCAACGACGGGCGCGAGGCGCGCGACCGAAAAGACCCGGCCCCCCGCCTGGTTGTGACTGTTCTCGAGCGCGATCGCGCCGGTGGGGACCCGGTATCCGCCCTGCGGGATGACCGCTGCACGGATCCGGTCCGGATCCGGCAGACCGTCGGCCGACGGCAGCGGACGCGCAAGGATCCCCCACAGCGCCGCCATCGCCGCCATCTCGTAGAGCGTGATGTGCGCCTGGTGATCGCAGAGCAGCTCGCTGCCGCGCGGGGCGTGCAGCCCGAGGGCGATCGAATTCCCCATGATCCCGGAAGGGACGAAGAGCGCAGCCTCCATCCCCATCGCCTCGGCGCCCTCCTCTTCGAGCCGCCGGACGGTCGGGTCCTCCCCCCATACGTCGTCACCGACCTCGGCCTCGGCCATCGCGCGGCGCATCGCCGCGTCGGGCCGCGTCATGGTGTCGGAGCGCAGGTCGATCGTCGTCCCGGTCGTCATCCCCTTCCTCCCTCAGTGCAACAGCCCGCTCAGCACGGGATTCGAGACGACGCGTCCCTCGGTGGTCAGTGCCACGCGCCCGTCCCGCGCCTCGACGAACGGAGCGAGACGCCGCAGTCGGAGCGCGAGCTCGGCCGCCGAGTCGCCGTTCGCGGCCTGCAGCTGCTCCTCCGCGATCCCTTCGGCGAGGCGCAGGCCGAGCATGGCGCGCTCTTCCGGCAGGTCGTTCTCGAGCGGCTCCGCCACCAGCGGATCCGCGAGCCACGTCCCGAGATCCGGCGGGTGGCGGAATCTCCGCCCGTCGACGAACGAATGGGCCGATGGCCCGAGACCGAGCCACGGCTCGAGCCTCCAGTAGCGCAGGTTGTGCCGGCTGCGGCGGCCGGGACGGGCGAAGTTCGAGATCTCGTAGTGCTCGTAGCCGGCCTCGAGCAGCCGCCGGTGCACCGCCAGGTAGCGCCGGCGCTCGGCCTCCTCGCCGGGGAACAGACCCGGGCGCTCGCGGCGCAGGAAATCCATCTCGGAGCTCTCGTGGATTTCGAGCAGATAGAGGCTGAGATGTTCGGTCGCCAGCGCCACCGCCCGTTCGAGCGAGCGGCGGAAGCCGGCTTCGGTCTGTCCGGGGATCGCCAGCATCAGGTCGATCGACAGGTTGTCGAAGCCGGCGTCGCGCGCCTCGTGCACCACCCGCTCCGCGCGTTCGGCATCATGGCGGCGGCCGACCAGCCGGAGCTCGCGATCGGAGAACGACTGCACGCCGATCGACAGGCGATTGACTCCGGCGGCGCGCAGCGCGGCGAGGCGGTCGGGGCCGAGGTCCGACGGGTTCGCCTCGAGCGTGATCTCGGCGTCGTCGCGCACCCGGAAGCGCCGCGCGATCCGCTCCAGGATCGACGCGACGTCAGGACCGTCGAGGAGCGACGGCGTGCCGCCGCCGAGGAAGATGGTCTCCACCTCGCGCCCGTGGAGCTCCGTCCAGCCGTCGATCTCTCGGCGCAGGGCCGCCAGGAAGAGCTCGATCTTCCCCCGGTTCTCGCCCACGCGATAGAAATCGCAGTAGCGGCACTTCGTGCGGCAGAACGGAACGTGGAGATAGATGCCCAGGGTTTCGCTCACGCCGCGACCCCCGCCTCGAGCCACTCCGCTCTCAGGTCGCGCAGCGTGCGACTGCCGCCACCGGAGGCGATCTCTTCGACGACCGCCCGCGCCAGCGGCGCGAGCGGCAGCAGGGCGAGCTGCCCCTCGCGCGCCAGCGCGATCAGGTCGTGCTCCGATCCTTCGACGAAACGCGCCGCCGCGAGCAGCGCGACGCTCTCCGCCTCGCTGTGTCCCAGGGCGAGCTTGCGCTCGCCGATCTCGGAGAGCGCTGCGGCGAGCGACCGGTTCCGCGCCGCGCGAGGTGCGAGAGCGAGTTCCGGCCGCTCGAAGAAGGGGGGGAGCCCGGCAGCGGCGACGGCGCGTGCGAACGCCCGCTCGCGATCGACCGTCCGGGCCGAACGATGGTGGATGCGCTCGAACTGCTCCTCTCCCATCCGCTCGACGAGGCGGCGACGGTCGGCCGGCGTGAGCTCGGGAGCGATCCCCACGACCGCCGCCGGCGCCGCCTTGCGGAGCCCGGCGAGGAGCGGCCGCCAGTGCGACTCCTCTTCGCTGATCGCAGGGAGGAGCGGCACGACCACGACGGCGCCCGCTGGAACCTCCCGGTCGCCGGGCGGGTTCCGTTCGAGCAGCGACGCCAGGAGATCGACGACGACCGTCGCATCGGGTACCGGCGCCGTCGGCGCTCCGTCCGTGCGCTGATCGAGCAACCGGAAGCCCGCAGCAGAGAGCGGCTCGGCGATCGAAAGCCGCCGCTCCTCCTCACCGGCGGCGACAGGCGGCAGGAGGAGCACGTCGGCGATCGCCGGCGGCGCGACCGGTGCCCGCTGCGAAGCCGCGGCGGTCGCCCTCCCCGCCGGCCAGACGATCCTGCGGTCGACGGTGTCTAGCCAGGCACGGTCCGCCGGCGAGGATCGCTTCGGCAGGTAGCGGATCCAGAGCCGCGACGCGCGCGGCTCGACCGTCCGCCACATCAGGGGAGTCCCGGCCGCACCAGCAGCCCGCGCTGCTCGAGCATCCGTTCGACGTATTTGGCGAGCACGTCGGCTTCGAAATGGAAACGGTGTCCCGGACGCGCCTGTCCGAGCGTCGTCACTCGCAGCGTGTGCGGCAGGAGCGCCACGTGGAACGTCCCGCGCCCGAGCGCGCTCACCGTCAGGCTGACGCCGTCGAGGGTCACCGATCCCTTCTCGACGACGTACGACGACATCCCGCGCGGAATCTCGATCTCCATCTCGGCGTGGCCTTCGCGGTCGTCGCGGCGCACCATCTCGGCGAGACCGTCGACGTGCCCCTGCACCCAGTGCCCGCCGAGCGGGTCGCCGGCCCGGAGCGCCGTCTCGAGGTTGACCTCGTCTCCGCGCCGCAGCCGCCCGAGGCGGGTCCGCGCCAGCGTCTCGCGCGCGAGCTCCACCTCGGAACGGTCGCGATCTCCCCCGACGATCGTCAGACAGGCGCCGGCGACCGCCAGGCTCGCCCCGAGTGACAACTTCTCTCCGAGCGCGGTCGAATGGGAGATCGCCAGACGAACACCGCCGTCGTCCGACGGCGAGGGGTCGGCGATCAGACGTCCGCGTTCTTCGACAATTCCCGTAAACACGCTGGATTCCATCCTGTCATCACGATGTCGCCGCCGATCCGTCGGGCTTCGAGCGCTTCGAGCCGCTCCGCCTCGTCGAGCTCGCGGCCGCGGCCGCCGAGGGGGGACCGGGCGGCGCTTCCCCCCAGCAGACGCGCCGCGGCGACGGCGTGGACCCGATCGTATCGCCCCGCTTCGAAGAACGCCGTGGCCACCTCCGCTCCCCCTTCGACCAGAACGGATCCGATCCCCGCCCGGTAAAGGTCGGCGAGCACGGCGTCGGGGTCCACCGCGGGAAGGACGACGACCTCGGCGCCGGCCGCGACGAGCCGTTCCTCGCGGCCGCGGTCGGCGCTTTCGGTGTAAATGCGCACCGGCCCGGGACGCTCGAACAGCTTCGCTCCGGGTGGGGTCCGCAGACGCCGGTCCAGCACCACGCGGACGATCGGACCGGCAGCTCTTCCGCCGCGCCGGTCGAGGCGCGGGTCGTCGGCGAGCACGGTACCGATGCCGACGAGGATCGCCTCGTGCTCGTCGCGCAGACGGACCGCCCAGCGCCGCGCCGCCGGCGACGAGATCCACTGGCTCCTCCCCGATGCCGGCGCGATCTTGCCGTCGAGGCTCATCGCCCACTTGAGCGTCACGGCGGGACGGCCGAGCTGGCGCGGAACGAGCCAGTTGCAGTTGAGCCGCAACGCGTCCGCGGCGAGCCGTCCGACCTCGACGGCGACGCCGGTCTCGTGCAGGCGGGCGAAGCCGCGCCCGGAGACGCGGGGATCGGGATCGCGGTGGCAGGCGACGACGCGCGCGATCCCGGCGGCGAGGATCGCTTCGACGCAGGGCGGCGTGCGGCCGTAATGCGCACACGGCTCGAGCGTGACGTAGAGCGTCGCCCCGCGGGCCCGTTCGCCGGCCGCGGCGAGCGCTCCGACCTCGGCGTGGGCCTCGCCGGCGCGGAGATGGAAGCCCGCGCCGGCGGGCTCACCGTCGCGCACGACGACCGCGCCCACCATCGGATTGGGATGCACCGAGCCGCGGCCGCGCGCCGCGAGGCGGAGGGCGTGGCGGAGCCAGCGGACGTCCGGATCAGGCGACGAGGGCAGCGGAGAACTCCCGGGGATCGAACGCGATCAGGTCGTCGGCCTTCTCGCCGACACCGAGGTAGAGCACCGGCAGGCCGAGCTCGCGCACGATCGCCACCACGATGCCGCCCTTCGCCGTGCCGTCGAGCTTGGAGAGCACGATCCCGTCGACCGTCGCCACGCGCAGGAATTCGCGCGCCTGGACGAGGGCGTTCTGCCCGGTGGTGGCATCGAGGACGAGAAGCGTCCGGATCGACCAGCCCTCGGCCTCGCGCTCGAGGACGCGGCGGATCTTGCCGAGCTCCATCATCAGATGTTCTTTGGTGTGCAGCCGGCCCGCGGTGTCGACGATCAGGTGGTCGACCCTGCGCGCCCGGGCGGCGCGGATGGCGTCGAAGACGACCGCCGCCGGATCCGATCCCTGGGTCTGGCGGATCACGTCGACTCCCAGCCGTTCGCCCCACAGCGAGAGCTGTTCGATCGCTGCGGCGCGGAAGGTGTCGGCCGCAGCGAGCAGAACCTTCTCCCCCTCGTCGGTCTGGCGGCGAGCCAGCTTGGCGATGGTCGTCGTCTTGCCGGCGCCGTTCACGCCCACGACCAGAGTCACCCGTGGCGCCGCGAACTCGCTCGGCGGAGCGATGCCCTCGCGCAACAGCCTCTCGACCTCCCCGGCGAGGAGGGCGCGGAGATCAGGTGCCTCCCCGCCCGGACCGGTCCGCGCCCGGGCTTTCATCCGCTCGAGCAGAACCTCCACGGTCGCCATGCCGAGGTCGGAGGCGATCAGCGCCTCCTCGAGCTCTTCGATCGTCTCCGCGTCGAAGCGGACACGACGTTCGAAGAGCGGTCCGAGTCGCTCGCCGAGCTTCTCGCTGGTCCGAGCCAGTCCATCCCGCAGCTTGCGCCAGAGGCTCGGTTTGCCCGCGCTCTCCTGTCCGTTTTCTCGCGACACCGGCTCTAGCTGCGCGCGAACAGCTCGCTCTGGAGCTGGCTGCAGGCATCTTCCATCGTCCGGCGCGCCTTCGCGGTGAGCGCCGGCCGCCGCTGCACGAGGACGAGGTAGTAGCCGTCCGGAAGCGGCATCGTGTAGAGGTGGAGGTTGTCCTTCTCGACGTGCAGGAACTGCGGTGAACCGAGATCGGTCGAGGCGAGGAACTTCTCCGTCTGACGGAGATAGATGCCGACGTAGGCGCCGACGACGCGCATCTGGTACGGACTGAAATCGGAGCAGGCGAAATCCACGGTCTCGCCGGTGTCGTCGAGGAAGAGCACGCCGACGGCGCCGTCGTTCTGGGCCAGCAGGTTCGCGAGGACGTATTCGAATGCCAAGAGGCGCCTCCGTTCCGGTCTCTAGATTCTCGCCGCGATCGGCAGCTCGACTTCGAGCCCCGGACGCGTCTTCTCGTTGAATTCGCGCAGCAGCGCGCCGCCTTCGAAGGCGCGCAGGAACGCAGTGACGACCTTGGCGTCGAAGCGCGAGCCGGCGAGCTCGGTGATGAGCTCGGCGGCATAATGCGGCTCGTACGCCTTCTGGTAGGGCCGGCTCGTGGTGATGGCGTCGAACGTGTCGGCCACGGCGACGATCCGCGCCATGAGCGGAATCGCCTCGCCGCGGAGTCCGTCCGGATAGCCACGGCCGTTCCACCCCTCGTGGTGCGAGCGCACCGCCGGGAGCATCTCGCGCAGCGGATCGATCGACTGCAGGATCTCCACACCGATGACCGGGTGCGCCTTCATGAGCTCGAACTCCTCGGGCGAGAGCACCGCGCTCTTCTGCAGGATCGCGTCTTCGATCCCGATCTTGCCGACGTCGTGCAGCAGGGCGCCGATCCAGAGCTTCTGCTGGAACTCCTCGTTCAGCCCGAGCGACTTGGCGATCGTCCGCGAGAGCTCGGCGACACGTTCCGAGTGGCCCCGGGTGTAGGGATCCTTGGCGTCGATCGCAGCCGCGAACGCCCGGATCGAGCTGATGAACAGGTCGCGGTTGCGGCTCGCCGCGTCCTTGAGGCGCGCCACGTGGTCTTCGACGTGCCCCGCCATCCGGTTGAAGTCGGACGAGAGGTCCGCCAGCTCGGCCACCGCCTGCCGCTCGGGGAGCCGCTCGCCGAAGTTGCCGGCGGCGATCTTGTGCGCCGTCTCCGAGAGCTCGCGGATCGGCTGACCCACCCAGCGCGAGGCGTAGAGGGCGAAGAGCACGGCGAGCAGGAGCAGCAGGAGCGCGGCGAGCAGCGCGCCGATCACCATCCGGCGGGCCGCTTCGAACGCCGCTGCCGCCGGCTTGTGGACGATCACTCCCCAGCCGCTCTCGACCACCGGGCTCACCATGCCGAGCATCGGCACCGGGCCCTTCTCGGTCTGCAGGTCGTACTCGGCGGTCAGGCTGAGCGGCTTCTTCGCGAAGTCACGGACGAGATCCGATCCCTCGATCAGCCGCTGTACCGACTCTCCGGCTCCCTCCGACCAGAGCAGCCGCCCATCGCGATCGATGAGGAACACCTGGACGCTCCCCTTCGCCTCACGATCGAACACCGCCTCGACCAGGCCGAGACGGATGAGTACCTCGATCACCATCACCGGAGTGTCGTCGGCGCCCTTCACCGGCACCGCGAGCGCCGCGACCGGCTGATTGGCGCGCGAGAGCACCGAGAAGCGGTAGGTGGAGCGCCCGGTCTCGAGCGCCACTCGGTGTGCTTCATCGAGCATCCGCTCGGGCGCTTCGCCGATCTCCGGCGAGGCGAACCGCCAGCCGACTCCGGAGCGGTCGAGGACGCGGAGCGCAAGCGGCTGCCGGTCGCCGCGGGCGAACTGGGCGAGATAGCTGGAAACCCAGGGCTCGCGCAGCCGCTCTTCGATTCGCTGCGGCCCCGGAGGCGCCAGGATCCCCTGCCCGAGCATCTCGAGCTGACCCCGCGACGCCGCAAGATAGTCGTCGAGCTGCCGCGACAGCGACTGCGCCGACGCCGTCAGATAGCTCTTCTCCTCCGTCCGCAGGAGCTCTCGGTTCTGCGAGATCAGCAGCCCGTTGGTCACCGCCAGCGGAATCGCGCCGGAAAGAAGCAGCAGCAGGAAGGCGATGTGCCGGAGCTTCAGTCGGCGGGTCCAGCTCGTGGGGAAGGGCATCGCGGATGGCCCGAGGGATGCGCCGTCAACGCACGGCGCCCGACAGGGGCGAAAACGATTATACGTTCGCCCGGATCCGGGCGAGGAATCCGAGGAACGCTTCGAGTTCGGCGGCGACGGCACTGGCCGGCAGGTCGACGACGCGCTCCCCGCCTCCGCTCCCGTCCGGAAGGATCCAGGTCGGCCCCGCGGCGCGCGCCTTCTTGTCGCGCGCCGCGAACTCCAGCAGCCGGGGGCCGTCGAGAGGCGGCGGCGGGGTCAGGGCGAGCCGTTCGAGGAGCCGATCGACCGGCGCGAGCGCGGACTCGTCGACCCCGCGGAGGCGCGCCAGGCGGTTGGCGAACAGGATCCCCCAGCCCACCGCCTCGCCGTGCCGTATCCCGGCGTAACCGCTGGCGGCTTCGATGGCGTGCCCGAGGGTGTGTCCGTAGTTGAGCAGCTGGCGCTCCCCCTGCTCGGTCGGGTCGCGCTCCACCACCGCCGCCTTGATCTCCACCGCGCGCCGCACGACCGGCACCAGCGCCTCGGCGTCCCCGGCGAGCAGGCGGTCGAGATCGCCGGCGATCCGCTCGAGCAGCGACCGGTCGAAGAGTGCCGCCATCTTGATCGCCTCGACCAGACCGGAGCGGAGCTCGGCGGGCGGCAGTGTCGCGAGCAGGGCGGTATCGGCGAGAACGAGGCGGGGGTGGTGAAAAGCGCCGACGAGATTCTTGCCGGCGACCAGATCGACGCCGGTCTTCCCGCCGACGGAGGCGTCGACCTGGGCGAGCAGGGTGGTCGGGATCTGGACGCAGTCGATCCCGCGCAGGAAGGCCGCGGCGACGAAGCCGGCCAGGTCGCCGACCGAACCGCCTCCGAACGCCACGACCAGACTGTCGCGCCGGCCACCGCCGGCGGCGAGCGACTCCCAGAGGCGTTCGGCTTCGACGAGCCGCTTGGCCTCCTCCCCGTCGGGCACCGAGAGGATCCGGAACGACGCACTCCGGGACTCGATCGGCGCGAGCGCTCCGCGATGCAGGCCGAGGACCGTGGGCGAAGAGACGGCGAATACCGACCGGCCGCGGAAGAGCTCGTCCGCCTCCTCTACCCCGGCGGCGAGGATCCCGTTGCCGACCCGCAGGGGTGTCGTCCCCCCGGGGTGCCGCAGCAGCAGTTCCGGATCGGCCATCCGCGGCTGTCAGCTCCGGGCCGGCGGCGCGATCTGGATGCCGAGCTCGCGCAGCTGTTTCGCGTCGACCGTCGACGGCGCCTCGCACATGAGGTCGGTCGCCGAAGCGGTCTTCGGAAAGGCGATCACGTCGCGGAGCGAAGGCGCGCCGGTCATCATCATCACCATCCGGTCGAGTCCGAGCGCCAGGCCGCCGTGCGGCGGCGCGCCGAGGCGGAGCGCGTCGAGGAGGAAGCCGAAGCGCTCCCGCGCCTCCTCTGCGGCGATGCCGAGGAGCGAGAAGACGCGTGACTGGACTTCGGGGTCGTGGATTCGGATCGAGCCGCCGCCGAGCTCGGTCCCGTTCAGGACCACGTCGTAGGCGCGCGCCCGCACCGAGCCCGGGTCGCTTTCCAGGCGTTCGAGGTCGCGCGGATCGGGCGAGGTGAAAGGGTGGTGCATCGAGTACCAGCGCCGGTCTTCCGCACCCCATTCGACGAGCGGGAAGTCGGTGACCCAGAGGAACTCGTGCTTCCCTTCGGGAATCCAGCCGTGCTGGCGCGCCAGCTCCGTGCGGAGCGCGCCGAGCGCCCCCGACACCGTCGTCGCCACGCCGCCGGCGAGCACCGCGAGGTCGCCGTCGCCCAGCGCCAGAGCCTCCGCGAAGCGCTCCATCTCGTCCGCGGTGAGGCCCTGCTTCACGTTGAAGGAGAGCTCCCCGTTGGCGCGCTTGAGCAGCAGCACCCCGGGCAACCCGTGCTTCTTCGCGAAGTCGGCCCAGAGGTCGGTCTGCGACCGCGTGATCGACGCGCCGCCCGGCACCACGATGGCGCGCACCGCGCCGCCGTCGCCGGCGATCTTCTGGAAGACCTTGAACGACGAAGCCCCGGCGATCTCCGTGATGTCACGGATCTCGACGCCATAGCGCAGGTCAGGGCGGTCGATGCCGTAGCGCGCCACGGCGTCGGCGTACTTCATCCGCCGGAAGGGACGCGGCACCTCGATGCCGACGATCGGGAAGACGCGCGCGAACAGTCCCTCGATGAGCTCGAAGACGGTCTCCTCGGTCGGAAACGACATCTCGAGGTCGATCTGGGTGAACTCGGGCTGCCGGTCGGCGCGCAGGTCCTCGTCGCGGAAGCAGCGCGCGATCTGCATGTAGCGCTCGAAGCCGGAAATCATCAGCAGCTGCTTGAAGATCTGCGGCGACTGCGGCAGGGCGTAGAACTCGCCGCGGTGGACCCTCGACGGCACCAGATAGTCGCGCGCGCCCTCGGGCGTCGACTTGGTGAGGATCGGCGTCTCGATCTCGAGGAAGCCCTGCTCGTGGAAGTAGGCGCGCGTCTCGTGGGCGATCCGGTGCCGGAGGATCAGGTTGCGCGCCAGCTCCGGCCGGCGGAGGTCGAGGAAGCGGTACTTGAGGCGGGTGTCCTCGGAGACTTCGGCCCGCGTGTCGATCGGAAACGGGAGCGGGTCGCACTTCGAGAGCACGACCGCGCGATCGACCAGGATCTCGATCTCGCCGGTCGGCATCTTCGGATTGATCGACTCCGGATCGCGCGCCGCGACCAGACCCTCGACCTCGACCACCCACTCCGAGCGCACCGGATCGAGCGCGGCGAGCGCGTCGGCGTTGCGGTCCGGCTTGGCGACCACCTGCGCCACACCGCTGCGATCGCGGAGATCGAGGAACAGCACTCCGCCGTGGTCCCGCCGCCGCTGCACCCATGCCTGCAGGAGCACCTGCCTGCCGATGTCGTCCTTCGTCAACGTCCCTGCACCGCTGCGCTTCATCGTCTCTCCCGACCCGCGGCCCGGAGGGCCGCAACCGACCACGAACTCCCGGAACAGCCTTGGTATCGAACTGCCCTGCCCTGCTGATCCTTCAACGGTCCGGCCGCTCGCGCGGCTCGACGCTCTCGATTCCCCATACTTCGTCAAGCCTCGAACAAGGGGCAGCTCCGTCGCAGCACTTCCACGAGAGCAGCCTCGTCGATCTCGCGCCGCTCGCTCGAGCTCGGAACTCGGAGCTCGAGGCGACTCCGCGCGGACTCCCCTTCACCCGCTTCCTCCATGGAGAGGACGACCACGGGCGAGCCGGCGGACTTCGCCCGCTCCAGGATCTTCTCGAGCTTGCCGTGCGCCTCGACGGCAGGGACTCCGGCGCGGCGCAGACGCTCCGCCAGCGCCGCTCCCGCGGTTACGCCTCCACCTTCCCCGCGGGAGCTCTTCGTCGCGGAGACCACCATCACCGGCGCCGGCGCGAGCCGGCGGGCGGCCTCGCGTGCCGGGCTGTCGGCCGGCAACACCTCGAGCAGCCTGTCTTCGCCGATGGCGAAGCCGACGGCGTAGGTCGGCGGGCCGCCGAGCTCTTCGACGAGCCCTTCGTAGGCGCCGCCGCCGCAGATCGCGTTCTGCGAGCCGAGCCCTTCGGAGACGATCTCGAAGACGGTGTTCGTGTAGTAGTCGAGGCCGCGCACGAGACGCGGCGTCACTTCGTAGGCGACGTCGAAGGCGTCGAGGATCGCCCGCACCCTGGCGAACTGTTCGCGGCTCGCCTGCGACAGCGAGTCGGCGAGTTTCGGCGCTCCCTCGAGAATCATCTGCTCCTCGCGGCTCTTCGAGTCGAGGATGCGCAGCGGATTGGTGTCGAGCCGCCGCCGGCTGTCGTCGGAGAGCTGACTCTCGAAGCCGCGCAGATACGCGACGAGCGACGCCCGGTACGTGGCGCGGGAAGCTTCGTCACCCACCGTGTTGAGCAGCACCTTCAGGTCGCGGAAGCCGAGCTCGCCCAGGAACGCGACCAGCATCAGCACGACCTCGGCGTCGGCCTCCGCGCCGCGGCCGCCGATCAGCTCGGCGCCGATCTGGTGGAACTGGCGGTAGCGCCCCTTCTGCGGCCGTTCGTAGCGGAACTGCGGCCCGATGTAGAACAGCTTCACCGGCGGCGGCAGTCGGTGCATGCCGTGCTCGACATAGGCGCGCACGACCGACGCGGTGTTCTCCGGCCGGAGCGTCAGCTGGCGCTCCCCCTTGTCGACGAACGAGTACATCTCCTTGCCGACGATGTCGGACGCTTCGCCGACACCGCGCGCGAACAGCTCGGTCTCCTCGAACAGCGGCGTCCGGATCTCGCCGTAGCCGTAGCGCGCGAAGACGCGCCGCGCAGTCGCCTCGACCGCAGACCAGAGGGCGGTGTCGGGAGGCAACAGATCGCGCGTCCCTTTCGGTGCCTGCAGCCGGCGGCCGGACATCAGTGCCCCGGTCCCAGCTCGGCGAGGTAGCGCTCCTTGACCTCGACGTAGCGACGGGCGATGCGCGGAATCTCCTCGCGCTCGCTCTCGGTGAGCTGCCGCACGACCTTCGCCGGGACTCCCAGGACGAGGGACCCCGCCGCGACCCGCATACCGGGCGGAACGACCGCGCCGGCGCCCACCTGGGCGCCGCTCTCGATCACCGCGCCGTCGAGCACCCGGGCGCCGATCCCGATCAGGCAGCCGCTCTCGAGGGTGCAGCCGTGGACGATCGCCCCGTGGCCGATCACCACGTCGTCGCCGATCGTCAGGGGGAATCGCTCGTGGGTGACGTGCAGGATCGCACCGTCCTGGACGTTGGTGCGCGCGCCGATGCGGATCCAGTGGACATCGCCGCGCGCCGCGGTGTGGAACCAGAACGAGCAGTCGTCGCCCACCTCGAGGTCGCCGGCCAGCTCCGCCGACGGCGCGACGAAGACGCGCTCACCCAGGCGTGGGCGATGATCTCGATAGGGATAGAGCGGCATGGCGGCGGCGGAAAGTGCGGGCGAACTCCTTGGAACGGCGAAGGATATCGCACCCGCCCCGCCGGCCACGCTAAGCTCCCGCCCATGCGCCGGGAACCGCCGCGACACGCCGAGGTGGAGATCGAGGTCCGCTACGCCGAGACCGACCAGATGGGGGTCGTGCACCACGCCAACTGGATCGTCTGGCTCGAGCTCGCGCGCACCCGTCTCTGCCTCGACGCCGGCTTCCACTACTCGGAGATCGAGAAGCAGGGGCTCCTCCTGCTGGTCACCGGCGTGAACGTGACCTACCGCGGCGCCGCGCGCTACGGTGAGGCGGTGACCGTCTCCTGCTGGGTCCGCGAAGTCGCGAGCCGGGGCGTCACCTTCGCCTACCTCGTGCGCCGCGGCGACGCCGTGCTGGCGACGGCCGAGACCCAGCACGTCTGGGTCGACGCCGAGAGCCGCCGGCCGGTGCGCTTTCCCGAGGCGCTCAAGGCGCCGTTCGAATCGTTCCTCCCGGCCGCACCCGCGGGCTGAACTAGACTCGCGGGCGAGCCGATGCGACGACTCCGACTATCGACCGCGGGAGAGAGCCACGGACCCGGCCTCACCGCCATCCTGGAGGGTCTGCCTGCCGGCCTAGCCATCGACCTCGACTGGCTGGCACGCGACATGGCGCGCCGTCAGCACGGCTACGGACGCGGGCGACGGATGCAGATCGAGCAGGACCGGGCGGAGATCCGCGGCGGCATCCGCGCCGGCGAGACGCTGGGCTCGCCGGTCGCGCTCTGGATCGAGAACCGCGACTGGTCGAACTGGCAGCGTGCGATGTCCGCCGACCCGCAGGCGATCGACCCGGCGTTCGCCGAGCTCCGCCGCCTGAAGAGTCCGCGTCCGGGCCACGCCGATCTGCCCGGCGGTCAGAAGTACCTGCGGCGCGATCTGCGCGACATCCTCGAACGCGCCTCGGCGAGAGAGAGCGCGGCTCGCGTCGCCGCGGGTGCGCTGGCGAAGATGCTCCTCGCCGCCCTCGGCGTCGAGATCCGCAGCGGCGTGCGCTCGCTCGGCCCGCTGGGCGCGGACGACCCGATCCCCGACTGGGGACAGCTCCTCGCCGTCGACGACACCTCCCCGCTCCGCGCCGTGCGTCGCGAGCTCGAGCCGGCGATGGTGGCTCTGGTCGACGAAGCGCGGGAGAAGGGCGACACGCTCGGCGGCACCGTGACGATCGTCGCGCACGGGGTGCCGGTCGGACTCGGCTCCCACATCTCGTGGAACGAGAAGCTCGACGGCCGGATCGCCCAGGCGATGCTGTCGATTCCGGCGGTCAAGGGGGTCGAGCTCGGCGCGGCGGTCGCAGCGTCGCGCGGCTTCGGCAGCGCCGCCCACGACGCGATCCACCACTCCGCGGAGCGCGGGTTCCACCGCCCCACCAACCGCGCGGGCGGGCTCGAGGCGGGGATCACCAACGGCGAGGATCTCGTCGTGACGGTCTACAAGAAGCCGATCGCCACCCTGCGCGAGGGACTGCCGTCGGTCGACCTCGACACCCTCGAGCCGCACGTCTCCCAGTACGAGCGCAGCGACGTCACGGCGCTGCCCGCCGCCGGAGTCATCGGAGAAGCGATGCTCGCGCTGGTGCTCGCCGACGCCGCGCTCGAGAAGTTCGGCGGCGATTCGATGCGCGAGCTGCTCGCCCACGTCGAAGCCGGCCGCCGGCTGGTCGACGCCTGGCCGCTCACCTGATCCTCTAGAGCTGGACCGCCGATTCGTTGCCGCCGGACCGCTTTGCGCGGTAGAGCGCCTCGTCGGCGCGCCGGATGAGCTCCGCCGGATCGGTCTCGAGCGCCGGAACGATCGCCGCGGCGCCGCAGCTCACCGTGAGGACGCCAAGTCCGCGCGCGCGGGCGTGCGGCAAGGCCAGCGCTTCGACGCGGCGCCGCAGCAGCTCGGCGACCTGCATCGCTCCGGAAGCCTCGGTCGCCGGCAGGATGACGGCGAACTCCTCCCCGCCGTAGCGGGCGATGACGTCTCCGGACCGGACGAGGCCGTCGGCCATCGCCGACGCCACCTGCCGCAGGCATTCGTCCCCCTGGAGATGTCCGTAGGCGTCGTTGTACGCCTTGAAGCTGTCGATGTCGATCAGGATCAGTCCGACCGAAGATCCCGCCCGCAGGCTGCGCTTCCATTCCTTCTCGAGAAGCTCGTCGAACCGTCTCCGGTTCGGCACCGAGGTGAGCGCGTCGACGAAGGAGAGCTCGACGAGCTGCGCGTTGGCGCGCTGCAGGCGGCGGGTCTTCGCGTCCACCAGCTCCTCGAGCTCGCGTTCGCGCCGCTGGTGCCGCCGCGAGCGGGCGCGCAGCAGGGCGAGCACGAGCGCGACGAGGAGGAGCACGGCCAGGAGCCGGGCCGAGCGCGTCTGCCACGGAGCGGGTCGGATCGAGAAGGCGATCTCGGCGGGTCCGGCGAGGTTGCCGGCGAAATCGCGTCCCCAGACGCGGAAGAGGTAGTGACCGGCCGGCAGCAGACCGAGCTCCCGCTCGGTCGCCGCCCCCCAATCGCTCGGACTCTGCTCGTGACCGTCGAGGAAGGTGCGGTAGCGGGTCAGCGGCTCGCCGAAGTAGCTCAGCAGGGCGAAGCGGAAACGGAGGCGGTTCTGATCGTGGTCGAGCAGCGCACCGTCGAAGATCTCGCAGCTGGCGCAGTCGAGCGCCTCCGCTTCGAGGCGGAGGCGCTTCGGCCGCCGGTCGACGAGCTCGGCTCTCGGATCGAACGCCGCGGCGCCCCCCACCGTTCCGAACCAGAGCCGCCCCTCGTCGTCGCGAAGAGCGGTGCCGCGGTTCCCCTGGTTGAGTGGCAGACCGTGCTGGGTGGTGAACTGCTCGAGGCGGTAGGCACTCTCCCCGTCCGGCGACGGGGAGTAGCGACTGACGCCCCGATTCGTGAGCACGTAGACCCGCCCCGTCTCGTCCTCCAGGATCGCATAGACCGAGCCGTTCGGCAGTTCCGGATAGCCGGCGTCGTGCAGGGCGACCGGGCTCTCTGCGAGGCGGTCCGGATCCAGCAGCACGATGCCGCCGCCGTCCGTGCCGACCCAGAGCTCGCGTCGACCGGCGGCCGTCCGGCGCAGGTAGAGCGCCTGAACCGACGCGTTGGGAAGACCGGTCTGGATGCTCCAGCGCCGCCGCTCGGTACCCTTGCGGAGAGCGAGCCCTTCGGTCGAGCCGATCCAGAGCTCGCGCCGACCCTGCGGATCGCGGCTGGTCAGGAGCGAGAGCACCGAGTTCTGCGCAGCGCCGTCGCCCTCGTCGTCGCGGTGCCAGCGGCGACCGTCGAACGAGGCCAGTCCGGTGCGCGTGCCGACCCAGAGCGTTCCGTTGTTCGCCGGGTTCGCCGGATCCGACTCCTCGGCCAGCGCCTGCACCATGTCGTTCGGCAGCTCGCCGCTCGCCTCGTGGTAGTGGCGCCAGCGGCCGCCGTCGAGAACGGAGAGCCCGCCGTGGCGGGTCCCGACCCAGACGAGCGGGCGCCCTCCGACCGACCTGGTTTCGGCGAGCGCCATGACGGTGTCGCTGCCGAAACCGCCCTCCTGCTTGCCGATCCGGCGCCACTGCTCGTCCTCCCGCACCGCCAGCCCGAAGCCGTCGGTTCCGATCCAGAGCGCCCGCCTGCCGTCCGGCCGGCGGTGCAGGAGGATCGCGTTCACCGGGACGTTCGGGGTCTCCGGGAACGGCTGGAAGCTGCGCCAGAGTCCCTCGACCACGCGCAGCAGCCCGTTGTTCCGGGTGCCGATCCAGACGGCGCGCGCGCCCTGCTCGGCGGTGGTTTCCAGAACCTTGTACACCGCTCCGGACGAGAGGTCGGCGCCGAGCTCCAGCGGACGGATGACACCGTCGATCCGTCTCGCCAGACCTCCACCGTCGCTCGCGATCCAGAAGGCCGCGCTGCCGCCGGAGGGGCTCCGCGCGAGATCGGTGAGGAACAGGTTCGGCAGTCCGTCGCCGAGCCCGGCGCTCCGCCATGCGTCGCCTTCTTTCCACCAGAGCCCGCCGCCGTAAGTCCCCGCCCAGAGCCGCTGTTCACCGTCGGCCTCGGTCGTGACCAGGAGCGAGCTCACCGAAATCTTCGGCGCCCCCTGCGGAACCTCGATCCGCCCGCTCCCGAGGTGGAGAGAAGCGAGCCCGCTGCCGGTACCGATCCAGAGCCGCGGACCGTCGCTCTCTTCGGTCATCAGGAGGTCCCAGATCTGTGGCGAAGGGAGCCCGGCCGCGGCGCCGAAGATCGCCCAGGCCTCGCCGTCGTAGCGCGCCACGCCGCCGCCGTGCGTTCCGATCCAGAGGTCGTAACCGCCGTCGGCGCGAGGCGCCTCCAGCAGCACGTTCACCCGATCGTCCGGCAGCCCGCTGTCGCCCGGTTCGAAGACCGTCCACTCGCCCGCCCGCCGGCGCGCGAGGCCCCCGGCCTGGCTGCCGATCCAGAGATCGCCGTTCGAGGTTTCGATCATGGAGCGGACGAAGTTCGATCGCGCCCCGTTCGGTAGCTCGAGCCGGTTCCAGGCGTGGCCGTCATACCAGGCGGCGCCGTCCTGCGTTCCGGCCCAGAGAAGGCCTTCGCGATCGACCAGGATGGCGTGGATCGTGTTCTGCGGCAAACCGTCGACGTCCTCGAACCGGCGACAGACCGCCCGCCCGGCGTCGAACGGATCGAGCTCGACGAATCGCTCGAGAGCCCCGGCCGCCGGATCGAGAACGACCGCGGCGAGACACACGGTGCGAACGAGATCCCGGACTCGACGGCGACCCCGGCGGGGATTTCCAGCACTGGTGGGCACGCGTGATCGGGAATTATAGGGAAGCGTCGCCTGCGGCGCTCCTAGAGGACGAGCAGCGCGACCCCGCCGGTGAGCAGCGCGATCGCGACGACCTTCCACGGCGTCACCGTCTCGGCGAAGAGCGTGCGACCGAAGACGACGGCGAGGATGCCGCCGACACCCCGTTTCACGGTCTCGAGGAATCCGAGCTCCACTCCGCCGAGGGCCACCAGCTGCATCGCGAGGGCGAAAGCGCTGACCAGCACGGTGCCTGCCAGAAGGCCCCAGCTCCCGCGGATCGCCTTCAGGGTCCCGAGCTGCCCCCGGAACGCCAGCACGAAGAGTGCTCCGATCGCCACGCCGACGTTGAGGACCAGGGCGTGGAGCTGCGGCGGTGCGTGGGCGAGGGCGCGCTTGTCGAGCAGCAGGGTCACCGACCAGAGGAGGGCGACGCCGATCATCCACCGCGCCCCGCGCTCCTCGAGCAGCCCCACGAGGAAGCCGGCGAGCCCGCGGCCCGGCGCCAGCGTCAGGGTGAGCGCGCCGACGCTCACCAGGAGAAGGCCGATCACGCCGCGCGCGCCGATCGTCTCGCCCAGGACGACCGCGCCGAGGATGGCCGCGAACGCCGGCGTGAAGGACAGCATCGGCAGGCTCTTCGACATCGGCGAGAGCTGGAAGGCGCGGAAGTAGGCGTAGTTCGCGGCGACATTGAGCAGGACGCTGGTGATGGCCGGCGCGAGGTAGCCGGCGTCGGGCGCGCGTCCGGGCGACAGGAGCACCCAGAGCAGGAGGGGCGGCGTCGCCCCGAGCGTGACGCAGGCGACCAGCGCCAGCGCCCGGACGCGCGACGAAAGAACGCGTCGGAGCAGGTCGAGGGTCGCCCACCCGACCGCGGCCGCGAGCGTCAGGAGAACGGCGGCGTGGCCGGGGAGCATCCGCGGAGTCTATTGCGGCACGGCGGTTCCGGCTCGCCTTCGGTTACACTTCGAGCGGTATGTCCCTCTCGCCCCTGTTCGTCGCCGACATCCTTCACCGACGGGGGCTGATCAGCTCCGAGCAGGCCGAAGAGATCAAGCGCGAAGGACGGCAGCTCCCCTCCCGGGCCCGTGCCGCCGCGACCTACGAGCAGAAGGCCGTGGCCTACGATCTCGTCCAGAGCTTCCACCTCCCGAACCTCCTCGCCCCCGGAACGACGGTCGGCGAGCAGGAGATCGCCGGTGCGATCGCCGCCGAGGCCGGCATGGAGTCGGTGCGCATCGACACGCTGACCCTCGACGCCGATCTCATCGAATCCAAGATCTCCCGGCCGTTCGCCAAGCGTCACCGGATGATCCCGCTCGCGATGACGAACGGCAGGCTCCAGGTGGCCTGCGCGAATCCGTTCGACATCGAGGGGATCGACGCCTTCCGGCGCATCGCCGGGCGCGAACTCGAGCTCGTGGTCGCCTCCGAACCCGACATTCTGCGCGCGATCACCGAGTTCTACGGTCTGCGTCATTCGGTAAAGCGCGCCGAACGCGACCTCTCGGCCGGAATCGACCTCGGCAACCTCGAGCAGCTCGTGCGGATGAAGAACGAGGCCGAGATCGAGTCGAGCGATCAGCACATCGTGAACGCGGTGGAGTTCATGCTGCAGCACGCCTTCGACTCGCGCGCCTCCGACATCCACATCGAACCCAAGCGCGACTTCTCGCTCATCCGGTTCCGCATCGACGGCGTGCTGCACGACATCCAGACGATCCCGAAGATCGTGCACGCGGCGATCATGTCGCGCATCAAGACGATGTCACGCCTCGACATCGCCGAGAAGCGCCGCGCCCAGGACGGACGCGTCAAGACGACGCGCTCCGGCAAGGAGGTCGAGCTCCGCATCTCGACCCTTCCCGTCGCCTTCGGCGAGAAGGCCGTGATGCGCATCTTCGACCCGGACGTGGTGATGCAGGATCTCTCGGGGCTCGGCTTCTATCCCGAGGAGATGGTCCTCTTCAACGACTTCATCACCCGCCCGCACGGCATCATCCTCGTCACCGGTCCGACCGGGAGCGGCAAGACCACCACCCTCTACTCGGCGCTCAAGTCGATCGCCAACCGCGAGCTCAACATCGCGACGATCGAGGATCCGATCGAGATGGTGCACGAGGAGTTCAACCAGACCGCGGTGCAGCCCAAGGTCGGGATCGACTTCGCCAACGCCCTGCGGCACATCCTGCGCCAGGACCCCGACGTCATCATGGTCGGCGAGATCCGCGACGGCGAGACGGCGCAGTACGCCATCCAGGCGGCGCTCACCGGACACCTCGTCTTCTCCACCCTGCACACCAACGACGCTCCGACCTCGATCTCCCGCCTGATCGACCTCGGCGTCGAACGCTTCCTCATCAGCTCGACCCTGATCGGAGCGATGGCGCAGCGCCTGGTCCGCCGCATCTGTCCGAAGTGCGTCGGCGAGCGCTCGCTCTCGCCCGAAGAAGCGGCGAGCCTTCGCCTCGCGGTGCCGGCCGGACGCCGGGTCAAGGTCAAGGAAGGTCAGGGCTGCCACGAATGCCGCGGCACCGGCTATCTCGGGCGCTCGGGGATCTTCGAGCTCCTGCCGGTCGACGAGTCGATCAAGCACCTGATCGTCGAAGGACGCGACGCGCCCGAAATCAAGCGCGAAGCGGTGAAGAACGGCATGCGGACCCTGCGGCAGTCGGCGCTGCGCAAGCTCGCCGAAGGGATCACCACCTTCGAAGAGGTCGTCCGGGTCACCGGGCTGTGAGCGTGCGCCCGGTTCCCGCCAAGTGACTCCGAGCCGTCAGCGAATCAGGTTGCACTCCCCGCCGTCGGGGGAGTGCCGCGACCACTCGCAGTAGTCGCCCATCTCGAAACCATCGACGAAGATCGTCTCGGTCCGGAAGATCGCGGTGCAGGAGAGCGTCGCGGTCAGCGTCACCTGGCCGTCCGCGCAGTCGGGGTCGCCGCCGAACCCGGAGGCGACCGAGCCCGGCGCGGGAGTCTGGGTGAGCGTGACCCCGGTTCCCACGGCGTAGCTTTCCGTGCAGGGAGAGGAGCAGTCGGTGTCCGGCGGATCCAGATTCACCGAACCGGAACCGTCGCCCGTGAAGCCGAGGTTCAGGTCCACCAGCGGCGTGTAGTTCACGACGATCTGGACGGCGTCGACGCCCATGCCGTTGCCGGACGAGTGCGCCGTCATCCGGACTCCGAACGTCCCGCTGTTGATCTGGGCGGCGGTCCAGGTCGTTCCCCAGAGGTCCGCCGAGCTGTCGGCGAAGGCGGTGTCGGCGCAGGACCAGCCGCCGGATGAAGTCTGGATGCTCACCGACTTCGAGTTGCCCACCAGACCGCCGTCGAGCATCAGCCGCAGCCCGATCGAGTTCGCCGTGTCGGCTCCGCGCGCCTTCGGCCGGACCTGGATCGAATCGACGATCGCCGTGGAGGGAATGGCGAAGCCGAAGCCGGTCAGAGTGAGCGTCTGGGCCGAGCCGGCACCGCTCGCGCAGCCGCCGTTCGGGGTTCCGGTCGCCTGTTCGGGGAACAGCCAGCCGGTGTTCGAGAATGCGGACGCGTAGGCGGACACGGAATCCGCGAGCGCGGGAGCGGCGGAGAAGAGGGCGCCCGCAAGGGTGGCGAGAGCGGACCAGGTGGCGTGCCTCGAACCCCTTCCGGAACGATGCATCTACGGATGCTACCAGCCTCGGTCTGCGGGACGCCTCCGAGGGACGCCTGCGCCAGTTGCGTTGGCGGGCGGCACCGGCCGCGCGGACCGGCGCCACGGGCTCCAGCTGAACTGAGTGTGAACTATTCCACAGCAGAAGAGCCGCAAAGGGCACCAAATCCGCATGTCTTCGCGAGTCAAACGAAGTCCCAACAGGAGGAAGGTATGCGGCAACGGTCCGCAAGCTCGCTTTTCGTTCTGTTCCTCGTCATGGCGGCACCTCTGGCAGCCCAGGATTACACGTACTCTGGGGTCATCACATCGGGAGCGCAGTACGATCTCTACACGGTGCCCCTGCGGGGCTCCGATCTCGTTGTCGCGACGCTGGTTTGCGACTTCGACGGCGTCAGCCGCCCGCTCGATCCCGTGCTCAGCGTCTTCTATCCCGGCTCGGATCCGTCGGACACCAGCAACGCAGATCAGTACAACGACGACGGTTTCGGCGGCGACGACGACCCGAACGGAGTCGACTGCGACGCATTCGACAGCTCGCGCGTCATCTTCACGGCTCCCATCGACGGAGACTACGTCTTCCGCGCCGACGGCTTCGGCTCCTCCACCGGGCCGTACACCCTGAGCATCTACATCACCACCTCACCGCTCGCGATCCCGACCGTCGACGCCGTCGGAATGTCCTCGCTCGTGCTGCTCCTGTTCGTCGCCGGCGTCTACACGCTCCGCCGCCGGCGCCGAGCCTGACGCCTCCGGTCTGAAACCGGTCGCGGCGCTCACTCCGGGCGCCGCGGCCAGCTGTTCCGGCGGCTGCGCCCTGCGCTCCTGCTAGTCTTGCTCTCGCCCGTGGAGCCGAGCACTGAATCCTGAACCGCCGCAGAAAGAGTCCACCCCACGCAGGGGGGCCCTCGAAAGCCTGCGCCTCGCCGGCCGCGCCACCCTGCCACTCGCGGCGCTCCTCCTCTTCGCCGGATTCGAAGCGGGTGGGCCGCCCCGCTCCCCCGCGGGCGTCGAGAGCCGGACGGCTCAAGCCGGCTTCGTCGTCTGGGAGTCGAATCGCAGCGGCGCGTTCCGCATCTGGCGGCAGGAGCTCGCCGGCGGCGCCCCGCGCCAGATCTCTCCCGACGAGCCGGGGCGCGACCACTGCTGCGCCAAGCTCTCGCCGAACGGCCAGCGTCTCGTCTATCTCAGCCTGCCCGGCGGCAGCCGGACCTATTCGCCGGCGCGAGGCGAGCTCCATCTCGTCGACAGCGACGGCGGGCGCGACCGTGTGCTGATCCCGTCGGCCCGGCACTACGGCGAGCACCGCGCCGCGGTCTGGTGGGATCTCGACCGCCTGCTCTATCTCGACGGCGACGGCTCGACCCGCCTGCGGACCCTGTCGACCGGCAAGGAGGAGCTCCTGGCCCGCATCGGACCGACCGGAGAGGGCTGGCTGATCGCCCCGGGCGGCCGGGTCGCGACCGGCAACACGCCGACCTTCTCCGACTGGAGTCCCGGCGGCGGAGTCGTCGAACACCCGTCGCTCGGCGGCTGCCAGCCCGCCTTCTCGGCCGACGGCCGCCGCGCGGTCTGGTCGGCGGGCGCCGGCGGCCCGATCGACGCCATCGATTTCGAGCGCGGCGAGAGCTGGACGATCCTCGGCAAGAACGATTCCCGCGTGCCCGCCGATCGCGGCTATCTCTACTTTCCGATGCTCTCGGCCGACTCGACCCTCCTCGCCGTAGCCGGCTCCGCCGGGGAGCACGATCACTTCCGCGCCGACTACGACATCCTCGTCGTCGAGATCGATCCGGCGACCCTCCTGCCGCTGGGCGAGGCGCGGCGGATCGCCCCCGACCCGGCGGTCGACCGATATCCCGATCCGTTCCGAGCCGCTGCGAATGCGGATGCCGCGCCGGGCGCACGATCGCGAGCGGCGACGCCGGTCGCCGCGGCGACGCCGGTCGCCGCGGCGACGCCGCTCGATCTCAACCTGGTGTTCTCATGGAACCGGCCCGAACCGGCGGCTGCAGCGGGCCGGCGGCCGCCCGGAATCCTCCGCCCGTCCGGCACCGTCTGGCTCGATCGCAGCGGCGGTATGGCGCTCGCGGGGGGGCGGTTCGTCGCCGACCGGTCGCTGGCCGAACGGATCACCGGCGAGCTCCGCGACACCAACCAGCTTTCGCTCGTGCTGCAATTCACGCCGGCGTCGCTCGACCAGTCGGGATCGATCGTCGCGCTCTCCGACGGAGGACGGCGGCGCAACTTCACGCTGCGGCAGCAGGGGCGGACGATCGAGCTCGTCCTGCGGACCTCCGACTCCGCCCGCGAGGGGCGTGCGGTCCCGGTTGCCGAGCTCACGGCGGCAGCACCGACGACCCTCGGCCTCCGCTTCACTCCCGGCCGCCTGACGATCTTCCGCGACGGCTCGGCCGGCGAAACCGTGCCGTTTCCCGGCGACTTCTTCCCCTGGCGGCCGGCGGAGTTCGCGATCGGTACGGAGAGCGGGTCGCGCGAGCCGTTCCGTGGCACCGTGGCGCAGCTCTCGCTCTGGAACCGGGCGCTCGGCGACGCCGAGCTCACCGGTGCCCTGGCGCGCGTTCGACAGGACACCGGAAACACGACCGTGCGCCGCCTTGCTGTCGAGGTTCGGGTCCTCGAGACCACAGCCGCGCCCGAGCTCGCCGCGATCGCGCCGTATCGCGAGGCGCTGGTGGTCGACCGGGTCGAGGTCCTCCGTGTCCTCTCCGGACCGGCCCCCGCGGAACGGACCCTGCGCCGCGTGCGCTGGGCGATCCTCGACGGGCACGTGCTCCCGGTCCCCCGCCGCGGCGATGTCGAGCGCGTCGTGCTCGAGCCGTTCGCATCGCAGCCCCAGCTCGAACCGTTCTATCTCGGCGACGGCACCGGCGATGACACCGCGCCGCTCTGGTTCGACCTCGACGGCAGCGTCACGCCCTGAGCTAGCGCCCGCGCCTCATGGTCTTCAGCTCGCAGCTCTTCCTCTTCTGGTTCCTGCCCCTGGCGCTCGGGCTCTACTACGTCGCGCCGCGGCGCCTGCGCCACCTCGTCCTCACCGTCTGCTCCTACGTCTTCTACGGCTGGGTCAATCCCGCTTTCTCGCTCCTTCTCTTCGGCTCGACGCTGATCGACTGGACGGCCGGCCTGGTCCTCGCCGGGACGACTCCGTGGTCGCGCCGTCCGCTCGCGGTGCTGCCCCAGGGAGAGACGCGCAGCCGCCGGCAGAAGCTCGCCGTGCTGGTCTCGGTGCTGTCGAACCTCTCGCTCCTCGGTTTCTTCAAGTACTTCAACTTCGCGGTCGACAGCGTCAACACGCTTGCCGCCTGGTTCGGCGCCGACGCCACGACCATCGCCACTACGCTCCGCGTGACGCTGCCCCTGGGGATCAGCTTCTACACCTTCCAGTCGATGAGTTACGCCATCGATGTCTATCGCGGCGACGCTCGGCCGCTTCGCAACTTCGTCGACTTCGCCTGCTTCGTCTCGATGTTCCCGCAGCTCGTCGCCGGGCCGATCGTGCGCTTCTCCGAGGTCGCCGATCAACTCGATCGCCGGACGCACACGCTGGTCAAGTTCGCGCGCGGCGTCGCTTTCCTCTCGGTCGGCCTGGCGAAGAAGGTGCTGCTGGCGAATCCTTGCGGGCGTGTCGCCGACGCCGTCTTCGACGCCGGCGGCACCACGGTGCTCGACGCCTGGCACGGCATCGTCTCCTACGCTTTCCAGATCTACTTCGACTTCTCCGGCTACTCGGACATGGCGATCGGCCTCGGGCTGATGATGGGGTTCGTCTTCGCGAAGAACTTCGACTCGCCCTACCGCTCGCAGTCGATCACCGAGTTCTGGCGCCGCTGGCACATCTCGCTCTCGACCTGGCTCCGCGACTACCTCTACGTGCCGCTCGGCGGCAATCGCCGTGGCGTCGGCCGGACCTACCTGAATCTCGGACTCACCATGCTCCTCGGCGGCCTCTGGCACGGCGCCTCCTGGAACTTCGTCGTCTGGGGCGGCTTCCACGGCTCGCTCCTCGCGCTCGAGCGCGCCGTCGGTGTGCCGCGTCTGTACGGCTGGATGCCGCGCCCCCTGCGCGTGGCGTTCACCTTCGGACTGGTGCTGGTGAGCTGGGTCTTCTTCCGCGCCGCCGACCTGCCCCAGGCGCTGCGCTATCTCGGCCGGATGTTCGGCGCCGGCTCCGCCGCCGCCGGGGCGCCGCTCCTCTCCGGCCTGACCTTCAGTCCGTACCTGCTGCTCTCGTTCGCGATCGCCGCCCTGGTCGTCTGGGCCGCGCCGCAGAGCTGGACCTGGACCCGGGAGCTCCGTCCGGCGAAGATCGCCGCCGTCCTCGTCCTGCTCGGGATCGCCGTCGCGGCACTCTCGACCCAGGACTTCAATCCGTTCATCTACTTCATCTTCTGATGCCCGCACCGCCCGACCGCGAACGCCTCGCCCTCGACGAAGTCGCCGCCACGGCGATCCCGCGCGCCGGCGGCTGGATCGTCGTTGCCGCCTTTCTCGGGATCGTCGCCGTCGGACCGGTCCTCGAGCTGGTCGCGGCACGGAACGGGGGCGCCACCGTCTTCGGCGGCGCGCCGGCGATCCCCGCGCCGCGGCAACTGCTGACGATCGCCCGCGAGCGCGGCGCGCTCGCCGCCAACGAGGCGCTGCGCACGGGCCTGCACGCGCTCGAGGACCGGATGGGACGGGAATCGGCGCTCTCGGCTCGGCTGCGACCGGACGCGCAGCTCGCCCTGTGGCGCGGACTCGACTACGGCAACACGCAGGTCATCGTCGGGCGCGACGATCACCTCTACTTCCGCACCGCCTTCGACTACCTCGTCGGTCCGCCTTTCCTCGACCCGGAGGTCCTCGCGCGCCGCCGGCGCTCCGGCGGCTCCGCGCTCGAACCCGATCCGGCTCCCGGGCTCGAGCGACTCGGCGCCGACCTTGCGCGCCGCGGCATCCGCCTCGTCCTCCTCCCCGTTCCGGTCAAGGCGGCGGTCCACCCGGAGCCGCTCGTGCGCTTCGGAAGGCTGCGCGAGGAGCGCTTCGACAACCCGTCGATGAGCGACCTGACGGAACGACTCGAGCGCGCGGGTGTCGCCGTCTGGGATCCGCTGCCGACACTGCGTGAGCGCGCCCGCGCCGGCGAAACCCTCTACTTCCCCACCGACACGCACTGGAATCCGCGTGGCATGGAGATCGTCGCCCGCGGCGTCGCCGCGTTCCTTCGCGCCGGCGACTTCCTCCCCGAGAGGCCGCCCGCCGGCCTCGAGAAGCGGACCTTCGCCTACGACTTCCCTGGCGACCTGGTCGGTCTCCTCGGACTCGGCGATCGCGCCGCTGGTGTCGCGCGCGAGTCGACCGAGCTCTGGGAGATCACCGCGCTCGGCGGCGCGCCGATCGGCTCCACGACCGGCGACGCCGACGTGTTGCTGCTCGGCGACAGCTACTCGGTCGTCTTCGCCTTCGACATCGACGGCCGCGCCTGCGGATTCGGCGAGCGGCTCGCCTTCGAGCTCGACCGGCCGGTGCGGCGGCTCGCCAAGGTGGCGGCGAACGACCTGCCGGGAAGGATCCAGTGGCTGCGCGACGACCCTGCACTGCTCGACGGCGTGAAGGTCGTGATCTACGAAGTGACGAGCCGTGCCTTCACCTCGACCGACTGGTCGCCGCGGCCGCTCGACCCACCGGAAAACCGCAAGAAGAGGAGACGACGCCCATGACCGACCCGCGATACCCGATCGGCAAGTTCCGCTTCCCCGAGAACGCCACGGCGGAGACCCGGCGCGAGCAGATCGCCGCCATCGCCGCCTGCCCGGCGGAGATGCGCCGCGCCCTCGCCGGACTGTCCGACGAGCAGCTCGACACGCCGTACCGGGAAGGGGGCTGGACGATCCGCCAGCTCGCCCACCACGTGGCCGACAGCCACATGAACGCCTACATCCGCCACAAGGTGGCGGCGACCGAGGAGACTCCGACGGTCAAGCCGTACGACGAGAAGGCCTGGGCCGGGCTCGTCGACGGCCGTACGGCGCCGCCCGCGATCTCGCTTTCGCTCCTCGCGGCGCTGCACGACCGCTGGGTACGGTTCCTCGAGTCGCTCTCGCCGGAGCAGCTCGAGCGCACCTTCCTGCAGCCGGAGATCCCGCGCCCGGTGACCATCGCCGCGAGCGTCGCCATGTACGCCTGGCACAGCCGCCACCACGTGGCGCACATCGACGCCTTGCGACAGCAGAAGGGGTGGTGAGGGGAAGGGTTGGTACGCCCAACGGGATTCGAACCCGTGTTATCGCCTTGAAAGGGCGGTGTCCTAGACCTGGCTAGACGATGGGCGCTTCGGTGCCGCGTTTCGATCTGGTGGGCCCTGAGGGAATCGAACCCCCGACCATCTGGTTAAAAGCCAGCAGCTCTACCGACTGAGCTAAGGGCCCGCTCGAACCGCGATTCTAGCGGAGCGGGCGAGCGCTTGTCGAAGTCGGCAGGGCGCCTCGCCGGCGCTCCGGCGTCACTCCCGCTCCTCCACCAGACCGCTCGACCAGCCCTGCTCCGAGAGCAGCGAGAGGAAGACCTCGACCACTTCGGGGTCGAACTGCCGTCCGGCCTCGGCGCGGAGTGACGCCCGTGCGCGCTCGAAGCCGATCGAGTCGCGGTACGGCCGGTCCGACGTCATCGCGTCGAAAGCGTCGACGACGGCGATGATCCGCGCACCGAGCGGAATGCGGTCCCCCGAGAGTCCGAGCGGATAGCCCGGGAAATCGCCTTCCAGCCGGCCGTCGTAGCGTTCCTGGTGATGGCGCACCATGGTCGCCGCGTCCTCGAGCCCGTTGACGTTCTCGAGGATGCGCGCGCCGATCTCCGGATGGCGCTGCATCAGCTGGCGCTCGCGCGGGTCCAGCGGACCCGGCTTGCGCAGGATCGAATCGGCGATCCCGATCTTGCCGACGTCGTGCAACAGGCTCGCGATCTCGAGGCGCTCGAGGTCGTGCTCGGAGAGGTTCATCCGCCGTCCCACCGCGACGGCGAAGTCGCAGACCCGGCGCAGGTGCCCCTCCGTGTACTGATCCTTCGCCTCCATGGCGCTGCGCAGCGCCGAGAGCACCCGCTCGAGATCCTGGCGCAGGACGCGGTTCGATCGTTCGAGCTTGGCAGTGAGTTGGAGCTCGTGGTTCCGCATCGCTCCCGCGACCGCGCCGAGCACCGAGAAGAGCACCACGCCGCCCTGCAGGTCGACCATCGAGAGGTGCCAGTCACCCGGTGCGAACCCGGTCAGGGAGGTGGCCAGCAGGCTCGCCGAGACGGCGGTGCCGGAGAGGATGCCGCCCTTCAGCCCGCCGCGATAGGACGCGAACAGGATCGGCAGCCCGTAGAGGAGGAAGATCCAGTGACTCAGGGGGGAACGCCCCTCGCCCGAGAGCAGCACCATCAGATGCACCGTCGTCACCCAGAGCACGACGAGCCCGGCGTCGCCCAGCACCGCGCGGTCGCGGACGATCGGAATCGCGCCGGAGCTGTCGCCCTGCAACCGTGATCCCGGGGAGGCGTCGGCCGTCGAGCTCGGCCGGCGGGGCAGCTCGGCGGCGATCGGCGTGCGCCAACGCCAAAGGCGGTGCGGCCAGAGCACCAGGGCCGGCGGCACCAGGAGGACGATCGACGAGAGCATCGCCGCGAACCAGAGCGCGACGGCGCGAACCGTCACGGCCGGAAAGTAGGCGCTGACCAGCGCGCTCGAGGCGACCACCGAGACGGTCGCGCTGCCGCCGAGGAGGAGCAGGTAGGAGCGCAGATTCGGCTGGCGGCGTCCGGTGTCGCCGCGCAGCCGGAAGAGAATGTGCCCCGCGAACCCGAGCAGGAGCCAGGCGGAAATCGCCTGCAGGACGCTCGGCCGGCCCAGCACGGCCAGGCGGAGCAGCTCTTCGC